>CAZTPX010000018.1:0-96441 GCA_964615095.1 uncultured Planctomycetaceae bacterium | reverse complement strand
CCGAGGCCGAGGGCCGAGACTTCCAAATTGCTCTTTCCAAGTTTACGCTTTTGCATTGTCGGACTCCTACTTTGGTCATTGTGTCTGGTCATTGTCTTTATCGTGAAACGTCTGCGAATACCTTCCTTGCGATTGTGACGGCGGTGCTAGCTGCGGGCCAGCCAGCGTAGAAAGCGAGATGTGTGATGAGTTCGATCAACTCATCCTTGGTGACGCCATTCTCAATCGCCCTGCCCAGGTGGAATGGAAGCTCGTTGGTGCGGTAGCCTGCGAAGAGTGCCGCCACGGTAATGAGGCTCCGATCACGTTTGGAGAGGCCGGGCCGTTCCCAGACTTCCCCGAAGAGTACCTTGTCCGTCAATTCTCCGAGTGCGGAGGCAATATCGCCGTATGCTTTGCGTCCGCCTGTCGGTTCATCTGCCATAATCTCGACTCCTTTTCATGCCGTTCGTCAGATACGTCCAATCATTTGCCTCGAAACTTGCCGTCAGGTCTGCTCCGTTCACACGTTGGTTCCCATTTCATAGGCCAGCTTCATGGCCTTGCTTCCCTTATTCGGACTTGAGCGAGGCCATGTCGATAGCGAAACGGTACTTCACATCGGACTTCACCAGTCGCTCGTATGCCTCGTTGACCTTCTGGATGGGGATGACTTCGACATCGGCAGTGATATTGTGCTTTCCGCAAAAGTCGAGCATCTCTTGGGTTTCGGCAATCCCGCCGATGTTCGACCCGGAAAAACTGCGGCGGCCCATGATGAGGGCGAAGGCGGCGACCGCCAGGGGCTTCGTAGGTGCCCCAACGAGGGTCAGGTTGCCATCTCGGCCAAGCAAGTTGAGGTAGGCGTTGATGTCGTGCTCTGCCGAGATGGTATCGAGGATGAAATCGAAGCTGAAAGCGTGCCTCTTCATCTCGTCCGCGTTGCGGGACACGACGACTTCATCGGCCCCCAGGCGAAGGGCGTCCTCCTTCTTGTTGGGTGAAGTCGTGAAAACAACGACGTGGGCACCAAACGCTCGGGCGAATTTCACGCCCATGTGCCCCAGGCCGCCGAGGCCGACCACGCCGACTTTCTTGCCCTTGGTAACGCCCCAGCGGCACATGGGCGAGTAGGTCGTGATCCCGGCACACAGAAGCGGAGCGGCACCGGCAAGGTTGAGGTTGGAGGGAATACGCAGTACGAAGCGTTCATCGACAACGATGCTGTCGGAGTAGCCGCCGTAGGTGACGGGAGCCGTTCCGTGCTTGTCGGGGGAGCCGAAGGTGAGCGTCAAGTTGGGGCAGAACTGCTCAAGGTCAGCATTGCACTGAGGGCAAGTGCCGTCCGAGTCCACCAGACAACCAACCGCCGCAATGTCGCCCGGCTTGTACTTGGTAACTGCGGGGCCGATCTTGGTGACTCGCCCGACGATCTCGTGGCCGGGGACAATCGGATAGACGGTGGGCATGACGCTGCTCCACTCGTTGTGAACCATGTGGAGATCGGAGTGGCAGATGCCGCAGAAAAGAATCTCGATTTGCACATCGCGCGGCGTCGGATCGCGGCGTTTGATCTGGGCGTGGGCCAGCCCCGATGTCGCACTGGCCGCAGCATAGGCTTTCGCATTGAACATAAATTGACGCTCCTCGTGAAAAACACCAGCCGGAGCCATTGCCCAAGCTGGTAGTTGGCCTCTGAATTGGCCCCGAACCATCCGTTTCCGACTGCCGGGACCGGCTCTCTAAGGACAATTAAAGGCCAACTGCCTGGAAATGAAAAGGCACAATCCTCCAAAATCCTTGCCTAATTCTATTTTCTTCCAGGCAAACTATCCGCCCTTGCCCAATCTGGTATCCTATTTCTATAATTACGCGACAAAGACAGGAGGGTTGAATGGACGGCCAGAACGAGAATCGCAAGCGGCTTGCCCGTCTTCTCAATGGCGTGGCAGATCAAGAGGGAATCCACCAGACGCTCGTTGAGGGCGTGCAAGTGGCCCGACACTCGGAGCCACAGCCCCGCACCCCGGTCATTTATGAGCCGATGATCGTCGTTATCGGCCAGGGCCGCAAGCGAGGTTATCTCGGTGAAGAGGTCTACGCCTATGACCCGTTCAACTATCTCGTCTTATCGGTGCCGCTGCCAGTGGAGTGCGAGTGGGAGGCCAGCCCCGAAGAACCCTTGCTCGTGGTTGCGGTAAGCGTCGAGCCGACGACGCTCGGGGAGATGCTCCTTGAAATGGACGAACAGTTGCTCCCGTTTACGTCGATGCCGCGTGGCATTTCGACGGCCCCAATGAGCGAGGAAATGACTGGGGCGGTGATTCGGCTCCTTGAGTGTCTAAGGTGCCCGCTTGACAGCCGCATGCTCGGTCGCCAGATTGTCCGGGAAATCGTTTATCGTGTGCTGTGTAGCGAGCAAGGCGGCTCGCTGCGTGCCCTTGCCAGCCGAGATGAGCATTTCACTCGCATCGCTCGGGTCTTGAAGGACATCCACACCGATTGTGCTAGGCCGTTTAGCGTTGAGGGTATGGCGAAGCGGGCGGCCATGAGCGTTGCGGCTTTCCACCAGAACTTCAAACTCGTAACGGCCAGTTCCCCGCTTCAATACCTTAAACGCATGCGGCTTGACCGGGCGAAACGGCTCATGGCTCACGATGGGTACAACGCAAGCACTGCTGCGAGAGCGGTCGGGTACGAAAGCCCATCACAGTTCAGCCGGGAATTCAAGCGGCTCTTTGGCGTGACGCCCATTGACGACGTTGAACAAACGCGGGTGCGTCTTGTCGGCGTCCGAGAATCTGGACAGGATTGGTAACATAGCCGCCGAATCTTAACGACGGGCCGGGCAGCAGCGTGTGCTAAAACGATGAGCGATTGGCAGCAAGGTCAGAGTTCATACGCATCCATCGCAAGTACACCATAGTCGATGCTGCCGTGGAGCCGTTTTCCGGACTTCGCACCAGCGGAGGCACCGAGCACCGTGAACCATCTGCACCGGCGATGGTTGCTGCACCCCACGGCGAACCACCCTTGACTTCGCTTATGTCGGCCAGTTCGGGGCAGGAATACGGTAGCCCGACGTAGACCATACCGTAGTGCATCAGCGTGTTGACGACGCTGATGATCGTGCTTTCATTCCTAAAGACTTATGTGAGTGTTCGGATCAAGGAAAACAGGGGGCTACATCGATCCCCTTCGCGTAGGAGTGACGGGCGATGGCGTTGCAGCTTCATTCTGGCCCGCCTCGCTTGGACCAAGCAGCTTGCCGAATACGAGGGCATCCAGCGAGAACTTTCCGGGCCCCAAGATAAAGAGCATGATGGCACAGGCGAGGTAAACGGCAGGCAACTCAAAGGACGGCCCGCCCTTGGCCGCTACGAACGGATGTTCCATTGGCAAATGGACCGTAGCGAGGGCCACGACCATGACGCTCGTAATCCCGAGGGAAGCCAATCGGGTAAGAAGGCCAGCGATCAAGGCCAAGCCACCACCAAACTCGGAGATTGCCGCCAACGCTTGAAGAACTGCGGGCATACTGGCTTCCGGCCCCATCCATCCCATCGGGTTCTGGATTTTTCCCCAGCCGTGAAGCACGAAGGCTACTCCCATGACCAAGCGGAGCAAGAGGAGTCCCACGGAACCAATCGGTCCTACGCTTTCGCAATACATTACTTTTCGCATCGTTTCATTCCTTTCTGAGATTGTGAAATGTCTGCCAGTTGTGGTTGTTTTAGGCCAAGTCGAACAGCATTACTTCGGATGGTTCATTGGCCCGGATTGCAAGTTCCATCTCGTTGCTTACGGCGGCACCGTCGCTTACGGCAAGCGTCTGGCCGTTGAGGTCAACAGCTCCTCGGACAACTTGCAGCCAAGCATGCCGACTGGGACGCAACTCGTGCTTGACCTCCTGGCCGGTCGCAAGCGAGGAAAGATAAACTCGGGCATCCTGGTGGATTAACAACGACCCGTCTTGGGCGTCGGGCGAGGCCACCAACCGAAGACGCCCTCGCTTTTCGGCTTCGGGGAAGGTCTTCTGATCGTAGCTGGGCGTCAGGCCCTCTTTCCCAGGCACGAGCCATATCTGGTAAAGGTGAAGCGGTTCCGTTGAGGACGGGTTGAACTCGCTGTGCCGAATTCCGCTTCCTGCCGTCATTTGCTGGAACTCGCCCGCACGAAGCACCGAGCCGGTTCCCATGCTATCTCGATGTTCTACGGCACCTTCAAGAACGAAGGTAATGATCTCCATGTCCCGGTGGCCGTGCATCCCGAATCCCTTGCCGGGTTGAACCCAGTCTTCGTTGATGACCCGCAACGACCGGAAGCCCATCTGAGCCGGGTCGTAGTAGGTGTCGAAGGAAAACGTGTGCCACGTATCGAGCCAGTCATACTCGGCGTGCCCCCGTTCGGCTGCCCGCCGTACACGGATATTCTTGGACTGGACTTTCCGTTCGCTTATTGTTGACATGTTGTATTTCTCCTGTATCTCATTCGCCTTCGGACCAAAGTGCTCGGGCCTTTTCCAGCAGGCGACTTAGTTCTTTAAGTTCGTCCTTGGTCAGATGTCCAAGGAGCTTCTTGTGCAACGCTTGGAGGGGCTGATCGAGATCGGCCAGAGTATTGTGGCCTTTCTCCGTCAACGCCACGTAAATCACCCGTCGATCCGTCTGGCAACGTTCCCGCACAACGAACCCGGATTTTTCCAGGCGGTCGATCAGGCCGGTGATGCCAGGGACAACCGTAACCGTGCGGTTGGCGATCTCAAGGCTTGGCAGCGGGGCACCTTCACCCCGCAGGATACGCAGGATGTTGTACTGGGATGGGGTCAGATCGTGTTGCCGAAAGAGCCGAGCAAAGCGGATCAACTGCTGATCGTTCGTGCGAGCGATATTCAGCATGGCCTCTTGTTCCAAGGACTCGAAGGGCCGCTTCTTCTTTAGTTCTCGTTGCAGCGACATGGCTGGCCTCTCGTTCTGCTAAATACTATACATATAAACTATCTACGTGTAGTGTAAGTGAAGTTTAGCAAACAAGCTAGGGCAAAAACGGCAGATGTCAGGAATTGCCGTAAGTCATTTGCAAGGCGATATTTGTGTCGTCGTCGTGGGCGGAAAGAGGATGCTTTCGAGCCGTGGTCTTGAGCGAAATGGACACTTAGGCTCTCTGGTCTGGCCGCTGGGGCGAATCCCGAATTCGTCGGCCAGCGAATCTTTCGGGTGCCGATATGGGATTACGAGCGCTTGATCCGCAGCAAGCAGTCGAAGGGCTATCGAGAGCAATAGTAGTACCGAGTACTGAGTACTACGCGTTGTGGCAGCACAAGGCTGTTTCAGCGGTCTCGTGGGGCGGGCGGGGCGTTTACAGCTCGATTTACAACTTCTCCGATTTTATAACCTTGGTTTGCCCATTAGCGAATAGACGCAATCCCATGGGCCGAACGTCCGCCGCAGTGCGTACAGCTCGCCGAAGTCGAGGAAGGGTTCCGTCCGACCGTGAGTAAAATGAGCCGCAACAGGTCCTTCTGTAACTGGTTTGTCCGAGTCGGTCAGTCGACCGGCCCAGGGCGTATGATTCGCGGCGCGGTCTTGATCCGCGGAGGGATCGACAGCCACTCCACGCCCTGGAACAACGGATCGTCCATCTGGCGAATCTCCTCGTCTCCCATGTACGGACACATGGCATCTACCCAGCCGATGAGCCGTTGCAAGCTGATCGGATCGACCTTCACCTCGTGGTGCTTGCCGCTGGAAGCGATGTCGATCAGCGGGCTCTTATAGGAAAGATGCGTCATCGGTTGGGGAGTTTTGTACGCCGCCGGATCGACCGTGCCGTAGCCTTCGACCATGATCATGTCGGCGATGCCGAAGCCTGGCGGCGGGACGGCGGGTCTTTGGTAGGGCGTCCCCCACGACGGTCTGCCGATCAAGTGCCAATAAACCTCGGAGAACCCCAATGCGCCGGGCCGGTCGGTAAGGTCGAGCGTCTTGCGGCCCTCCCCCTTGCCCTGATGACATTTGCCGCAGTACTTGTCGAGCACGGGTTGGACGTAGCGCGGGTAACTGACCGTGTCCAGGCCCCAGGGGGGCGGTGTGATCGTTCGCGGCGGGCGCGAGAGGGCCATGCCTTTGGGAGCGACCGCGGGCGCGCGGCTGTGCGCCTCGTGACAGCCGAGACAACCGCGGACCTCGCCGGGCATCACCCCCACGAAGCTGCGCATGGTCTGCAAGGCGCGGTAGTTCTCGTCCAATAACTGGAAGTGCAGGGCCTGCCCCGGAGGCGCGCGGAACGAAACTGAGCCGTCCGGCTCGATGGGCACAGTGCCGAGAATGCGCTTCACGCCCTCGGACTGTACGGCAGAAACCACCGGCCCCGTGGAGATATAGGGCCGCTTGTACCAGTAGGTGTAGGTCTTTTCGTCGATGTGCAGCACACGCAGGTACTTGGCCTTGCCGGCCAGTTCCGCCGGCGCGCCACGGTACACATTGCTGCTGTAGATCGTGCCCTCCTGCGGGCGATCTCGCTCGGCACGGCTCGGCCAGGCCACGCGGTCGGCGATGATAGGCGGTAGGGCGCGGGGGCGCAGCGGCAGGGCGTGAAAGATGTTGTTCGTGCCCTCGTAGATCAACTCGCGGTTGCCTTCCACATCCATCAGGTAGAGCACGAATTTGCCGCTGCGGTTGGCCGAGACGAGAAAGTCCCGCTCGCTCAGCGGAAAAGGCGAGTAGTAGGCCGCGTACTGACCGCTGGCGTGATAGTGCGGCGATTCGATGGGATCGACAGGCCCATTACCGCATTCCGGCCAAGGCGTGTCGGCCGTGACCTTCGTCAACCCGTCGGGGAAGTTCAGGCCGCGGTCGTGGTCGATGATGCCCACGGAGCCGGAGAACCAGTTGTGATGCGCGCTGCCGGTCATCATCACGCGGCGACTGCCGGGGATGCTCCGCGCGTCCTTGCTCAGGTCCGGCCACACGCTCTGATTGCCCCAGAACGTGTTGACCTGTGTACCGTCGGGATTCATGGTCCAGAGCTTTTCGGCGCGCCACAGCGGCTTGTCGGTATATTCCCAGCGCGTGTAGACCACGCGCCCGTCGCTCATTACCGAGGGCAGGTAGTCCGGCTCGTTGTTGTAGGAGACCAGGTAGACATTCTTGCCGTCCGCATCGCAACGCGCCAGCGAAAAAGCGTTCGTCGGCGGCATGCACCGCACGTACGTGTGGCCGCGCGTGGTCGAAAACAGGATGTGGCCATCGGGCAGGTAGATCGGGTCGAGGTCGTCGAAAATGCCCTCCGTAAGTTGTACCAGGCTGGTTCCGTCCACCTGGATCTCGTAGAGGTGGAATGCCTTCTCGTTCTGCGGCTTGTAGCAGAAGACAACTTTCTTGCCGTCATAGGATAGATCCGGCCGCCAGAACGAACCGTGCAGCGGCAGTTGCGGCATGAGTTGCCGGACCTTGGCGTCGGGCGAGAGTCCTTCCAGAATCACCAGTTTTCCGCCCGGCACGGCCATATAGCCCAGGCGGTGACGCGTCTCGTGCTGCCACTCGGAGCCTTGCGGATAGGGCATATCGACCAACAGCACCTGGCTGAAGTCCACAACGGGGTTCTTCAACATCACGGCCCGCTTTACTGCGCGGACTTGGAAGTACAGGCTCCGGTCGGCGGCCTGCGGAGTGGCAACTTGTTTCTCCAGATCGGCGAGCCGGGCGAACTCCGCGGTGAAATCGACTTGGGGCAACCTGCCCCCGTTGATCCGCTCGATAATCCGCCGCGTCCAGCGTATCTCGTCCTGGATGCGCTGGGGCGTGGGACGGCCGTCGGCCTGATGCAGCCAGTCGCGTTCGAGGGCCTCGCGACCTTCGGCCGCGGTGAGTGTCCGCGTTACCGGTGTGGAGGGCTTCACATACGGGGCGACCGGCTCGTAAATCCGCGGCCGTTGCTGAATCCTCGGGCCAGCCTCCAAAATCACCTCGATCCAGCCGGGCGAGAAACGGGCCGCCTCGCCCTGCGCCTTGAGTTGCTCGAACTTCCGGCCGATCGCTTCGGCTTCTTCCCATTGGCGGCGGTCGTCGGCCTTCAGCCGGTCCCACTGCCCCTTGGTCAGAGGTTTGTATTCCAGGGCCATTTCCAGCAGGCGCTCGGCGGTTTGCGCCATGGCTGCGTTGTCCGCCGCGACCAGATAGCGAGACGGATCGGTCCCGGTCCAAGACACGAAGTTCGCATAGTCGTCGGGAAAATCGGCTCGCAGTCGGGCGGCGACAACCGCGGCGAGTTTCGGGTCTGAACCCTTGCCTTTTTCCAGCATATTCTTTCGGCAGGCAGCCAGCGTCGCTGCGAACGACTTGGCCGGAGCGTAAATCGTGTTCACCAGCGGCAGCAATTGGCGTTGGCTGCTGACGTACGCTTCCCAGCCATTATGCCAAATCGACCTGACTTCAGCGGCGCTCAGCGCATCGCTGTAGATGCACAACTCGTCCATCATTCCCTGAAAGCACTCCCCGCCGTTGCAGGATCCGATGAAGCCGGGCGCCCGACCGCGAGCCTCGATCTTGCCGTGGCGCTCCAATCTGCCGATTTCCTTGCCGTCGAAGTAGACTCGCATCCAATGGCCGTCGAAGGTCGCTGCACAGTGGTGCCAAGCAGCGTCGAGGACTTGAAGCGAACTTATTGGCGCGCGGCATTCGACGTATCCACCCACGTTCAGGCCCACGGAAAGATGAGCGCCATCGTTCTGGAACGAAAAAAGCACGCGGTCGTCACCGTCCTCCTTGCGAAAGATCTCGCGATAGTTGCTTAACTCGGTGGGGGCGACCCAGGCACTGAAGGAGATCGTCTCGATTTTCTCCAGGCGCAAATCACCCCGGAGACGTACGGCATGGTTTTGGGAGAACGACAATGCGTTGCCGAATAGCCCCGGCACGTGCCGTACCGCCGGGGAGGTTTGCCGATCAACGCTTGCCTCGTTACCCTGGCCGCTCACATCATGGCAAATGACCCCCGATCCCTCATCGAAAGACCATGCAGCCAGTAGCGGCTTGGCAATTCGTAGTGGGGCGGGTTTCGATTCTGTTGCCGACAAATGGCCAGAAGAGTGGATGCCGTTGGCTGGTGGTTCCGCCGATCGCACGGGCGAGGGGCATAGCAGCAACAGGACGACGTTAAGGATTGTCGCACAGGCAAGGCACCGATGGCGTACATG
Source organism: uncultured Planctomycetaceae bacterium (assembly GCA_964615095.1). Taxonomy (GTDB): domain Bacteria; phylum Planctomycetota; class Planctomycetia; order Pirellulales; family Thermoguttaceae; genus JANXQG01. The sequence goes on along the minus strand of CAZTPX010000018.1, from coordinate 87,266 downwards.
AAGGATATCCTCCTCCGGCGTCCGCTGCACAATGCGTCGGAAAGGCTTCGCTCCGGCCGGCAGTAACTTGGCAAATGTTCCCCTGGAGAGAGTATTCATGATTCGCGTTTTGGTTGTTTGGGTCGGCGCTGGCCGTTCCGCGCAAGAGGCGAAAAACTCGCCGCAGCCTGCCCGGGCCGTTTGGCCGCAGCATTGCAATCGCCGGCGGCCGGCCCGATTGCTCCATTCTACCATTTCCCCACCTCGTTGGAGAGCGGGCGCCTGGCAGACCTCGTGGCACAGATTCGACTGACACAGGATGCCGGCCATTGCCAGGGCCTCGACATCTTCGGCGTTGCTGCGATAATGGGTACTTCCCGCTTCACGACCTCGATTCCCCGCCTTTCCCCGGGTATCATTCCCTGATGTCCTATTTACTCCGCGGCGCCACGGCAATAGTCGCGCGGCTGGCCAAGCCCGGCTTGCCCAGCGTCTCGATCCCTGCGATCTTGTTTCTGGCAATCGGGCTGTCATCAGGCGCAATACGAGCGGCAGCCGGCGATTCAGGAATCCGTCCGACACCGCCGAATATCCTATTCATCCTCTGCGACGACCTGGGCATCAATGATCTGCATTGCTACGGGCGGCAAGATCATCATACGCCAAACCTTGACCACCTTGCGCAGCAGGGCATGCGGTTCACTTCGGCCTACTGCGCGCAGCCGATCTGCTCGCCCTCGCGAGCTGCGATTCTTACCGGCAAGACGCCTGCTCGCCTCCACCTGACCACGTTCCTGCCCGGTCGGCCCAATGCGGCCTCGCAAAAACTGCTCCACCCGGAAATCGAAATGCAGGTACCGCTCGAAGAGAAAATGATCTGCAACTATCTCAAGGAGGCCGGCTACGCGACCGCCGCCATCGGCAAGTGGCACGTCGGCGGCGCCGGATTCGGACCGGTCGAGCACGGCTTCGACACGTACCATGCCGGCGAGGCCAACACCGAACCTTCGGCAACCGAGGGGGGTAAAGGGGAATACGACCTGACGGCCGCCGCCGAGAAGTTTATCGAGCGGCACAAAGACCGCCCCTTCTTCGTCTACCTGGCCCACAACACACCCCACATTCCCTACGACGCACAACTCCGTCGCATCGATAACAATGCGCACGCCTTCGAGCCTGTCTATGCCGGGGTCATCGAGACGCTCGACGACACGGTCGGCCATCTGCTGGCCAAGCTCGACGCACTGAAGTTGGCAGATAGGACCATTGTCATCTTCACCTCCGACAACGGCGGGTTGCACGTGCCCGAGGGACCGCATCCCAAGGTCACCCACAACACGCCTTTCCGGGCCGGCAAAGGTTTCGTGTATGAGGGCGGCCTACGGATTCCGTTGATTGTCCGCTGGCCGGCTCACGTACCTGTCAGAAAAGTGGTCGGCGATCCCGTCATCAACACCGATTGGCTTCCCACGCTGCTGGACCTGATCGGCCGGCCGGTTCCTGCCGGGCTGGACGGTGTGAGTATTGCGGGGTTGCTGACTGGTCGCGGCCCTGCGCCAATGCGTAAATTGTTCTGGCATTTCCCCCATTACACGAACCAGGGCAGCCGTCCCAGCGGGGCTGTGCGCGATGGCGACTGGATGATGGTCGAGTATTACGACGACGCCAAGGCCGAACTCTATGATCTCCGCAAAGACATTGGCGAAGCTCAGGATTTGGCCGAGTTACAGCCCAAGCGGGTAGGCCAAATGCGTGCGGCGCTGGCCGCTTGGAAGAAAGAGGTCAACGCTCAGGAGAACACTCCCAACCCCGATTTTGATCCAGCGAAGTTCCGCCGGCTTTATGTGGATGTGGACGCCAGCCGCTTTGACCCCGTTAAAGCAGACCAGTTCCAATGGGAAAAAATATGGCAATGGCGGAAGGAAATGAACGCTGCGGTCGCCGGCGCCGAGCGGGGTAAGAACGGCAAGAACGAGAAGTAGCATCTTCCTCCATGGAGAACCCGTCAGCCGAGGCAATTAAGGGAGCCGGGGAGAAAGGGACGAGTCTGCTTGGTTCGCGAGAACGCGCACGAGAACATTGCGGCATTCCTCGACGCCCGTTTCGGCGACGTTCCGCGCGATCTGGTCGAGACAATCGAGTCGGTTGTCGACGAAAAACAACGGAAAGACCTCGTGCGGTCGCCCGCTGCCGGTCCCGAACTGGCCGCATTTCGTCGCGCGATGACGCGGGGCTGACCGTAGGTGACCAGGGTCGGGTGCGATCGCGCGCCGAGAATGGCTGGCAGGGAGGTCTGCGCGTCTCCGGAATTAAGGTATGTGTCCGTGCGCCGTGAATGCGTGTGTATTTCAGCGGGTGGAAGTCCCGCCTGGGAAGGGTGGCTTGCCCAGTAGCAATCGAAGCGGCGAAGGAGGCAACGAATTCGTCGGAGCCTTCGATGGAAAGGACCAGCTAGTGATCCCGCGAAGATGCGGGCCGAAACGAAAGCAAACGCTCGATGAGGCCTCGAAACGCTAGTTGACTCTTCTCGCTTTGGACTCGGACCATCCTCGGAGAACCCCTCAGCGCGGGGTGTTGACGCGGGATTCCAAAGTGAACTCGGGGTGGCCCATTTCATCCGATTGCCGTCTCAGTACGAACGAGTGGCCGAAGACGGCGGACTCCATCCAGCCCGCCGATTTGCTCGCCGCGGAATAGCTGCTGGCCGCGTGGCGGAGGATGTCGAAATCGACCCGCTCGCCACGGCAGTCAACCAGCCAATACTCCGCAATGCCCGCCTTCCAATACAGGTCCCGCAAGCACCCGGTATCCTTGCTGACGGAGCTGCCGCTGACAACCTCCAGGACCATATCGGGCGTGCCCTCGATTTCCACGAAGCCTTCCAGCGCGCCTTCGATCAGCCCTACGCGCTTGGCGGCGAACGCCTCGCGGGAAACGAACGTGCCGTCCGGCTTTGTGCAAAGATCCGCCTCGATGTTCGTCAAGAACAGGCCGTCGCTGAAGTAGCGGCCCAAACGGTGTTGTTTGACAAGTCCGGCAAGGACGCGGGCGAATCCAGTCTTCACTTGGTTGTGAGAGTAAACTTGCTCCTTGCTCATTTCCACCCACACCTCTCCGGAAAGATAGCAGACCGTCGCCTTGTCGGGCGATTCCTCGGACTCAGCCCAACGCCGGAACGAGGACAGATCGGTGACCCACAGCGGAATCCGAACCGACTCGGTTTCAAACTGAATAGTGCTCATGCAGCGGCTCGCGATCGAAAAACTGGCCCGTCAACAACTACCTCGGTTAGTATAGTCGCAAAGCGTGGTTGTGACAAGGCTGGCAGCTCGAAACCTGAGCGACGACTGCGGTACGGTGTATGGTCAACCAGGGAATAGTTCTTGACATCGCCACTTTCCCGTAGTCTACTCGGTGCATGCGCTGTAGTCTGTCGCAATATCCAAAAAGCATTTCTCGGGAGCAAATCATGAAGAACTGGATTGTAGCCGTGGTGTTGGTGGGTGCGTTCGCTTTGACAAGGGCCGTCTCGGCTGCAGAACCCCAACCGCCCAGCGAGTATCAACCGCGGATCGACAAAGACGGGTGGGAGATCCTCTTCGACGGCAAGGGCCTCGACGCTTGGACGCCTGCCAGTCGGGCCGGCGGCTGGGCCGTCAATGCTGACGGTGAACTTTACCCCGCCAAACCCGGGCGGGACCTTTGTACCCGGCGGCGCTATTGCGACTACGTCATCGAACTGGATTTCAAGATGGGCGCCAAGCGGAAGGCTAACAGCGGTGTCTTTATCTGCGTCCATGACCCCAACAACGACGTGAACACGGGCATGGAAGTCCAGATCCTCGACAACGGCGACTACGGTGTGCCCTTCAACGCCGGCAACGCCAACGGCGCCCTGTACGACTTGGTGCGGCCTTCCGTCGATGCCAACAAGCCCATCGGTGAATGGAACCACTTCCGCATCACGGTCAAGCAGAGCCTCGTGGTCATCGACCTCAACGGCAAGGAGATTGTCCGGGCCGACTTGAGCCAGTGGGTCAAGGCCGGCCAGAACCCAGACGGTGGCCACAACAAGTTCCCCCACGCCATCGGCGCGTTACCTCACGAGGGCTTCGTTCTTCTGCAGAACTACGGCGCTACTCCGGTCTGGTTCCGCAATGTCAAGTTGAAGTCGCTTTCAGATCGCAAGCCGCAGTATACGGGCAAGGAGCCCATCGGCGAAGTTCTTCAGAAGGTCCCGGCCGTGGACAGGTAACATGTTGATCCATAAGTACGTTCGGAAGAAATGAGTAGCTTGGAGTCCTGGCTTTAGCCGGAATGCCTGAAGACTCCGCCTAAAGGCGGGATTCCGACAATCCGGCATCTTCGCAATTTCATCCGAACGCTTTAAGGAGTACAGGACATGCTGAAGAGGATCGTCGTCATCGTAGTGGCAACCGTGGTCTTCACCGCCGGCGGCCTGCATGCCGCGCCACCGGCGCAATTCCAGGCCTGGGGCAGCCACGGGCCGAACGAGCCCGCGCTGGAAGCCGGGTGGACGGAACTGCGCGAGCCCGTGCGGTTCTTTCCGGAATCGGAGATCACCGCGGAGGAACGCCAGCGAGGCTTTCTCATTACGGTGCCTGATCCGATGACTGTGATTGGGCCGGAGGCCGTCCCGCTGGCCTGCGAGCGGGCAACAGCGCTGAACCTCTTTGCCCCCCGCGGCGAGTACGAATCGGCGTCGTTCGTGCTTCACGCGATCGCTCCCCTGGCAGACGTGCAGATCGCTGTCGGCGAGCTTCGCTCCATCCAAGGTCACGCCATTCCGGCAGACTGGTTCGAGGTGCGCTTCGTGCGAAGCGTCCGCGTGCCGGTGGATCAAAAGGCCAAGACCTTCCGGCGGGAACCGTTTTTGCTGGAGAAGCGGAAGACCGTCTCGGCAGCCAAAGGCGCCGCCCTGCGGGTCTGGTTGACCCTAAAGATTCCCGAGAGTGCCGCGGCGGACGACTACACGGGTACGATCACGGTGCAGGCAGCCGGTCAGGCCTCGGCACAGATCAAGCTCGTCGCCAAGGTCTTGCCATTGGTGTTGCCCCCAGCGCCCGTCGAGATGGCCATGTTCTTCCCCAGTCCCGCGGATTCCGACAAGCTGCTCATGAAAGAACTCATCGACGCCCGCGAGCACGGCTGCAACGGGATCGAGCCGGCCATGAGCGTCGTCATCAAGACGCGCGACCGGGACTTCGGCGAGGACGACGTCGCGGCGACCCGCGCCCAGTGCAAGCGGCTCATGGCGGCCGAGAAGAAAGTCTTCGGTCCGCGCGCGTTCCCCGTCACGTTCGAACTCGGGCACGAGATCGCCTACTTCTGGGACCACCAGAAGGCCTGGTTCTCCTTTTGGCCGCACAGCAAGAAGATCGACAGCGACTTCCTGCACGCCGTGGACGTGGTGTGCGAGATGGCCAAGGAAGAAGGCTGGCCGTCGCTTCGCGCCTACGCGCTCGACGAGGCCGGCGCACACAACCTTTTGGACGAGGCCGTCTACTACTACGGCCTGATCAAGAAGCATCGGCTGGATCTGGCGACCTGGACGGACATTGGCGGCGGCATGGCGATGGGAATCGACGAGATCGGCCCGTTGTCGGCGTCGATCGATGTCTTCAACACGAACCGTTTCACCCCTGAGATCGCCAAGACGCTCGTGGGGCGGAAGAAGCCCTATGCCGTTTACAACGGTTGCGGGCCGACGCCCGCTGGGGCACGTTTCTTCTTCGGCTTCTACGGCTACAAGACCGGCGCGTCGCAGATTGCCCAGTGGGCCTACTACAGCGGCAACGCCCTGTTCCAGGGCAATGGATTCCGGCAGGACGACGAAGGCTACGTTTACCTTGCCGAGGACGGTCCCCTGCCGAGCGTGATGTGGGAGGCGGTCCGCGAGGGGATCACAGACTACCGTTACCTCAGTCTCCTGGCGAGGTCGATCGCCGCGGCCAAGGCATCCGACCGCGCCGGGGCGCGCAAGGCCGCCACCGAGGCCGACCACGTGCTTCGCGGCCTGTTGGGCCGGATCGGCTGGGGATTCCAGCCCCTAGACACCAGCAACCGCATCCCGCCGCCCCACGCCTCGACGCTGCGGAAATGGCGCTGGCAAGTCGCGAGTCAGATCCTCAAGCTCCAACCGCTACTGGCGGGCGGTGGCGCGGCTCAGCCGAGCGCAGCCCGAGTTTCACCGTTGGAACTCCCCTGGTCCGAGCCTGTAAGCGAGGCGGTCAAGTATGGAGCCGAGTTGCTGCCGCCGTCCGGTTTCGAGGAGACCATGAAGCCCTGGCGCGTTGAGAGTTGGAACGGCAAGGGCGAGGGGCGATTGGACGACACCCAGAGCCACACGGGCCGGAAGTCCGTCCGCATCGACATCCCGGCGGCGAGCGGAAGTCAGGCGGTGACCATTCTGGTTTGGCCCACTTGGGGCGACGGAAAACTTAACCTGTCGCTAGAGGAAGGCCGCTGCTACGAGTTCTCCGGCTGGATCAAGCTGGCCGACCGCAGCGTACCGCCGCGATTCTGCATCTCGCTGCCCGACGGGGCGGAGAAAAGCACGCAGACCGGCGCGGAAGGGCCGACGCCCAGCGGGTGGTATCGGCTTTGGGCCCGCAGCGAGCTGAAGTTTCCGGCAGCCGTCAAGTACCTCGGCGTCTGGGTCCAGGGGCCAGGAACGGTCTGGATCGACGACCTGAGCCTGCGCGAGGTCGTTCCGGTGCCGCTCGAACTTTCGGTCGACCAGGAGATCTATGACGGCATGGATTGCGTGGGTATTCTGGGCGTGAAGATCAACCGGCGGCCGGCACCGGTACAAGTCCGCTTCCTTCTATCCCGCGTCGGCGGCCAAACGGTCTCGCGGTTGACCGCGCCTTTCGACGCGGAGACGAGTATTGCCGTCCCGGAAAGTGGTGGCGGCGGCCCGACGTTGTTAGGTCGAGTCGCGCTGGGCCAGTGCCGCTTCGCCTTCGACCCGTCTAAGCTAGCTCCCGGCAAGTACGAACTGAAAGTGGAACTGCTCGATCCGCGGGGAGACGTCGTCGCGGCCCGATCGAGCGTGGTGGAGCGAATCGCGGACTAGGCGTGTCGTCACCGGATGTATCATTTCCGGCCGCACTCAGAATCGACTAACTGGTTTGGCCAGTCTTGTTGTGGGGGTATTGATATCCGTAATGCAAACGGAGATGATGGAGCTATCCAGCTCCGTTCAAGCGAAAGGACTGCCTGCTATGTTCCGTCATGGTGAGAAGAACCGCCGCTATGGATTCGCGTTGTGTCTGGTCTTGGGCGTTGCCTCAAATTGGGCAATGGCGGCCGATCCGGTGGTCCGTACCGAAATCGACACGTCCACTCGTCCGACAGCCGCGTTTTTGGGGCTCGACGACTCGCCCCTGGGGTCGTTGCTGGAACAGCAGTTGTTGGCCGACTCGCGGGCCGTGTGGCTGGAACGAGCCGCGATCCAAGCTATCCAGCGCGAGCACGAGCTTCAAGCCCTGCTCGGTGCGACGGCAAGTGTCGAACGAGAGAAGATAGGAAAGTTGCTCAAGGCCGATCTGCTCGTTCTGTTCACCACTTCGGCCAAACCTAAGAGCGCCACGATCGTAGTCTGCGAAAGCAACCACGGCCTACGGTTGGCTACACACACCTTGCCTCTGGGCGACAAGCCCGAGACAGACGCGGCCGCGTTTCAGGCGATCGTCCGGCGGGCGATCCAAAGACATGCTGAGAAGATCGTCGAGATCGTGGCCGTGCCGCCGCTGGTGAGCGGCAACCTGTCCTACGAATACAACCACCTGCAGGGCGCCTATGCCAAGCTGGTCGAGCAGGCGTTGGACAACCAGCCAGGCATTCTGACCATCGAGCTAGCCGAGGCCGAGGCCATCGCAAAGGAACTGGCCATTGCGGGCGCCGCCACGGTCGTTCGCCGGCCGTTGCCGATCTACCTGCTCGGCGAGTTCCGTCACCAGGGCAAGGAGCAAGAAACCCGGGTACAGCTTCGGCTGCGGGCGCTGCGGGGCGAGGAGAAGCTAGGCCAGCGAGCAGCCACGCTGCGGCCCGCCGAGGCCCCGGCGTTCTTACAAACGGCCGCGCGAGAACTCATCGGTACCGGCATGAAACAGGAGTGGAAAACGCCCGACGCCCGCGCGGAAGCCCGCCAGTTAACCGACCGCGCCGTGGAGTTCCAGCAATTAGGGCAATGGCAGGAATCGATGTCCTTGATCGAGGCCGCCTTGCTTTTGGAACCGAGCGAAGAGCGGCATTATCGCGCCCGGGTCGCCTGCGCCCACCTTGGCGGACCGCAATACCACCTGCGCGCGCTGGAACACCTGGACGAGTTCTTTCGTACGGTCGGCAAAGTCGAAGGCGCCTATTTTGGCGGCCCCCGCGAGTTTGTCTTTGCATGGTCCGTCTACGGTTCCACGCTCCCTGGCCAGGACCGAGATCGGCTCGACGTGGCGGCGGTAGTCCAAAAAGAGCGCGAGATCCTCCTCCGCATCCTGCGCAGGCGCGTGCGAGCAGGTTACCACGAAGAGCAGTGGGTCCTCACGGCGCTCGGCCGGGGGCTCTCGAACAAAGAATACTTGGACCTGGTCTACGACCTGCTGGTCGAGTTCAAGGACTTGCCGGACATAAAGCAGCGAATGGAGCTATACGTTTTTTTCAAGGGCGGCGTACGAATTTGCAAGTCGCCCGAGGGTGATGCCTTCATCGCCCAATTGGAGAAATCGGACAGCCCAGTGTTGCGCGGCTGCGGGGAATGGCTGCGCTGGCGGAGGGACTTTGAAACGCCGTTTGTGCGGGCGCGCGAGGTCTTCATTGGTCCCAAGGCCATCCCCGACTCGCAGGCGGTGCAGTTCACGCCGATCCGATTTCCGGTGATCGCCGGGGCTGGCAAGGGCCGCGTCATCAGCGGGTTCCTCAGTTGCACGCCGGCTGGTCCGCGCATGGAAATCGCCTGGGACCATAACCACCTCTATGCGATCCAGAGCAAAGACGGGCTGAAGGAGCTGTGGAGTACCGAGAACGACGGTGCGCAGGTTCGCAGCGTGGTTTACGACGGCCGCTACGCCTGGGCTACGGTCTACCGTGGCAGCGCCTCTCCCTGGCTGCTAGTGATCGACCCCCAGAGCGAGACGGTACAGGAGGTCTCCGTGGACAGCGGCCTGCCGCTGCAACCGGAAGAGAAGATGCCGCCGCGCGGCCAACAGGAGATGCTGGTAGCCCCCGTCTCCCCGGGCTGCGCATGCGTTGCCGGCAGCTTCGGCCGCGCTTGGATCGCCCTGGTGAAGTATGACCCGCAAGCCGTCAGGCCGCTCAGCGTGGACGTGTTTCACGAAGCCCGCCGCACGTGGGACGGCGCCGACCCCCGATTCCCCTTAGACCCAGGTGCGGTCTTCCAGCCGACCTGCATGACGGTGCTGACGGACGCCGCCGGGGACCACCGTAGGATCTTCATCGGCCGATTCGACGGCGGTCACACCCGTGTCGGCAATTACCCGTTGCTGGTGGATCCCGTGGCGCGGTCGGTGTCGGTCGTCGAGGCCGACCTGTTCCGGAACTTCTTCGCGATCTGGCCTTTGACCCTGAGGACGTTCGGCGTGCATCAAGGCGCCGTCTACTTTTTCGGCATGGGACCAAGGGCACAGCGCCATCTCTACCGCATCGGATTCCCCGAGCTGAAGCCGGTCGTCGTTTCGGACGACGCGCCGAATGGTTGTGTCGTCTCCTATTGCGACCGCCTGCACATCGTAGGGCCGAAGTGGTGGAGGCTTCGCGCCGACGACGGTTTGGACGATATGGGAAACGTCCCCTGGAGCTTCGAGGAGAACTATGGCCGGTCCCGCTGGATCGAGCTTCAGCCCAGCGCGCCGACGGAATTGCGACCCCTGCTGCGTGAAATCTGCCTCAGCCGCTACTACGGCCTCCTGGCAATCACACACAACAGGTCCAACACCAACCTGAACGATCTCTGGACCACCTACCAGGTCTCGATTCGCGAGGACAAGGTAGTCCCCGCGGTGCCCTTGGAGGACGAGGAATCGCGGAAAATGGCCGAATTCAAGAAACGGCTCGCCACCGCCAGCGAGGCCATCCGCCGCGAGCCGCGAGACGCCAAGGCATGGTACCAGCGGGCCATCGTCTACCAGCAGGGCAAACTGTGGCAAAAGTCCGTCGACGACTCCACCGAAGCCATTCGCCTCGATCCGCGCTTCGCCCAAGCCTACTTCGCGCGCGGCACGTCGCGCACCTTCTTGGGCAAACCCGACGAGGAAATCGCCGATTACACGGAGGCCATCCGCCTCGATCCGCTGTTTTCGCCCGCCTACTTCCGCCGTGGATTTGCGCGCACCCGCACAGGCGATTTTGACGGCGCCGAAGCCGACTTCACAAGGGTCATCGGCTTGAACCCGAAGGTGGCCGAGGCCTATTGGGCCCGCGGCGAAATGTTCAAGAAGAAGCGGGACCCGGACCGAGCCATCGCCGATTACACCGAGGCGATCCGGCTCTGTCCGACGGACCAACGGGCCTATATCGGCCGCGCCGATGCCTACGAAGGCAAGGGAGACGTCCAACATAGCCGTTTGGATCACGCAGAGGAGAGGTGTCTATTAGCCCTCGAGCTCGCCGAAAAAGGCGATCTCAAAGGTGCCGAGACGTGTTGGAAGGGGGCCATCTACTTCAATCCCAACAACGCGAAGGCCTACTATCAGCGCGGGCTGATCCGCGCCAAGCGAGGGAATGCCGCCGGAGCCGCCGAGGACTTCGCCGCGGCGGCCCGACTCGATCCCAAATACGCCCCGGCGCCGTCGGCGGCGAAGTGAAGTCGACGATCCGTATCCTTGCCGGGCCCGCAAACGTTCTACGTCGAATCCCTATTACCCCAGCACGAGAGAAAATCCCAGAGCCTGTAGGACGGATTGGCAATCCGTCTTACAATTCGCTCGCCGCGCTGGAGTATCTTTCGTGCCGGGGTAATAGGGAAGCTCACAACCGGCTCTTGGGCGGCTGCGGCAGGTTGTCTCGCCACGCGGCGGCCTTCGATCCCTGCGATGCGGAGATCTTGCCGGACGCAAGCCGCACACGGAGCTCGCTCTCGTACCATTGCAGTTCGTGCACGGCGTGGGCGGCTGCGGCCTTCTCGATGAGTTCCATCGAGCCGGATTTGTCGCCGGCCAAGCGGCGGCGAACGGCCATGTAATAAAGAGCGGCCGTCTGCCGCCAAGGCGCTCGCTGGCCGTCGGCGGACTCGGCCTCGCGCCGCAGCGCCGCTTCGGTATCGGCCGGCTCGAGCAGGAAGGCAGCCACCCGCCCGTACCAATCTCTCTGCAAATCGGGCTTGCGGCCCTTGAAGTGCTTGCGGAGGTCCTGGTCGGTCTCCGACCGTCGGGCCTGCATGCTACGGATCGTCCAGATGGACAGCGCGGCTTGGTCGGCGTTCCAGGGAGGATTGCCGCGCAAGTCCTTGAGGGCCACCTCATAATCGGCCAGGGCCAGTTTCCCCTCGTGCAGCGCGTAAAGCAGGGCGCCGCGATAGAGCCGCGCCGCGCCATCGCCTGGGGAGTCCTGGATATACTGGTTCAAATCGGCCAGCGCGTCGGCGAAATTGCCGTCCAGCGAAACGCACATGGCGCGGTCGTACCGTGCCCACTCGCACTTGGGGTTGATCTCGAGCGCCTGCTGGGCGTCGACCAGCATCCCGGGCAAGTCGCCCAGGCGGCCCCGGGCGTGGGAGCGGACCATCAAGCCCGCCTCGGTCGCCGGCCAGAAGCGGAATGCCTGATCGCACTCCTTGGCGGCCCGGGCGAACTGGGCCAATTCGTAGTACGCGCGGGCGCGGTTCTGATGGATCTCGGCAAGCCGGCGGCTATCGGGCTTGCCCTCGTGGGATGCATCCACGCCGCGGTCGTCGCCCAGCAGGTAGTCGAAGGGGTTGTCCGCGTCGCCGGCGGCCATCTCCTCCAACTCGTCGGAGCGGGGCCGACCATCCGGGGCGGCGCCAGGTTCGCGATAAGCCTGGCGGACTGCCACGTTCAGATCGACCAGCCCTCCCTCGTAATCGTCCAAGTCGAGCTTGAGGATCCCGCGGCCGGAATAGGCGCTGGAGGCCGGCCGGCAGACTTGCATCGCCTCGCTGAAGGCGGCCATCGCGCCCGCGTGGTCGCGCAACAGGCAGCGGCAGACTCCCTGCTCGGAGTAACCGCGATAATCTCGGGGGTTGATGGTGGTGGCGCGCGTGAAATCCACAGCCGCGCCGCGATAATCGTTGAGCCGGCGCTTGACCAGGCCGCGATCGATCAAGGAGTAGGCGTCGTTAGGATAAATTGCCAGGGCGTGGTCGAATTCCGCCAGGGCCTCCCGGTCCCTGCCCAGTTTGTAGAAGATCTTTCCCAATACCCGGTGCGCAACGGCATCGCCGGGCGCATCGCCATAAAAGCGGTGGCGTTCCACGCCATGTTCCAGGGCATCGCGAAGGTCGGAGATCGCTCCCTCGAAGTCGTTGAAATCCATCCGGCAGGCCCCCCGCGCCAAACTTGCGGGGGGATAATGAGGCAAGACCTTCAACGCTTGAGTATAATCCTCCACGGCGCCCTTCGAGTCCAACATGTCCATCTTGGCCTGCGCTCGGTAGGACCAGTAGTCAGCAACAAGGGGCGAGGTCCGGACCAGGAAGTCGAAGTCGGCGACAGCCTTCTTCATTTCGAGGAGATTCATGAATGCCGAAGCACGGAGATAATGCGAGTCGATCTGGCGCGGGTTGATCTCGATGGCCTTACTGGCGTCGGCGACGACCTCCGAATAGTTATGCTGCGCCAGGCGGATCGTGGCCCGGGCGACATAGTCCTTCACGGCATGTCGCGGGTCCGCCTGAATGGCCAGGTCCAGTTCTTTCAACGACTCCGCCCACTGGCCGGTCATGTGCAAGTACCAGCCATGCGCGTGGTGCCCCATGTAGCCCGACGGGTCAAGTTCGATCATCCGTACCGCATCGGCGTCGGCAGCCTTATAGTCGCCGATGAGAGCTCGAATTTCCATCCGCCGAAAGTAGGCCAAGACAAAACTTGGGTTCAGCATCAGCGCGCGGTCCAGGTCGTCCAAACTTTTCTGAAAATTACCCTCGCATTCATAGGCGTTCGCCCGATCGCAATAATAGCGTGGATTGTCCGGATCCTGCTGGACGGCCCGGCGCAGGTCGGGCATGCCCAGGGCAGCGCTGACATTGGCCTCGGCAAAGCTGGGGTTCATTTGTTTCAGGCGAATGAAGTCGGCGGGCGGCGGCCCAAGATTGATGTCCCAGTCCGCCATGACCTCGCCGCGTAGGCCATAGCCGTAGGCCGAATCCGGGTTCAATGCGATGGCCTTGCCCAGGTCTTCCAGCGCGGCGTTGAGGCCCTTTTGCCTGGCCAGGGCTTGCCCGCGCAGGCCGTAGGCCCGGGGCTCCTTGGGATCGACCTTCAAGGCCCGATCGGCCGCCTCCAATGCCTTGTCGCAGCGCAACAACGCGCAGTAGGCCAGCCCTTGCTCGCAGTACAACCGCACCGAGGTTTCACCCAGTTTTTCCGCCGCGGCCAGATCGCGAAGCGCGGTGGCCGGGTTGATGCCCACGTTGGCCGCCCCGCGGGCAAGCATCGCCCGCGCGGACTTGGGCTCCAGCCGCAGCGCGGCGTTGGCATCGGCCAGCGCCTCCGGCCACTCCCACATGTCGACGCGACGCAAGGCCCGAGCAATGTACTGGGCCGCGGTCTTCGGCTCGGCGGGGGCCTGCGGCTCCGCGGCCATCGCGGGCAACGCCGGCCCGAGCAAAGCTGCCAGGAGAAGCGGCCAGCGATTTAGGTGCTTATGGATCATAGTAGGTCTTTTGTTCTTCACGGTGTAATCAGCCAAATTCCGTGGCGGTCGCTCATGATGATCCTGCCGTCATCCAACGGTTCCATCGTCCGCCAATTAAAATCATGTTCCAGGCCCACCAACTCGCGAAGCAGTTCGGGCTTGTCCTCTAGCGTCGGGAAGACTATGCCGCCCGCGGCGCCGGGCTGGATGCTCCCCAAAGGCCAACCGGTCCACAACGCATCGCCTACGCGGAGGTACGGCGGCTGCGCGGGCCAGCCGGGCACGATAATCGCTTGCTTGCCGGGCTTCAGGCCGTCGATGGCCGTCACCGCCTGGCTGGAATAGACCAATTCCGCCCGGTCGCGGCCCAGGTCGTATTCGATCGCATGCCACTGGCTGCAATCGACGTTCGCCAAGGCCAACAGGACGCGTCCCGCGCGATTGCCGCTCATCCAGTGGACATTGTGCTCGCAGGCCAGCAGCCGGCGAATCTTCTCCGTCTGCGTGTCGAGTTCCCACAACCCGCTGTGCGAGAGGGGATGGCTGACGGCAAACAGGAGGCGATGCCGCGCGGGATCCTTCACAAAAGGCAAAAAGATCAAGGGAGGCTCCGCCAGCCCGTCCAAGGGCGTCTCCTGCGCCGCGCCGCGGCTGGAAGTAATGACCCGCACCTTGTGCTTATCCAGGCTAACCGACGCCAGGAAGACGCCTTGCCCGGAAAAAGTACCGACGGAAACAAATGCCTTGCCATCCTGCACGGCCAGGGAGAGCACGCGGCGAGAAGGCAACAGTTCATCGTCGGCCGCGTCCTTGATATGCCGCACCACGTTTTCGCCGGTCTCCCCCCGCCTGGTTGCTGCCTCCTGTCCCTCGTACTCGATCCACTCGGCCGGCCCGTCCCGCAGCGGCGCCAGGCACAGACCTTGCAGGAAGCTGCCGATACAAAGCGTACGCTCGTCCATGTCGAAATGACAATTGTCAACGTAGGGCAGCACCGGGGCGCCAATCGAATCGCGGGGATAATTCCGCTTGGGCAGAACGTGGCGTTGCCCGCTGGCCAAGTCTACGGCAATCGGCAACAGGAAACCGGCGTAGTGCGGCGGTTCCACGACCAGCGAGTTGCCGTTGAGCGAGCGAAACAGGACATCCGAAGTTCCGCGGGACCGTTGCTTGGGAGGATGCTCGGCATCGTAGAATTCCCGGTCGCTGAGGCCCATGGTCCAGACCGTGCTGCCGTGAACCTGCACGCGGCTGATCGCCCTTAACTCGGGATAGTCGGCCACGCTGAGCAACCGCACCGCGCGGCGCCAGGGCGGCGGCGTCTTGGGGCGCAGTTGGGGCCGCGCCAGGAATATCGATTGGCAGGCATTCGTCAACGCGTAGCGGACCCGGCCTTGCTGACCGTCGATACAAGCGGCGGGGTCCTTATCGAGCTGCCGCAGCACGCGCTGGGCCGTGGCCGCCAGGGCGTCGGATTCGCCGGCCGTCCAACGGCCTCGCCGCCCCAGGGTCCGATAGAGATACGGCGCATAATAGCGGTAGGCGACATGGACCGGCTCGCTGGCCGTCAACGCGACCCCGTAAACCACATGGCCTTGGGCCAGCATAAAGTCCAGCAGGCCGCCGAGTTGGCCGGGGCGGGCCGCCTTGGGCAGCGACTCGATCGCGTCCAGGAGCGCATAGTAGCATAGGACGCGGGTCTCGCGTGGATCGTCCGGCCCCGGATCACGAATCACATCCTGAATGCGACCAAGGAGTTTCTTGAAGTCCTCGATAACGTCGTCGTCCAGCGGCTGCTCCAAGTTCACGTCGCTGATGAAGAGGGCCGCCTGGCCCAGTGCGGAAACGGCCTTGCGGCGATGGTTCGCCATCTTTCTGAAGGTCTCCCGCATGCGTTTTGCGTCGGAACCTGCCACCAGCCATTGGCCCGTGAGTCCCACGCGATCCAGTTGCGCCGAGCAATTCGCGGCCGCCGCGACCATCGTATTCAGGGAAAGGAACTCGTTCCGGTAGACGCCGTAACGGTCGGCCAGTTTGAGCCAGGCCTCGAGAAAAGCGGCCGTGTCGTCCGCCCAATCCTTGGCCGTAGGTGAAAAAACCGCGACGTTGCGCAACAACACGCTCAGCCAGTTCGTGTAGCGGATGAAGGATTGCCGATCGTGGACCTCGGCATACGCCCGGGCGTCCAGGGCCTTGCACAGCGCGCCGTAGCGGCGTTGCAACGCGTTGAAGCGCGGGATGTCATCGAGGTGATAGCCGTTGATAAACCGCAGACGCTCCAGGTAGAGCTCGATATAGAGCATCCCGCCCAGGGGCTCCTGGATGCGCAAAGAACCGTCGCTGTTGGGCATGGCAGCCAGGCAGTGTACCAGGGCAGGGCCACGTTCGGCGGCCAACTGCCGCACCTCCATCTCGGCCATTCCCATGGCCCGCTCCGCCAGGCTCAGCGAATCGTGCAACGTCTCTTGCCTGACCTGAATGGCACGCGGCGACAAGAGGAACCGTCCGGGTTCCAATTTTTCGCCGGCGGCAATGCAGCAGATCTCTGTCGCCGCATCCAGCACGGCGGCGTCTTGGGGATCGACCGCCAAGGCCGCCTCCAAGCTGGTCATGGCCTGTTCGAACTCGCGATGCCGCCGCCAGAAAAGGGCCTCGCGGGCGAAGCGGCCGGCCTCCTGGCGGCGGCTCGTCATCCGCGCAGCGGGAGCGGCCTTCATCACCGTCACCAACTCCGGTCCCAGGGCTTGGGCCAACAGCAACGGGTCTTTGTAGTCGGCTTTGGCGCGGGCCGTACCCAGCGACTTACCGTCGGCGGCAAGCACGGCGGCGCTGGCCAAGACCTCTGCACCGTCGCCGCGACGGATCTCGATCTGGGCCGTCAACACCGCAGCCAACAGTTTCGTCTCCGCCGTTTCCTCGCCAACTTGCCCCAGGGCCGCCTCCTGCTTGATCAGGTCGAACCGCTTCCGCTCCAGGACCACGATGTCGGGCGAGTTGACCAAGAGGCGTTCGACCAGTCGCCCTACGCCCTCGCAGAGCGAATTGGCCGCCAACGGCAGGTCGGCGTTGCGCACCGAGAGCAGGCAGAAGGTCCGCTGCGCGGCGGACCCCAAGGCCCGCTTCCGCACCGCCAGGCGCACCGCCTCGGCAATCTGGCGGGCTGCCTCTTCCGCATCGCCTTCCAACGCCCGGTCGCAAAGGTGCATGCCGCTACTGGTCTCAAAGGCCAAGATCCCCAGCGCCTGCGAATTCTCCGCATCGGACTCGACCACCGCCAGCACGTCGGCACGGAGCAGCTTACCCACGCGAATGGCGGCCGCGGCGTCCACGACGCCGCTGAGCGATATTTGGCCTTCGGCCAGGACCTTGGCGATCTCCTGCCGCTCCACCAGCACGATTTCGCCGCTGCCGGAAAGCTCGACCTCCGCCAGCGTCAGGCCGCGATCGGCCGCCTCATTGCCGCGGCTGCCAATCAAGGCCACGCGGGTAGCGGCCTGCAACGGCGCGCACACCGCCAGGAAACAACACAACCACCCCGCCCTGCCCCAGCTCATCGCGTCTTTTCCTTGTGCAACGTAAATCAATTATGTGACGAATGACCGTAGGACGGATTGCCAATCCGTCTGGGATAACGAAACGGATTGGCAATCCGTCCTACGAGCAACTGCACAGGCTAGTCCTTTACGGCTTCTTGTGCGACACTGTCTTCTCCACTGGCAACGTCTCGGCAAAGTGCTCCAGGATGCGGATGCCCAGCTCTCGCCCGGCCTTCTGTAAGGCTTTCTTGCCGGCAATGTTTTCGGAAAGGTCGGCCGTCCGCGTAGTCACGCGGTCTGCCACCACGATCTTGCCGTCCTTGTGGTTGACCAGGTTGATTTCGGCCCGCGCCGAGCAACTGACGATGTTGCCGATCCGAGCGGCGAACTCGCTGAAGGCCTCGCCCGCCACCAATGCGTCGACCTTTTCCAGCCCGCGCGGCCAGCTATCGACGTCCTTGGCCGCCCAGCCGTGGGCGAATTCCGTCAACTCGTTCTCCGCCACGTCCTGCACGGTAAACCCGCATTCGGTCAGAAGTTTCTTGATCTCCGTCTCGACTGCCGGGTCGATCGCATGGGCTACCACGACGACGGTCAGCGGAGCCGCATGATGCTGCTCGCGCACGACCACCGCCACGACCGGCTTGCGACGATCGGCCAGCTTCTTCTTCAAGGCGGGCAGAGGATCGAAGGCGTCTTCCGCGCCGGCCACCAGCTTCGGGCCGCATTGACGGAGCTTCTGCGCCACCTTTTCGGAAAGTGCCACGACCATGGCCCCCGTGTCGGCTGAGGACGAGTCCTTGACCATCACGGCCTCGATTAGGCTGGTCTCCGTGCCGATGAGCTTGGCCGTAATGAACAGGTCCTTGCCGAGGCGAAAGGCCCGGCCCGTAACCATGATCTTGGCTCCCACCAGCTTGCCGATCTTGACGGCCTGGTCGTCGCTGACCAGCCCGGTCAAGTTCAATTCGTGCTCGTGGAGAGTTTGGGCCAGCGACTGCCGTTCGACGAGCGTGATGCCCGCTTCGCCACTCAGCATGGCGGTCAAGGCAGCCGCAATGTCGCTGCCCAGCGCGGGCGTGGCCGGATCGTTGGCGGTGAAATCGAGGACGGCCACCGGCGGCCTAACGGAGGCTTTGGCAGCCTGCCGTTCAGGTGCGGCCGCTTTGCCCTTGCCGTTGTCGGCCGTAAACGCCAAGTGGGCGCAGCCCAACAGGAAGAACACACTCAATGTACTTCTGCACAAAACGCGTTGCATTGCGGATCTCCTAGTTTTCATGGGATGTGGATGGTAGGCACTTCCGGCGCTGCTGCCGGTTCGGCAGGCGGCAGCCGGCGGCTGGGCGCTGGCGTCGGCACAACCGGCGACACGAGGTAATCCAACGCACCGGCCAGGAACAATTGGCTGCGCGGGTCCGATTCCCAGGGACCCAGCGGAACCTGGCAGAGCACGATTCGCCCCTTGCCCACGGCCTTGACGACCACCAAGGCGTCGATCGGCGCCGGCATTCGCCCCGGCGATGCATTCGCACACCAGCCGATTTCCAGGGCCGGCTCATCGGCCGGAAGACGAATCGTCCACGCGTCGGTGCCCAGACTCGATATCGCAAACAGATGCAGACTCCGGGTCAGCGGATGGTCTGCCAACCAGGCCAACTTGGGCGGCGCCGACCGCTGTGCCAGGCGATAGCCGGCCAGCGTAGCGGGCTTCGTCTGGCGGAGCACGAGCACGCTCGTACCGGCGACAACCAGATTCAGCGGCTTTTCCTGTTCGCGGACTTCCCTGCCCAACTGGTCGGCGGCAACGATCAGCAGGTCCGGAAGCACAAATTGCAAATCGGCCTCCGAGCGAACGTGTACGGATTGTGCCCCGTGCGACTTGAACAAGGCCGGCAGTCCGGCCGCATCATCCCAGACGAATACCTTCTTGCCTTTCATTCTCTCGGCGACCGTGGCCAAGAGATTGTCGGGGTAGACTTCGACGGTTACCACACCTTCGGCAATCGGCTTGGGCTGTCCGGCCTGCTCGGCTCGGTAGATGAACTGCATCTGCGTCGGCACGCGGACCTCCGGCACCTTCAACTGGACCTTCGCCGTACGGTCTTTGGCCGGCAGCGCGATCCGCCCGGAGGCCAAGCGAGCATCTCCGCAGGCCAGTCGCCAGGTTATCGCCGCCGGGCTGGTCGGCTCTTTCACGTTCCAATGAAACTGGATCATCTCCGTGTGACCGCCGAACCAGTAGCCCTCGCCGGAGAGCACGACAAGCAAAACGGCGACCGAGAGATTCATCGTCTGACTCCCCTTTGAAACCAGTTCTCAGCCGTTGGGGTTGTCGAGCAAACTCTGCAAACGCTCGGCAAGCGGCGGCCGTAGGCGCGCGGGCCACGTCGTGTCGATGAGACCCACTTGGATCATGTC
This sequence comes from uncultured Planctomycetaceae bacterium, assembly GCA_964615095.1. Taxonomy (GTDB): domain Bacteria; phylum Planctomycetota; class Planctomycetia; order Pirellulales; family Thermoguttaceae; genus JANXQG01. The sequence goes on along the minus strand of CAZTPX010000018.1, from coordinate 67,485 downwards.
GCGAAGGTGCGTGCGGTCCTTGTCGCGAAAGGACGTAAGTTTCATGCGCACCAAGGCAAGAAGCGCGGCCACCTGGAACTCGGCTGCCCGTTCGGATTCGTCAAGTCCGGGGCAAGGATACTCGTCGGTCGGCCGCACCTTTTCGTCGGCGAAGAAAAGATGCACAGCAGCGCTCTGTTTGCCTTGCGGGCCGTCGATGAACACATCCACGTCCATCAGGTTGTGGTAGACGAATCCGGCAGCTTCCAGTGCTGCGCTTGCCGCGGCGAAATCGGCGCGGCGCACGAGGAGATCGACATCGCGCGTGTTGCGGACGGCCTCGTCATCAATGCGGGCCACCCACTCAGCGACCGCATTCCCGCCCACAACGGCATACGGCACGCCGGCGCCCTCAAGTGCCCGGGTAGCCCGGCGCAGCCGCTCCTTGACCTTTTCCGCCGCCATGAGCGCCCTTTCCCAGCCGATAATGACCGTTTCCGCCATAATAAAGCCTGTTCTGGAATCAATTATAGCCCAGGGGGTGCGATTTTGCGATAGCCTTGCAAAAGTCTATGTGCCTCATTTCGCTCCCGCCAGCAGGGCAAGCGATTTCTCGTAAAACGCCTGTTCCGCCTTGAGTCCCGCACGCTTGCTGAACGCCGCCAAGTCCTTGAAACGCCGGACCGGCTCGGCGCCCGTGGCGTGACAGAGCTTCGCCAGGCAATGCGGGCAGAGCCACAAGGGGCGGCGATCCGCTTCCTCCCGATGATTGCTGCCGCACATGTTGCAATCGTACAACGTGCAGTGTTGCATCGAGAACATGTGCCCCGTCTCGTGCGAGGCGGTCTTCAATGTGCGGAGCAGGCACAAGCGGAACTCGGCATCGCCGCCATGCGGGTCGCCGTTACGCGCCACCGACCACACGCCGACCCGCTCGCTCAACGACGCCTGGCCGAAGACGAAGTTCCAACCCTGGCCGGGCCAGAGGTCCGACGTCGTCAGCGCGATGTACACACAAGCGTCGGCTGGCATGCGTGGCGGCAGGACTTTGTCGAGCACATAGGTCGACAGGATCTGCTTGACATGCCAGGTCGGGTGCTCGCGGCGGGCCGCTGCGGGAATCACGTCCAACGACAAGTCGTCGCAGACCTTTACCGGCAATTGGAAGTAGATGCCCAATAACTCAGCCGTCCGGTCGAGCACTTTCCGTTGGGCCGAGTCGAATTCACCGAGCGGTTGAACGTAGATCACCCGTCGCCGTTGGTCCACGCGAACCGGCTGCCCGTGGAGATACTGCGAGTAGGTTTGTCCCGGCTCCTTGTGCTCGGCCAGCCACTCGTGCGGTTGGGGCGGTCCGAGTTTCGCATGCAAGGGCAAGAGTTTCTCGAACGTGGCCGGCAGCGCGGCCTGGGAGGGTTCGTCGGTATTGGCAGGACCGGCGGAAATAGCAATCGCAATGGCAAGGACAAGAGCTACGGCTACGGCAATCCAGGAAATTGCTAAGCAACGCATGGCTTGGACTCCATCTTCTTTTCCAACGATTCTGACAAATGAGATTTGAGACTCAGGGCAGTTTGACAGGAAGATGCACGAGGAAAATGACAGGCAACGGGAATGGATCTTCCCGTCGTCCATCTTCCTGTCAGCCCGATTTGGCATATCTTGCAGCACACGGCAACGATTGCTGGACTTGGTTCGCAATTGCTTTCATGATATCTGGAATTTAGGAAGTGGAAACGGAGCATGGCATGTGGCTATTGAGACACAGACCGGGGAACAGAACTGGCATTCATAGTGACGTTTCGCGAATCTTGTTCTGCGTCAAGGGAACGACATCGAGCCACGGCAGCTTCGATCGCCACACGCCGAAGCAAATCACGGCCGCGAAGGTCATGACATTGCCAACGGCGACGTCCCCGGCGATCTGCGATCCGGTCGGCTCCCTCCCGCCAATCAGCGTCTGCAAGACCGCCAAAGCAACACCGCGCACAAATTGCAGCACCACGACCAGGACGGCCAGAAGCAGGGCGCCGCCCAGGCTGAGACGGCCGGCCGGCCGTTCCGCGGCAACGGGCGGCAATTCATCCGGAATGGGTTCGGTTTCAGTCATGTTCGCCTCGTTCATTTCGCTTAAGAGCAACGCGGTTCAGCCTCGGCAGAGTACCACAACGAACTTAGCAGGCTCGATGCGTCACGTCAATAATTTGGGTCTGTAGTGCGTCCAACTCAGCGTAAAGGGACGTGGCGGCGCAACCGAGGATTTCCCAGTCAGGAACTGGGATTTCTTGGGCGATTCCAATTTTCCAATCACCGATTGGAAAATTGGGGATTGGCCGGACAGTGTCTGGCTTGTTTCGTCGGCGGACGATTTTGCAATCACTGATTGCACAATTGGCAACCTCCCCCGATACAGCAGGTAGAACGTCCGCATATAGGCGAGATTGCTGGCGGAAAATCCTCTGCCAAACTCCGCCGTCAGCCGCTCCGCCAGCGCCATGACGACCGCTTCTCCATATTTCGCGCGGCTCTTGCCCTTCTGCTCCTGCTCGACAATCCGCCGGCCGATTTTGAAATTGGTGTGGACTTGCACGAGGTCCACGCCCCGCGAGACCGTAGCGCGGGCTGAAAGGATCAACTCCCGTACGTCTTCCAAAGAGGTTTTCGACAACTTCATTGCAGCCCCCGGGTGGTTTGCAGTACTTCCACGCCCTCAGCGTTAATCGCCGTGATCACGTCCATGATAGTCTCCCCGCTGCGGTACGTCACCTCCTCCCCGCCGTCGAGGCTCTTCACGGAAACTTCTCGGACTAGCCGACCCCGCCGAGGGCGCCCCGAACCAGGGAATTCGGTGGAGCAAAGCGGCCTTACTTCGCGCGCGTTGGGGTCGCCGTCGGTGTCAACGTCAAGCCGGTGGATAGCGAGAAACTCCGAACTCCGCTAATCAGCTTTCTGATTGTGGCTGGCGTGGACAGAAAGCCGGCCGGGAAGTCATGGAGTGAAGACCCGAATTGAGTCATGCGTCCCCGGAATTCCAGCGATAGCCCCGGCACCTTGACATAGTCCTCGGGGGCCTCAAGCTGCATGGCTTCCCGGTTGCCAAACCAGTGGAATACCACCATCATCTCCTCAAGCTCTTCGTAGCGCGCCTCACGGATGATCGTGGGAAGGCAGCGCTCGACAATCGCCAGCGCCTGCCGCCGGAACCCCCGGGTAACGATCACCTCCTCAGGAGATGGCAGGGGTGGGTCAGGGATGGGCATTTTTGGTCCTCCGAAATAGGGGTTGGCTGTGAACTGATCATGGGCGCGGCCACGCGCTGAACGGTCTTTTCGAGCTCGAGAATCTCTTCATCGCTCATCTCACGGATCTCGGTAATGGTCTTTCCCTCGGCCAGCATCGAACGAACGATGGGAATGAGGGCGGCCCGACGCTCGGCATGATTTCTGAACTTAGCCATTTGCATGGTAGGGTAAGGGTGAAACAGACTGTTTCACACATTAAACCATATTGTGAAACTGAACACAAGTACCCTATCACAATTTTTTAGAAAATCGGTTGGGCCAGCCTGCCTGCGGAATTTTTGAACTCACCCATTTGATGTCATTCAGCAAGTGAAACACTTTGTTTCAAAAAAAATTAAACAGGCTCAGCGCGCCGGCCAGGGGATCCGCGCACCATTTCGTAGAAATCCCCGCGTCAGAGCGACCACGGATGCGTGTGGTTCGGCCACGGTGTTTCAAACTCCGCGCGCTAAAGAGCGGAAGTTCATCATCCAACGCGATGCAAACTTCGGCGCGCAATGAAGGGCCGCGGCGGCTTTATAGGAAATTTCGCTCGGGCCCTATTTTTCAATGGCGGGTAAGGCAACTTCCCCCTGCGGATTGAAGGCGTCGGACTGGACATAGCGAATCAGCCCGTCCAGCAGGCAGGTTCCTTCCGGATGGCCCGAAAGCACGTCCAACCCAAAGGTCATCAGGACCCGTCCCTGCTTGACCCGTGCCTGTCCGGCGTAGAGAAAATAACTGTCCAAGCCTTCGCCGACGACCAACATGTCGTCCGCACGGAGGCCCGTCAGGCTTGGCAGTTTCCGCCCCGTTTTCAGGATGCGAAAGGCCAGCGGAGACAAATACCCTTCGTGGGGGAAATCGCCCAAGGCAGGGTGCCGGGCAAAGGCGGTCCCCACTTGTTCTCCCATCGACCACCAGCCCAGGCTGACGTTGGGCTTTCCCGCCGCCTGGTTGATAAGGAGGACACGCTTGCCGGCTGCCAGGGCAGGTTCGACATCGGCTGAACCCAGGAATGAGATAAGCACTCGCGCCTGTTCGGCCCCGGGATTCCCGCTGGCAACCAATCCCGAATACAGCGGCGCCAGCTTGGGCAGCAGAGGCCCGGAAACGGCGATCCCCGCCACGCGCTGCGGCGCGCGTTTGGGGAAGAGCCAGAAGTCCCATTCGTTGCCGGCCAGCCCGCCGGCAAGTGAAACTCGCAAGACCGCATGAACCGGCTTTTGCAGCTCAGGTATCACGAAATCCGATTGCCCTCGCCCCAGGGACCGAACCGCGCCAAGTTCAACGTCGCCGCCTTCGACGATTCCCTCGGCCAGCACCGTGTTGTCGGCCCGCAGCGTCCAAGCGAGCCGGGCTTGTCTTAAAGGTTCCTCGCCATAGTGCGAGATCCAGAAATCAGCCCGCACGCAGTCACCCGAGACGGCAATGCGATCGCCCGGCTCCGTTTTGAGAAGCAGCACGGTGGCGGCATTGAAGACGCCGAACTCCCGCGGCGTGTAGCCCTTGGATTTGGGTTCCCAGAACGGGTTAAGAAAGCCCTGCGCGCTGTAGGTGTTTCCCTGTTTGACCACCACGTCCACGATGGTCCAGAAGTCATAACCACCGCAGGCCGGGTCCATGCGGGCCGCTTCCAGGCCCTGCTTCTGGTAATGGCGCTGCAAAGCATGCGCGGCATCCTGACATGCGTCGCCCCAGCGGCGATTCAGTCCCGCGCTGGCCAGCCATTGGTCGCGTGTCTCCAAGGGAACCGGAGGCAGCATGACACCGGAAAACTTCGCTGCCAGACGCGGGTCCTGTTTCACCGAGAGGTTGAGGTATTCATGCGCGACAAAGGGGGCGTCGCAGGGAAAACTGCCCGGTTCCCAAACCGTGATGGGGCCGCTCCTGAAATCGGAGTTCTCGCGGGTGTTGAAGGTCCCGTCCTGGTGCAGAACCAGCCGGTCAGGGTCGATGCGCTTGACGAGCTTGTAGATTTCGATGCCGAGCGGCCGTCCCAAGAGTCCTTCGTTGCCCATGCAGTAGGTGGCCAGCGAAACGTAACGGCGGTAGTGCGTGATCAGTTCCTGCAAGTCCCGGATCGGATCGAAGGTGAAGGCCTCGGTCGGATAGTCGCCATAATAGGGCAGTTCCGGCTGCACGAGGATCCCGGCCTCATCGGCAGCCTCGAAGTACTCCGGCAGCTCGCAGTGGGTGTGCAGGCGGACGTAGAGAAACCCGGCCTGCCGGGCCGCCTTGAAATGCCTCAAGTGCTCTTCGCGAGAAGCGGGGGAGACGAGGGTCAGCGGATACACGAAGTCGTCCCCGTAGCCCCGCACAAAGAACGGCTTGTTGTTGAAAAAGAAACGCTTGCCACGAACCTCCAATTTGCGCACGCCGAACCGCTCCACCCAGCCGTGAACCGGCTGGTCGCCGTCACACAAGACCAGTTCGGCGAGGTACAGCGCGGGCGAATCAGGCGACCACGGCTGAAAGCGCGTCAGCGGAATTCGGCAGGTAAGCTCGGCTGTCTTGCGCTGCGAATCAAACTCGATGTTCTGGGCCTGGTCCCCCGCCGGCTGGCCGTCGCTGGTCTTGAGCGTTACCCGCAGCACCGGCTTCTTCAGCAGGCAGAGTTTGTTGCCGTAGGCCACGGTTGCATGAACCTCGGCCGCCTGGCGGTCGAAATCTCCGCGGACCCATGCGTAGTCTATCCGCGCGTCGGGCGTGGCTTCCAGTTCAACGTCCCGATAGAGACCGCCAAAGCGGTGCGTGCTGCTGAACAGACCCTTCCGGCTGGGCAGGACATTGTTGACCTCGGCCACGACAACGGCCTGCGCCCCAGGCTGAACGAGGTCGGTGATGTCGTATTTGTACGTGCCGCAGTAGTTGTCGACCCATGCCACCGGCGTTCGATTGACCCAGAACCAGCCCTGCGAGCGCACGCCACCCACTTTGAGCCAGATTCGTTGCCCGCGCCATGCCGCGGGAATGCTGACGGTTTTGCGGTACCAGGCGTCTCCCTTGTAAACCCAGCGCAGGGGCTTGGCACAATGATCCCACTTGCAGTCCCAGGAATCTCCCACACCCGGCGTCCCCACCCCTTGTGCCTCCCAACACGCGGGAACTTGAATGCTGCGGGCTTCCGGCCAGGGCTTGCCGTAGAAAGCATTCCAGGCCGGATGACGCAGCGGGGCGGTTTCCCGCGTGACAAACTCCCACTCGCCACGCAGTCGCAGAACGGATTGCAGTGGCGAGGTCACAACGGGATTGACCAAGGCAGGCAACGCCGGTCGTCCGCCCCAGGTTTCAACCCCACGGAGCCAGGCGGTCTTCTCCTCAGCCGAGACCGCAGTCTTCTGGAGCGCGGTCGCGAGTAGAAGAACCATAAGAGCCGTTCTGCAAAATCCCCTTGAGGCAGAGGAGGCGCTCATAATCGATCTCCGTTTAGGACACGTCCGGCCGCCCGGCGCCGGATCATTATGGTTGACGGTTGCCGACATCGGCCAGCACCTCCGGCGGCACGTGGGCCAGGTCTGGGGCGGTCCGGTCTGCCCCGGCAGCCTGCAACTCGGCGGCGGAGAAGCTGGTCGTCAGCCCCAGGCACTTCGCGCCAGCGGCCTTCCCGGCGCGGATGCCGTTAGGGGCATCCTCCACAATCAGGCACTCGCCGGGTGTCAACTCCAGCCGCCGGATCGCTAGCGAGAAGATTTCCGGGTCCGGCTTCTTGTGGACCACATCCAGGCCGTTGACACAGACGTCGAACGTTTCCGGCGGCAAGCCGATCTCCGCCAGGTTTCCCCGCATCTTGACCGCGTCGGCGCTGGTGGCCACCGCCAGGCGCATCCCCAACTGTCGACAGCGGGCGATGAATTCGCTCGCGCCGGCCAACGGCTGGAGGCGACCGCGAATGATCTCCAGATAGATCTGGTAGGTCCGCCTCTTGTCCTCTTGCCGGTCCCACTGGATGCCGTACCGTTCCGCCACGCCGCCGAGGTAGCGGTCCTCGCCCGCCCCCACAAACGGCAGGAAGTCCTCCGGGCGAACCTGAAGGTCGTGCCTTTCGGCGAACATCCGCATCGCCGCTTCGCAGATGAACGGTTCGGAATCGCAGAGTACGCCGTCCATGTCGAAGACGAGTCCGCGGAAACGGGCAGTAGGCTGAATCTCACTCTTCATGCTGGATAGATTAGCAGAAAATCCGGCCGCACGCCACTGGGACAGGGGAATGTGGCGATGGAAGCCTGCCCGGCGACGTGCTATAATCGAACCAACATGCAGATCGGAGAACCATGAAGAACATCCTTACGCCCCTTGCCCTTCTCGCAGCCCTGCTGACGCCATTGGCCGCGCTGGAGGCCGCCGAGAACGCCAATCTCATCAACCCCTGCCCGCGACAACTGCTCCGCACCGAGCCGATCCAGCATTGGGTTTTCGGCGACGGCACGGCGGGTTGGACGGCGCTGCATGACTGCACGCTCGCCGTGGCGGGCGGAGTGCTGCGGATCCGAAGCAGCGGCAACGACCCCTACCTGGTCAGCCCGCCAGTCCAGATCGAGGGACCGTTCGGCGTGAAGCTCCGCGTGAAATGCGCCACCGGCGGCGACGGGCAGATCTTCTGGGCCACAACGCAAGCGCCGAATATGGACGAGGCAAGAAGCGAGCATTTCAAGCTCATCCACGACGGCCAGTGGCACAATTACGCGGTTTCGTTACAGGCCAAAGGAACCGTCACGCGCTTGCGGCTTGACCCTGGCGAGGCGGCGGGCCTGGTGGAGGTCGCGAACATCGAAGTAGCTCGGGAGATCCTGCACCCGCTGGAAATTGCAGCGGTCGGTAGCGAGGGATCTCGCGTGAACCTGGCGATCAGGAATCACTCGGGCGATGCGATTGCCTGTGTGGTTGCCGACCAGAAGGTTACGGTCGCCGCCAACGCGACACAATCGGTGTCAGTCACGGCCAACGGCAAGGCGCCGTTCCACGCGTTCGAGGTTGTCGTTCAGCCCCACGGTCTGCCGCCCGTCCGCCGGACGGTCTTTTTGGCTGATGCCCATGCGACGGGCAATTGGATCCTGCGTAAGTCCGCGTTCTTGACGCTGGAGATCGCGCGTGACGGATCGGGCGCGCGTGTCGCAGCGGGGGGCAAAACGGTCGGTCTCATCGCGCCGTTTGTCTGGTGCAACGGGGCTGTGCCGAATTTGACGCTGGCCGAGCAGGGCGAATCGCTGCGTTTCGTGGGGGAAGGCGTCAGTGTGGCGGTTTCGCTCCAGGGCGCAGAGATTTCGATTGCCATCCGCAGCGACATGCCCTGCGAAGGTCCGGTGTTGCGCGCCCTTGGCCCCCTGGAACAGGGCGTGTTTGCCGGCTTGGAGTATCTGGGGAAAGGCGAGGCCTCCTCGTCGACGCTCGACATCGAGACCGAAGAACACGTTCGCTTCGCGCCCGACCCTCTGAAGGTGACAATGCCGCTGATGGCGTTTGTCACCGACCGCGCGACGATGGCGATGACCTGGCACGACATGTCGCTGCAACCCGTCTTTGCCACGCCGAATTTCGTCGACGGTGCGGAGGGGCACCGGGCCGCGTTGCGGGGCAAACAGATCGACGCGACAATCCTCGTCCGCGGGCCGGCGCCGATCGAGGAGGCAATCCTCTGGGCGGTGAACAAACGCGGCCTGCCGCCCGTGCCGAAAGCGCCGCGCGGCCGCGCGGCGCAGTTGGCGCTCTGCCTGAAAGCCCTGGCCAATCCGCCGCTCAAGACCGACGCGGGCTGGGGCCACTGCGCGGATCCACAGTTCCCGCGGCGGCCGTACGTCGACTTCGCCTCGACGGTCTGGCGTTTGAGTGGGCAGACGCCGCCGCTGCCCGCCGCGCCGCCCGCGGGCGGCTCGCACATTCCCAATGAAGCGATCTACTTTGTCAGCGGCCGTGCCCAGGAATGGCTGAGGATGAAGACCGCGCAGGTCGGCGGTGTGGTCGCCCAGCAACGGCCCGACGGCTCCTTTCGCTACGACGGCCCCTACCGCCGTGGCCACTTCGAGGACACGGCAAGCGGCTACTGCGGCAATTATGCCGTTATCCTGCTGGAGCACGCACACGCTACCGGCGACAAGACTGCCTTGGCGGCGGGAATCAGGGCGTTGGAGTTTATGAAACGCTTTCGCACGCCGCGCGGCGCGCAGACCTGGGAGTGCCCGCTGCACACGCCCGATATCCTGGCCTCGGCGCGGCTCGTCCAGGCCTATGTGCGGGGCTACGAGTTGACTGGCAAGCGCGAGTATCTTGATTGCGCCCGCCGGTGGGCCATTTCCGGCCTGCCGTTCGTTTATCAGTGGAGTTGCAAGCCGGTCATGGTTTATGCCACCACGCCCGTGTTCGGTGCGACCAATTGGCGTGCCCCGAACTGGATCGGTTTGCCGGTCGAGTGGTGCGGCTACGATTACGCCTACGCCCTGACCATGTTCGTACCTTACGACACGACGCTCGCATGGCGGCAAGTGGCCGAAGGCATTCTTGCGGCCAGCGAGCAAATGCAGTATCCGGATGGTGAATACGCCGGCTGCGTGCCCGATTCGTTCGATTTGCCCACGCAGACGCGGCGGCCGCCGGCCATCAATCCCTGCGCGGTCGTCAGCTTGCGTTTCGCACTCGAGGGGGCTCTGGACTCGCTAGCCGTGGCCGTGGGCGACAAGCATCGCGTGGTCTCACCCTTTCCCATGACAATCCACGGCGGCAAGGCGTCGATCCGCGCGAAACAAGGCATCAGCTATCAGTTACTCGTGGACGGCAATCGCGTGGTGGACATGTCATCGCGCGGCGACGATGTCGTAGACCTTGACCGTTAATTGGCAAATGACGTGGGATTGTACAAGTTATCCGTTCCGTAGAGAAGTGACGTAACCGTAAAGGAATTGACTATGAAATGCTCGCCGTACATTGCAGTCATCTTGGCGGCCGTGGTTTTGGCCGCCGCCTATGCAAAGGACGATAATCCGCAGCCGAATGTCGACGCCATTGCGGCGGCGCTGAGCGATGCGGGCGGAACGCTGAGCCGCGATGCCCAGGGACGTGTCGTGTCGGTGAGTTTCGCAAACAAGAAGAAACTCGCCGATTCGCACCTGGTACATCTTGCGGACTTGCGGGATCTGACAACGCTCGATCTCTCCAGTTCGCCGGTCACCGATGCCGGATTGGCACATCTGCAAAACCTCACGCAATTGCACTTCCTTAGCCTGTCCGGCACGAAGATCACCGACACGGGTCTGGCTAACCTGAAGCGGATGACCGACCTGCACGCTCTTACGCTGTTCGGCACGGCCGTGACGGGCAGCGGCCTGTCGAACCTGGCGGATGCCAAAAAGCTGGAGTATCTCTACGCCGGCGAGAGCAAGTTCAATGATGCCGGCATGGCGAATTTGAAATCCCATGCCAATCTGCGGCGGCTGTTTCTCAGCGGCACCCAGATCACGGACGCGGGGTTGGTCAACTTGGCCGGCCTCGACAAGATCGGCTGCCTGCTCCTGCAGGACACGAACATCACCGACGCCGGTCTGGCGCACGTGGCGGGACTTAAGAGCTTGAACTACCTGTGGCTTGATCATACCAAAGTGACGGATGCCGGCTTGGATTATCTCAAGGGTCTCTCCAAGCTGCACTCCCTGGGCTTGAAGGGGACCGCAGTCACCGAGGCCGGTGTGAAGAGGCTCCAAAAGGCGTTCCCCAAGTGCAGCATTACCTTCGGCCCGGACGAGAACGAGCACAAACCCAAAGCCGAAGAAACGCGATAACGCGGTGAAAATGACGACGTGCAGCAGTTCGTGAGAAATTCCATGACTATCGCCACTGTCAATCCTGCGACGGGGGAGACATTGCGGACTTTTGAGTCGCTCACCGCCTCCCAACTTGACGAGAAGCTGCTACTTGCCGCCCGGACGTTTCCCACGTATCGCCGCGTTCCGTTTGCCCAGCGCTCCCAGTTTATGCAGCGGGCAGCGGGGATCCTCGAGAGCGGCAAGGACCATTATGCCCGCCTGATGACGACTGAGATGGGCAAGACCTTTCGCTCGGCGGTCGAGGAAGTGCTCAAGTGTGCGCGCGGCTGTCGCTATTATGCCGATAACGGCGAGCGCCTGTTGCAGCCGGAGGAGGTGCGGACCGAGGCGAGCAGCACGTTGGTCCTGTACCAACCGTTGGGGCCTGTGCTGGCCGTGATGCCCTGGAATTTTCCCTTCTGGCAGGTCTTTCGCTTTGCCGCTCCCGCTCTGATGGCCGGCAACGTCGGGCTGCTGAAGCATGCCTCCAATGTCCCCCAGTGCGCCCTGGCGATCGAAGATGTCTTTCGTCGGGCCGGTTTCCCGGAGGGGGCGTTCCAGACGCTGCTGGTCGAATCCGCTGCGGTGGAGGGGATTCTCAGCGACTCGCGGGTCAAGGCGGTCACGCTGACGGGAAGCGAAGCGGCCGGCAAGAGCGTGGCCGCCACAGCGGGCCGGCAGATCAAGAAGAGCCTCCTCGAACTGGGTGGCAGCGACCCCTTCATCGTCCGGCCCAGCGCCGATCTTGACCGTGTTGTGCCGCTGGCCGTGCAGGCGCGGACGATCAATAACGGCCAGTCCTGCATCGCCGCCAAGCGTTTCCTGATCGCGGAGCAAATCGCCGATGAGTTTGAACGCCGCTTCGTGCGCGGGATGGAGTCGCTTCGCGTCGGAGATCCCATGCACGAGGCCACCGACCTCGGTCCGCTCGTCACGGCGCAAATCGTGCGCGACCTGCACGGGCAGGTCGAGAAGTCTGTGGCGGCGGGGGCCCGAGTTCTGACGGGAGGCAAACCGCTCGATCGCCCTGGCTACTACTACGCCCCCACGGTGCTGACCGACATCCCCCGCGGATGCCCGGCGTATGCCGAGGAGTTGTTTGGTCCCGTGGCCGCGCTCTTCCGCGTGCGCGACGTGGACGAGGCGATCGGGCTGGCCAACGACGTGTCGTTTGGGCTAGGCTGCAGCGTCTGGACCAACGACACAATCGAACAGGCCCGTTTCATCGACGAGATCGAGGCCGGCATGGTTTTCGTCAACGGCATGGTCGTCTCCGATCCACGCGTGCCTTTCGGCGGCGTCAAGCAATCGGGCTACGGCCGTGAGTTGAGCGTTTATGGCATCCGCGAGTTCGTCAACATCAAGACCGTGTGGGTCAAGGAAGCAGCGACGTAGGACGGGAGGCTCGCGGCAATGCGAACTCCGCCGAGGATGGCAATAACGATCGCCAGCCGCACCATCTGCTTCTTGAGCAGGCCGGTCAAGGCGTCGATCCTCTCGGCAAACGCCGCAGTGCGGGCTGGGCCGTGAACGCCTAGCGGCGGGGAAGGGACTACCACAGGTTCCTTGGTGGAGGCCATTTGAGATCGCGTCAGAAGAAGAGAACAAGCGACAACAAGCGACAACCGGTTGATAATTCGAGTATGTTTCGGTAAGCTGGAATTGCAACGGTTGTCCACAAATTTTTGATCCAAGTTGCGAAAGAGGGACCAAGTAATGAAAACAAAGAACCTTGTCTGCGCGGCGTTTGTGTGGTTCGTGGCTTGTGCGGTGTCACAATGTTCTTGCGCTGCGGAGCCCGGTAACCAGCGATGGGAAGCGGAGATCCGGGCCTTCGAGAAGGCTGATCGCGCCAATCTGCCGCCCCCAGAAACGGTCCTGTTCGTCGGCTCCTCCACGATCCGCATGTGGAAATCGCTTGCCCAGGACTTCCCGGAGCACAAGGTCCTCAATCGCGGGTTCGGCGGCTGCGAGATTGCCGACTGCACCTATTTCGCCGACCGGATCGTGGTCCCGTACAAGCCGCGGTTGATCGTGCTGCGGGCCGGCGGCAACGACATCGCGGCCGGCAAGACGCCCGAGCACGTCCGCGACGATTTTCGGGCCTTCGTCGAGAAGGTGCGGGCGAAACTGCCGAAGGTGCGGATCGCCTACATGACGATCAACGCCACGCCGTCCCGCTGGGCCAACGCCAGTCGTGAGAAGAAGGCCAACCAACTCATCAAGGACTGCATCGCCCAGGGCCAGAATCTGGACTACATCGACACCTTCGACGCCACGATGAGCGGTGACGGCAAGCCGCGGAAAGAACTGTTCGCCCAAGACCAACTGCACTTCAACACCGAAGGCTACAAGATCCTGGCGGATCGCGTGCGGGACCATTTAGGCCCGGAGAAATAATCGGGCTTGTAGGCCGGAACAAGCCTGCATGGGTGCAAGTATTCCCAACAGTGCAACGCGCTGCCGTACCAACTCCTCGCTGAAGGCATCAGCCTCGCGTTCAATGATATTGATCGCATCCTGCGGGCACTCGCCCAGGCAGGCCCCCAGACCGTCACAGTAGGTTTCGGCCACAAGCCGGGCCTTGCCGTCGCGGATCTCGATCGCTCCCTCGGCGCAGGCCGACACGCACTGCCCGCAGCCGTCGCACTTCTCCTCGTCGATTTCGATGATCTTGCGCACTGCCATAATGAGTTGTTGCCCCCTGTGTTGCATGCTGGACAGTTCGTCCTATATTGAAATTCTACCCAAGGACTGGTGGCGGCGCATTGATCCGGATCAAGGCCGCGCAGAAAACTTGAAACGGGGTTTGGATATTGCCCAGGTTAACAAAAACGGCACTTGTTCCGGCGCAATTCTGGATGTAGGTTGATCCAGACCCCACCGGGCTCGCCCCAGTTGGTGAAGGAGTAGTTTTTGGCAAGTCACTCCCAGCAGCGCCCCCAGAGGAGCAGCAAATCATGGAATTGGAACAAGCCTGTCGGCTAGCGGCCGAAGTCATCGTCGAGGCCGACGCCCTGCTGATCGGCGCCGGGGCCGGCATGGGCGTGGATTCCGGCCTGCCCGATTTCCGCGGCCCGGAAGGCTTCTGGCGGGCCTATCCCGCCTTCCGCGGCCGGCAGTTCGCCGAGGTCTCGAACCCCGTCTGGTTCCAGCGCGACCCGGAGCAGGCATGGGGCTTTTTCGGCCACCGCCTGAACCTGTACCGTGTCACGGCCCCGCATGCCGGCTTTGAAATCTTGCGCCGCTGGGGAGAATGCCGCGAGCTGGGCTATTTCGTCTTCACCAGCAACGTGGACGGCCATTTCCAGCGTGCCGGCTTCTCGCCCGATCGCATTCTGGAATGCCACGGCTCGATCAACTTCCTGCAGTGCGTGCGAGGGTGTACGGGCGCGATCTGGTCGGCGGAAAACACAGCGGTGTCGGTCGATGAGGCCACGATCCGTGCCCGTCCGCCGCTGCCGCTGTGCGCCGATTGTGGCCAGTTGGCCCGGCCCAACGTGCTCATGTTCCACGACAGCGACTGGATTGAAAGCCGTTCCGAAGAACAACAGACACGTTATCACCGCTGGCTCGGGCAGCTTGGCGGGAAGCGGCTGGCCATCATCGAATTGGGGGCCGGCATCGGGGTGCCGACGGTGCGCCGCGAATGCGAGATCCGGGAAGGCACGCTGATCCGCGTGAATCCGCGCGACACCGACGCGCCGCCGGGCGGCATCGTCTTGCCGCTGGGCGCGCTGCAGGCGATCCAGGCCATGGATACGATCGTTGGTGTATCTGTTAGAGCGCGGTGTAGTGTCGGGAGGTTTGGGTCCCATGGCTTTTGCTTGCCCGAAATGCGGATCAGAGTTCGACGCCGCGCTGTTCGAGTTTGGCCATCGCGTCCGCTGCTACTGCGGGTTGGAGATCGAGTATCGCGGCACGAAGCGGATCACAACCCGCTTAGGAACGCGAAGAGGGCCGCATAGTACTCTTCGGTCTGCGGGTCGTTGTGATCGCCGCCGGCGATGGTGACGAATTGTTTCGGCTGGTTGGCTGCCTCAAAAAGCTGCTGTCCGATCGCAAAGGGGATGAGTCGATCGGCGGTACCGTGGCTTTGCAGGAGCGGGCCGTGGTAGTTCCCAATCTTGGCCAGCGAATGGAATTGCGTAGGCATCAACGTCCGCACCGGCAGCCAGGGCATGGCGGCGTGGCCCACGTCGGGCATCGTGGTGAATGTGCTTTAGCCCGGGGGTTACTGGCCGCGAACGACCGTGAGCTGGTTCACAGCCCGCCCCGGCACGGTGGCAAACCGCCCTGCCATGTGCGATAATCGGCACTTAACGCCCTTCAATCACTCTGCTCAAGCAGGAGAACTCCATCAAACACTTTCCCCAGACGACGTTCTTCCTTGCCCGGCACAACAAATGGAGCCTGGGGCGCAACCAGAACGCCAAGCAACTCCTCGAGCACGCCTGGCTGGTGAAACGCGAGGACCTGCCCGTGACGGTCGCCCCGCCCAGAAAATGATGAAAACCAACGCCATGCGAGTTCTCGACGTGCTCGGCATCCGCTACGAGATTCGCGAGTATGAATTTGACCCCGACGATCTGAGCGCGGAGAAGGTCGCCGCCGCTATCGGCTTGCCCCCCGAACAGGTGTTCAAGACGCTCGTGGCCCGCGGCGATCGCCACGGTGTGCTGCTGGCTGTCGTTCCGGCCGATTCCGAGCTGGACTTCAAGGCATTGGCCCGCCAATCCGATAACCGCACCGTGGAACTGGTCGCCTTGAAGGAAGTGCAACCGCTGACAGGCTACATTCGCGGTGGAGTGACCGCCCTGGCGGGCAAGCGGGACTATCCCGTTTACGTTGACGAACTGATACAATTGTCTGACGTCGTGGCCGTGTCGGCGGGAGTGCGCGGACAACAGATGCTCTTAGCGCCGGACGACTACGTGCGTGCGACCGGGGCGACGATCGGCCCCGTCACCCGCAGCGGAGGAGGATAATCAACGAACCATGCCCACACTATTCCTATTTCTCGGCGCCCTTATCGCCGCACTGGCCGTGGGGTTGGGGGCCATCGGTGCCCACGCCCTCAAATCGCTGCTATCGGCCGAACAGCTTGTCACATTCCATACGGCGGTCCAGTATCAGATGTACCATGCCCTGGGCCTTATCCTGGTGGGGCTGCTGGGGCTTTACCAGCGCAGCCGGTGGTTCGACGCCGCCGGGTGGACGATGCTCCTGGGCATCCTTCTGTTTTCCGGTTTCCTCTATGCCTGGCTGGCAACCGGGCGACGGTTCTTTGTCTATCCCGTGCCGGTCGGCGGTGTGGCGTTTATCATCGGCTGGCTGCTGACCGCCATTGGGGCGTTGGGTTTGGGGCAGAAGCTATGAGCGGCAATCTATTCGAGGGAATTCCCGCCGAGCTTGCCGAAGAACTGTTCACGACGATCCATCAGGCCCACGGTTTGCGGATCGAAAGGATCGTTTCGCAGGGCCAGGCCTCACCACCCGGTTTCTGGTACGACCAGGATGAGAATGAATGGGTCGTCGTCCTGCAGGGCAGTGCCGCCGTGCAGTTCGAGGGCAAGCCGGAGCCGGTCAAACTGTGTCGAGGTTCCTTCCTGAACATTCCGGCCCATACGCTGCATCGAGTTGTGTGGACCGATCCGAATCAGCAGACCGTTTGGCTGGCGGTACATTACAAGAGATAACGCCCGGACGAATGGGGGGAGATTCTTCACATATTGACTCGAACTGCATACGCCCCGCCGGCCCGGTGAGACTGCTGAAGAAGTCGAGGCAAATACGAGATATAGTACTGAGTACTCAGTGCTTTGCGTTGTGTTCGCGTGGCACTTTTTTCAGCGGTCCCCCTGTGCCGTCGGAACGTCTGTTCAGCCACTACCAGCGACGGCAATCCCCGATTTTCGCCGCCCCCTCGCGCGAGCGCAAGTAGTGGCCAAACATCGCTCCACTGCCGCAAGGACAGCGGGGGCGTTCACAGTCTCCCCAACCGCGATCCGGCATCGACCTGTGCACTGTCGAGAACCTGCCGATTGTCCGCAATGCGTCTGCGAAAGCCGCGTTCAAGCCGCCCGTCGCACCAAGTGTTCTTGACAACACGAATGTGACGCGAAGGACAGGATTGCGGGAGCATCATCTTGTGATTCCCCTCGGGTTGTGCTTGTTGCCGACCGTCGCCGTCGCAATCCGTAACCGACCAATGCGATGACTCGAACGAGAGAACGCGGAAATAAGACCTCGCGCCAATATGTGCGATCTTACTTACCGCCGGGCAGAAATGCAAATCCACCTGACCAGCATTCGCAAACAGGCCAACTTAACGCGCGCCCCATCTTTGGAAAATCTTCGGTCCTCTTTCGGGGCGGCGCATGTTCGTCCTTTCCGGCAGAAAGGACCTACTTGATACGTTACTCGATGCGGGGCCTCGAACTCTTGATAACCGCAATCAGGAAGTCCAAGGTGTATTGGTGCGGACCGACTGTCTGGTCGCCTTGCGGTTGCTGGCTTGGTGGAGAAGGGCCTCCGGGCGCCGCATGCTCTTGTTGCGCGGGCTGGTTGCGTTCATGCGGCGCACCGGAGGGATCCTTTTCCAACATGGCTCAGACTCCTTCATGACGAGATCTCACGTCTTAACCTCGAAGCACCAGGAAGCGACTGCCTTGTACGGTGCGGACCAGCAACAAGACGCCTTTGGCAAGCGACTTCTCATCGAGGGCCTTGGACAACTCCTCGACGCTCTTCACCGGCGAGCGGTTGGCCTCGACAATCACCGCCCCGTCGACCAGACCCGCCCGCTCTGCGGCGCTGCCGGCCTGCACGTCGGTGACGACAACGCCATGCTCGGCCTTGACTTGCAGCTTCGCCGCCAGGTCGGGCGTGAGCGTCTGCGCCTGCATGCCGAGTTTCTCCAGGGTCGAGGCTCGGGGCGCATCCGGGCTAGCCGCCGCTGTCTCTGCCGGCGTTTCCGTGGGTGTGACTTTCAACTCCATTCGTTTGCCGTCACGTAGTACGGATACGACCTGCTGCTTGCCGATGGGCGACTCTTCCACCAGCCCTTGCAGGTCCTGCGGGCTGTGTACCGCTTTGCCGGCATACTCCACGATCACGTCGCCGGCCTTGAAGCCCACCTTTTCCGCCGGGCTGTCCGGGCTGACTCCGGCGACGAGGACGCCCTCGCGGGTCTGCAAGCCGAAGTGCTGGGCCAATTCCTGCGTCAGAGGCTGAATCATCACGCCCAGACGCGCTCGGTGTACGGTCTCGCCATCGGTGAGTTGGCGGGCGATCCACTTCGCCTGGTTGATAGGGATGGCAAACCCCACGCCCTCGTTGCCGCCGCTGTTGGACGAAATGGCCGTATTGATGCCGATGACCTCGCCGTCGAGGTTCACCAGCGGGCCGCCGCTGTTGCCCGGATTGATGGCGGCATCGGTCTGGATGTAGTTCTCGCGCTCGTTCAAGCCGATCCCCCGGCCTTTCGCGCTGACGATGCCTGCCGTGACGGTGCCTTCCAGTCCGAAGGGATTGCCCAGGGCAAGGACCCAGTCGCCGACTTCGGCCTCGTCGCTATTTCCCAAGCGGGCCGCGGTCAGGTGGTCGGCCCCTTCAATTCGCAGCACGGCCAGGTCCGCCTTGGGATCCGTGTGGACCTTGCTGGCCTTGAACTCCCGGCCGTCGTGTAGGCGGACCGTGATCTCGCGGCCGTCGCGGACCACGTGGCTGTTGGTGAGGATGACACCCGACGTGTCGATGATCACGCCCGAACCAAGCCCACTCTGGCCGTGTCGTGGAGTGCGGGGCACGTCCTTGAAGAACTTCCGCAACTCGGGCATGTTCCCGAAGGGCATGCCGAACTGCTCCATCGAGTCATCGTCGCCGCGCGGCGCGCCGTCCAGTTTGACAGGCAAGGCGGCCTCCGATTTGATCATCACCACGGCGGGCTGCACGGCCTTGGCCACCTCGCGGAAGCCTTGCGAAAACGCCTTGGCGGAGGCAGCCGCCGGATTCTTCGGCGCACTGGGCGAAACCGCCGCAATACTGGCCAGCGACGCCGCGAGCAGGAACCCGCCCACCGCCACCGCGCCGACGGCCTGTGCCGGCCGTCCAGAACAAGTAACACTCTTCAGAAAACTCATAGTAATCTCCTTTTTCAGGTTTGTGCATGCGAATCGGCACCTCCAACAACGTGTTGGAATACTGCCGACTGCAAATTGGGAACACTTCAGACGTTATACGATTAGTCTCCCCTCTCCCTGAGGAGAGGGGAGACTTCTAAGACTTGGCCCGCGCCGTCGCCAGCGCGACTTGCAGGCCCTCGCCACGTGTGTGGTCCATCAACTCGGCAATCAATCGATCGCCGCGCCCGTTGGCAATCGCCCAGAGCAGCCGGCCCTTCGACACGGCCCCAATGACCTCTCCACCCTGGGCGACGGGGAAGAAACTCTGCCGAGAAAAGAGCACGCGCGTAACCTCATCAACCCGCACGTGCGCCGGAAGCACAATCAACGCGTCGGCCGCTTGCTGCGGCAGCGCCGCCGATCCGGCCTCGGCGTTCGCCTCGGTCGCGGAATCGCGGGCCTCGCGCCTTGCCGCCAGGAACACGAAGAGGGCTACGAATAACAGGTTCAGACTGCCGGTCATCAGGCCCATCGCGGCCATCGCGGCGGCGAGGAACTGCGCGATGATTGCCGCGGTCCAGGTTGCCCGGGCGTATGGCATCGCCATTGCCAGCAGTGCGCGCAGCACGCGGCCGCCATCCATCGGGAAGGCTGGCAGCAGGTTAAATACCAGCAGCCCGATGTTGACCATTGCCAGGTTGGTCAGCCACGATCCGCTCAGCAACGAGAACGCCGAGAACGAGCCAAACGCCGGGGCGAGGCTCAGGCCGACGATCAAGGCCGCGGCAATCAGCAGATTGACCGCAGGCCCGGCCAAGGCAATCGCAATCTCTTGCCACGGCCGCGTGGGCATGCGCTCCAGGCGGGCCAGCCCGCCGATGGGGAGCAGCGTGATGTCGTGCGTTCTAATCCCAAAGCGGCGGGCGGCCAGGGCATGGCCCAGTTCGTGCAACAGCACGCAGCCAAAGATGGCGAATATGAAAAAGGTCGCATTGACTGCCGTCGCCAGAGTGGCGCCGGCTGCTAGCGTCGCCAATGCGACCCAGACGGGTACGATCAGGAACGACCAGTGGACGAGAATATCGATCCCGCACAGGTGTCCAAGTTTCCAGGAATCTCTCATGGCGGTGCTCCTATATACACACTGCGTGTTCGGTTCGCGTTCACGCAGGAAAATTCGTTACCTTCGGCATAATGCACACGCCGTGCCAAAGCTTGCGGAGGTTTTGTTTCCGTAGGCAGGAGCTGTCGCTCGTCGCGTAGCGACGACTGAAATTCAAATAATTGCCGCCGACCATGAGCCGATAGTGCCCGGCCTGTACCACGATCGCTTGGGGCAAAACTCCCCGCTGGGGCAAAACGCCCCGGTCCAGAATTGCGAGAATCAAGTCGCCAGAAGGTGGTATACTTGCTGAGAATTGTCTGCCGGCATGGAGACGTTGGATCATGGAGCGATCGGGGCAGGTTGTGGCGACCGGAGTTTCGGCAAGTCGCCCCTCCGCGCGTCTGCTGGCCGTCGTCATAATCGGCACAATCGTCCTGGCCGGATGCCACGCGTGTAGCTTGCCGAACAGCCAAAGCTCTTCGGATTCAACCGCCTGCTATTCCACGCGCCCGTCCATGTTTTGCGACGAGGGGCCACCGCTCGCCCCCTTTGTCTACACCGCCGCCAGGCCGGTCCCGGCGGACGAGCAAGGGCTGGCGACGGAACGTGAATTCGAGGCCGTTCTCGCGGGCTGGCGGCAAATCGAGATCGGCAACGCGGCCGCCTTGCCGGCCTATCAGAAGGGCCTTGCCCGCCTGCTCGCGCAGGCCAATCGCCAGGGCCGCCTCGATCCCCGCGGCCGCCTGACGATCGTTACCACCCAAGGCGTCCGGGTCGTGCCAATTTCCTATTACGGTTTTGCCTGGAAGCCAAGCGATTTCTCCCAGGTGCTGCCTGCCACCGGTTTCAATGATCGCGACCTGGAGCACTATTACCACACGCCGGGCGTCGGCATGTCGCTGGTGGCCGTGCGACAAGCGGGCTGCGACGAAACCTATTTCCAGCAGCGGCAGTTTTTTCCGGTGACCGCCATCCTGCGGCAGTCGCAGGACCACGCAGTCTTGGAGTTCTATAATCCGCTGGCCTTCGACTCCCGGCCCGTGGGCGCGGCAACCTGGCCACTGGACCGGGATCTCACCGCCTCGATCATTTGCATGAAGCAGGAAGCGCCGCGCCGCTACATCGAAGGCTTCTTCGATCCGGGCGACACCGACATGAAACCGAAACTCGTCTTGATGGAGCCTTATCAGCCCGGCAAGATCCCCGTCGTTTTCGTACATGGACTGGGGTCCAGCCCGCAAACTTGGGACGACGCGGTCAATCGCCTGCGGGCGCAAGGCGACATCTATCGGCAGTTTCAGTTTTGGTACTTCCAATATCCGACGGGCGGCGACCTGTTGGAATCCGCGGCCAGCCTGCGGGAGAAGCTGCTTGTCGCCCGGGAGGCTTTCGATCCCCTCCACCGCGACGCGGCGCTGCAGCGGATGGTGCTCGTCGGGCACAGCTTGGGCGGCTTGGTGGTCCAACTCCAGGTCAGCTATTCGTACGACATTTTCTGGCAGCACGCGGCGCGGCAGCCGCTGGAGGCGGTCCGCGCGGCTGCCGACGTAAAAGAGCAGTTACGGGCCAGCTTCTATTTCGATCCCTCGCCACTGGTGAAACGTGTCGTGTTCATGGCCACTCCGCACCAAGGCTCGAGCGTGGCCCGGCGACTGGTCGGCCGCGCCTTCTCGAAGCTGGTCCACTATTCCGCCGAGGAAGAGGCCAAATATCGCGGCCTGATCGACGACAATCGTGACATCTTCCGTGAGTTCCTGCAATCCAAGAAGCCTACGGCGATCGATCTTCTCGAGCCGGACAATCCTCTCTTAAAAGCCATGGCCTGCATGCCCATCAGTCGTTGCGTGCGCTGGCATTCCATTATCGGCGCGCAGTTCACGGCGTTGGACGGCGAGGCGGCCGACGGCATCGTACGCGCATCGAGCGCGCGGCTGCCGGGAGCCAGCAGCGAGTTCTTGGTTTCCGCCCGCCATGCCCGCGTGAACAAGGTCGACACAAGTGTGGATGAACTCGCGCGGATCCTGCGGGAACACGCCCTGGCAAGCCCGTGAATCGGCTCTCCGCTTTTAGGTGGAAACGCCCGTTGGAGTCCCGCCTTTAGGCGGAATCGAGGGGAATTCCGCCTAAAGGCGGGACTCCAGCGCAGTCGCCGATCCGGCCTGCACCCCAAAGTGGAAGTGCCCGTGAATCGCTAAGATCGGCCGGCAGAATAGGTTAGAAACGGCAGACGGTAAGTGCCCTGCGTCGGTTGACTTGGATGTATAGGTAACCTAGGATGGATATGTACTGTGTCTGTTTCGCCCGGTTAGGAGTGACAAAAATGAAGCTGGCAAGTTGCTTTTTGGGAATTGGATTGTTGTTGATCGTAGTCGCCGGACAGGGCATCGGGGCCCCGCCGACACCGTCTGCGCCCCAACCCGCCGAGACGGTTCCGCTGCCGTCCGACACGCAAACCCAGGGAAGTTACATGAGTTTGGAACCGGGGGCGTCAGGCGTAGTGGTCAACTCGGTAGTTCCGAACTTTGCCAAGGCGTTGACCGATCCGCGCTGGAACGTGCGGTTGTGGGCGGCGGATTACCTGGGAAAACTTGGCGCCGACGCCAAAGGCGCAATACCGGCCCTGACCGTATCGCTGCGCGACGAGGTGCCAGCCATCCGCCAGTCTGCGGCCACCGCGCTGGGAAACATGGGCGCGGCAGCGGAGAAGGCCGTGCCGGCCCTGACGCCCCTGTTGCGGGACCCCAATGCGGCCGTAGGCAGTGCAACCGCGGCGGCGCTGGTGCTAATCGGCCCAACCGCGAAGGGCGCCGTTCCGGAACTGATGGCCTTGCTTGAAGACTCGCGATGGAAGGTCCGCCAGCACGTGAGCGAGGTGCTGGGCGCGATCGGCAAGCCGGCCCAAGCGGCCCTGCCGGCGCTCAAGCGGCACTTGGCCGACGATGATCCGGCCGTGCGAATCGCGGTCCTGCATAGCCTGACGACAGTCTCTGCGAAAGCGGACGACGCCAGGCCGCTGATCGCCGCTGCGCTCGGCGACGGGCATCCGGGTGTGCGCATGTCGGCTGCCGTATTACTGGGAAGGATGGGGCCGGAAGCGAAGCAATCGGTTCCCGTCCTGGCCGCCGTGCTGGGCGATTGCGAGTACCGCGTGCGGATGGCCGCTGCAACGGCCTTAGGCGAAATCGGTCCGGCAGCCAAAGAAGCTGTTCCGGGCCTCACCAACCTGTTGCGCGACGATATCGACGACGTTCGCTTAGAGGCGGTGCGGGCGCTGGGGCGGATCAGCGCAACGCCAGTTGCCCTCGGACCTTGAGAGGCTCCAGCCCAAGAAACACGCCAGGAGTTCATGGCCGATGTGCTTGCCATCGCTACGAGATGTCTTTCTTAGACTAGGCGCCGGTCTGATAGTGTGGGCGACGCTCTGTGCCGATTCTACACTGGGAGCGGATGCCCCGGCACCCGACAAGCGACTCTTGCGCTACGATCCGATTGTCAATGCCCTCGTGCCGCTGGCCGCGAGCGAAGCCCGAGCGGGTTGCGTTTACAGCCACTATTCCGAACGCTTGCAGCGGCGCGTCTGGGCAATTCGCCAGCCGGACGGAGGATTCTCCAATGCGCTGGGCGCGGGCACAACCCAATCGTCGCGGACACTGGACATTCGCGAGAGCCTCGAGGCCAAGGTCGCCCGACTGGAGCAAGTGGACAAGCAGTTAGCCCAACGTGTGGGTCTGAGCGGGATCGTCTATTTTTGTCTCGGCGCCGACGATCGCTGGCAACTGGACCGAAACGCCACGCATCCAACGGTCTACGACCTGGAAACGCTGTTTCGCTGGGATTGGAGCGACAAGCGATATGTGCGCGTGAGCAGCGCCCCGTTTGCCTATCGCTGGCAAGTCGTCGACGGTCGGTACGTTGGGTTGCCGGAACCGCAGGCGTCCGGTGGGGGTGCTGTCTTCTGCGGCTGCCCTTATTACGCCGGCAACAAAATTGATCAACACTAGCCCGACGCGGACGCCGTGCGCAGCATGGTCGGCGAGGGTTCCTCTCGTCTGCCCAAGGGTTGATCCTACCTGGCTACAAGCCTTTGGAATTCGGACCGTATTGGTTGGGGCCCGGCTGGCTGTCCTGGACCAGAAAGTAAAGAAGGATAAAGGGTCCGGCACACGGAATGAGGACAACCAACAGATACCAGCCGGCCTTGCCGATATCGTGAAGCCTACGAATACAAACGGCAATGCCGGGGATAAAGACGGCAAGGGCGTAGAGGCTACTCAAGACGTCGACGCCGTTGGCAAGCCTGAGACCGACGATCGCTCCCACGATTGACAGACCTATCCAGATAAGCACATTGAACAAAAAGAACATCCAATACTCTGTACGCCGCGCGCGACCATCGAACACCGCGTACTTCTTCAGCACTTCGAGGTACCAGTTCATCGTTCTTTCCTTTCTCACAAAACCTGGATGGCCGGATTCGGGGAACTCTCAACACGAGTGGTAGACCACCCGGTCCTGGCCAGCAAAAAATCAGTATGCCAGGTTTTTTGAAAGAAAACAAGGTACCCTGAGTCCGGGTAGCGGCCCCACCTCTGGAAGATGAAAGCTATTGCAAACTGCAAATTGTTAATTTGCAATTGGCAATTCTCAATCATTTGACGCGGCCGCAAATTTGACCTGTATAGTTAGGTTGCCATACGGCAAGCGAGGGAACCTGCCAGGCGTCGAAGTCCAGGTCAGCGGGCGAATCTCGATGAAGAAGACCCGCAGGCTTCACCCCATGGCCTTGGCGTAGCACTTCGCGAGGTATTCCTTGGCGGTGGCCAGCCCCTTGCTCATTTCCGCGGGAGCGACAACGCCGTGCATGAAGGGATTGACATACCAGGCGTAGTCCGCCTTGGCCAGAGCGGCGATCCAGGGCGTGAAATCGGTCGGGCCGACGCCGGGCAACTGCCGCACGCCTTCCTGGTGCTGCCAGGCGTAGAAGTAGAACAATTGCTTGCCGCAAATCCCGATCATCTCCTCCACGGAGATGTTCCCAGCTTGCAGGTGGTAGGGGGCCAGGGCAATGCCCAGCCGCGGGTGACGGTTCAGATCGACGAAGGCCTTGAAGGAATCCCGCGAGTTGAGCAAGCGCCCCGTGTGGTTCTCCGCGGCGAGGTAGGCGTTATGCTTCTCGGCCAGCTCCAGCTCGGGCTTGAGCTTCTCCAGAAAGGCCTTCATCCGGGCTGTCAGGTCCTTGCCCGTCGCCTCGCCGTCGCCCGACTCGCGAACCGCGACCCCACCGCCGACCTTGCCGAATAGCTCGGCATACCTGGGATAAACCCCGAAGTAACAGGTGAAGGAGTAGAGCTTCAGCTTATGCTTCGCCAACAGGTCCTTCAGCCCTGCGGGTCCCAGACGCTTCTCGACCTCGTCGAGTTGCGGGCAACCGAACATCTTGGAAGGACACCAGATATCGATGCCTTCGAACCCCAAGGCGGCAATTCGTTGGCAAACATCTTCGATCGGCAACGAGCTGAAATGCACGGTCGAGGTGGAAAGCCGCATCTTCCAGGATGCCTTGGCGGCGGGCTCGGCAGCGGCCAGGCAGGAAAGGCGCGGCGCCGCGGCCGCCGCCACAGCGCACCCGGCGGCAGTCAAAAACGTGCGACGGTCAAGGGTTGTAGTTTGCGTCTGGTGCATAGTCTGCGTCTCCTAGTTCAAAAGTTTAGGGTGGGCCGGTTTGACGATATCGCCGGCCCTGTACAGGGCCAATCGAAAAACCACGACAGTAACGAGCTCAGTGAAAGAACCGAACTCTCCGTCAACATCATACCAACTATCAAAAGTCCTTCCAACCCTGTATGGCGAGGTGACGATCGAGCCGAGAACGCGCCTGGCAGGGCAGCGCTATGGGTGACTAGCAAGACCAGTGGCCTCGGCGTCAGTCGGTTTCTCGCGCATATTCTGCCTCGCTGGCCCTGGAGGTGAAAAAGGCGACACGCAGCAAATCTAATGACGAGGAAGATGTACGACAAGAAGATTCACTTCGCAAGATCGGTCCCTTCTTTGGTCTTATCTTCTCACTGCGGTGCGGCCGATCCAGGCGGCGATGTACGCGACCTACGTGGGAGTGGCAAGCCGGATCGGCGAGTTTGCGAAGGCCCGCCGGGCCCATTATCGCGCGCTGCGGCTTGCTCGTCATGGCCATGGGGACTGGCCTCGAACCGCACGCGCTCGTTTGGCGGCGCGTTGCTCTTCCGCTCGCCCGGCCCTGTGCGGTGGCCGGCGACGTTTGGCCACTACCGCCGTGCCGCCATGCTCTTTTTCCGTCTCCCCCGTGCCGGCGGCCGGTAGACGCCGTCGGTGACCCAGTGCGGATTGAGCACCGACGTGTCCCGCAGCCGCGGCTCGTCGACGAAGTCCAGCACCGCCTGGGAGCTTGTGCAGCAGCCGCGCCAGCGACTCCTGCTGCCACGGGTTGATCTCGCCGCGCCGAGCGCAGATATCGCGAAACTGAAATCGGGGGACAGAAATCGGGGGACATGTTACTGGTTTTCGATCGAATCTCGAAAAGCGCGGAAAACCAGTATCGTGTCCCCCGATTTCGACGTGTCCCGCAGCCGCGGCTCGTCGACGAAGTCCAGCACCGCCTGGGAGCTTGTGCAGCAGCCGCGCCAGCGACTCCTGCTGCCACGGGTTGATCTCGCCGCGCCGAGCGCAGATATCGCGAAACTGAAATCGGGGGACAGAAATCGGGGGACATGTTACTGGTTTTCGATCGAATCTCGAAAAGCGCGGAAAACCAGTATCGTGTCCCCCGATTTTGGGCGTGCAGACGGGCGGCGGCTCGTGGCTGGTCGCCGATCGTAAGCTTCACGGTGCCGATCCGCGGAGGACCGTTGCCCTGCTTTCTGAAAAACGCCCGCTGCAACGCCCGACAACCGCAGAGCGGCGTCGGGCCGGCACTTTCCACTTTGCCGTGAGAGATGGGCAGTACCGGCCTGAGCCGGTAGTTGCTAACCGTCGTGTGCTTCCGTAGCAGCCAGGCAACTGCCTGCTTGCGCGAGTCGTTCTTCCGAAGTTCGCTGAGGTCGCAGGCCATCAGCCCTAGCGTCGCCGACGCGGACCCCGACGCTCGGATTTGACCCACGAGGGCTTCACCGACCTGCGTGTCAGCTTGGCGGATATGAGCGACAACCAGGCCGTTAAACGCCATCGACCGAGCGATCCGGGAACATGGGAACTGGCACAGCGTCAAAATCGAGATCGTGCATGAGACCCGCGTGCGGCTGAAACGGCGATAAGCCGACCCCGGCGAAAGCCTGACCCCGGCGAGACCCGATACACGGCGAACGCGATCTGCTCGCCTGCTTTTCGATGACGGCACCTTACCGATTGTTTCGCCCCTTCAGGGCTGACGGGGCCATGCCGGATACTGTCCCAGGGTGTTGCCCTGGGCTGGTATGTTGCGGCCCCTTCGGGGCAAGAACAGAACGGATCGTGCCGCAGCAAGTCCTGGTACAGTACTGCTGCCTCCGAGGCATAAACCAAGTTGGTTTCGTGTGCGCTCAACTCAGGCGGTACAAGGTTCTCCTTGATCGCCTCGGTTTGGATGCGGTAGTTGATCTTGGCCAGATTGCGGCGGATACAAGCGTGCCCTCCGCAACATTTCCTCGTCGCCTTTCGCGTGCTGTCCGCCTGACCCAGAGGGTGCCCCGCCGGGCGGGCAGCACGCGAAAGGCGACGAAATTGGGAGATTGCCGTGGCTGGTAGTGGTCAAAAACACTCGCTCCGCCGGCACGGGGCCGGCGGTGGCGTTTACAATTCGAGTTGTTATTGGGCAGCCGGGCGAATCGGCCTTGAATCGCAGCTCCCGATTGATCACGGCGCCAACGGATGTAAAGATGCCGAAAGTGCAACGAGCGATTGGACTTGCGACGCAAGTTCGCGTCCCGGGCGCAATGGGCGCGAGATTTCTTGCGTATTGTAGGGTATAAAGCGCGCTGCAGACAATTCAGCCACGCCTGAATACTCGGCGCGTGCATTTGTTCTTTGACAATTTGACCGGCCCCCGGCGTAGCGAACCGGGGGCCATTAGCAATGCGCGGCGCCGACCCGCCCAAGTCGGCGTCCGCGCGCCGGCGGCTGCGCGGAACGGCCTAAAGCTGTGGCGCGTGGGTCTCGTGCCTCGACCCACCCTACACCCGCGCAAGGGTCGCGAACCGCCGCACTTGCCGTGGCAGCAATTAATTATTTTTCTGACTCTGTACTCAAATATCTCAAAGAAAGCGCCATGTGTCCTACTCCTATATACTGTACGCATGAACACATTTGGCACAGAATGGCACAAAGTGGTACGAAATGGCACAAAGTGGCTAGGAAATAGCACAAAGTGGCACAAAAATGGCCACGGCCTTTGGCTGTGCCGAAATAATCATTAGAGTGTCAAGTGATCGTATTCCCGCAGTTTTCTCCGTGTGAGCAATACCTTTAGTGGAAGCCGAATACATCCGTGGACATGCAAAATCGCCGCAGAAGCGCGAAAAGGCCCCTTTTTGTGACCAGGTCACACGACTGCCTGCCCCGATACGGTGGTTGGTCGCGCCGGCCAAGGCTGGAGAAATGCCCCTGGAAGCACTTTTTCCTGACATAGAGAATTTGATTCTGGGCAAGGTCGGGCAAGAACCACCCATAAGATTGGCGTCGCAACTATTGGTGCTGTTACCCAAACCACCTAAGAATTGAACCATCCCCTTTTCTAAACAGACCATGCCTTTCGCGACCTCACGCGCCGTGACCCGCTCACACGATCATCGATTTTCTCGGCCGGTGCCTTGTCTGCGTCGGTATAATACTGCTGAAGTAACGATTCTGGGCAATCAAGTCCAGCCAGGAGGTATTCTGGGCTGCGCGCGCCGAAGCAGGGGGGCGGCCGAGCGAACCCGTAGATTTGTGACCGCCCTGAAAAGGACCTTTAGGATGCAAGTCTGGAAGGGAGTGAGTGTGAATCGGTGCTGCCGCAGGCCGCTTGTGGCTGGGCTGGCAGCGGTAATCGTGTTGAGCCTGTTGCCGACGAGTTCCGCCCAGTTGTTGCGCCGTCCGCGGCGCGGCCCGGCGGCCAGCAATCCGGCCGCAGCGCCGCAGACCAGCGGCGAGCCGGGTTCGCCCGCCGCGACAACCACGATCGGCGGGCAAAACAACTGCACGTGGGAACTCTACGACCTGAGCAAGGACTGGACGCAGGACGAAGACGTGGCGGCCAAGTATCCCGCCAAGGTACAGGAGATGAAGCAATTGTCCCTTGTTGAGGCGAAGAAGTACCAGGTGTTGCCGCTGGATGCGTCGGTGGCCACGCGGCTGGTTCAGCCTCAGCCCAACCTCACCGCGGGCCGCAGCGGCACGGGCACGCTCAAGGTGGACGGCAAGCAGGTTGCCACGCAGAAGATGGAACGCACGCTCCCCATCATCCTGCAATGGGACGAGAGCTTCGACATCGGTTCCGATACCGGCACGCCCGTCTGCGACGAGGATTACCAGTGTCCATTTGCGCTCACGGCGAAGCTGAACAAGCTGACCGTCAAGATCGATCGGCCGAAGTTGTCGCCCGCTGATATCAAGCTGCTGGAACAAGAGGGCCAGCGAAATAACCGGGCCAGCGAATAACGGCTGGAATTTATGCTAGACTTACCTATACCATTAGCAGGATATCCAAAATAACTTTTCGCGATTTTGGGACACTTACTGTAGGGAACGCCCTCCGTGGCGTTGCGAGTCTTCCGGAACGGCGCGGAGTCCGTTCCCTACAGGCATGGTTGACGGAGTCCCGGAGTCGTGAGAGGTTGTTTAGTCTGCCGAATGCCCAGGAGGGGCTCGTCCACTTTATCCCAGGAGCATTCCCCAATGATTCAGAGAATTGTACGCAGCTTGGCCATCGTGCCTCTCGCGGTCCTTCTTCTGGCCGCGTCGCTCACTGCGGCCGATCGTCCGAAATCCAAATCGCCAGCGTCCGCGGCGCGTGCCAAACCGGCGTTGCCAAAGCCTTCGGCCGAGGCCATCCGCGCCACGGCCAAGGCCTTCGTCGAGGCTTTCAATCGCGGTGACGCTGGCGCTCTGAGCGCGATGTTCACCGCGGCCGCCTCCGTTGCCGACGACGAGGGACAGATCCTCCGCGGCCAAACAGCCATCCGCGACGAATACGCGAGGCTCTTCAAGACCTATCCCGGCGCCAAGATCTCGGTGGCTGTCAAGTCGGTCGAATTTCCCACGCCGGAAATGGCGATCGAAGACGGCATCAGCCAGGTCTCGGCCGAGCATGCCGGCCCGCCCGTGATCAGCCGCTATACGGCCTGCCACGTGCTGACAGGCGGCAGGTGGCTGATGGCCAGCGTGCGCGAGGCGAAAGTCGCGGTCGCTTCGAACCATTCTCGCGTCGAAAGCCTGGCTTGGCTGGTCGGCACTTGGAAAACCGAACGGGACGGCACAACGCGGGAGTCGAAGATCCGCTGGTTTGCCAACAAGAGCTTCCTGGAACGGGAGTACAAGGTCAGCGACGACGGCATCGTGGTCTCCAGCGGCAAGCAGATTATCGGCTGGGATCCCAACGCCGGCAAGATCCGCTCCTGGTCGTTCGACGCCTCCGGCGGATACGGCACGGGCGTCTGGACGGCCACGCCGGAGGGCTGGCAGATTGAGACGACGGGCGTCCTTGCCGACGGCACGCCCACCTCGTCGCGCGATCTCTTGATCCGCGTACCGGGCGAAGACAACGTGCTGGGCTGGCGGTCGGTGGCACGTACAATGGGCGAGGCATCCTTGCCCGACACACCCGAAGTTGTCTTTGATCGGATCGTAACCCATTGATCTTATGGTGACACTCATGAATAAACTCCTTACGGTGATCTGTGTTCTGGCGATTGGCGTTGGTTGCCTTCCGGCAACCGTCTACGCCCGCGGTTTCGGTGGCTTCCGGGGCGGCAGTTTTAGCGGCGGCACTTTCAATCGCAGCAGCTTTAGTAGCGGCAGTTTCGATCGCGGCAGTTACGGCGGCGGCAGTTTCGATCGAGGTAGCTATGGCGGGGACAGTTTTAATCGGAGCAGCTATGGCAGCGTTGATCGCAGCAGCTACGGCGGTTTCGATCGCAGCAGCTACGGCGGCAGCGTCGATCGTAGTAGCGATTTCAACGGTTACCGCGCCCCCGGATTCTCCGCAGGCGGCTATGGCGCGGGTGGATTCCACGCTAGCGATTACAACGCCTCGGTGAATCGCGGCCAGCTCAATAACTTCCTTGATCTGCCCACCGACGGCGGCTTTCATGCAGCCGACGGGGCCTACGGCGCCCGTGGTGTTGCCGCGGGGCCGGAAGGCGCTGAGGCCTTCCGCGGCGGGGCCACAGGGCGCGTTTATCAAGGTCCCGACGGCACGACCATCGCGCATGGCGCAGTAGGCGTACAGGGCGCGGCAATTGGTCCGGGCGGCATGGCGGCTGGCGGACGTTTTGCCAGCGGGACGGCCATCAAGACTCCCGACGGCAATGTCTATACGCATGACACAACCGCCGGTCGCGGCATTGCGACCGGTCCCTATGGCACGACCGCCGGACGCTATGCCGGCACGGGCACGGCAGTCAACGGGACCACCGTCACCAGCCGGGGTCACGCGGCGTACGGCACGCGCGCCTGGTCGCCCACCTGGTGCCATGCCCAGGGCGTGGCTTGCAACGGCTGGTGCGCGGGTCGCGGAATGTACACGGGAGCCTGGTGCGCGGCGCATCCCTGGGCCTGGTATCCGGCAGTCTATTCGGCCGCCGACTGGGCCGCCGCAGTCTGGACGCCGGTTGCCTGGGGCACGCTCGGCCCTTGGTTCGACTGCACCACGCCTTACGGTTACAACTACGGCAACGACATCGTCTACCAGGACGACAACGTCTACTATGCCGGTCAGCTTGCCGGTACGAGCCAGCAGTATTACCAGCAGGCCGCCACGCTGGCCGACTCGACGGCCAGCGCGCAGGCCTCCGACGACCAGCAGTGGTTGCCGCTAGGCGTCTTCGGCTTGACGGAGGAAGGCAAGAAGACACCCAGCATGATCTTCCAACTGGCCGTCGACAAAGACGGCGCGATCCGCGGCAACTACTTCGACCAAGTCACGCAGGCCAACCAGGCCGTGACCGGCGCGGTCGACAAGAAGACCCAGCGCGTAGCCTGGCGGGTCGCGGGCGGCAAGGGCCTGGTCGTCGAGACCGGCCTTTATAACCTTACCATGAACGAATCGACCGCACTCGTGCATTACGGGGCGGACCGCACCGAGCAGGAACTGCTCGTGCGGATGAAACAACCTGAAGCCAGCCAGACAACAAGCAACTGAGAGTTGGGGGCGACCGCCGAATGACTTCCGGATTTGGCCCCAGAAAACCGCATCGTCTTCATCACTTTACGAAAAGGAACGAACCATGAGTACAGAACCGCAAATCATCCCTTCCGCCCCGACAGCCGGGACCGTTGTCCGGCACGAACTGCACCACGTCCGCTCGCACTGGTGGTGGTTCGTGCTGTTGGGAGGTTTGTTGCTGATCTGCGGCATTGCGGCGATCACATTTCCGCTGGCCGCCAGCGTGGCTGCGATCAGCGTCTTGTCGATCCTCTTGTTGGTGGCCGGCGTGGCCACGTTGATCGGCGCATTCTTTACGGGCAAGTGGAGCGGCTTCCTGGTGAACGTGCTTGTCGGCATGCTCTACCTGGCCGGCGGCTTCGTGGCTTCCGAGCGGCCGTTGCTCTCGATCTTGATGGTCACCGTCTACTTGGCCGTGTCGTTCATGGTCATGGGCCTGTTTCGCATGATGGCGGCCCTTACGGCCCGCCATGCGCAGTGGGGTTGGACGCTCCTGAACGGCGGCGTCACGTTCCTCGTCGGACTGGCGATCTATCGCCAGTTGCCTGTGAGCGCGGTCTGGGTCATCGGCCTGTTGGTCGGCCTGGAGTTGATTTTCAGCGGCTGGGCCTGGATCATGCTTGCCCTGGCAATCCGTCGCATCCCGGCGGAATGACTTGCGCGTTCAAATAGGGGCGGAAGCGAATCACTCGCCCTCGGGCGTCTTCATGCGGAACTCGCGACTGGCGAAGATCAGCGATCCGACGATTGCCAAGACAAAGCCTGCGACAAGCAGCGTCAGCACGCAATTGGCCGCCGTGGGAGCGGTCTTCAGGTTGAACTCCCACGTAACGCCCCTGGCCGGATTCAGCCAGCGGAGCACGAGCAGGCGAAAGTAGTACATCACCGTCATCCGCCGGGCGATGGTGTCGAATGTGGCAAGAAGTCCCTCGAAGAAAATGATATAGATGACGCCGACCAGCAGCGCGCGCCGCATGAGCAGCGCCAGCAGGGCGAACAGCCCGCAATAAGCGACCTGGGCCAGGCTGAAGATCGCAGCGATCGTCATACCTTGCGCGACGTAACCTACGGTTGGCGGTTCGCCGCTCAACCAGGCGATGAACACCAGCGTGGCCACGGTAAAGAACGACGTCAAGAGGGCCGCAATGATCAACGCAGCCAGCAACTTGACCGTGTAGATGGCCATCCGCGGCAACGGCCGCAACAGCAAGTAAGTCAGCGTCTGTTCCTCGACTTCGTCGCGCACGATGCCGCCCGCGCAGAGCAGCGCCGCCAGCGGGGCCAGGGCATGCGGAATCAGCATGAAAAGGAAGACAAAGTCAAAGACCTCTGCCGGGGACGAACGCCGCGCCGACGCGGGCGCCGCTTCGTAGACGATCGCCGCCAATGCGCCCGGCAACAGGAAGAGCAGCCCCAGGATGATCAGCCGCCAACCTCGGACCTGTTGCCGCAGGGCCAACACCAGCAGCGCGAACAAGCCGCGGAAGTTGGGAATCCGCGAGAGGCGAACGGCATCGTGGCCGACAACGGTTGCAGGCTCCATCATTTACCCACTAGGTACTTGAACACGGCTTCCAGGTTATTGTCGTCGGAGTAGACTTCGCGAATGGGCGTAACCGTCTCCAAGGCAATCGCCGGCAGCCGGGCATAGAAGGAATCGGGCGTGCGGGTCTCGATCAAGAGCGCCTGCCGGTCGCGAAGCACGTTCACACCCTCGACGTCATCCCAGCAGACCAACTTGGCGGCCAGGGAACGATAGTCGTCCGAGACCAGGATGATGCGGTGGGGGTGGCGGTCGATGAGATCGCGGATTTGCTGGATCTGGCCCTCGGCCACGAGGCGTCCGCGGTGTACCAGAACGATGTTCGTCGTCAGAGTCTCGACTTCGTGCAACACGTGGCTGGAAACCACCACGCTATGGCCGCTTTCGCCCAGTTCGCGGATAACGGCACTCAGGTCGCGGCGGGCCACGGGGTCCGTGCCGGTAAACGGCTCGTCCAAAAGCAGCACGCGCGGCTCGTGGACCAGGGCCTGCGCCAGCTTGATCCGCTGCCGCATGCCCTTGGAGTAGCCACGGATTCTGCGGCCCATGTTGTCCGTCATGCCGACGCGGGCGATGGCCTTCTCGGCGGCGGCTGTGGCCTTGCGCAGGCTCATTCCGGTCAATCGCGCGCAGGTGCGGACGAAGCCCAGCCCCGTCATCCATTCGTAGAAGGCGTCCTGCTCGGGGCAGAGGCCGATGTGCCGCATCAGGGCAGCATTGTTCCATGTCCGGTGGCCGAGCACGCGGACCTCTCCCTGGCTGGGGCGGAGCTGCCCGGTGGCCAGTTGCAGCATGGTCGATTTGCCGGCGCCGTTGGGCCCCAAGAGGCCGGTGACGCCGGCAGCGATCCGCACCGTCAACTTGTTCAGGCCGATCACGTTGCCGTACCACTTGGAGACTCCGTCGAACTCGATGACGGCGTTCATCGCAGGCGGTCCAGCGATCTCACTCGCGTGCTCAAGATGCATAAGGAAAGCCCCAAGAGGCCGGCCAAGACGGCAGCCGACCAGGTCCAAGGATATTGCGGTACGTTCCACAACTCCGCCAGGCAACGCTCGTTGGCCGGTTCCGCTTTATAGTTGTAGTTGTTCGACCAGCCGCCCGGCGAGATGCCTGCCATCGATTCGACTTGAACCCGCCGTCGCTCGTAGACGCGGCCGATCTGCACCCAGGCAGCGTCCGTGCCCAGCAACGCCGCCCCCAGGCGATCGATATTGTCCGCGTAGGAGAACAGCGGCCGCCAATTGGTCTTCCGCGACTTCACGTCTTCCTGATGTACTAGCCGCTGGCGCTCTTGCCAATCGAACCGCCGGGACTGGCCGGGCCTTTTCCGCGGCGGAAGGACCGGCGGTTGCGGGGGAACGGGGGAAGCGTCGCTTTCCTCGAGCGGCTGAGTAAAGTCCATCTCGTCGAACTCCTGCGAATCGTCCTTCGGGCGCTGCCGTACGCGCTCAAGTTCCTGTTGCGCCTTGTCGCGCTGCGCCGCCTCCGCTTCGCGTGCAACCTGATTGTCAAGACTCTCCAGGCGAACTAGGCCGAGCACACCGGCGACCATCCAACTGATCACGCACAGCCCGACCCATGTCAGGCCGACATATAACGACCGCCGCGACATTGACGACAGGGCCAGCATCAGCGTCCCGGCGGATACGACAATCACCAGGCCGTAGAGGATACTGGCGGGCAAGAGCCGCCAGGTATCGCGGACCACCGTCAGGTCCAGGCTGAAACAGACACCCAGCAGGTACGCGGCCATCGTCGGCAAAACGGCCACGGCGGCCACCAGTACGGCGATCACGCCCAGTTTGCCGAGAAAATAGTCGAGCCGGGTAATAGGACGCGAAAGGTACAGCGGCAAGGCATTGTAGCGCAGGTCGAGGCTGATCAGGTTCGGACCGGTCAACGTCACCAGCAACAAAATGAAATACAGTTCGACCTTGAAGAACAACGAGTAGGCTATGGTCCAAATTGCCTGCCGGAGCGATTGCAGGTCGTCGACAACGCCTTGCGACTTGAGCATGGTCACCAGATCCGCGCCCAGCACCCCTTGTTCGATCAATCCCCAAATGGCCAATGCGGAAACCAACGCCATCGCGGGCATCCAGGCCAGGACCAACAGCAGGCGGACATAGCGCCCTTTGAGTTGCACGCGAAGGCCCTGCCGGGTAATGGCCAGCCATCGCCAGGCATGGCCGGTCAGCTTGCCTTTCCAGTGCTGGTATCCTTGGTCGAAGATCGGCATGATCGATCGCTGCTCCTGTTGCCCCTCTACTCGATAGCCTTCAAGAAGATCTCCTCCAGCGTGCTCTGCTGGGGCCGCAGGTGGCGGATCTGTTGGCCGGCTTCCGCGGCCAGCGACCACAAGAGCCTTTCCGACTGGCCCGGCGGCAATTGCACCAGCAGGGAGTGGTCCTGCTCCTTGACGTTGCAGTTCGACTTGCGCAGACGCTGGGCGAAGGCTGGGGCATCGGCCTTGACGCGGACTTCGAAGCACTGGTCGTGCCGTTGTTTCAACTCGCGAATTTCCCCCTGGGCCAGCAACCGTCCCTGACCCAGCACGATGACATAATCGCAGACGAACTCCACGTCGGGCAGAAGATGGCTGGAAAAGAGTACGCTCATTTCCTTGCCGTGGGCCAGGTCGCGGGCCAGTTCCAGAATCTCCTGTCGGCCGGCCGGGTCCATGCCGTTGGTCGGCTCGTCGAGAATCAACAGCCGCGGATCGTGGACCAGGGCCGACGCCAGCTTCAACCGCTGTTTCATGCCGGTCGAATAGGAATCGACCGGGCGGTAGCGGGCCTCGCCCAGGCCGACGTGGTTGAGGATCTCGTGGGCCCGCTGTAAGGCATCGCTCCGCGACATGCCGCAGAGTTGGCCGGCATACGCCGCAAAATCAATCCCGGCAACACCGGGGAAAAGGCATTCATCCTCGGGCGCGAATCCTACGGCCTGACGGATCTTGAGCCGCTGGCGGCGGACGTCCATGTCGAGGACCTTGCCCGTCCCGGCATTGATCTTGATCAATCCCAGCAGGGTGCGGATCAAGGTCGTCTTGCCCGCCCCGTTGGGACCGAGGAGTCCCACCGCGCCGGTCGGCACGTCCACCGACAGTTGCCGCAGGGCCGTGACTGCGCCGTAGGTCTTCGTGACATTTTGTAGGGAAAAGAGCATCCCTAAATCCTCTACTTGCCGGCCGCCCAGCGAATGCCTCGGGCCAGGATTTCGGGATAGGCCGGATTCTTCCATGCCTGGGAGTCGTGACCGAGTTGAAAATAGAACACGCGGCTCTTGCCGTACTCGTGCGCCCAAGCGATCTGGGGGTTGTTCATCGAATTATTCGTGGTCAAGAGGACGTGGACATTCGGGGAGACATAACAGTGGTTGTAAACCTCGT
This sequence comes from uncultured Planctomycetaceae bacterium, assembly GCA_964615095.1. Classification (GTDB taxonomy): domain Bacteria; phylum Planctomycetota; class Planctomycetia; order Pirellulales; family Thermoguttaceae; genus JANXQG01. Next base: position 29,894 of record CAZTPX010000018.1, on the reverse strand, counting down.
CATGGATAACGAAGTCGGCCAGTCCGTGGGTGATCGGATGCTCGTGGTCGGCCACGGCGATCTTCATCTCGTGGTCGTGCTCGTACGTGGATGGCCCGTACTTCTTGTCGCCTGCCTGGTAGACGGCGTAGCAATACTTGCCGCCGATGATCTTGGGGTACTCGCCCCATTGCGGATGTGCGCCCAGGTTGTGGTGCAACGCCACCAACCCGATCCCGCGTTGCAGCAATTCGACGAGGGCCTTTTCCTGCGCGGGCGAAACTTTCTGCACCATGTCGTAGCGCACAATAACGTCGTACTCCTTCTCCAAGCCCGGCTTGAGCAGGCCGGCCGACTTGGGCAGCGGGGCCTTAGTGTATTGGACGTCGCTCAGCGCGTCGAACATGGCAAAGAACGGTTTCTCCTCGAAATCGTGGCCACCATAGGTCAACAACACGCGGATCTTTTTTGTTGCCGGGGGGCCGGCCGTGGCGGTTCCGCTCAGGCCAAGTCCGAGGGCGACGAGACAAACACTGGCAACTAGCGATTTCATGGCAAAACTCCGGGAAGGTGAAAGGTGCAGTTTCTCAAGAACCCATGATAGCGTAAATGCAGTCGGCTTGCCATTGGCAAGAAACCCCGTTACGATGAGGACGTGCGATGCTGTGCTCGCGGTTGCGACTGATACTAACCCGAAGCGTCAGCGAGGTCGCTAAGTCGTTACCTCGCTGACGCTTCGGGTTAGTATGAATTGTGACAATCTCAACCGCGAGCAGTATAGCTGGAATCGAATCCCATGCCCGACCCGTCGTTGCGAGATATCTTCATCAACCGCGTACTACCGCGAGTGCAGTTCCCGGGACAGTACATCGGTGGCGAGTGGAATTCGATTTGCAAAGATCGTCAAGCGGTGCGGGGCCGGCTTTGCCTGGCGTTCCCCGAGCCGTATACGATCGGCATGAGCCATTACGGCCTGCAGGTGTTGTACGCGGTCATGAACGGCCGCAACGATTGGGCCTGCGAGCGGGCGTTCACGCCGTTGACGGACTTGGAAACGCTGCTGCGGGAGCAGGGCCTGCCGCTGGTGAGCCTGGAGAGTTTCGCGCCCCTACGGGAATTCGACGTCGTCGGATTCAGCCTGCAACATGAACTCAGTGCGACGAACGTGCTGACCATGCTCGATCTTGGCGGGATCCCCTTGACGGCCGAATCCCGGAGCATGGCCGATCCGCTGATCCTGGCCGGCGGTCCGTGTGCGGCGAATCCCGAGCCGATGGCCCGATTCATCGACGCCTTCATCCTGGGCGACGGCGAAGACGCGCTGCCGGCTGCGTGCGATCTGTGGCTGGAGTTGCGACGGACCGGGCTCGATCGGACCGCGGCCCTGGCTCGCTTGGCCGCGGCTCTGCCCTATGTGTACGCGCCGCGGTTTTACGAGCCGCAGTTCGATGACCAGGGGCGTCCGGCAGGGCTGCGGCCACTTCGCGACAATCTGTCATTGGCGATCGAGCCGGCCGTGGTCGAGGACCTCGACGCCGCCGCGATTCCGCTGGCCCCAGTTGTACCGTACGTCGAGTGTGTCCACGAGCGGGTTGCCATCGAGATCATGCGGGGATGTCCCTGGCGTTGCCGTTTTTGCCAGGGCCGCGTTATAAAGCATCCGGTCCGCTTCCGCCGCGTGGAGACGATCGTGGCCGCGGCCCTGCAAGCCTATCAGGCCACGGGGCATCGTGAGATCTCGCTGCTGGGACTTTCGTCGAGCGATTATCCGCAGATCGAAGAGTTGTTGACGCGGCTACACGCCATCTTTCGGCCCTTGGGCGTGAGTATTTCCATGCCCAGTCTGCGGGTGAACTCTCGCTGGCGCTCGATTAGCGACCTGCTGGACACCGACCGGCGCGACGGATTGACACTTGCGCCCGAGGCGGCCCGCGACGAAATGCGGCTGCAGATCGGCAAACCGATTGCCAACGAGGACCTGTTCACCGGTTGCCGCCGTGCGATGCAAAACGGCTTTTCCCGCGTGAAGCTTTATTTCATGTGTGGGCTGCCAGGCGAAGGGCCGGCCGATCTGGACGGCATCATCGACATGGCCGAAGAGATATCGCGGATAGGCAAGAGCGCGATGGGCCACTATGCGGCGGTGGTGGCAAACATTTCGAACTTCATTCCCAAGCCGCAAACGCCCTACGAGCGGGCTGCCATGCAGCGGCGCGAGTACTTTGAGGACGCCCACGCGCACTTGCGGCAGCGCAAGCGGATGCGGAGCGTGACCCTGCGGTTCACCGACGTGGAATCGACGCTGATCGAGGCCGCTTTGTGCCGCGGTGACCGGCGATTCGGCCAGGCGATCGAAACCGCATGGCGGCGCGGCGCACGTCTGGACGCTTGGGCCGAGCGGATGCGGCCCTGGCTCTGGCAGGAGGCGATCGCCGCCGCGGGCATCGATCTGAACGCGATCCTGCACCAACCCTATGCCGAAGACGCGGTGCTGCCGTGGGCACACATGCGAGTTTGGAATGGATCGGGACGGGTGGATGACGGGTGAAATGCCATGGGCCAGGCCGCTGGCGAGAAGAAATCGGAGAACGGCGAATTGAATCCTTTCTCCCAAGCAAGTAGAATGAAGTTGGAGTGGACAGGAGTAGTCTTCATGGGATCCAATCCGTATATCGAAATCACGCCGGGCATCGTAGGTGGAAAACCACGCGTAGCGGGACACCGGATAGCCGTGCAGAATATCGCCATCTGGCACGAATGGATGGGCAAGAGCGTTGATGAGATTGCCGACGAGTACGATCTTACGCTCGCGGAAGTCTATGCGGCGCTTGCCTACTACTTTGCCCACCGCGAGGAGATTGACAAGAGCATCGAGGAAGGACTGGCGTTTGTTGGCGCGATGCGAAATGCCACTCGCTCGAAGTTGAAAGCGAAACTGCAAGAACAGAGGGAATGAGCAAGATTCGCTATCATACCGACGAGCACGTCAGCAAGGCCGTTGCGCGTGCGCTTCGCAGACGAGGAGTGGACGTTCAGCGAACCCCTTAGGTCGGTATGCTGAATGCTTCCGATGAAGAACACTTGCTCAGGGCTCGCGAAGAAGGTCGCGTGATCTTTACCCAGAACGATGATTTCCTTCGATTGGCGGCAGCGGCGGAAAATGCCGGAATCGTCTACGCCACGCAAGACAAGCCGGTCAGAGAGATCATCTCGGGTTTGATGTTGATCTACCAAGTGTTGGAAGCCGAAGAAATGTGGAATCACGTGGAATACGTGTAACGGTGACCGGCCTGCCGGCAATTTGCAAGGTGCGATAAGATCTGCAGGACGAGTTATGCGACCTAAACTTTCATTATTCTGACATAACCTATGCTTCCCCATTACCGCCTCTTAGCCATCGACGTCGACGGTACGCTGGTTGACAGCCGCGATCGCCTCACACCGGGCACGCGTGCGGCTTTGCGGCGCACGACGGCTGCGGGAATCCGTGTCGTTCTAGCCACGGGCCGTCGCTACCGACATACGTTGCACCTCGTCGAGCCGCTGGGAATCTGTGTTCCGCTGGTTACGGCCAGCGGCGCCTTGGTGAAACACCCCGCGGACCACCGTACGCTTTATAAGACGGAGTTCGACGCGCGGCTGTTGGGCGATCTGCTGGCGATACTCGATCGGGCGGGTTACGACGCCCTGCTCAACGCAGATACGTTCCACGAAGGCTTTGATTTCTTTCGACCGGAGAAGCCCCGGGAAAATCGCTTCCTGGCCGAGTATTTCACGCTGAACCCTGGGGCTGGCCGGGCTTGGCCGGACTTTTTCATTTCCCCTCCGCCTGGGGTATTCGCCGGTTTCGTAATGGGTACGCGCGACGAAATGTTGGCAATTGAGCGGTTGTTGCACGCGTCGCTGCCAGGGCAAATCGCTACGCATGTGCTTCGCAGCCCTCGCTATCGCGGCTTTATGTGTGAATTGATTCCGGCGGGCGTATCGAAGTGGACTGCGGTCCGCCGCTTGGCAAGCCAGTGGGGTATTGCGGACGGTGAAATCTGCGCCGTGGGCGATGATGTAAACGACATACCCATGATTCGTTCCGCCGGACTGGGGGTAGCCATGGGAAACGCCGTACCCGAAGTGAAGGCGGCTGCCGACCGCATCGCGCCTACGCACGATAATGACGGCCTGGTCGAGGTCGTGGGCTGGCTTATCGATGGAAATTGACGTTATAATAACAGGAGATTGGTACTCGCATATCTTGTGATTCAGCGGCCCAGGCGGGGTTCGTACACTCTCGGCCCGGCAGATGCCGGAAATACCATGGATCTTTCGCGTTATTGGCCGCTGGCCATTTTGCTGCTGGCATTGACAGGTTGCGGCGACTCTTCCACGGAGAGAAAGTCGGCAGCCGAGTGGATCGAAAGCGGCCAGAAGGCTCTCGCCGAGGGCAATTTCAATCAGGCCATCTCCGATTTCACGAGTGCCAAGGAGGCCCAACCTGATTCGGCCCAGGCCTGGGAGCGCCGTGCCGCGGCGTATCTGCAAATGAAGAAGTTCGATCAGGCCATGTCCGACTGCGAGGAGGCCCTGAAAATCGATGGCAAGTTCGCAACGGCTTTCTTTACGCGAGGATTGGTGGAGAAGGAGCTTGACAAGCAGGACAACGCCATTGAGGACTTCACCAAGGCACTCGGCAGCGGCTTGGATCGGGTGGTCGAGGTCATGGTCCTGGTCGCTCGCGGCACAGTCTATCACTCCCAGGCCAACGCCTGCGTGAAGTCCGATGAGGCTGCGAAGATCCTGCAAAAGGCATTGAAGGATTTTGACAGGGCCATCGAGATCGACCCCCGCCAGGCGGAACTTCACATGCAGCACGCCGCGATCCAACTCGATTCCGGCGACTACGAAAAGGCCGTTGCCGACTGCGACAAGGCGTTGGAGATTAAGCCCAGCCTGGCCGGGGCCTACGTTGTTCGGGCCCGTGCCCAGTGCGAGTTGGGCGAGTTCGATCATGCTGTCGGCGATTGCGACGCGGCCGTTCACCGGAACGAGAAACTGGTTGAGGCCTACGTCATTCGCGCCAAGGCCCGGTTGGGAAAGGCGGCGACGATGCGGACCCTTGCCGACGTGGCGGAATGCGAGAAGGCAGCCACCGATCTGCAGACGGCGTTGGGCCTGTTGAGCAAACCTCAAGACGATTTAACCGCGCTGAAACAGACGCATGCGATGCGAGCCCAGACTCGCGAGTTGTGCGGTTTCATCTATCACAATCTTGGGATCACAAAGAAGGCCCTGGCTGAGTACGAAAAGGCCCTGGGGCTGGATCCGAACCTCGTCAGCACGCTACTACGCCGCGCCGAAACGCGCTGGGCCGCGAACGACTACAGCGGAGCGCTGAGCGATTGCAATACGGTGCTCGGCATGGATAGTGCCCGGCCCGACGCCTACTGCTGCCGCGGTATGGCTTATACCATGAAGGGCGATTTTTCGAAGGCTCTCGAAGACTTCAAGCAGGCCGTGTCGCTCGACCACAAGTGCGCCAAGGGCTATACCGGTCGTGCCAACATCAATCTGGCCTTGGCGAGCTCGCTAATGAGAAAGGCGAAGGCAGCAAAGGACCCACGGGAAATAGCCGCCTGCCAGGAACAAGCACGCGTCCTTCGACGGAAATCCATTGAGGACGCTAACAGTGCCATTCAGGTCAGTCGCCACTCGGCGAGCGCTTACCTACCGCGTGCCCTAGCGTATGCCGCGGAACAGGAAATGGGAAAGGCCCTCGCCGATTTCAATGCGGCAATCCGCGAAGATCCCAAAATGGCGAAGGCGTTTTTCAATCGGGGCGTCCTTTTCGCTACCCAGGGGCGGTTGGAGGACGCCATCCGCGACTTCAAGGAGGCTAGCAGGTTAAATCCCCGCAACGCGGAATGCGATCGCCGCTTGGCTCAAATCTACAAAGCCTTAGGCAATAATGTATTTGCGCTGGACTACATGAAGAAGGCGGAAGAAAAGACGCGCAAACAGGGGGGTAATGCAGACGAGGATTATGTCAAGCCTAAACGCGTGCCGCAGAGCGAACCGGATGTCGAGTTAGATCCGCTGGACAAAGCCCAGAAAGCGCTTGAGAAGAAGCTCGACGCCATTGTGCAACAGCAGCCTGCGTAAATGGAGTTTCGCGGTTTGAGGAGATTTGAATGTTTGCTGTGGTTGTATGTTCCCTGATCCTTTCCGCGTCGCTTGCTGCCGCCGACAAGCCGGCGACCGTCGTGCCGCTGAAGTTGCAACAGATCATCTCTCGCGAGGATCCGCTGTTCGACTGCGCGCGGGCGAGCCTGACGATTGGGCGCGACGGCATGGTTTACCTCACGTCGGCTGGGCACGACAGCGGTTACATCCTTCGTGTCAGCCGCGACGGTCAGGACAAACTGGGCGGGGCCTCGGTCCCTGCCATCCACAACGCGACCGCCGACGCCGCCAGCCTGATCGCCGCCGCCCACGGCCATTTCTCCCACCAGGTGGCGATCTACGACAAACAGTTTCAAAAGACGCTGGCCGTGACCGATTTTCTCGTCAGCGACCAGGCCGGCTGGGATGCGGCTGGCAGCGTCGAGGCAGGGGCCAGTGGAGACTTCTATGGCCTGGACCAGCATCGCGACCGCATCCTGCAGCTCAATGCCGACGGCAAGGTCGTTAAGGCCTACGCGCTGCCGCATGTCGACAAGGTCGCGGCGCAGGCCTTTCGCGTGTGCGAGAAGGTGCAGGCGTTCTACTTGGCGTATTGGGGCAAGTCGGAGGTGCAGTGCCTAGGGTTCGATGGCAAGGTGAAATGGGAACGGTTGCTGGGCGTCGGCGCGAACACCTATGACGGCGACAACGGCGGATTCGACGTGGACCCCGAGGGCGTGTTCTATTCGATCAGCGGGCAGGATAACGTGATCCACAAGACGGGGCTGGACGGCAAACCGGCTGGCGAAATCAAGCTGAACATCCCGCCCGAGCGGAAACCGGTGGAGGGAATCCGCGGTATGCGCATCTGGGGCGGCGAAGCCTTCCTGCGAGGCCGGCATACCAGCGAGTTGTTCCAGGTCTATGATCTGGCCAGCGGCAAGTTCAAACGCTCGGCGAGTATCGACCACGAGCGGCTCACGGTAACGGCTCAGGGCAGCCCGTGGACTGCCGGGCAGGCGGTCGATTTCCGCATCGAGTTCGATGGCGGCGGGCGAGTGATCAAGCCCCAGTGGCGGGTGTGGGCACGGCCTTTCGGCGTGCTGGACTATCGCGAGTTGAAATTGGCCGACGGCAAGTTGCTCGTTCCCGACGATATGGCCGGCTTCTATCAGATCAAGGTAACACCCGAGTCCACACCCTGGCAGCGTACGGCCGCGACGAGCGAGTACAAGGTGCAGACGCTCGTGGAGATCCGCGCAGCAGGCGCCCAGGGCAGCGTCGCCGCCGCTACGCGGCTAGGCCGTGTAGACTACGGCCGGGGCGAAGAAATTCCGCTGAGCGTATACGTCCGCGGCAGCGCCCCCAAAGACACGAAATTGACCCTCACGTTGCGAGACGGCGCCCGCACGCTCGCGACCACCAAGACCACAATTGCTGCAACTTATTTCATAGCGAACCCCAAGGAAATCCGCCTCACGCTTCCAAACTCGCTGACCGAGCGGCTGCGGCCGGGCAAGTACGTGTTTGACGTTGCCGCCAAGGGCGTAACCTGCGTCAGTCAGCCCCTTGTGATCGGCCCGGGTATGAAACCGGAAACACTGCTAACAATGGTCTATGGCGACTACCGGCAAACCTATCCGCAGGCCGGTGCCTGGGATGCGCCGGACGTCGCCACCGCCTCGTTCCGGCGGACCGAACGGCTCGGTTTCAACGTGATGGTAGATCGCCTTGGCCACCCGTTGGAGATGGTCGACTTCTCTCTGAACCGACCTCGCGAAGAGGTCAACGATTTCGCGAAAGCCCTAGAGGGCGATCCGCAGGCCGTCTCGCCGCAGAAGCTCGTGACCGCACCGTCGCTGCTGCAAGCCATGAGCGGATACAGCGCGTCTGGAATCCGCGAGATGGCCATTTTGATGGGCATGGACGCCGGGCTGCCGCTGGGTGGTCCCGGTTTCGACTCGCGCACGCCCGAACAGGATCTGAAGGACATCACCGCGACCACCGAGGCCCTGAACGGCTATCCGGCCTTCCGCGGCTGGATCTGGGCGTCGAACTGGTGGGTCTTCGGCAATCGCGGCGCAGCGGCAGCCAAGTCTGTGCAAGAGAAAGCCGCCTATGAGGCGGCGCTGAAGAAGGCGGCCGCCACCGGGGCATGGAGTGATATCCTCGACAAGGTGGCCGGCTACCGTCTCGCCTATGCCGTGGATGCCCAGGCGATGTTCAATAAGCGGCTACGCGATTTGGCGCCGGGCCGAGTGACTGCCGTCGCCAGTCCCTTCCGCAACGTCGAATCATATCCGCCTGTTACGCTCGCCAACATCGATGAGAGCGATCTGCAGGCCCAGTGGGAGCAGGTCGAGGTGCCGTACCATGCGCCCTTCGCTGTCGATTTCTACAAGCGGCCCGGCAAGAAGGCCTGGGGCCATCCGGAGGTCTGGAACGACTCGGGCACAGGCGACCAAGTCCTTACCACGCTCTGGCAAATGCTGATGCGCGGGGCCGACGGCGTTGGTTGCTCCGATCCTGTGCCGCCGTGGTATTTTGCCCTCAAAGGCAACACCGACGACCCGCGCATGTCGTGGAACGGCACGGCCAGCTTCTATCGCAATCTCAACGCCGTGCTGCAGCAGTATGGGCCGTGGTTCGTGGCCATGCACAACCACGACAAGGTGGCCATCGTGGCCAGCGGGCGGATGTATAAGATCGACGATTGGGTGGGCGCCACGGGACGGCATTTCGCACGGGTCATGGAGGCGTACGTGGCCTGCCTGCACGCGCACCGCCCGGCAAGCATCGTCTTTGTTGAAGACCTCAAGCCCAACACGCTCAAACAATACGAGGCGGTGCTGGTGGTCGGCCAGACCGTGGAGATGGAGCCAGTGCTGGCCGCGGCGCTGAAGGACGCTAAACAATCCGGCGTGGCGATCTTGGCCGACGGCACGTGCCGTCCCGAGTTGGTCAAGGATTTTAGCCCCCTGGGCTTGTCGTTCAGTCATTGGGAAAAAGACCCCAGCCTTGCCGCCGACGACCATGTCTTCTGGCGAACGGCCGGCTATGCCAAGGCCGCCGCCCCACAACTGCTGAAGGCGCTGGCCCGCGTCCGCCCGGCTGCGGAGGTAGAGAACCCCGAAGTCTTCATCAGCGAGCGCCGTGCCGAGGACGGCCGCTATCTATTCGTGGTCAACAACTCCACCGCGGGCGAACTGGAGCCGGGGCACCTTTGGCGCGTGAGTCTAGCTTGTGCCAGCCTCCTGCCGCAAGTCGTGCCGCTGAAACTGCACGACGCCCAGGGCCGGGCCGTTTATGATGTCTTTGCCGGGAAGCAGGTCCAGCCGGTTGGCGGCATGCTCCAAGCCGATTGCCGCAATATGCCCGCCCGTGTTTTCGCCATTTTGCCGGCGGCCGTGGCCCAGGTACACGTCGAGTCGCTCAAGACCATCGAACGTGGTGAGACGATGTGGTGGAAAGTCCGGGTTACAGATGATGCCGGCAAGGACATCGCTGCGGCCGTGCCGGTTCGCGTCCGGCTTCTAGCATCTGACGGCAGGCTGTTGGATCAACGGTATGACGTAGCGGCGTTCAACGGCGGTGTTGGCGAGTTCATTTTCCCGATCAACGCACCCGCTGGCGCGGTGACCCTGGAAGCGGTCGAACTGCTTAGCGGAAAAGTCGCGACGCTCAAGATTCCTATTGACGACGCGAGGCCCGCGCCGCTAGACCTTTTGAACCTCGCAGACGCTTCCGTGCTTCGGGTGCGCACAATTCGTGAGATGCTTGGCGTGGGCAATGGGCCGCCGCCCTTCATCTCGGCCGCTTCCAATGCTCGCCTCTCCAACTTCTCGCCGGTTGACGGGTCCTTTGGCCCCCACGTCCGCGACATGGTCGTCACCGAGGGCGGCAAGTTGGCAGTGCTAAACACGATGAACTGGGACCACAACCTCTACGCCGTGAACGTGGATAGCGGCAAGGTCCGCTGGCGGCAGCGGGCCGGGCACTACTTCGCCTTCGAGCCGACGGCGCTGGAGAGCGGAGTGGCCGTACAGGGCTTCGATCTGAAGAGCGCCCAGGGTTATCATCTCTACGTGGTTGGGGCCGAGGGCCAGTTGCAGCGACGGTTCGCTCTGTATGGCCTTCCGCAACGCCTGCCGCACCGCTTTATTCCGGCCTTGGTCCGCGACCACATCAACAGCTTCGCTGTGGGCGACGGCGGCAAGTGGGTGGCTAGTGCTGGCGATCTAGGCGTCGTGGTCTGGTCGGCCGACGGCAAGCTGCTGTGGAAACAAGATTGGTTCCAACATCGGCACCCCGGCAAGGTGCTGGCCCTTGATGCAAGCACGCTGCTGGTGATCGAGGGCACGTTGGCCACCGCCTACGGGGCGGGCAATGGAAGGCCGAAGTGGCAACAAGCGGTGGGCCGCAGCGGTGAGGTCCGCATTGCCCGTACCAGCGCCGACACTAAGACCTGCGTGCTCTACAACATTGCCGACGGCGGCAAGATGTTCCTGCTCCGCGATGGCAAGATCGCCCGCGTGATTCCCACCGCCGCGGAGGGCATCGGCCTTTCCGCCGATGGTAGTCTGGTCGCCGTGGTGACCGAGAACTTGTTGAAGTTGTACTCCATCGCCGACGGTTTGCAGTGGATCTTCCACGGCGACGATCTGCTGCACTTCCCGCGGTTTTCGGGCGATGGCCGGCTGGCCGTCGCCAGCAACCTGGGCACCGCATATGTGACCGATCTGCAGGGCCGCGTGCTTTTGGAGACGGACACAAAGGCCCTGGCGGTACCCGCCTGGCTGGCCGATGGCAGCCTGCTGCTGGCCACGTGGGAAGGGACCGTATGCCGCCTGGACAAGAGCTACGTCACGCAATGGCAAACCCGGTTGGCTCCGGAGACGGTGGACATGCGCGGCAAGATCCTGGCCGATGACGGCGCGCCCACAACGGCGGTCGCCGGCTGGGACAACGCCACGGAGAAGCCCGCCGATCTGTCGCCGAACGTGCTTACCAAGACCGCGCCGCTGATCCGCCTGGTCACGTCGCAAGGTGAGAGGCAACTAACGGACAACCCCAGTCAGAAGGCGGCCATGCTCTACGATGGCAAGAGCGACGCCCCGGCCGAACCTTGGATTCCCTGGGAGATGGTGGGCACATTCGCCGAGACTTCGCCGCTGAACTATATCCTCATCGACGCCTATCGCACGCAGATGGACGTGAACGGCGTGACGCTGGTCGAGGACGCAGCTCACCCGGAGAGTTGGCTTCGCGACGCCTCGATCGATTATTGGGACGTTGCCAAGGAACTGTGGATTCCCATCCAGCCCTTGCGGTCCGATGCGGCCGTTCACACGCACGTGTTTGCCAAACCGGTTCGTGCGGCGCGGTTCCGGCTTGTGCTCCCCTGGGGCGTGTGCGGCAACACGCGCCTGGCGGAGATCGTGTTCCACGGCAAGGTGTTGGGCTGCTCGCACCCGGATGTCGTCGCCAAGCGCCCGTTGGCAACACTCTTCGACGAAGAGGAGGACATTCGCCACGACATTTACGCCTCCCAAGGATTTGCGATCTCGCTAGAGGGCGCGTATAGCGGCGGCCGATGTTTGACGCTCACGCCGCCAGCCGGTGGCCAGGTCACTGCCGGGCAACCGTGGCAACAGCAATTCGGAGAAACCATCCGCAACTGGGACTTCGAGATCGCCGAGAATCCACAGCCCGGCCAATACCGCTGGCTGCAATTTGCCTGGAAAGCCCTTTCGCCCCGAACCAAGGGCATGTCGCTCAGGCTGAGCGACGGCGGCTACGGTGGATACGTGACGGCGGCGGGAGAGCCAACAACGTGGGAAGGCATGACCGTCGTCAAGAAGGTCGATGTGCCGCCTTCCGCTTGGAAGACCGTCCGCGTCGATCTTTGGGCCGCGGCCAAGAAGCCCTGGCGGGTCCGCGCCCTGGGCCTGGGCGCCTGGGGCGGGGGCGCGGCCTTCGACCAGATCGTGCTTGGGCGGACAGAACTGGACTTGCCCACACAGAAATGAACGGTATCACCTGGCAGCGGTTGGCATGCCGGCATTGCCGGCATGGGCACGTTCACGCGTCTGGGGCACCGCAAGCTCTGCTGCCAGCCACCCTTGCATGGTTACAGCCGCTGCTCGTTCCGCCAGCCTTATCGTGGCGGGTGGTCCGATAGCCGCACCCGCCACAACAAAGCCTCTGGCCCGCCGATGACCAGCCCGGCCCGTAGCGGCGGGTAGCCGTAGCAGAAAGCCCGGAACCGCACCTCGTTCCAACCGGTTTTCAATTTCACGGTGCTCACGCCCTCCATGCGGACCGCGTTGGGAACGTCCTTGAGCTTCACGTCGATGTGCTGCCCATTGACGAACCAGCGCAGCGGCGTCTGGGGATGCCCCTGGAACTTGAACGCCAATTCCATTTCGCCGGGCACGTGGATCCAGGTTGCGCCGTAGTATACCTGCCCGCCCTGGCCGCCGATCACGCGAACATCTTGCGGTTCGACCGTCGCCGGCCGCCAGCGCACTTCGTTGAGCTTGTCCCAATAGCCTTGGATCTGCTCCCCGGTATACACTGCGCGGAGATCGACCGCACGGTCCGGCGGATAGCTCGCAGCCTCGCACAGTTCCCTCGTCACTTCCTTCCAGTCGCGACGCGTGCCCGGTAGCATGCCGTCCGGGTCGCCCGTGAGCTTCTCGAAACCGGGTCCGCCAAACGGCCCGCAGAGTTGCCAATTCCGTACGACAATTCCGGCGTCGAGTCCCAAGAACTCCGCCGGCGACCAGGAGCGCGGATACAAGTTGGCTTCCGACGGTTCATCGTAGGTGTCGCGCGACGCGGAACCATCGGCATTGGACCACCAGAACTTGTTGTGCCCGGCGAAGGTAGCCTCGAAGTTCACCATGGTCCGCAATCCGCCGTACAACTCCGGCACTGTCGTGACAGCGGCACGGGGGATGGCGGCCACCAGCACAAACCCACGGTTGTCCGCGTCGGCCTTCCAGTTGAGCTTTGCCGTATCGAGCAGGGCCACGTGTCCAAGCTCCACCATGCTGACCGGCGTCTTATAGCGGACCGGATGCGGAGTCACGCCCACCGGGGCCGCCGCGTACATCGCCAGCGCCACGGGTTTCACCGCCGTAGCCTCCTTGTATACGCCGAAGACGATGCGCACGTCGCCGGCCCGCCCATCGTTCCCTGTGGACGGCGCGGCGTCCATGTCTCCCTGGAAGTAGAGGCTCAGCGTGTCCGCCAGGCGATCGTGCGTAAATAGGCGGTTCGCTGGATCCAGCACCTTCGGATCGAGTGCTGCCGCGAGCCGTGCGTGCCAGCGAACGTAGATGTGGTCCTTGTCGTAAAGAAGCCGGGCTTCGACCTTCCGCTCCGTATCGGCAGCAAAGGAAACGGGGTCGCACGACTCCCAACCGGCAAGCGTCGTGTCGAGGTTCGCACCGCCGATGGCCGGCGTAAAACGGGCCAGCCGCGCGGAACCTGCTCCACCCCGCAGCGTAATCGCGGTTTCGGGTGGACGCCCGATCTGGCTGGCCGCAAGTACCACGGTCCGTTGAAGCTCGGTCAAGTCGCGGACGGGATTCTCCGCCAGCGACCAGCCCACCGCCTCGAATACCTGTGGCGAGACCTTGCCCATCCCGAGGCAAATCTTGCCATTGCGGGGATTCGGATAGACGGTCCCCGCAAAGAACTCGCCCGGCTGGGGGTAGATGCCATACTTATCGGGCGAATATCGGCGGCCGTCCAGAAAGACAGACTCGACGAACAGCCCGCTATCGGTGTACAGCAGCACGCCGCAGCGCGAATTGTCGACGACGCTCAACAAGCCGTTGATCGGCTTGTAGATGTGGATGGAACCATAGATCTCGCCGGCTTGGGCGATGCCGCGGATAGCAGCGCGGCCGACGCGCCATTTGATCTTGTAGCCGCCTTTGCCGTCGGGCACATAGCGGGAGATTTTCAACTGCCCGCCCTCGTTGGCGTTGAAGCCGCGTCCGCCGCGGGCGTTGACATAGAAACCCTCAGCGGTTGAGCCATCGACCTGTGCCCAATCGCTGTCGTAGCTCTCAGCCAACTCGTTGGCGCCGAACAGCGCGGTCGCCGAGCCGTTCTTCCTGGCCTGGAAGACCGGGTCGCTCAGCACCACTTCACCCTCGCGAAAGACCGGATTGCCGCGGACGTCGAACTCCGCGGGAGCGATCTTCCAGACGCTGCCTTCGCCTTGCGCGGGTGCAACGTACGAAAGATCGCCGAGCCAGTTCCCACCATGGCAGCGGAACATGCCTGCCGGCAGCTTGAGCTTGATCTTCTCGTTGTCCTGCATCTGCCCGTCGCCGTTGGCGTCGTGCCAGGCCGTGCATTGGCCCGGTTTGTCGCCGACGGCGCGGAAGATGGCCGCCGACTTCACCCAGCGGTCGCCGTCGAGTCGGTAGACGGTCGCGGTCAGTTTACAGGCAAGGTAAGTACGGCCCTCGCGGCGGATGAGGACAGGCCGGCGCAGGTCCGGCACGTCAGGCCAAACGGCATCGATCGTCCAGCGATGCGCGACATAGTCGACCTTGAATCGCGTCAACCAGCCCTGCTGTCCCGGTACGTACACGTGCTCGACATGCTCGGGATCGACGGTCCAACCGTCGTTCGCCCGCGTCTGAGGAGTGAGGAACTCGCGGATGAACGTGCCGTCGGCATCCCATTCCGTGACACGGTTGGGACCGCCGTCTTCCACCACCAGCAACCGGTCGTGGCCCTTCTCGTCAGTCCAGGTGGCCAGCTTGCCGGGTGCGATGAACGATTGCGTGTCGAAGCGGCCGGGTTGCTGCTTCGGCAGGCGGCCAAAGGTATGGGTAATCTGTCCCTGAGAATTGACTTGATAGACGTGATTCGTCGCGGCATCGCTCAGGTAAAAGCGTTGGTGGACGTCGACCTCGAGATCCGCCGGCATGATCTTGGCAGGCACGGTGAACAGCTTGTTCAACGCGCTCTGCGGATTACCGTCGCTCTGGAGCACTGCCGCGCGGACGATCCATTGCCCACCCGCATCCTGGTCCAAGACAGCCAACGTTCCATGCCGCGCGACCAGGCCCTGCGGTTTGTGGACGGCGATCTCGCCAAGTATTGCGCCGTTGTCGCCGTTGTGGATCGTGATCTTGTCCACGCGATCGGCGACGCTTTCGGCGTAAAACGGAAACTCCTTGGTCTTCTCGATTCGCCCGCCTTGGGCGACATAGACGTAGGACTTGCCGGTTGCGGCATTGCGGTAGCAGGCCATGGCGCGGACCCAGCCTTGGGGCAGATACACGTCGGGTCGATTGGCGCGGCCCGTACCGAACGGTTTGCCGTCGGCGCGATAGACGTACTTCTCGCCACCGTCGGTGCTGAAGCTCCAGACGTTCGTGCCGTCGGTGCAGGTACACGTGCCGCCGCCCGCGCCGCCGGAGGGAAAGGCCCTCAGAAATTGGGCATGGCCGATTGGCTCGTGAAGGTCGAACATCGCCTGGTTCGAGCCGTTCTCCAGGTAGGTCCAATAGAAGACCGCATGGCCGTTGGGACCGACGTCCAGATCGGCCAGCGGCGCGCCGCAGGGGTCGCCACCGAAGGGTTCCGGCGTCCTCGTCTGCTGCGGCGTGGGCAGCCAGCACGACGGGCCGCCCGCGAACTGCGGCACGATGCTGTGATACTCACCGTCCACCGCCCACTTCGCGGCCGGCATGTAGATGCCCTTGACGCCATACCCACCCGGCGGCAGGGGCATGAAGTTATCGTCCAGGCCGTCCCAGCGCTCGACGAAGCGGCCTTGGTTCTCGGCAGTCACCGTCCGCGCCGCGCCGGCGACAAAGGTGCTCAGGATCCAGTCGGGATTTTTGGGGTCGGTAATCGCCAGTGTGACGCGATAAGTCTGCGGGAGCAGCCCGGTGGTGGGCAACGTGTAACGCACGTCGGCGCCGCGCGGGTCGGCCCCGTCGGCTGTTGAGAATAGGCCGCAGACCGCGGCAAGAACGAATGGGAGAAAGGCTTGCTTATACATCATGATCCTAGAACTATCGATCATTGGAATTTCAGTTCACCCCAATGCTTGGGCTGCATTTTCAACTCGAAGACGGCATCGTCCACCAGTCCCGTGTGCTGGTTGGCCCAGTACGTCCGCAGGCGGGTGCGCGCGCCGGCGCGGTCGCCGTGAGTGACGCCGAAATCGCCGCGCAGGGCAAGCCCTTCCGCTGGCCGAAGACCGAGCGTCGCCAGCGGAACGGCCGCTTCCACCAGGTAACCCCACCCGGGGCTCACCGTGACCTTGATGTTTTCCAACCGCACGAGGTCCACAAAGTCCATCGGATATGAGCTCACGATGCCGGAACTGAAGAGCTTGGGCTTCTTCACGCCAGACACCCTGCGGTAGAGGACGGCCGTCGGCCGGCCTTGGAAATTGCCGATCGAGAGCCGCAAGTCGCCCTGCTGGGCCTCGTCGCGATTCTTGTCGGCATTGGGATCGGTGCCCAATTGCAAGTCCACGGTGTCGCCGCCCAGATACATTTGAGCCGAGTCGGTGGCGCCGTTGATCCAGGGCGTGTCGTCCCGCACTTCCCAGGCCACATAAAGATTCCGGTCATCCCAGGCGGCCGCCGAGCGGACCGCCGCATCGTCCTGCTTCTGGTAGCGGAACATTTCGGCGCCTTGAAAATCGCCGTCCAAAGCGCCCGTCAGCTTCGGCGTCATCTTCTTGATCGTCGCATGCACCTTGCCGACGGCCGCTTGCTGGTAATCGTCATGGAATGCCTGTGCCGTCTTGACATCCGCCGCTGAAATGGAAATGCCGCTTCCTCGCATGGCCCGAACCTGGTCCAGACCGGTCACCTCCACGTTCCAAAAAGCGGTCTTTCCGGCCTGGAGGTAGAGTGTGCCCTGCTTGGTGCAAGCGATGGAGCCGCCGAAGTCCTCGCCGCCACATCCGCTGGGGCAGTCGTCCATCCGCACGCCGGGCACCGCCTTCTCCGGCCAGCGGACCTTCAGCGGATTCGGCTGGAAGAGGCGCGTCAGATAGAAGCCGTCCTCGGTCAGGATGTGCCACTCGCCGAAATCGGTGGTAATGACCCAGATGTTGCCAAGCGGTTTCGGCAGCGCGGCGGCGCCGCACGGCCCGAAGGAAGCGCGAATCATCCCGACTTCCGGCGGACAAGCGTTCTGCGCTCCGGCCACTTGCCCGAAGTTGTCGGGGTAGGTCCAGAGTTGCTTTCCCGTGGCGATATCGAAGCAGCGGTGCCAGGCGTTGGCAACGCCTTCCTCGCCCCTTTCCAACAACAGGCGACTATCGGCCGAGCCCAGACCGATGGCGGGCAGTTTCACGGGGTGGGCCAGATCGTACTTCGGCGCCCCGCAGGCGGTGAAGCCCGTGACCTTGAACTGGGCGGGCCTCGACCGGTTGTGCGTTTCATAAAGCGTCAGGTCGGGCGTCATGCTCAGGTACCAACCCGTGACGCGGACAATGCCGTCGACCATGGTGACTTCGTTCGGCTGCCGCTGCCCGTCGCCGTTCTCGTCGCACCAGAGCGCCGTTTTCGCCACGTCTTCGCCGCGGGGCGTCACAGAAACGGGGATGTCTTTGCCGTTCTTATCGATATACGTAATGGCGGTTCGGAGCTTGTAGTCGCCGTCGCCGAGCCGTTCGAAGATCTCGACGCAACCGAGTTCAAAGGCCCAGCGCGTAGCCGTTGCCAGATACAGCTTGCCGTTGGAGCCGATGCCGAACCGCGAAACCTCCATGCCGTCGCGGGTAATCACGCCCAAACAATCGGCCCGACCCGTTTTGGGATCGATGCGCCATTCGCAGCCTTGGCCGACCATCAAGTACGGGTCTTGCGGATTGATCGATCCCCCCAGCGCGCCATAGGTGGTCGGGCCAAAAAACTCCTTCACCAGTTTGCCGCGACCCCGAGTACCGGGTGCCCCCGTGTCCCAGCAACTGAAGCGCTTGGGCGTATAATCGGCCTCGGCAACCCACAGCTTGCCCTCCGCGTCGACCGTCAGGGAGGCAATAAACGCCATGCCGTCGGGCGTCCAGGGCCCCAGCAGCCTCCGCCCGCCCTTGCGACCGATCGTCTTGCCGGTGGGCTTGCCGTCGGCGTCGAAAACGAGGACCTGGTTGTCCGGCTCGCGCAAGCCCACGTAGATTCGGCCCTGCCTGTCGAAGGCCATGGCCCGGGCATTCCGCAAACCGCCGATGAACGGCGCGGTTTGCCCCGTTTCGGGGTTCACTCTCAGCACAGTCTTCCCCTCCGACACGACGTAGAGCTTCCCGGCGGCGACCTTGACGTCCAGCGGCTTGGCGACGTGTAGTTGCTTGATGAGCTTTCCGCTGTTGCTGTCGAGAACGACGATGCTATCAATCGACGTGAACGCCAGGTAGAGTCGGCCGTTCTTGGCGTCCATCGCGTCGGCACTTTCCGGCTTCTTCGCGTCGTTGCCCCAGAGCGTCTTGATCATCAGATCGGGCGTATCGCTTCCTGCCCAGGCGACGTAGCGGCCGGTGGCGGCATCCAATCGGTAGAGCATGCCGCCCAAGTTCTGCACGTAGACAATGCCGGAGTCGACGGCCACGAGACTGGCGCCACCCGTCCCACCGCGAGTATTTTTCCAAAGCACGTTGCCCTGGAGGTCGCAGGCCAGGATCGCTTTTCCGCCTTCGGATATGGACCAACCGAGAAAGAGTCTTTCGCCGTCGCTGGCGCAGGCGGCCGGATAACCGAAGTCGCCGCCCCAATTCGAAGATTGGTCGGAGTCCCAGGGCGCGTTGCCGCCATTGCAGGCCCAGCCGGCCAGTCGCAGGCTGATGCCTTTGTGCCAGAGGGCGTCCCAGGAATAGTCGCCTGCCGGCACGGGTTGGCCCGGCGTGCGCCAGTTCATCGTGGCAAGCCCGTCCCAGGGCACGTCGTGCCTGCCCTTCGTATAGAAGGCGGCGTTCAAGAGTTGCCGGACGGGCTGTCCGCTCCAGTCCTTGATGTTGAGCGAGATATACCCGTCCTCCGGCATGCTGAAGGAGATCGCCTTGAAGCCTTTGGGGGCTTTGGACTTGATGAGTCCGGTCCAATCCACGACGGGACGGCCCTCTTCGAGTTTCACCGGAAACTCGCGCGCGTCGCCCAAACGTACGGGCGACGGCTGGACCTTGCCGCTGCGTTCCAGCGTGGCGTAGCCCCAGCATTGGCTGCCCGAGAACGTCATCACCCGGATAGGCGCGACCCCGGGTTTGAAAATGTCTTTCACGGTCGCACGGCCATTTTGGCCCACCGTGAAGTTCAGCTCGATCGTCATGACGAACCGCTCGCCTGCCTTCGGGGGCTGTTGCCCTTCCTTGAGCAAGAGGCTCCAGGGAACGGCAATTTCCTGAACGTAGCCTTTTGGTTGTGGCGCGCCGGTCGAATCACCCGCACCGGTATTGACCAGAAACGCCTGTTGGGCCCCCTGCCTCTTGGCATTCTTCAAGTGGCCCTGGTCGAGTTGCTTGCCGTAGTCCACGTCCATGATGTCGTCGCCGTCCCGTCCGCGCCAGCAGGTCCAATGCGAAGTTCGCTCGTTGGCGTCGTCGGGGTGGGTGATAATGCGGAATTGGAGACAGTCGCCTCGAAAGCCGTAATCGGCGATGGTCTGGCCGGGGTTGTTCAAGGGCGTGTCGTCGTTGAATCGCGCAAGGACGTAGAGATTGTTCGCATCGTACATGGCGTAAAACCACGTCGCCATGGTGTCCCGCTGGTTCTCCACGTCGCTACAGGCGAACACGCCCGCCGAGAGGTCCCAGTCGTCCGTTTTGCCATCGACGACGACCTTTCCCGGCGCCGGCAAGACACGAATTCCGAGATTCTCCGTTTCCGTAGCCCCGGCGGTCCTTATGCACGCCGTCAAAGTCGCGCAGCACATCACCGCGCAAAAGATGGAGTTTCTCATGACGATAGTTCCTTGGTTCAAGTGTTTCCCGAAGAAGACCATTTCGCACCGGCGCAGCGCTGTCGTTCCGCCCTGGCAGTTGCGGCGGGGATATTACCGCCGCAAGCGCGGGGCAAACGCTACTTGCCCGCCCCCGCTGCCGCGGCGTTTGCGAGCGTCACTCGTACTTCTCCACCGGCGACGCAAAGACTTTCGATCCGTAGTTCCTGGCCGCCGCCGTCCGCCAGAATGGGTTCGATCCGCAAGGTGTGCTCGACGGCCGGATCCAGCCCCTCGGCCAAGACCTGCACTAGGTACGCATTGCCGCTGAGAAGCTTGGCGAAAGCCGCGGCGTCGAACTCGGGAAAGGTCTGCTTGCCGTCGGGCGATTTCCGCGACACGAGCTTTCCATCCAGAATCACCCGGAACTTGCCCGACGTCGGTGTCGATTCCCCGAACAACAGCAGCATGCTTCCGCTGAAGCGGACATTCAGTGGGGCGGGCCGCACGGGCTTGCCGTCCTTGTCTGCCGCGGCGACAATGGCCACATCGTCCAGCCACCGCGACATGAGCATGTCGAAATAGGCGGAGACGAGGTTCGGCTTGCCGACGCGCCAGCCGGCCGGAAGCGGACCCAGCGAGACCAAAGGAACGCGGGCGCTTTTCATATAGGTCGATGCGTAAAGCATCTTCTCGGGCACGGTGCAGACCCGGCCGCTTCGTACGGCGTCGCGGAACGCATCCCACGCCGCGTCGGCGAACAACTCGTAACCCGCATCGCACGGATGCACGCCGTCGACCGGCCACAGGCGCGCGAGCGTCGTGCGGCCGTCTCGGACCCGCTGCTGGGCCAGGGCGATCGCGTCGCCGACCGCCGTATGATAGGCCCGCGAAATGGCCAGATGCGCGTCGCGGCGCAGCATGCCGTCGGTCTTTTGCTGTGCCACGTTCCACTGAAAGGGGAAGATCACTTGCACCACGGGGGCGCGTGTCTCAGTGAGGATGCGCCGCACGAGGGCTTCGTAGGAGGCCAACGTCTCCGGCGCAGCACTGTAGATGTCGTCGTTGGCCGAGAAGTCGAGAAAGACCAGATCGGGCTTGCGCCGCACAACGTCTCGTTGCAAACGGAATACGCCCAACTGTGAATTCGTTCCGCCGATAGCCGCATCCCAGAATGTGAAATGGGCCTTGGGGTAGGCCTGTTCCAGACGCTGGCCGATGCGAGCGCGGTAGGAAGTCAACTGGGGATCGGTCGCGTTGGCGCCCCAGGTCAGCGATGCCCCGAAGAAGACTACGTTGAGTCGTTGGCCGGCTTCGGCGCGTCGGGCGAAATCGGCGAAATCGGCTGCGGCGTGAAGCTGCGTCGCGGGAACAAGCGACACCAGGACAAGCACAACCGAGCGGGCCACGGTCCAGATTGTTTTCATCGGCAGTTGCATTTTCAGGCGGAACGCGTAAATGAGGGCAAGGGTGGACATTGGGTTACGTTCTATGGGGATGCGGCCCCGGGAGGAGTGGAGGGCTGGTCGGGGACCCGGTCGCTGCGCCGGTGATATACGGCGCGGCCCCAAGTGCGGGCCTGCAGAAACTGGTAGGGTTGCGCTTGAAGGTTGGTGATCTCGACGAGGTGGCCGCGCGAAATCCGCCCCTCCTGGTCGCTCCAGTGGACGGTCCAAGTGGCGCCCAATATGTCGCCGGGCTGCGGCGGACGCTGGCTCGCGCGCAGTAATGTCCAGGGAATGGCATATTCGAGCGTGTAGCCGCTGCCGTTGGGATCGCGGCGGAACGCCCCGCGCCAGCCGGCAGGCGTGTTGGGCCCGCCGTGAAAGTCCATGCCGAACGAGATCTCCAGCCGCGGCTTGCCGCTGGGCCGATGATACCACATCACCAAGTGGACGATATGTTCGCTGACGTCCTGCGGCCGGTGGCCCCACTCGGGGTGCCCGTGGGCAGCGCCCTCCGGCGCGCCGATCGCGTCAACCGGCCAGCCTTGTGTCGGGCTGGTCGTCAGCCGTACGATGACGCTGCCGCCCCTCCAGGGAAACTGCGAAGGGTCCGCAGAGGGGTCCATCACCGAACGCATCGGGGCCGGATCGCCCACGTGGGCACCCACGTAAAGATTCAGTTCGTCGTACATCATCGCGCCTTCGAGATAATGGCTCTCGTGATAAGGCGGCAAACACGCGCTATAGAACGTGCCGCGGCGATCCCAGTCGGAGAGGTCGCCGTCGATGATGATGTTCTTCGGGGCTGGCAGAACATGGACTGTATCCAGGCGGCTGCGGTTGTAGAGCGGACCGCCCGGATTGCCGCAATCGCTGTCGGCGGGGAACATCCGCACGAAGTGTTCGGGCTCGAAGGGGATGCCCTGGGAATCGGGCGCCTGGGCGCGGATCCGCACGGCTCGCCCGGCCTCCAGCCGCTGGTCGACCGTCTGTCCCACGGCGCCCGTCCAGGAGGCCACTACCGCGCCCTGGAAGACCTGGACCTCGGTGTCTCCTTCGCCTCGCACGCTCACGCCGAACTCGGTGCCCAGGTCGACCAGGCGCGCCTGCGGCGTCCTGACGGCGAATCCTCGCGCCTGCGGCGGCACGTGGACTACCACCCGGCCCCGCGTCAGCCGCGCGGCGCCGGCATCGATCAACTCAAGCTGCACGGGAGCTTCGAGGACGACGCGGGCGCCCTGCTTGAAAACGATTTCCACAAGCCCCTCGGCCAACTCGAGGGGGCTGGCGGGAAGATCCGCGTCGACGCCCGCCGCGAACGATCCGGCCGCCCAACGGGCACCGACGGCTTTGGATATTCTTGCGATCGGCGCTGCGGGAACCACCAGGCCGGACGGCGCCTCGGGTTTCCACGGTAGCCAATGTACCACGGCAGCCACGAGCACCGCCGCGGCGACCGCCGTCAACGCAAGCCCAAGCGGTTTTCGCCCGCGGGCCGGCGCCGACGATGCGGCGTCGAAAGGCCCGGCCAAGGGCCCCCCCGGCGCCGCGCCATATGCACTTAACGCGACGTGCAGGTTGATGTAACGACAGTAGGTCCGACGCGCGCCGGCGTCGGCCGTGAGACGCTCGGCCAAGCGGGCCTGTTCCTCGGTCGTGGCCGTGCCATTGAGCAGCGTGCCAATCCACTCCAAGAGCGGGTCTTCCGGTTCGTGGCGAGTCTCGCTGTCCGACATCAGAGGCCCTCCGTTGCCATCGTCCGCCGAATGCAACGCAGCAGCGCTTCGCGAATCCGATTGAGGCGCTTGTAGATGCTGTTGGGCGTGCGCCCCATGCCCTCGGCGACCTGCCGCAACGTGCTGCCCGGTTCGTAACAGTGGCCCAGTAGATTCCGGCTGCGGGCATCAAGTTTCGTCAGACAGCTCCGCAGGGCGACGCGCTCCGCGTCGTACTGCTCGGCGTCGGCCATCCCTTCATCCGCCAGGTTCTCAACCAATTCCAACGAGAAGACGTGCCGATCGCGACTCCGACTGCGCAGGTGGTTCAGGGTGTGGTAGCGGGCAATCTGGCAGGCCCAGCTCATGAAGTCGCTGCCGCGCTCAAACTCGCCGAACTTCCGCCACATCACGACGCTGGTTTGCTGCAGCAGGTCTTCCGCGTCGGGCCAATGAGGAACCAACGACAACAGGAAACCCATGAGGGCCGAATGATGCCGCGCCAAGAGGGCGGCGAACTGCTCCTGCAACTCCTCCGCGGCGCCGGTCTCGCTCGGCCGGCCGGCGCCGTCCTCCTGCTTCGAACGATCGGAAGAAATGAGCGGGCCCCCCTGGAAAACGCCAGGTCTGGGCAATCTCTTCCGATCGTTCTCAGGGTTTCCCCACATGGCAACGTCTCTGGATGCAATCTCCACGGCCAAGTGCCGCTCTGTTATAGTATGTACGGGCGATCGAGAATTAGCCGAAAATTCCGCTGAGATCTATTCGAAGTCGAACTCGCCCCACAGCGAAGGCTGCATCTTCAATTCCTCGACCTCGTCGGCCACGATCCCTGTCGCCTTGTTGCTCCAGTAGACCCGCAAGTTGGTGCGTTTTCCCACAGGATCGCCGTAGGTCACGCCGACGTCGCCTCGCAGTTTCAACCCGGGCTTCAAAGCGATGCCCAGTTCCCTCAAAGGAATAGCCACCTCGACGAAGTACTGCCGGTCGCCGTTGGGCTTGGCCTCGATCTTGATATCCTCGATCTTCTTCACGAATTCCATCGTGTAGCCGCCTTTACTGGTTCCGGAGTAGAAGCTCTTGGGGGCCTTCTGGTCGGAAACCCTGCGGTAAAGGACGGCCGTGTTCTTTCCCCGCAACGGGCCGATGGAGAGCCGCAGATCGCCACGAACGGCCTCGCCGCGACTCTTGTCGGCCCCGGGATCGGTTCCGAGTTGCAAGTCCACCGTGTCGCCGCCTGCATACATGTTCTCGAAGCCCGTGGCGCCGTTGACCCAAGGGGTCTGGTCGTCGACCTGCCAAGCGACATACAGATTCTCCGCGTCGTGGGCGAACCAGGTCTGAATTCCCGCGAAGTCGGAACCGAAAGAAATCGGTTGCGTGCCAAAATCGTCGTTGGGCCGACCGGTAAACGCGACCGATTTCCTTTTCACTTGGGCGATCTTCTTCGAATCGGACACGCGGAGATACTTGACCTTGAACTGCTGAGCGGTAAGCACGTCGGCAGGGGCAATCTGCAAGGAGCCCGAGGCGAGGGCCTTCACCGTATCCAGCCCGGTCACCCTGCAGTTGATGAAGGCTGTCTTGCCGGCCTGGACGTAGACGGTGCCGTCGTTGGCCCGAATGACCGAACCGCCGAAGTCTTCGGCCCCCATGCCGGGCGGCGCCGTGCTCATGTTGGCCCCCGGCACCGCCTCGTCGGGCCACTTGATCTTCAGCGGATCGCCTTGGAAGAGGCCGCTGACATAGTAGCCCGAGGAGGAAAGGATATGCCACTCGCCCTTGTCGGTGCCGATAAAGAAGAGATTCTCCAGTGGGGGCGGCATCTTCAAGGTTCCGACAATATCGTACGCCGCCCGGATCAGGCCGGTACGGCCCGGCGGGGCCAAATGCCCGCCATGCACGCCCACGTAGTTGCTGGGATAGGCGAAAACCATCTTCCCGCTGCGGACATCGTAGCACGGAAAGTTGCTGTGCTCGACACCGTAGTGCCCGTTGTACAGGACGAAGTTCTTGTCTTCCGAGACAAGTCCCTTCTGCGCCCCCATCCCGCCGCGGACCTCGACGTCGTCAGGAGCGGGCAGCTTGACGGCCTTGGAAAGATCGTATTCGGGCGCTCCGCAAGGGGTCCAGCCCGTCACGTCGATACGATATCGCGTGCCGGCCAACGTCATGGCCTGGTTGAAGTACAGATACCAGCCGTCGATCCAGCCGCCCAGCGGCAGATCGAACTTGCGAACTTCGTCCGCCTGCTGTTGCTGATCGTCGTTGCGGTCGGACCACACGTTGATATGCCGCGGTTGCTTGCCGCCGTCCTCCTCCTCGGTAGCGATAGTCGTCCTGAGCTTCCATTTGCCGATCGCGAGCCGCTCAAAAATATTCACGGCGAGATGCGGGGGCCAAGCGCCGCCCACCGCGGCGTAGACTCGTCCGTCCTTGCCGGTCCCAAACCTCGCGTTCCGCCACTCGCCGCGGGAAATGACGGCCACACACTGGGCCTTGCCTGTTTCCGGGGAGATTTTCCACTCGCAGCCATGGCCGATCATGACCAGCGGATCGGCCGGGCAAATTGCGCCGCCGCCAGCGCCGTAATCGGTGGGGCCGAACAACTCTTTCACGAAGGCGCCGCTTTGGGCGTCCCAAACGGATATCCGCCGCGGCTTGCTATCGTTCTCCATCACCCAAAGCTTGCCTTGGGCATCGACCTTGAGGGCCGCTATGAACCGCATCCCATTCTTTTCCCACGGCCCCAGCAGGTTCCGCCCACCCGGCTTGCCGATGTTACGAACGCGCTTGCCGCGCTTGTCAAACACCTGCACCTGGTTCTGCGGGTCGCCGAGGCCCACATAGATGTTTCCGTCTCGATCGGCGGCGACGCAGCGCACCGCCTGCAAACCGTCGACAATCGTGGCAATAGCGCCGGTCTGCGGATGGACGGTGGCGATCTTCGTCGTCCCGCAGACCAGGTAGAGTTTTCCGTCGGCGCCCAGTTTGAGATCGCCCGGATCCTGGCAGGGAACCTGCTGCAGCAACTTCCCCGTGGCGGCGTCCAGCATAAGCAGCACATTGCCCGAAGGCTGTGGCCTGTTCCAGGGCACATTCAGCCCGCCGTAGCTCACGAAGATCTTGCCCCCGACGACCGCCAGACCGCTGGCGGCTGGTTCCTCCTTGGCGTTGGCCGGCTTGAACTGCTTGAGGATCTTGCCCAATTCAAGCGTCGCCTCGCCAGCGCCTTGCCAGTTGGAGTACTCGCCCTTCGCAGCGTCGAGTCGATAGAGGGTGTTGCCCTGACCGGAGTCGTAGATGTAGACCACGCCCTGGCAGGCAGCAACCAGGGCCGCGCCGCCAAAACCGCCGCGCTTGTGTCGCCACTTCACGTTGCCGTCGAAATCGGTGCAAACCAGGGCCTGCCCGGCTTCGGCAGCCGACCAGCCCAGATACATCCGCTGGTTGTCCGCGTCAACGGCGGAGGGGCCGCCCATGTCGCCGCCCCAATTGCCGCCGGGCGAATCGAACGGCGCACGGCCGGCGTTGCACGCCCAGCCCACCAGGCTCAGCCCGATGCCTTTGTGCCAAATGGCTTCCCAGGTGTAGTTGCCGGAAGGGACGGGGTCGCCGGGCTTGCGATCGCTCGGCGTGCTTAGACCGTCCCAAAGCACTTCCTGCGCGCCTTGCGTGAGGAACTTCGCATTGAGCAGGTTCCGCACTACCTGCCCGTCGGCGTTCTTGACGATCAACGAGACAAAGCCGTCCGCGGGCATCTGCAAGTTGATTTTCGCAAAACCTTCGGGCTTGTCCTCCTTGTAAAGCCCCTTCCAGTCGACCGTCGGTACGCCCTTTTCCAGCCTGACCGGGAAGGTCCGTCCGTCGGAAAGCCGCACCGGCAGCGGAGCCATTCGGCCGGCGGCCTCAAGTTTCGCCATGCCCCAGCGGTCGGAGGCCATGAACGCGAAGACACGGTCCGGCGTGACGCCCGCGCGAAAGAGGTCCTTGGTTGAGATCCGCATCTTGGCCGTCGTGCTGAAATTCGGCTCGTACGTCATAATGATCGTATCGCCGGCCTTCGGGGCCTGGCCCGTCCTGGTCAGCAGTTTCCAAGGGATGGCGATCTCCTGGACATAGCCCTTGCCATCAGGGTTGACGACGAACGCCTGTCGGCCGCCCTGCGTCTTGGCGTCCTTTACCTGCCCTTCGTTGAGCTGCTTGCCATAGACCAACTCGATCACATCGCGGCCGTCCTTGCCTCTCCAGGCCGTGATGTGCGTTGTCCGCTGACCGGTCTTGGCGTCGTCGGCCTTGGCATCGGGCCTACCGGAAGAACTTGTAATAATGCGCACTTGCAGGCAATCTCCCTGGAAACCCATGTCCGAGCCACATAGCCCGGGATTGTTCAGCGGGGTCGTGTCGATCCAGCGGGAGAGAAGATAGAGGTTCTCGGCATCGTACATGGCGCTCTGCCAGGAGGCGTATTCGTCGCGACTGTTCTCCACGTCGGAACAGATCAGCAACGAGCCCGACAGGTCCCAGTCGTCCGTTTTCCCATCGACAACGACCTTGCCCGGCGCGGGCAAGACGTGAAAGTCGACGTTTTCCGTCTCGGTGGCGAACAGTAAGGCGGCCCTGCACAGTGAAGCGATCAAGGCGATGGCGGTGATAACTCTCTTCATACGTGATACCTTTCCCATTGGCAAATTGCTAATCCACTAGAATAGTGTCTCGCGCAGATCGGCATTTATGCGCCGCGCTGGAGTTCCGCCCGGGCACCGCGTACTCGTGGTCGGCGGCATTTCCCGGCGAAAGCCGGAACTCCAACAGGTACGGCAATTCAGAGACACTACACCAGAGTATGTACGAAAGACGGTGTATTGGCCACACATTCTGGAAAAACTCTCTACAGAGTTGATCGTTGTTGAGATCACGACCGCAGACTTTCACGGGGACCGACATTAAAAAGTGCTTCCCGCGGTATTTCTCCCGCCTCGGCCGCGGCGAGCAACCCGCCGTTTCGGGTCAGGCAGTGGTGTGACCACACCAAAAAAAGTGCCCTTTTGGACTTCTCGAGTCGTTTTTCTACGTCTTTGAACATATTCATGTTTCCCTAAAGGTCTTGGTCGCCCCGCGGAAACTGCGGGAAAAAAACGCTTGACACTCTAACGATAGTCTTGCCACAGCCGAAATACCTAGATAATACCTAGCCACTTTGGCCCATTTCCTAGCCACTTTTGTAGCCAACCTAGCCACTTCCTGGCCACTTCCTTGGTCACATGGGCATGTGTATAGTATCTAGGGGTAGGACACATGGCGTTCTCTCGCGGTTATTTAAGTGCAGAGTCAGAAAAATAATTAATTGCTGTCGTGGCATGTGCGGCGGTTCGCGACCGTTGCCCGAGCCGTGGGGTGGGTCGAGGCACGAGACCCACGCGCCACAGTTTCCGCGCAGCCGCCGGCGCGGACGCCGACCTGCGCAAGTCGGCGCCGCGCATTGCTAATGGCCCCCGATTCGCTACACCGGGGGCTGGTCAAATTGTCAATGAACAAATGCACGCGCAGAGCATTCAGGCGTGGCTGAATCTTCTTCAGCGCGCTTTACACCCACATAATACGCGGCGAATCTCCGCTGCATTGCGCGCGGGACGCGAACTTGCGTCGCAAATCCAATCGCTCGTTGCACTTTCGGCATCTGCACACCCCTTGGCTTGCACAACATCTGTCCGAAGGCTACGAGCCCAAGACTACCAGTGAGCATCCACGGGACTCGCCGTAACGGTTGAAGGCTAGGCATTCCAGTCGTACGGAGTTAAGTCCTGTGTCCGTGGAACTTCTATAGGCGAATTGGGAATTTCACCCTGAGTTGTTTGACGCATTGGGACGATAACGCTCATTTTCAAGAGGATCTAGCATCTTGGGCGGACAGAAAATGACCGATACTTTCCTCGGAGAAGGACTACGAGCAGGTTTGGTTACTTGCGTGGGGCAGTCGTCGTTTCACCAATTCTCAGAAGAGGGGATATCCCATGAGTGGTATCAGCAGTCTTAGTGCATCCGGGTCGAGCCCATACGCGTGGTTCTCACAAATGCTTTCCCAACAGAGCCAGCAATCGTCTGGAACAACAACGGCTTCAGGCGCCTTGGACACTGCTAGCAGCGCTAGCTCGTCAGACGACACGAGCTCCTTGCAGAACTTGCAGAGCCAGATTCAATCGGCGATTCTATCGGCCCTGCAGACGGCCGAGCAGTCGGGCGATTCGACCAGCTTTCAGACGGTCATCAAGGACGCCGTGGACCAGACGCTGCAGGCCAACGGTATTGACGTCGGCCAACTCCGGCAGCAAACACAGTCCGGCAGCGATTCCTCGACATCGAGCGCGTCGAGCAACAGTGCCGCTACCACCGACAGTACCGGCACGTCGAGCACTACCGCGTCCACGGGCAGCTTGAACCAGCAAATCGAGGCGGCGATTGTGTCGGCACTCCAAAGTTCTCAGAGTTCCGGCGATTCGACCGACTTGCGAACGATCATCAAGAATGCCGTGGACCAGACGCTTCAGGCCAACGGTATTAGCGTCGACCAGTCGCAACAACAAACGCAGTCTGCCGACGGTGGAATGGGTGGCATGATGGGTGAGGGCAAGCAAGATAATCGCCGGGGATTTGGCGATTCCTGAGCGACTTTGGC
>CAZTPX010000017.1:0-102881 GCA_964615095.1 uncultured Planctomycetaceae bacterium | reverse complement strand
AATACATGCTCCAAGTCCTTACTGGAACAAGCCTTTAGTACGCGCTGGCCCTGCATAAAGCCCCAGGCCAGCGTATTGCGTACCCGGACTGACCGCTGAAGCGGCCCAATTCGATGCCACCATGCTGACCAGCATGAACGCGCCCAGCACGATTAACCAGCCGAACCGCGTGGCTGCCAGGAAACTCAGCATGCCCTCCGCCATTCCGGTCGAGAGGATCACCGCTTCCAGCGCGGTAAACAATGCCACCGCGCCGGCCAGGTGCGCGTAGGTCTTGGCAATGAACGCGGACCGTTCGTCCGCGGCCGCCAAAGCGGCAAAATCTCCCAGTGGAGCCTGGTACGGGTTCTGTGCATAGCTCATAAAGGTACCTTCTTTCCGCCGAACGTTATTTTATTTAGCGCTTATCTGTCAATTATACGTTGCTGTGGAAGCCAGGACAGGGAGGAAATTTCCCCACAGATGCCGCTCCCGGTAGGGTAGTGATTCAAGCAGATGGGCGTTCACGGTTTGCGTTGGAGTTCCGCCTTCAGGCGGCGTTTTGCGGGAATTCCGGCTAAAGCCGGGACTCCAGCCTACGACTACAATTCTGAACTACTATCCTAGCTTGCCGCCGGTGCCGCGGCTGCCAGCGCCTTCTGTTTATGGGCCTGGGCCTTTTCCGCATTCCGCTTTTGCCGAATCCGTTTCTTTCGTTTGTCGTCTCTGGCGTGTCTTGACATGGTTTTCTCCTGGAAATGTTCGGGAGGAATTGACAATTGTCCTGCGATTTCCGCGACGTTGCACGCATTTCTTGCGAACGTTTTGAATTGCTTTCTGCCCCATCGGGAGGGGCGGCTCGGGTTACGATTGTATCAGACGGGCAATTATAAGGCTACGGTAAAGCCCCGCGTTGGCAAATAATTGCTTCTCACGAGTTTTGGGCCATGTTAGAATGAGACCCATCGCCCCTGTCCCGGTTCGTGCGGCGTTCGCACGTTGTAACCGCGTGGGTCGTCATCCACACCTATTGCACATTGCCATGAAACACATTATCACTCGTCGAAAACTTCTCCAAGCTGGCGCAGCGGCGTCGGCCTCCCTGCTGATCGGCCCGGCGGCCATGGCACGCACCTATTCCGCCAATGAGAAGATCCGCTTCGCGCTGGTCGGCATTGGCGGCATGGGCGGCAAAGGCGTGGGCGTCGCGTCCAACGAGCAGATCGTGGCGGCAGCCGACGTGGACTTCAACCATGCCGGCGGCTCGCTCAAGACGATCAAGGGGAAGTTCCCCGACGCCAAGATCTACACAGACTACCGCAAGCTCTTCGACGAGCAGGAACATCTCGACGCGGCCTGGGTTGCCACGCCCGATCACAATCACTTCCCCGCCAGCATCCGCGCGCTGGACGCGGGGTTGGCCCTGTACTGCGAGAAGCCGCTGTGCCACGACGTCTACGAGGCCCGCAAACTGCGCGAGGTGGCCAAGGCGAAAAAGGTCGCCACGCAGATGGGCAACCAGGGCCATTCCGGCGAGTCCGTGCGGCTGTTGTGCGAGTGGATTTGGCAGGGCAGCCTGGGCGACGTGACCGAGGCGCACGTCCGCCCGCCCTTCAACCAAATGGACTTCGGCTCGCGCGGTCCGGGGCGGCCGATTCCCGTGCCGGCCAACCTCGACTGGAACCTCTGGCAAGGGCCGGCCAAGGTGCGGGAGTTCCGCAGCGGCATCCATCCGGCCGAGTGGCGGGGTTGGATCGACTACGGCACGGGCCTGCTGGGCGACTGGTTCTGCCACAACGCCGACGGCGCGGTGTGGGGGCTGAAACTCTACGAGGCCGATACCTGCGAGGTGGAGTGCGAGGGCGATGAACCGAGCGCCACGAACTGGCCGCACGGAGTCCGCGTCTCGTGGTCGTTCCCCAAGCGCGGCGATATGGCGCCTTGCATCATGCGCTGGAGTTCGGGCACGTACAATGACAAGCCGATGCCGTCGACGGTCGATCCGCAGCGCGTGGCGGCGGTGTCCAGTCATCCCAGTGCGTACTTCGGTACCAAGGGCACGGCCGTCTCCGGCTGGTGGATGAACGACGTGCGGCTCTTCCCGGAGAGCTTCATGCGCGAGGTCGGCAAGCCCAAGGCCGTGCTGCCGCGTGTGAAGGGGCACGAGGCCGATTTCCTCGACGCGATCCGCAGCGGCGGCCGCTCCTCGGCCGATTTCGATTACTCCGCGCGGCTCACCGAGATCATGCTGCTGGGCAACATTGCCTCGCGCGTCCGCGAGAAACTGGCCTACGACTTCCGCCAAGGCAAGTTCACCAACAGCGACAAGGCCAACGCTCTCTTGCAGCGCGCGCCGCGCAAGGGATGGGAATTCGGCTACGCGTAGTTCGGAAGTTTGTCATGCGCCTTGTGGTTCTTGCTTGTGTCACGTGCCTCCTGGCCGCCGGGCTGGTGCTTGCCGCCGCCAGCGCGTCGGCCGTGCAGCCCTGTGCAATCGAAGTCGTTGAAAAGGGCAACGCCTGGCCCGTGCCGATGGTCGAGCTCCGCACGACGCACAACGTGTGCTTCGTCAGCGACAACGCCGGCGTGATCGCCTTCGATTTGCCGGAATCGATGGGCCGACGCACGTGGTTCGACGTCTTCAGCCACGGTTATGAAGTTCCCAAGGACGGGTTCGGGGGCCGCGGCGTAAAACTCACGCCCGAGCCGGGCAAGACCCTGAAGATCGAAGTCACGCGGACGATCATTGCCCGCCGCCTGGGACGGCTCACCGGCGCGGGACTGTTTGGCGAAAGCCAGAAACTGGGCCGTCAACTCGATTGGCAGGAGTCGGGCATCCTCGGCAGCGACAGCGTACAAGTGGCCGTGCATGGACAGCGGCTCTTCTGGGCCTGGGGCGATACAAACCTGCCGGATTACTGGCTTGGGATCTTCGACACCAGTAGCGCCACGACGCCGCTTTCGCCGCTCCGTTCATTCGAACCGCCCCTGCGATTGACGTTCGACTACTTCCGCGACCCTGCGGGCCGCCCCCGCGGGGTGGCCAAAATGCCCGGCAGCGGACCGACCTGGCTCAGCGCGTACGTCAGCCTGCCAGACCGGTCGGGCAAGCCCCGGCTCGTGGCCACCTATGCCAAGATCAAGCCGCCGCTGGAAACCTACGAGTCTGGGCTGTGTGTTTGGAACGACGACACGGCCGAGTTCCAGCGGCATCGGGTGCTCTGGACGGAGTCGGTCCCGCGCGGGCAGCGCAAGTCGGCCCCGGACGGGCACCCCGCTTTTTGGAAAGACCGCGCAGGCAAGTCCTGGGTGCTGTTCGGCAATCCGCTGCCCGTGCTCCGCATGCCGGCGACTTTCGAGGCCTGGGAAGACCCCGCGACCTGGGAAGTACTCAAACCGCAAAAAACGCTCGTTTCGGCCGGCGACGGCGCGACGGTCAAGCCGCATAGCGGTTCGATTGCCTGGAACGAGTACCGCGGCCGCTGGGTCACCGTTTTCATGGAGGCCTTTGGCAAGCCGTCTGCATTCGGGGAAGTCTGGTACGCCGAGGCCCCGGCCCCCACCGGCCCCTGGGGTAAGGCCGTCAAGGTCCTCAGCCATCGCAACTACACGTTCTACAACCCGCGGCTGCACCCCGAACTGACGCCGGCCAAATCGCCCATCTTGCTATTCGAAGGCACGCACAGCCAGACCTTTGCCGATCGTCCTGTACCCACCCCCCGGTACGACTACAATCAGATCCTTTATCGCTTGGACTTGGACGATGCGGCGTTGCGGGGGGCACAAATGCCGTAGGCGTGAGGAGTCTTGACGCACAACATCGGTAATAGAAAAATAGGCTCCGAGCGAAATTCTCTATAAAGCCCGCGCGGCTCTTCAGAGCGCACCGAACTTTGCATCATGTGGGATGATGAACTTCGGCTCTTTGGCGCGCGGAATTTGAAACAGCTGCTACCGCACGCCCGAATTTTTGGTCGCCCAAGTGCGGGGATTTTCGCGAATCGGGGCCCGGATCCACTTGCCGGCGCGCTGAGACTGTTTAATTTTTTGAAACAAAGTGTTTCACTTGTTGGATTGCACCAAAGGGGTGGGTTCAAAAATTTCGCAGACGACCGGGCAGTGCTTAGGACCGGCGAATCGATAAGCGTTGCAAGAAAAGTGGCAGGCATGGGGTATCCGCTTGTTGGCCATGCGCCGTCCTCCCATTGCAGCCCGCCGTGTTAAACAAGACAGTTGAGGAAAGCAGGGATTTGCTGCCACTCCTCGCAACGCAACGACTGCGACCGACAGCCATCGAAAGCGTCTCCCCCGCAAACTTCCGTGCTACATTTACCGGTTAGAGGTTATCCGGGAATGATGACAGGAAAATGAAGGGGCAAGAATACGCATTTTTTGTCGCCCATCTTCCTGTCAAAACCTCCTCTGCAATTTCCGCTGCCGCCAACCCCATCCCAGCATCCCGACGGCCCCCGCGCCCAGCAGCACCAGTGTCGACGGCTCCGGCACGACGGCGTAATCACCGTCGTGGTTCACCACCGCCCAGACCGTCTGGTTCGCCGTGTTCACGCCCCAATCGCCCAGCGTCGTATCGCCGCTGGGATAAGCCCCCACTTCGAAGTTGCCCGAGTTGATTCCGACATTGCCGTCAACGGCGTGTACCCACTGGCCGGTGGCCGGATCGAGCCACGCCAGATACAGCGGATCGTCCGCGGCCGACGTGCCGGGCAAGACGTCGGAGTCGTAGCTCATCTGCATGACAAAGGGAGCGGTTTGCCCACTACTGCCGTTCAGGGCAAAGCCGCTCAACTGCACGATGTCGCTAATCACGCCCGAACCGATTTCCCCTTGCGTCTGCGTCCGCCAGGCCATGCCGACGGTCTGCGCCGAGCCGCTGCTATTGGTTCCCGCCAGGATCGTCGCCGTGGTGTCGACCATACCCTGTCCGCCGCTGCCACTGGTCGCCGTCGTCTTCGATTCCAGGTTCGCATAGCTGGCATTCGGGGCGACCGCGGCGATCAAGGCCGGGCCGAAGGCGGTCTGCGAATTGCTGTTGTCCGCGGTGGCGTTGCCCACGTTGCCTTGCAGCGTGACCGTCATCGCCCCGTTGTTGTTGCCACCCGCACCGGACAGCGTGCTGTCGTCGACCAGTTGGGCAGCCGACATCGTGACGGTGTTGATGCCCGTGGTCGTATAGTTGGCAGTGTTCAGCGAAGCGGTAAAGGGATTGCCGTTGCTGCCGCCACCCGCAGGCGGGTACCCGGCCGTCAGTCCGCCAAACGGCGCGAGGTTGGTTTGGAAGGCCGGATCGCCGCTGGTTGCAAACCCGGTCAGTTTGAGGTTCGCCGTATATGCCGCCGAAGTGTTCGCCGCCAGATTATAGATGGTGAAGCTTTGGCTTGGGACGTTCGCGCCGCGCAGGACATTGCCGAAGTTGATCGTTTGCGTCATCTGACTGGCGCTGGAGGAGAGAGAGGCGTTCGAGTGATCGTAGACCGTAAGCGTTGCCGTCGTCATCTGACTGAGGTTGCTCGAATTCGGATCGCTGGCGGTAAGGGAAATGGTATTGACGCCGAGATTCGTGGAAGTGGCCGAAACGGCGCAGGCTTGGCTGGCACTGGGGGCAAGGCTGCCGGTGCCAGATGTCATGGCGCCGAACGTGGCACTTCCACCGAGAACGGCGGCCGCAAGCGTGTAATTCAAGTTATATGCAGAACTCGGGGAATTGCTCACCGTCATGCCAACCGCGCCTGTTCCCCCCGTTATGATTGTGGCATTCAGATTGCTGGAAAGGGCAATAGTCGCTGGTGCAATATTGATGGCGAAGACCGTGCCGCCGTTGGGACCGCTCCCTGCGGTCGTCCCGTACAGGACGTTGTTGCTGAGTATCAAGCCGGCTTGCGGAAATAGGCCGTTACTGCCATCGAACGAGACCAGTACCGTAGGGTTGCCGCCGCTCACGGGAACGCTGAAGACCGTGCCGTACCCATAGGCGCCGCCCTGGGAGGTCGTCCCGTACAGCGTGTTGCCGCTGAGGATCAAACCGGCAACGGGAGCTGAGCCGTTGCTGCCGTCGAATGAGGCTAGCAGCGTAAGGTTTCCGCCGCTCGCCGGAATGCTGAAGACCGCGCCGTACCCGTTGGCGCCGCCCGCTGCCGTCGTCCCATACAGGGTGTTGCCGTTGAGCGTCAAACCGGCTTGGGGAAATTTGCCGGTGCTGCCGTAGATGTTGAACCAGGCCAGCACCGTGGGGCTACCGCCGCTCACGGGAAGGCTGAAAACCGTGCCGCATGCATTGGCGCCACCAATGCGGGTCGTGCCGTACAGGGTGTTGCCAATGAGCGTCACACCGGCCATTGGATTAGTTCCGGTTCTGATCGCAGCGTTGAACGAGGCCAGCACCGTGGGGTTGCCACCGCTCACGGGAACGCTGAAGACCGTGCCATCCCGATTGGCGCCGCCGTATTCGGTCGTGCCATACAGGGTGTTGCCGCTTAGCGTCACACCAGCATAAGGTTCTTCGCCGTCGCTGAAGTTGAACGAGGCCAGTACGGTGGGGTTGCCACCGCTCATGGGAACACTGAAAACCGTGCCGTATGCGTCGGCGCCGCCCCCTGCGGTTGTCCCATACAGCGTGTTGCCACTGAGTGTCAAACCGGCAACGGGACATGCGCCGTTGCTGTCGTTGAACGTGGCCAGGACCGTGGGGCTGCCACCGCTCACGGGAACGCTAAAGACGGTGCCGTCTCCTAGGCCCTCATTCAAGGATAAGTTCCCGCCGTTCTGGGTCGTACCGTACAGCGTATTGCCGCTGAGTGTCAAACCGGCTTGGGGATACTCGCCGTTGCTGCCGTCGAACGTGCCCAGCACGGTAAAAATCTGGGCGTTGGCCGTGACTGCGACCAACCAAAACGGCAGAATCAGCAGGCCCACCCGCACGACCAACGTCGCCGTGTGTCGCACATTCGGCCTTACACAAGAGCGAAAACCAGCCAGGTTTGCCATGAAAATGTCTCCTTGTATGACGTTATATTACCAAAAGGCCAAATATTCGCAAGGATTTCTTGAGGCTGCCGCGAGACCGTCCTGTCCGCAGGGCATTTTACGGAGACTTCCGCGCCCACCGCCAACATGCCATCTGGAGCTTTGTGAGCCAATTTATTAAGATGAGAGTCGGCGTTGTTGCTCGGAACGGGTTCACGGGGCGTTACAATGGAAATACCGGCTTGAGAGTGGAAAAGGTTGGATGAGCCGAAAAGGAAAGGGAAAAGGAAAGCCGCTCGAAAAACGCACGCGCGCACAGGAGCTCTCTCGCCCCCCACGCGGTTGCCGCCCTTGGGGCGACGGGTCCGACCCTCGTCCGATGGAAATGGGACGCTCCGCCCCCTCGCCCAGTCGGTACGTCGTTGCGGCCGTATGTACATTACTTCTGCTGGCTGTGGCCCTCGTCTTCGGCCAAGCGGTTACGCATGAGTTCACGAACTTCGACGACTTCGACTATGTTCGCGATAATCCACAGGTTGCACGCGGCCTCACTGCCCGGGGAGTCGTTTGGGCCTTTACACATTTTCATTGCAGCAACTGGCACCCCCTGACTTGGCTTTCCCACATGCTGGATTGCCAACTCTACGGACTAAATCACGCCGGCGGACACCACCTGACCAATGTCCTGTTGCACGCTGCCAGCGCCGTTCTCCTTTTCCTGGTCCTGAAGCAAATGACCGACGACCTCTGGCCCAGCGCGTTCGCGGCAGGCATTTTTGCCATCCATCCCTTGCATGTGGAATCGGTCGCCTGGGTGGCGGAGCGCAAGGACGTGCTCAGCGGACTCTTCTTCATGTTGACGTTGGCAGCGTATGCAGGCTATGCGCGGCGTCGTTTTTCAATTCTCCGCTACCTGCTGGTGACGGCCTCGTTTACCTTGGGCCTGATGGCCAAGCCGACCCTGGTAACGATGCCCTTCGTATTGCTGTTATTGGATTATTGGCCGCTGAGAAGGATAGGGGCGACATCGCCGCTTTCGGTTCGAAACGCGAGTTCGCCTCAGCAAAGCCCGCGCTCGTTGCCTCGCGTGTTGCTGGAGAAACTGCCCTGGCTGCTGTTGGCGGCTGGTTCGTGCCTGGTGACGTACTCGGCCCAGCAGACCGCCATCATGCCATTCCAACGCTTTTCCTTCGCCTCACGGATTGCAAATGCCCTGGTTTCCTACGTCGCCTATCTGTGCCAGTTTTTCTATCCGGCGGCGCTGGCCGTGTACTATCCCCGCCCGCAAGATGGTCTGCCGATATGGAAGATCGCCGCATCTCTCTTCGTATTGTTCGGCATTTCCCTGGCAGTCCTTTCCTGCCGGAAGCGCCCGTATCTGCTAGTTGGCTGGCTGTGGTATCTGGGAATGCTCGTACCTACGATCGGTCTGGTACAGGTCGGTGTCCAGGCGATGGCGGACCGCTACACGTACCTGACTCAAATCGGGCTGTCTATCGCCTTGGGCTGGGAAGCCGCCCGTGTCTGCAGGCATTGGCCCTCTTGTCGCCGGGTGGTTGCAGTGACTTCGGTGCTTGCAATAATGAGTTTGGGTTCGTGTGCCTGGCAACAGGTGTCGTACTGGAAAGACAGCGAGGCTTTATGGCCGCGTACCTTGGCCTGTACGTCGCGAAACGTGCTCGCCCTCAACTGCTACGGTCTTGCATTAGCCGACCGCGGAAAGTTGGACAAGGCTATTACCCAGTACCGGGCGGCCCTCGATATCGAGCCGGGATTCGTGGAAGCACACATCAACCTTGCTCATGCACTGGCCGGCCGCGGACGCGTCAATGAGGCCATAGCCCAGTATCGGAAGGCTCTGGAAGTCAGGCCCGACAGCCCGGAGGCCCACGACAACCTGGGCTCCGAATTGGCTCGACGCGGGAAGTTGGACGAGGCTAT
Source organism: uncultured Planctomycetaceae bacterium (assembly GCA_964615095.1). GTDB lineage: Bacteria > Planctomycetota > Planctomycetia > Pirellulales > Thermoguttaceae > JANXQG01. The sequence goes on along the minus strand of CAZTPX010000017.1, from coordinate 93,980 downwards.
TGTCCAGTTCCAGAAGGCCCTGGAGATCAGACCCGACTACGCCGAAGCCCACAACAACCTAGGCAATGCCCTGCTCTATTCCGGGGACGTTGACGGGGCCATAGCCCAGTACCGAAAGGCGCTGGCGATCGACGGCGACTTCGCATTGGCCCACAACAACCTCGGTTCCGCTCTGGCCAGCCGCGGAAAGTACGACGAGGCCATAGCCCATTTCCAGGCGGCCCTAGAGATCAAGCCCGACCTCGCTGGCGTTGACGTGCGCCGAAACATTGAGCTTGCCCTCTCGAAGCGGGCAGAACCTCTGACGGCACTCGCCCAACGACGCGAATTGCTGCGCTCGCGCCCGAAGGACGTGACTTTGCTAAACGATACCGCTTGGCTGCTGGCGACGGCCCCCAACGCGACTGCCCGGAACGGTCCGGAGGCCGTTCAGTTGGCCCAACTCGCCAGCAAGATTTCTAACGGCAAGAGACCAGAGATTCTTCGGACGCTGGCCGCCGCCTACGCCGAGACGGGACAGTTTTCCGAAGCCCTGGAAGCCGCTCGTAAGGCCCTGGACCTCGCCAGGCAGCAGAACAAGCTGGACCTCGCCAAATCCATTCAAGCCGAGATTCGGCTGTATGAAGCCGGGACATCTTTCCACGAGTGATCGTCTTTGTCTGCCAAACAACAACATGTTTTAATAAAACAGATTCTAATCGTCTGACGGGCCTCCCCCCCTCTGTGAACTCTCTGTTCTCTGTGGCTATTTTTGAAACCACGTTTCGCTTAGCCATTGATTCACTGGCTGGCGGGACAATGGAGTAGGTTTGGCACGCTCGTTGCTTATCTTAGAAAACCATAAAGAAGACGCGAATCACCCCAAATACGACCACTTGCGAGGCACTGAATGCACAATAACAAAGCACGTCTAAAGAAAGTAGCCTAGCATACTTTCAAGTGACACGGTCAGCCGGCCGTCGTGGCAGTCAAATATGAGCTTTGCTTGGAGACGCATTCTCTTCCAGTGTTGGTTTACCCAGGGCCGACACCCGCGCTCAGCGAGCTTGGATCTGCCATGATGGCCGGCTTTTTTTCTGCCGCGACCCGTGCGTGAACTGCAAAGTCCTTCGTAGCACGGAATTTATTCCGCGGCCTCGCCCTTCTTGAGCCAAGACGGAATGTATTCCGTACTACGAAGAGCTGTCCTGACGACCCCTGCTGGAAATTGCGTCCACTTACCATTAAATTAGAGAGAGGAAGTGTTCGTGTTTAGACCGCGAGGCATGATGGTCGCGGGGTAAGGCTCAAAAAATGTCCGCTGCTGACTGGTTTTGCAAGATTGGTGAGAAGAAAGTTGGCCCGTTGACCGGTCAACAGCTCAAGACGATTGTCGCCAAAGGGCAACTAAAGCCCGAGCACCTCGTGCGCCGCGGCAGCGAGGGGCCGTGGGTTCCGGCGGGCAGGATCAAAGGACTGTTTCCGGAATCGGCGTCCGGCGCGGCGGCGGGCAAGAAATTGCCCCAGGCGACCGCCAAGCCGTTGCCCAAGGCGGCCAAGCCGGGCGCACCGCCCGCGGCCAGGACCGCGCAACTGCCCGCCGCCACCGAGTCGGCCGTGCCGCCCGCCGACATCCCCCAGGAATTCGCGCTCGGTCAACACCACAAGCACCACGTGGAGTTGAATGTCGATGGGCTGCATATCGAGACGACCCCTGTTTCCGTTTCCCGCCGCAAGGTGAAAGCGGGCCTGAAAGGGATGAAGAAGGACGAACGCAAGAAATTGACGATCATGCTCATGTGCCTGATTGGCGGAGGCACCACGTTCGGCGCGATCGTCATCTTGTGGGCAGCCATGTCCGGCAAGCTCTCCAGTACAACGCACGAGGGACCTAAGGACCCATCCGTTGCGGCCCCACCCGCCAGTAGCGGCAAGCAGCCTGAGAAGGCGCCGGCGGAAAGCAAGCCGGCCGCGGCAACCGGCGAAGAGCCGAAGGATCCTTGGCCAAAGACAGTGACCGTGGGCCCGGTCGAAGTCAACATGATCAAGGCGACGCGAGATGCGCCTCCGGAAGGAGTAAAGACCGACGCCGCCGAGGTGCTCACTGTGCAGGTTCGGTTGAATCTCACCAAGGCGGGGCAAACAGTCGATCGTACGAGTTGGATGGACGGCAAGCTCAAAAAGCTGGTTTCGCTCAAGGACAAGGACAAGAGCTATGAGTTGTTGGACGAACGGATCGCTTCCAAGGGCGATGGCAAGACGATTAGCGCTGACTGGCTGCTTGTGAATCTCATTTTTCAGGCCCCGACCAACGAGAAACTGAAGTACTTGCACCTGACTTTGCCGGCGGCTGCCTTTCAAGCCGGCAGCGGCAAGATCTATCTTCAAATCAACGCCAGCGATATTACCGCCGCCGCGGCAAAGAAGCCGGCGGAGAATGCCGAGAAGTCGGACACGCCCGGCGATGCCGATTCCGCCAAGGACGCGCCCAAGGGCAAGGCGAAAAAGTAGGGGTTGGTTGTTCTCTGAGAATTGTACTGTAGTCATGCAATTCCACGGCCATGATTCTCTTCGAATGTCCTTATTGTGCCGCTCAACTGCAGATCGACGAGGGCCGGGCCGGGCGGTCGATGACTTGCGCGTTCTGCAAGGGCCAGGTCGAGGTGCCGAAGCCGGCTAAGCCGCGGCGGCGCGAAGAGTATGTCGTGGACGTAGACGACTCCTTGCCCGCGCACGGGCAACTGACGGCGGCCGATATCGCGACCCTGGAGCAAGACGAGCCGCCGCGCAAGAAGAAACGCCGCCCCAAGATGGAGTGGCACCTTTTCATCGGCGGTTTTGGTTTTCCCTGGTCGCCCGGCGCTGTGTTACGGTGGTTGTTGATCGCGCTCTGGGCAGCCGTGGCCGGCGGGCTGATCTACGCGGCCCTGGCACTGGGGATTACGGAAGGTTTGGCCGAGGGCAACATCTACGAGACCATCGTGGCGATGCTGGCAGGCGTGGGCGCGGTCCTGGCGGGACTGACTTGCGCGGGCGTGGCCGCCATCCACGGTCTGACGATTCTCCTGGAAACCACCGCCGGCAACGACCGTATGGAAAACTGGCCGAATGTCGTCCTCTTCTTGGATTGGGTCGGCGATCTCTGGTTCATCTTCAACACGGCAGTCGTCAGCGTGGCGCTGGGATTGGGGCTGGCTTGGCTCGCGCCGGACCTGATGGGATCGCGGGAGACTATTGTGGCGGTCACAATTTTCTTCGTCTTCCCGGTCCTCTTGCTATGTGTCCTGGAGACCGACTCGCCATTCTTGCCGCTCTCGACCGCCGTGTTTGCCAGCCTGGGACGGCACGGCATCGCCTGGCTGGCGTTCTACGTGCAGGTGGGTGGCGTGCTGGCGGGAGCCGCGGCCCTGGTTAATTATCTGGGCCTGCAGAGCGATTTGCGGCTAGCGATCCCGCTGGGCGGGTTGCTGTTCTCGGCCGTCGTCATGATCTACTTTCGCTTGCTCGGCCGCTTGGCATTCTACTGCTCGGTGGAAACAGAAACCGAAGAAGTACCTGAGTAACCTAAATGGCCTTTCGTGATTCCAAGACGCATTTGTAGGGTGGGCCGAGTAACACGAGTCCCACCAAATTCGATCCGGAATCTGGTGGGACTCGTGTTACTCGGCCCACCCTACGGCTCCGCGCCTCCTGGAATCGCGAAACTCCCGTCAGTTCACCTCGTCGAAGAGTACGCACAAGACTTCCAGGGCGTGAATAGCGCGGACGGGATCGTGGTCGCCGTCGATGTGTACGGGTTCGCGCCAGATCGACAAGGCGTAGCGGATATACTGTTCGCGCGACTCGGCCAGGAGGGCCTCGCCGAGTTCGACCTTCAGGGCCGGCCAAAGCTTGCGGAACTCGGCCAATGCGGCGGCCTTGCCCTGGACGGCGTCAAAGAGGGCATCGTCCAAGGCCTCGAGTCGGGCAACGACCTCGGGCGAATCGGCGTCGAGAAACTTGGCGGGGCCACGGGCTGCCGGCGTCTCGCACGTCGACACAGCGGCAAGACTCCCCTGAAACTTGTGGTGAGCTGCGTGCGACTGGCGCATGCCGACGGCTTGCGGCTGCCGCATTCCGCCGGCGTCCAATTCGTCGAGCAATTGCAAACCCAGCAGAGGGAGGTCAGCCAGGTTGAAATCGGCCCGCGGCCGGGCCAGTTCCTCGGCCAGGAAGGCGAAATTCCCCGACGAAAGCGCGCGGTATACGAGCCGTGCCCAATCGTTGACCAGAAGCCGGTCCGATACCTGCCCGTTGCCGAGATCCAGCGCGGTCAGGCCGGTCCGGTGGGCAAGCCAGCGCTGCGCTGCGGCGTCATCGGGCAGCGCAAACAGATCGAACGGCCGCCGTGCGGAGAACTTCAGCCCCGTGGAAAAACTGATCGACCCGCGGCAATCCAGCGGCAGGCAATCCAACAGGCCGCCGATCAGCCGCTGCGTGGCAACCGGTCCCCGCACAGCAAGACCGACGTGGTTCAAGACGCCCTGCACGAGCATCGCCAGCGCCGCCGGGCCAACCTCAGTCGCCAACCGCCTGAGCAGGCTTGGATCGCGAGCGGCATTGGTGCGCAATTGCAGCGGCTCCAGGCATGCGGGTATGGGAGCCAGGGCATCCAGGCTGTGCCTGGCAGTGACCGCGTCGAGCATTTCCAGCGGATGGTTGGCAAATTGCCGCAAGACCGCGGCGGAAACGACCAGGCAATGCGTGTAGATGCGTTGGCCGCCGCGTCCGCTGTACTCCCAGCCGGCCCGAATCGTGCGCGAGAGGCAAAACGAGCCACTGGGAAGGGGAAAGAAGTTCACGCTTTCCGCCTCAGGCCCCGCATCGGACAGCGAATCGTGCGATGGTCCCCAGGCCACCAGTTCGCGGCGGTCGTGCTCGACGATGCCGGGGCTGGCAGCCAGGATCTGGTAACCGGCCGAGTTCTCGGTCTTCGCGGACGTGAATATCGCTTGTTCGACGGCAGCCCACCCCTTTCTCATACTTATCGTCTCCCCGCGGGATACAGTTTCTCCAGGATCCATTCGAATGGCTCGACAATGCCGTGCGGTTCGACCCGCAAGGGCATCCGCCGCCGGCCTGCACCGCGGGTTTCCAGCCACGTGCAGCAGCCGACAACGCTAGCGGCGAAAAATGCATAGTCGACAAATTCCTGCCGGCAGTATTGCCAGGTGCCCGTGGCATGTACGCGGGCAAACTCCTCCGGGTTCCGACGACAGACTTCCGCCTGATCGACCTTGGTAAAGACCAGCGCGAGCGGCCGCCGCACGATCCGGCCTTCTCCGCCCCGCAGTTCGAGTTCCCGCAGGCAACTCAGGACCTTCATGGCCGCGAAATCGGGGCCACGCTGGCCGCGCGCGAGTTCCGATGCGTCGATCAGCACCAGCGCGGCAGCCGAATTCCGCAGTAGTTCGCGGACGACGTGAAAGGTTTGCGGATGCTCGACTTCCTCAAGAATCGCCTCGCCGGCCATGTCGGGCATGACCAGTTCCACGCTGGGATCGGGGCCGCTCGCGGCACCTCCGCGCTTGCGCGAACCGGGGCGCGCGTGCCCTTCGCGCGACGGCGGCAGTTCCGCAGCGATATTATGGTGGATTTCGCAGTGCATCCAGTTCCAGCATTCGGGTTCTGAACCGGTCTTGGCCGGGAACTCGCAGCGCGCGAGGGCCGACACGGTGGCCTGCTGTAGGCCGATGGAAAAGGCCCCCCGGGCGACGATCTGCAAACGGTGTGTTTCCCGCGAGAGCATGTCCATCAACATGCCGAGATACACGGTCTTGCCCGACCCGCTGGGGCCCAGGATGGCGACCATTTGCGGCCGTTGCCTTTGTCCCAGGGCTTGGTGGGCCAAGGCCAACGGCGCGCTGCAGCGGCGGCAATACTCGGCCTCGCGCGTATTCGCGGCCTGGCATACGTAGCACGCCACAGGCGACGCCGACTGGGCCAGGTCGTCGGACTTCATCGGCTGCAGCGCACCGCGGGTCATACGTGGAGGACCTCGCACGTGCTCGGTTCGGCATCCGCCATAGGCAGGGCCTCATTGCGCGGCAAAGCGAGCACGAGGTCGCACGTGCCGATGGCGCAACGGAAGCCGATATTGTGCCGCCGGCTCAAAGGATATTCGCCGCTCTCGAACTGGCAAGTGGCCTGGTTATCGAGATACGTGTCGAAGGCCCCGCCGCGGATGCTTTTCAGCGGCGCGCCGCTGCCGTAGCTCTGTTGCGGCCCCAAGCGGAAGTCGCTGGCGTTCCACTCCCAGACGTTTCCTACCATCTGATAGATTCCGCCCACGCTTGCGCCAGAGGGAAATTCACCCACGGCCACAACGCGATTCGGTCCCGAACCCCAGAGGTTGGCCCGGCTGCGATCCAGGCTGTCGCCCCAGGGAAAACGCCGCTGGATCATGGCCGTGCCGTCGGTGGCCACGGGCCAACAGGCGGCCTTGACCCATTCGGCGCCGGTGGGGAGACGCTTTCCCAGCCAGCGGGCGCAGGCCTGGGCCTCGTACCAACTGACGCCCACGACGGGCAGGTCGTCTTCCCCCGGCAGGTAACGGCCATGCTGCCAGAAAGCCGGACCCGGCTTGCCTGTCTGGTCGACCAAGTCGAGTACCGCTGGCCACGTCTGCTGATCCCAGAGCGTCATGTCACGATAACCGCCCGCGGCGACGAATTCATAGTACTGCCGGTTCGTTACCGCGCAGCAGTCGAGAAACACGGGCGCGACGTGTATGCGCCACTCCGCCGCGGCCGCGGCTGGGCCGGCAAACTCGCCCTCCTCATCGTTACCGTCATTGCGCAGGATCACCTCGCCTTCCGGCACCAACCCCATGCGGGCGTGGAGCTGCTCGCAAGCCTCAAGAAACTGGTCCTGGCTAAGATTGCCGACAACCTGCTTCCGCAAGAGCAGGGCGTGGCGCGATTGGGCCAACATGCGGCGGACGAGGACCGCGGTATCGTCGGTGTCGGCAGGCCGATCGGCGGCGGACGCCGTAACCGCGTGCGGCAACGGCGTTTCCACCGGCGGCGGGTCCGCGTGGCACAACGCCAGCGTCGTGGCCACGGCCGTATACACGATGCCCACGGCGCCGCCGATCAACATGGGCAATTGCCAAGCATACAGGCCGAAGCCGATGCACAGCAGGCACAAGAGGCCGATCGTGGCGCATCGCAGTTTGTCTTGATGTCGTTGCATAAAGGCGATTGAAAATAGAGGATTGATCACTTACTGGGATCAGGTTCGTTGTTTCGCTTGCAGCGCCGCGAGGTGATGTCGCGTTGCAACATCTCGAACTGGGCCAAGACCGAGTTCAGGACGGAACTCTCGCTGGGTTGCGGCTTGCCGTTTTCGCCGGGCGCGGCTGGGGTGCCGCGGACCTGGCCCGCCAGGGCTTCCAACAGGCTCCGCATGCGCTTCAACTCGCCGGAGAGTTCTGCCTGTTGCTGGCCGGCCAGGCGTTTCTGCTCGCTGAGCGATTCGGCCTGTTCGGCCGCGCGGCGGCGCATTGCGTCCAGTTCGCTTTCCAGCGCCGCGCGTTGCTGCTGCCAGTCGGCCTGCTCCTGCCGCGCGTGCTCGAGGATGTCGGCAATCTGCGGGTCCGGCGCCGGCTGTGCCCGGGCTTCGGCAAGTTCCGTCGCCAGGCCCGCGAGCCGCGACAACTGGCCTTCGACGTTCGCATACAACTCGCGCAGGTCCTGCTGTTCGCGCTGCACATCCTGCTTGATCGCGGAGAACTCGGCGCAAAGCTGGCGGCAGCCTTCGCGGATCTCGCGAAGTTCCGCCTGGTCGCCCTGGAACCGCTGATAGCCCGCGCGAATCTCCGCCCAACCCTGCTGCGTTTCCTGCTCGGCGGCCTGCAGCCGGCCGTGCAACTGCTGCAGCTCTTCGATCAAGCGGTGGAAATCGTCGCGAACGGCGGCGAACGTTTGCTCCGACTCCAGTTTCTGGCCCGTGCCGGCTTCCAGGCACTTGTGCCGCGCGAAGAGTTCCAGCGACAAGCATTGGAGCTGATCGAACACGTCGCCGAAGAACTCCGTGAACTCATCCTGAGTCGCCCGAAATTCCTCCATCGAATCATGCGCAGATTCGATGCCGCCCGCAGGTTCTTGCAGATCGACTGACACGGTTACACGCCCGTTGAAGGAAAGTTGCTTGGCGGCCGCCCCTGCCGTACGGAGAAAAGGGTCCGCGAGTCTTTACGATACCTGACCGAAGCGGGAACCGGTGGAGGTTCGGCAAACGCCAATCCGATTCTGTCGGGATCGCGAGACTGGTCGAGACTTGCGGGGGCGGAAATCGCTGCGGGCCGAATGGTCCGCTAAATAAACCTAGGTCAAGAAACGCCCGCAGGCAAATGTCCTTCGCCGAACTTCTCCGAAACGCATCCCGGCCAGGGGTGCGAACCCGTTTACACGTAAGAAGTTAAGGTTTGACTTGCCGGTCAGTTTACGATCGTCCCACAGCCCGAACCACGAGGCGGCAACCCGCACTGCGGCTGCGGGTTGTTGGGTGACTCTGCTGTGCGATCTTGCTTTGTTCGTCCGTGGACCCATCGGAAGCAGCGGAACAGCAATTTCGACCCAAGTTTCAGGCCGAACGAATTCAGTTGTTCAATGCGATCCATGCCGGAACTGCGCTGCGCTTGTTTCGGCCTGCATGGCTTATTGCCGCTCCTTGTTTCCTGTCGGCACCATCAAGTCCTTGCCGATAATCTTGAGCACAAACGCATACTCGCAGGGCTTTTCGGCGGGCATGGCGATCTCCAAACCGTCTTTCGTTTGCTCCGATTTCAGCTTCCCCGCGTGGCCCAGCAGGCTTACGTCGGTCACCTTGCCGCCGGTCGCCGAAGTGGCCAGCGAACGGACAACCGCCCGTGGGCCGGGCCACGCCAGGAACGTCGCGTACAAGACGCCGCCCTTGCCGGCAAAGCGGATGTCGCTGCCGGCATAGGGGCGGTCCCGCCCGTTGTTGACGAACCGACCCGCCTGGTCCGTCTGGCCCTCGCCGTACACCCGCCAGGGGCGCGTTCCGTAAATGCTCTCGCTGTTGATGTCCATCCAGCGGGTCAAGCCGGCGAGGAACTTCAATTCGTCGTCGTCGAGCGTGCCGTTGCCGCGGACGGGGATGTTCAGCAGCAGGTTGCCATTCTTGCTGACGATGTCCACCAGTTCCTTGATCACGCTCTCCGCCGTGCGATAGGTGATGCCCCGGTAATAATGCCAATTGCCGATGCAGGTGTCAGTCTGCCAGGCATAGGGTTGGATGCTGTCGGCACGGCCGCCCTCGAAATCGTCCACCAGGCATTTGTAGACCTCTTTCGGCGGGTCGGCGTCGTAGATCTTCGTGTTGTAAACCGCTTCCAGCTTCCCGTCGTGCCACGCACGGTTGGCGTTGAGGAAGTGGGCGACGACGTCCATCCCCGCATCGCCCAGCGGCGGGACCGTGTCGTCGAAGTACAGCAGGTCGGGCCGGCAGGAGTCGACCAGGTCCTTGACGCGGTAGAAGAACTTGTCAACATAGGCCTGCTTGGCCGCGGACGTGCGGGCCGCGCCGTGGGGACCGTAGAGGTCGGCCGGATCGAGCCCTTCCCACCACTGGCCCTTGCCGTCGGCTTTGGTCAATGCGCCATCGTACGGTACGCCCCGTAGCGGGCCGGTCTTATCGCTGCCGTGGGCCGGCTCCAAAAAGCCCCAGGCCCGCGCGCAGTGGACCGTGACGCCGAACCGCAGGCCGTTCCTCCGCGCGGTCTCCGCCCAAATGCCGACAATATCTTTCTTCGGTCCCACGTTGACCGAGTTCCAGGGCTGGTACTTCGAGTTCCAGCAATCGAAGTTACAGTGGTGATTGGCCAGGGCCACGAAGTACTTCGCCCCGGCCCGCTTGTAGAGTTGGATCAATTTCTCCGGGTCCCACTGGTCGGCCTTCCAGGCGTTGCAGATGTCCTTGTAGCCGAACTTCGAGGGGTGGCCGTAATGGGCGACGTGATAGTCGTATTGACGTTGCCCCGGCTGGTACATCAAAGTAGCGTACCAGTCGCCCTGCTCCGGCTGGCACTGGGGGCTCCAGTGTGCCCAGATGCCGAACTTCGCATCGCGGAACCACTCGGGACATTCGTACTGTTTGAAGGACCGCCAATCCGGCTTGAAAGGCCCCTTGGCAATCGGGTAGGTGGCCTCTTTCAGATCGGTCGGTGGGCTGCCGGGCACCGAAACGGCGGGCGTGGTAATGCCGTACTTGGCCGAGAAATATTTCCACAAGCGGGTCAGTTCCGCCTGGGAAAGTGCCCGATCATATACCAGGACCTCCGCGATTTCGCAGCGCGCCCTGCCGCCCAGCGCGAGCTGTCGGGGCAGCGACTTGGCGGTCTCGATGCGCAGCGGCCGCTCCATCAACCGCAGGTCATCCTTCCAGAAGTTGACCAGCGGCTTCGAGGCGTCCGCGAACGTGCCCGTGTGCAGATGCCAGTCCGTATTGAGCGAACCGGGGCCGTAAAGGTTCCAATCTTTTTGATAGATCCAGTTGTCGCCGATCCAGCCTCGATCATCGTCGACATATCCGAAGGCCCAGTTGCGCGTGGGGCTGGAAAAGACGCGTTGGCAGGCGGTGGGGTCCTTGTCGGTCCAGCGGGCCAGCAGCAGCAGCGAATGCGACGACATGCCGCTGCTGAAATCATAAGAACTGCCCAAGGAACCGCGGCCGTCGAAACGCACGACCGCCTTGCCGTTGAGGCCCTTGGCCATCACAGGTCCTTTGCCGGAGAGTTCGCCGAAAGTGTGGCCCTGCCCGGACTGGTCCAGCCATTTCGTGACACGGCCGTTGCCGTCGGTCACGACTCCCTCATCCGCCTTGAGCCACAGCAGGCAGCCCTTGAGTTCTCGGGGCAGAGAATCCGCCGCGAAGGCTGGGGCGACTGTCATGCTCACGGCGCTCAGAAAGGCCAAGAGACGGCGATCGAGTTGCCCGGCACATCTCCTCACGGTCGATTTTCTCGTTGTCGTCATGGTTTTTCCTTGGTGGTGTCCTTTACAGGGAAGCGGATCAACGGACTGCAAAACGGATCAGTTCCGAACAGGTGCCCTTGGGAGGGTGGATGGTCAAGCCGTCGTGGATCAGCATGGCGCCGTCGAAGGTTTGGGTGGCGCCGTTGTTGTCGAAGGTGACAGCGTAGCGCCTGGCCGGGTCGAGGCCCCTGGGTCTGAACAGGTAGGTCGCGGGAGCGGCGGCGGTGAGGCGGATGAACGTGGCCCAGCCCTGCGTCTTGTCGACGGAGGCGAACTCCATGGCGAACCAGTCGGCCGATTCGACGCCGCCAGTGGCGTGTACGGGAGCGTGATGAAAGACCCTGCAGGTCGGCAATAGCGGTCGAATGAACGTCTTGTAAAGCGTGGCATAACGCTGGTGGTGCTGCCGCAGCGCGGGCGTAAACTCGCTCGGGCTGCGGGGCAGCAAGCCTTCGAAAATCATCGGCGTCTGGCCGATGGCATAGGCGCCGCGGAGGGTGGTAAGGGCGTCAGGAAGATCCTTGGGGACAGCCATGCCGTGGCAAGTGACGAAAATCTCCGGGGGCATGAAAACACTATACCCAGCGGCCATGCGGTAGAAGTCGGGATAGATGGAGCGGTCGGACGAGAACTGCTCGTGGTAGACGCCCGCCACACTCAGGTCGTTGCGGTCCCCGCCCGCGGACGCCTGCTGGAAAATTACGTTGGGGAAGGCCGTGCGGAGCCGATTGGAACCGGCCAGAAAAGCCTCGTAGTGGCGGAAGTAGTCCGACTCCAGGAAGCCGCCGCGACTGCTGGCCGAGCCCTCGCCCAGATAGCAGCCGTTAAAGTCATGGCGGTACAGGTCGAGGCGGTAATGTTCAAGGATCTGCCGGACTTCCTTCTCCCAGTATGCTGCCGCGGCGGGGATGCCCAGCTTGAGCACGTTCCCCGCGAACCACTCGGGATGCTCACGTCCTACGCGGCTCTCTTTCCACGGGCCGATGGTGCAGCCAGGCGGTGGCGACGTGAAACCGTCGCGGCCACCCTCGTCCTCGCTGTAAAGACCAAAGAGGAGGCCCTTGGCGTGGGCATAGTCGACCAGGGGCGCCAGCCCAGCGGGAAAGCGTTTGGGATTCGGTTTGAGCCACTCACCGTAGCAGGAGCACCATGTCGGACAGTCGAGAATGAAGACCTCCAGCCCCGCAGCCGCGGCCACGTCGATGGCGTCGCGCATGTGCTTCTCATCAAAATCGTCGCCGCGGAAGATACACACAGACCAGTCTTCGTTGCATAGGTATTGCGCGCGATGGGCAAGTTCGGGCTTGATCGGGGGAGATACGCATCGGCGGACGTGCTGGTGCATGGCTTGGACGGCGGCGTCAAAGTCGCCCGCGGTCAGCCCCAGGTGGACGGCGGGAGTCGTAATGGTCTCGCCCGCATCGATTACCCGCAAGGCATTGACGGCCGTCGGGCCGACTTTGAACGTCAGGCCGTGGTCCTTGCCGAATTCCATGAAGTAATTGACCGGCCAGCCCAGCCCGCCCATGGCGAATTGACCTGTGGCGTCGTTGCGCAAGGCGAAGAAGGGCTTTTCGGAGATCAAGCCGCGGGTCTGGTGTAAGACGTTGCAACCCGGCTTAAGGGCCATCCAGCCAAACCAACCTTCAAACTGGCTTTCCCAGCGTTGCATATGGCCCAGTGCGAAGGGGGCGTCCTGACCCCAGAGTCGTCCGGCCCAGGGGGCCAAGCCCGTCAACGCAATGGGCTTGGCAGCGCGATTCGTGATCCGAAGATAGCGGGTCAGGATGGCGGTGCCGTCCAGGAGCGTGTGAACCTCGAGATGGATGCCAGCGGTGGCATGTGTGAGTTCCACCACGACATGCCGAACACCGCGGGGAGTGGACTGAAGCTCGTGGAAGGCGCCCCACTGCCAGCCCGAATCCAGGAGCCTGCCGCGGACGACAGCGGGGGACGGCTCGCTCTTGACGCGAATCTCGAAGGCCGGTTCGCGCCAGAAGCCGGCGCGATCGACTTGGCCGTCGCTAGACCAGCAACGGCCCACGAGACGACCGTCGAGCAGATCCTCAACATAGATCACCGGGCCGGAGCGGTAGCGGACTTCGCAATTGCCTCCTGCGGCGTCCCAATCAACTTGTGTTGTCTCGCCACCGCTGACGGTATGTCCGCAGGCGAGGAGCATCACCAAAAACAAGGTCGGCATGGGAAATATCTGCACAAACATGGGAGACTCCTGGTAAGGGGCGACCGACGAATAACTTCCGGATTTGCGTGGCATGCCTTAAGCCTTATCCCTGACATTACTTCTGAAATTGACCACTTAGGTGTTGAACGACTTGACGGTATCTCTATTTCGGGGCAGCCGCTCGTTTTACTCGATCCACGAGGCCACCGGGCTTGGCCGGGACGCTCAGGTCAACCCGGTCCAAAGCGGCGGGCAAAGACCACAGCATCATGTCCTGATAGTAGTCGTTGCCGAAAGTCCTTTCGCCCGTGTCGGCGTCCCCGCGCATGATGTTGGGCATATCCCAGGTGTAGCCGTGCAGGCAGACCAGATTGTGCCAGACCTTGTGCGCGAGTTCGACGCCCAGTTCCCGCTGACCATGATAGATGTAGGTCATCGCCAGCATCAATGCCTCAGGCGGGAAGTAACTGTACGTGCCATAGCCCTCGACCTTGGCCGGCGTGCCGTCTGGGTTGGCGTAGTTGACGGCCCCGTACTTGGTCACGGCCACGTTGCAGCGCTTGATCGTAGCGAGCACAGTCTTCACGCGGTCCTGAGGCAGCGCGCTGGCCAGGCCATGGTGATCCGTGATCCACTCACCGTCCAACTGGTAGCCAAAGACGAAATCGGACTTCGTGTTGGTATCGGGCTCGAAGTAGTTCAGGTAGTAGCCGCGCGGGTCCCAGAGCCGCTGGTTCAGGGCTTCCCGGGCGGCCTCGATCCAGTCTCCGCACTGCCTGGCGTACTGGCTGTCACCGGTCTCCTTGGCCATTCTCTCCGTGATCCGCAGTTGAGCAAGATGCAAACCGGCGACGTGAGCGGTCATTCCGTGCCAGCCGGGTTGCGGAGCCTCGAACCACTCCGTGCCCGCGTTCCCGTCCGGCATGGAGATGATCCTCTCGCCGACGCTATAGCTCTTAGTCGTGCGCAAGCCGACGGTCCAATTCATGCACTTCTTCACCATCGGATAGAACTCTTGGAGGTACTTCTTGTCCGCTGCGTCGTTGCACATCAGGAACCGATCGACGAGCGAGGCCAAAGAGACGCCGTTGCTGGCGAACTGGTAGCCCTTGGTCGGGTAGTTGAAGTCGATGTAAGGAGTGCTGCCGGTACATCCGCCGAAGATCCATGGCGGCGCGCCGTCCGCGAACTGATAGCCCTTGTAACCCCGCAGCGTCGCTAGCTCGAGATCGGGGAAGAAGTAGGACATGGGCAGGGATCCATAGAAACTGCAGCCAATGCACTCGATCTGCGGGCAGCCCCTTGGGCACTCATTGAGACCGAATAGACCGTCTTCTTCCTTGACCCAAGCGGGAATGGGGGCCTGCTTTCGAGCCCAATAGCCGTCCTCCGTGATCAAATACAGCACGTTGATCAGGGAGTCTCGCAACCAAACCGGCAACTTGTTCTCGGTGTAGATCACCTGTTGCCAGGCCAGGACCCGCTTCAGGAACTGCTCGTGATTCTTTGCGAGAAGTTGCGCCGTGGACTCGGCGCTGGGATAGAGCTTGGCATACATATGGCTGAACCAGCGGGGCTCGCCTGAATAGCCCTTGTAGACGTCTCGGGCTCCCGGTCTGCCGACTCCGTTCCATTGGGGAGAATGCCAGGTGACGACAAACCGCACCACCTTCTCCTCACTGGAGGAAAGCGAGAAATTGACGGCGGCAGAGCTTCCGGGGCGGCTTGCGTCTGCCGGGGGAAGCGCATTGGCAATATCGGCCCACGCGGCGCTGTTTGCTCCAAGTTCGCCGCCCATCCGCAGGTCCTCGGGGCCGAGCACGCCCAAGGCGTAGGAAGCAAGCCGGGCGCCGACCGCCACGCCGTTGCAGCCGCCTTGAACGATGGCCCGCGTAAACGTTGTCGCTCCGGCCTCTTCGGCATTGGGACCGGGGAAAGAAAACGCCACCGTCCCGCGCTGCGGCGAGGTGCCGGCATTCCGCAGGTGTACCTCGAAGACAATGCCCGGAATGGCCGAGTCCTTGGTATGGCCGGGGAAGAAGGGGCTCCATGCCCGCATGCCGACCTTCACGGGGGCATCGGTGTCGAACTCCAGGTCGGCAACGGGATAATGGCCCCAATAGTGTATCTGTTTAGGTATCTGGACGCCGTTGAGTTTGATGTCGGCCCAGACGGGCGGAATGGGCGAGCCGTTGGGGCCGCCCTGAAAGCAGCCCCACCCCTGCTTGGCCTGCTTGGGATCGCAATAGACCCAGGTCTTTCCTCCTACGCTCATGCCGAGAACGGGCAAGTTGATCGGTCCGCGGCGGGGTGCGTGCGTGTTGAAGATCGTGGCATAGCCCAGCAAGCCGCTGATTTCCAGGTCGAGACAACCCGTGTCGATGCCGCCCAAAGCCATGCCGTTGGTGACGACATCGCCGCGGCGATAGATCACGCCGCAGACCGGCTCTGAAAACCCTTTGGCCTTGAATTGGACCCAGTCCCGGGCCGGCAAGCCGGTCGGAAATAACGTGCCTGCCGCGGCGGGCCCGCCCGCGAGAGAGAATACGGCAACCGCCATGCAGAGTCTAAATATCATGAGCATCCAACTCCTTCCTGCTGGTGAATGAACTCAAACGTGCTGGTCAACCAGGATCTCGTTGCCATCAGGATCCACTACAACAAAACTAGCTGGTCCAGTTGTGGATTCATCGGCTTCGCTTGTAAGTTGAATGCCCTGCGCCTTCAAGTGTCGCTGGATCGCCCGAACATCGTCAAATTCCGGAAGTCGGTTCGCGTCGCTATTCCAGCCCGGGTTGAAAGTCAGCATATTCTTGTCGAACATTCCCTGGAATAGTCCGACGAGCGTAGTTTCGTTTTTCATGATCAACCAACCCTGGTCCTGGTTGCCACCGAACACCGTGAATCCGAGTTTCTCATAGAAAGCACGGGATACTGCGATGTCCTTCACAGCTAAACTTACGGAGAATGCGCCAAGTTTCACGGGAAGCTCCTATTGCGATAGCGGGCTGGAGAGTGCAGAAGAACGGTTTGTGACGGCTAAGGACCGGCGAATCAATAAGTGTCGTGTTGTAGGGGTGAATTTAGTCGCCCTCTTCAACAATAGGGCGACTAAAGTCACCCCTACGGCGTCGACTTCCGACAGTTATCAATTCGCCGGTCCTAACAGTATTGAACGCCGAGTTGCGGCAAAACATTTCCCTATTCTCGCCACCGCGCAGGGCGTTGTCAATCTGACAGGGGCTGAGAGCTGGGGCTTGAGTGATCGGTCGGCAAATGGTACAAAGACATCGCAGTGAAGATGTATGCCGCTGAAAACGGGGGGCTTTTCGCCAGTCGACCTTCGCTTCCACGCGAAATCAAACAAACCTGTTCCCTGCAACCTGCCTGCTCTCTCGCCATTCCTATCGGAGGAACCAGATCGTGAAATCCGTGCTGATCGCCCCACGCAAGTACGTTCAAGGCCGTGGCATCCTCAAGGAGTTGGGCAGTTACCTGAAGATACTTGGCCGGCGGCCGCTCGTGCTCTGGGATGAATGTGTGAAGGGAATTGTCGGCGCGACGGTTTTGGAGAGCATCCGCCAAGCGGGCCTGGAACCGCTGGAAGCCATGTTTCAGGGCGAAGCCACTCTCCAAGAAAGAGAACGCGTGGGACAACTGGCCCGGCAGCATGCAGCCGATATCGCGGTGGGTCTCGGCGGCGGCAAGATCCTGGACGTTGCCAAGGCCGTCGCGGTGGACGCGGGCCTGAAAATGGTGACGTGTCCCACGATTGCTTCCAATGATTCGCCTACCAGTGCGGCCTCGGTGTGGTACGACCAGCAGGGCAATTTCGTCAACTTCGAATGCTGGCCATCCAATCCCGATCTCGTGCTGGTCGACAGCCTCATAATCGCCCGCGGCCCGGTCCGGGCGTTCGTGGCCGGCATGGGCGACGCCCTGTCCACGTGGGTCGAAACCGAGGCGGCCTGCAAGACACGCGCAGCCAACCTCGCCGGCGGACGGCCGACCATGGCGGCGGTCGCGCTGGCGCGGCTCTGCTTCGATACCCTCATGGAACACGGGCTCGAAGCGAAACGCGACCTGCAATGCCAGGCGCTCACTCCCGCAGTCGAAAAAGTCATCGAAGCCAACGTGCTGCTGTCGGGCTTGGGTTTCGAGAGCGGCGGGCTGGCCACGGCCCACATGGTCGGCAACCTGTTGTCGAACGTCCCCGAGTGCAAGCGGATCATGCACGGCGAGAAAGTCGCCTTCGGCATCATCACCCAACTCTGCCTGGATGACGAGATCGACGTGCGGCAGAGAAACACGATCGTCGATTTCGAGATCGCCGCCGGCCTGCCCGTGACTTTCGCCGACATCCACCTCGAAGGCCTAGCCCGTCAGCGCCTCGACGAGATCGGCACGGCCTGCGCGGGCGAAGGCTCGCTCTGCCACAACCATCCATTTCCCGTTACAGCCGACGACGTCGTCGATGCCATGATCGCGGCCGACGCGCTGGGCCATGAGCGGAAACGCCTGCGGTCATAAAGTTGACGCTCGCCGGGCCGCGACTTATAATGACCGCTTGTCCCTTAATGATAAAGGAGAATGCGATGAGCAAGGATTTGAAGATCGGACGCCGCGCCGCGTGCGCGACGGTGTTGGGCATCGGCGGCGGTTTGCTGCTGGCGGGCAACGCTTCGGCGGCCCCCTTGCTGAGGCGGCGGGTAGTCGTTTCGGCGGCGCTGAACAACGCCGACTTTTATGATGCCCAGGGAAAGTTCAAGCCCGAGGCCGCCAAAGCGGCCTATTTCCGTTTCCTGGAAACGGCCCCGTACCCCATCCCCGAACGGCTGCGCAAGGAGATTTGGGTCTCCGATTTCGGCCTGGGCCGCTTCACCGAGGTCGGCCTGGGCGGCATGTTCTGGGTCAATAACCAGAAGGACAACTACACCAGCCTCGACTTCTTCCTCTTGCCGGGCCAGATGATCCCCGAGCACTGGCATGTGCCGCTGCCGGCCGAGAACGTGGCGGTGAAGATGGAGTCGTGGCATGTCCGCTGGGGCTCGACCTATACTTACGGCGAGGGCGAGCCCGCGGCGAAGCTGGGCGTGAAGATCCCCGAGTGCGAGGAGAAGTATGTTACGGTGCGGCACGAGAAGGCCCTGAAGTTGGGTGACGTGGCCGGACTGACCAGGCCCGAACAGAAGCATTGGCAGCAGGCCGGATCCGAGGGCGCGATCGTCACCGAGACCTCGACCTTCCACAGTGGCGCCGCCGTGCGGTTCACCGACGCGCGGATCAAGTTCTAAAAAATACCGGTAGGATAGATTTGTAATCTGTCGCCACAGGTTGAAAACCTGTCCTACCGGAAATCTGTCGCGACAGGTTGAAAACCTATCCTACGATGGAAAACACCCTGTGAGGCAACTCCATGCACCGTCACGCCGTCCTCTGCGGATACACTGCGATCCTGCTGCTCTTGACCGCTGGGCAAGTCTTCGCCCAATCCTATCGCGAGATGGTCGAGGCCGACTGGCTCCGGCAGGCCGGCACGGCACAGTCAGCGGCGCCGGCACGGTTCCCCATAGCCCAGTTCCTCGCCCGGGCGCGGCTTCTGGCGGCCAACCTCAAGACAGCCGGCGTGAATACCCAGCCCCACGAACAGACGCTCGCGGCCATCGAGGCCGAACTCCAAGCGCTGCCCGCCGACGCCGCGCCCCAGCGGCAGAAGGAACTCTATCTCAAGACCCGCTGGGCTATGCGGCGACTGGCCTTCAGCAACCCGCAGTTGGGCTTTCGGGAGATTGTCTTCTGCAAGCGGTTTACCCAGGAAACCTATCCCGACATCTGCCTGAACCACATGCCCTGGGTCTCGCGGCCCGGCGGTGATCTGTGCGTGGTCACGCTGGCCGGGCCGGATGGCGAGCCGCGGGTGCGGACCCTCTTGAACGGCGCCTTGGGGCCGGGCCACGTCCACGGCATGGACCTGTGGTGGGACGCCACGCGAGTGGTCTTCGGCTACGCGAAGTCCAAGAGCAACGAGCCGGTCCCGGGCTTCCCCGGTCGATTGGGACATCAGTACCGGCTCGATAACGAGCCCACCCACATCTTCGAGATCGGTATCGACGGCAAGAACCTCCGCCAGTTGACCGACCATCGTCTCTGGAGCGACCTGGACCCGACCTACCTGCCCAACGGCGAAATCGCGCTGGTTTCCGAGCGCTGTGGGGCATCGTTGCAGTGCAACGAGATGGATAAGGACGAGACCTCCTGCAACCTGTACGTGATGCGGCCCGATGGGAGCAAGATCCGTCGCTTGAGCGTCTCGAAGGACGGCGACTACCTGCCCCATTGCCTGGCCGATGGTACGATCGGCTACACCCGCTGGGAATACGAGCAGCGGGGATGGGCCAACATCCAGTCGCTCTGGACCGTGCGGCCCGACGGTACCGGGGCCGACGCCTGGTTCAAGCAGCATCTGAATGATCCCTGGGCCTTGGAGGACTTCCGCTCGATACCGGACACGAACAACAACAAACTCGTGGCCATTGCCGCGGGCCACCACACGCTGGCCGCTGGGCCTGTGGTCATCATCACCCCCAGCGACGGCATGAACGATCCGCGGGCGATTCGGATTGTCACGCCCGGCGTGCATCCGCCCGAGGGCGGCATGTCCGGCTCGCCGGTCGACGGAGGAGGAGTGGCCGATCGCGGCGGATTCTATATGACCCCCTGGCCGCTGTCGCAGAAATACTTCCTCGTTTCCTACTCGTACAGCCCTGCGCAAACCGAGCGGGCCGGTTATGGCCTGTACCTGATCGACGTGTTCGGCGGCAAGGAGCTGCTCTACCGCGACCCGGGTATCTCGTGTTTCCTGCCCATTCCGTTGCGACCGCGACCGCGGCCGCCGGTGCTGGCCGATAGGACCGATGCAGCGAAGACTTTTGCCGTTTGCAGCCTGACGGCGGCCGCTTTCGGGATGCCGGGGGTCGAGCCCCGCCGGGCACGCTATTTGCGCATCCTGCAGGGTATCCAGTGGCCTTACGACAAGAAGTACGGCGGCCAGCGCTACGAACCAGACGCCAAGGGCGCCGAGAACTGGAACCCTACCCGTGTGATCGGCACAGTGCCTCTGGAGGCCGATGGGAGCGCGTACTTCAAGGTGCCCGTAGACGAGGCTGTCTACTTCCAACTGCTCGACGAGAACCAGATGGAGTTGCGGCGGATGCGATCGTTCATCAGTTTCCAAGCAGGCGAGCAGCGGGCCTGTGTAGGCTGCCACGAGACGAAGGCCCTGGCCCCGCCCGACGGCCCATTCCCCACGGCCATGCTCCGCGACCCCATCGATCCTGTGCCGCCGCCCTGGGGCACCTCGGCCATGAGCTTCCTCCGCGACGTGCAACCGATCTTCGACCGGCACTGCGCAGGTTGTCACAGCGGCATGAAGCCGGCCGGCGGACTCGACTTCTCCGGCGGCCTGACGAGCGTGCGGGACGGTCGCACCCGCAATGTGGCCTACGACACGATCTTCAGCCGGAATCTCATCGCGCGCTCGAACGTCAACGATGATGCCCGCATCACGATGCCGCTGGCCTTCGGGTCGCACCGCAGCAAGCTGGTTGAGGTGCTGCAAAGCGGCGCATGCAGCAACCGCGCTAAACTTTCCCAGGAGGAGTGGATTCGGCTGGTCACTTGGATCGACCTGAACGGTCCGTACCATGACCGCTTCATCAACAAGCGTCAGGAACGGCCCATTTACGACCTGCCGGCCGATCGGCAACTGGAATCGGCGATCGCCGCGGTGCATGCCACGCGCTGCCAGGCGTGCCATAAGCCGGCCGACGTGACACGGCTCAGTTGGATCGACCTGCGGCAACCCGACCGCAGCCTGTTTCTCATCGCGCCTTTGGCCAAGCTGGCCGGCGGCGCCCAGAAGTGTTCCGAGGTAGTCTATAAGGACACCAGCGACACCGACTATCAGGCCGTGCGCACACTGGTCCGCAAGGCGGTCGAGAAGGCCTGGCAGTGCCCGCGCCGCGACCTGGAGTCGCTGGCCCATTAATGAAGTGTCGTTCAGAGGCCGGTAAGGCTCACCCGCGTGCGGGCTGTCGCCATTTCGATGACCTTCGGCGTGAATGCCTCTTTCCCCATGATTTCGGCAACCACTCGCGGTGATGCGGATTGATAGAGCAGTCTCGCCTCGACAGTCAACGGCCCCGAGGCGTCGGCCGGCAATGTAAAGCGAACCGTATCCCGAGCGAAGCTCTTGGGTCCAATGGTCCGCTTCCAGAGGAACCGCGTCATTTCCCAGAGCTTGAAAGTTGGCTTACCTTCTTTGTCACCCGCAATGGCGCCGAAGGCGATGGCACCCGCCCGTGGATCGCCGTGGTCGTCCAGCCCCGGGTTCTGGAAAAGGAGCTTGCCCTGGGCGTCGTGGATTTGCAATTCGACCCACAGTCGCCGGAGTTCCGTGACGGCCGACGGAATACTATGACCGGCGGCGACGTTGTACACCAACACGTCGACGACCAATTCCTTACCGGCCGTCGCTTTCGCGGGTGACTTGAGTTCCAGCCGGGCTGCGCCTTTCAACCGCGCCTCGGCCATTTGCGCGTGGGTCTTTCCACCGGCAAGGATGTCGGCGTTCGCATTGCCGCCCACAAAATAGTGGCGATAGATCGGACGATCCGCGCCCTCGGCAACGGATTTTCCTGTGAGAACCAAGGGCTTGAGCGTCTCAGCGACCTTCTGGGCCTCTTCGACCGTGCGCATGTGGCAGTCCTGGCACTGAATCCCCTTCTTGGAAAAAATCCCTGCCTTCCACTCGTCGTACGTTTCCTCAATATGAAACCCGTTCATCGGCTGAATGACCGTGTGGCAACTGGCGCACAATTCGGAACTGCCGAAGAAGTCCCTCTTCTCTCCGGAATGAGAACGGTTTTCGGCGATATTGCCATAGTTGCCGAACTTGACCATTCCTTGTTCGATCGTGAACGAAGCGTTGGCCGGCTCTTTCCAGGGGCCCGTTGTGCCGGTCAGTGCCGAGATCTGGTGGCAGACGTCGCAGTTCACGCCGGCTTTGGCCGCGACCGGCAATTGCGGGTCGAGCTTCGCAGGAATCAGTCCCGTGAGCACGCCGGCCGGCGAGTGACAGCCGGCGCAGAATGCGTAGACTTTCGGCCCGGCCTCTTTACGTGCAGTTTCGGCCAGCGCGCGATAAAGCGGATCGGTGTGACTTGCCAAGTGCATTGACCCCGTCAATTCCTCGAGTTGCCGGGGGTGGCAAACACCGCAAGTCTCCGTGGCCTGAAACAGGTCAATGTCGGCATGGGCGTTGTCCGCGGTGCGGATCAGCGAAAGGCCGAACGGTCCCGTGGGCGGTTCTGCCGGCAATTTCGGCGCGGCCGACTGGCCGACGGTCGCCGCCAACACCCCGAATCCCATCACAAGATATGCGATACTGGAATTGTGCCACATACTATTTCCTGACTTTCAGATTGCATAGATCGAGGCGATTGGATACATCCGACTCGTCGCCATAATCAACGAGGATGACCAGTCGTCGCACACCGGTCAGGTCCAGGTCGATGGGCTTGGGCGGATCGGCTCCGGTAACGGTCGTTTCCAACAAGACCTTGTCGTCGCCGCGGAGCACGAGGCGGGCGCTGCCGCGTGGGCGAAAATCGTCGTCGATCCCCGCTACCGCCTCCAGCTTTCTGAACTTGCCCGGCAGGTCGTATTTCATCTCCGTGCGGCCATACATCGCCAGTCCCTTGGGATATTGCTTGCCGGCCAAACGCATGGGTTTCGATTCTAGGGTCTGGTCCTGGCGTGGGCGGAAGAACTCGGCGCGGGCCGGCAGTTCCTTGTCCATGCCGAAGTAGGGCGTATAGACGGCCGAGTCCGGCTTCAGGTCACAGAGGAAGACGATCTTGCCTCGCGAAAGATCGATCTGGGCCACTTGATCCGGCGCGCGGCGGACCGTAAGGCCCGCGGGCGTTTCCCATTCCAACTTCTCGGCAGACCCCGCTTGCCGGGCGGCGCCCGGATAATTCACACTGCGTGCCGACCACCGCGAGCCACCGGCGTCGGTGACGGTGTACTGGCCCTCGGGATGCTCGCTCGGTTCGGCATGGTAGTAGACCAGCCCATAAATCTTGGCCCGCTTGATATTCAGTACTTTGCCGTTCAGGTCGAACTCAACCTGCTTGTCGGTCACGTCGTGAATAGCGCCATCGTGCCAGTCAATGCTATCGCCCTTGGCGGTGACTACTACGTCGCTCTGAGACTTGTTGCCCACGATGCGCAGCCATTCGGCGGCCGCGGCCTGGCTTCCGGCCTGGAGGCGGACGGTGAGGATGTCGTGGGTCGGGATTTCCATGACTTCACCGCCGAGGAGCGTAATACGCGCGGTCCCGGCGCGGGTCGTATACTCTTCGGCCAGCAGTGTCGAGCCATCGACCAGGTCGACCCAAACCGACGGTTCCTTGCCGGGCGCGGTTGGCTTCTGCTGGGGCGCCAACGAGGCAATCTTCTCGATTTCCAGCGTCACGCGGCCGGTCGGCGTTTCCAGGACGACCTGTTTGCCGTCAATCGACACCAGGCCGCCGGCCAGTTGCTGGCCTTCCAGGGGTTGGACCAGGAACTGGGGAGCGGCGCACGCCGCGGCTGCCCAGGTCAACATGGCGACTAGGGAATTGCAAATTGCCAATGGAATCAGGCTGGGTTGCTTACTCATGGTTTCCGCTCCTCATACGTGAATTTTACCCAGTGCGTGTTGGAGTGGATTTCCAGGCGGCGGCCGGGAGGGTCGGCATCGATCTCATACTGGTTGTCGAAGGCGGTCGCCTGGTTCTGGTGCAGGATGCGGCCGGTCCGCACATCGAGGCAGAGTATCTGCGAGAACGTTCCCTGGTGGCTGAAGCCGCCATTGGGCTGCACAGTGACCTGCATATATTGGCGGTAGAATGTGAGGATAGGCAGATCACGGGCCTGGTGGACGTTGAACATCTGGTTGGGAATTTGCGTCGCCCAAAGCCGCTTGCCCGAGGTCGCGTCGAATCCGTAGACCCAGCCGCCGACGTTGATGTTTCCGGCCGTGAGGTTATTTCCGCCGAAGGGATTCTGCTCGACGGCGGGCGAGATCGCGATCAGGACGTATCCGCCGGGCGAGTGCCGGGCCACGATCCCTTCCAGCGAATCGATCCGGTCGGCCTGCGACTTGAAGACTTCTTTGCCGTCGCGCACCCCGAGCACGACGAAAGCCCCGGCAGGCTCCAAGACGGCGATTTCATCCCCGTCGAGCAGCCAGAACTGGGCCTGGTCGGTGAAAGCATGCTGCCAGAGGACCTGCTGGGTCCAGGGATCAAATAGCCGCAATTGGGTCTGTTTGAGGTTGGAATCCCAGATCAACCATTGCCGGCCGAAAGCGGCAATCCGCTTGCTCAGCGGCGGCACGGCCCGGCGGCCCAGTTCGCGGCCGTCGAACCCGCAAAGCACGATCGCTTCCGTCGCATCCGGCGGAGTGGCCAGGACTATCTCTTCGTCACCGGTCAAGTCGCTGTCGCCGACCAGGTCGTCGCGAGTCCAGAGCAAGCCTCCGCTAAGCGGATCGACCGCCACGAGTTTCCGATCCTGTTCGAAACAAACATAGTCGGCCGTCACTGCCAACGGACTGGCGGTGGGCGTGGCCAGCGGCTTTGCCTGCCGTTGCATCAGGAAGCGGCGGCGAAGAAGCATTTGTGGGAAGCCGGCCTGCGGCGTGGCAACCGTGAAGCTGTCCTGGGACCAGAGCATCTTGCCTTTCTCGGCCAGTGCGTCAACGGCGCAGACGCGGTTACCCAGCATTGTCACCAGCAGATGGCCGGCCAGTCGGCCCTCCGAAAACTGGTTCACGTAGCCCATGAAATTCGGATGGATCTTCACCTCGTCCAGCGGCAATTTCCACCGCACCCGGCCGTCGGGGTCGGTCTCCATCAGCGAGGGAACGCCGGTGGCAAAGGCAATCCGGATGCTCAGGTTCGCTTCCGGGGCCAAGACCGGCATGAACATGTTGACGCCCGCGGGCCGGTTCGCGGTGCCGTTTTTCGTTTCTTTCTTGGGTTCGCCCAGCGGCCAGGGATCGGTGCGGTCCAGGGCGTGGCGGACTGAATCCCCCTTCGCCAGCGCGGCAGTCAGCTCATGGCCGCGTTTGCCGTCTCTGCCGACGATATCGGCCAGCGGACCGCTCAACTCGCGGTAGCACCGTGCGGCGTCCTCGGGTCGATTGGCGCTGCGGTAGAGCACGGCCAGGCCGGCGGCCGCCTCCCGCTGTTGCTGGGGAGTGCCGTGCCGCAGCACGCAGTCGAGCATCAACTCGCTTGCCAACAGTCCCCCCGCGGCGGACTGGGCTTTCTGAGCTAATCGGAGGCGGGCATCGTTGGCCGCCGCATGAAAGGCGAAGCAGCCGATGAACGGTGACAGCCGGTCGTCGCGGAGGCGTGCCTCGATCTGGCGGTCCATGACGGCACGCTGGTCGGGCGAAGCGGCGGCGTACAGGTCGGCCAGGCTGCCGCCGATCCAGCGGTCGCAGCGGACGGTCCGCGTAACATCGGCGGCCTGGATTTTCGAGACGTCCGGCGCCTGATCGATCCATTTCATGTAGACGTCGAAGGCCTCGGCGATCCGTCCGCCACGGCGCAGGCCGGTTGCCAAGCTCTGAAGGAACCGGCCGCGGAGTTCCGGCGTGTCAAAGATCGATTCAAGTTCCGTGGCCAAGGGCCGGCATTTGTCGAAGTCCGACTGCAAGCCTTCGCACAGTGTGTCGCGGAGCAATTGTCGCGTGTGGTCCGACGGTGCGGTCTTCAGGGCGCGGCGGAACTGATCGATGGCGTCGACGTATCGGCCCTGGTAGAAGTGGACCTCGCCCCGTTCGGCCAGCAGGGAGGCATCGTCCGGCCGGGCGTGCAGTTGGGCCACGAGTTCCGCGTCCCGCGCGGGCAAGAGGTCGAAGCGGCTGATGGCGTCGATGGTTTGCGAGAGAACGGCCCCCTGGTGGTTCACCAGATTGCCCGGGGCCTGGCCGTCCACCGTGCGGCTGCGCGAGAGGATTTTTCCCGTGCCCAGGTCAATCGCCGCAACCTCGGCCGTGCTCAGGGGCAAGTAATAGCAACTCGGGGAAAGATAGCCGCGGCCGCTGGGAAACGCGGAAGGGGGCAGCCAGGTGTCTCCCGGGTCCCAGGCGCGCGTGCCGTCGGACAGCTTCAGTGCCCATACGCGCTTGCGCCCGACAACGATCACCTTGCCGTCGCATACGCCGCCCACGTACAGGCCATCGTGCCGCGGGACCGCCCATTCCTGGTTGCCGTCGGCGAGGCGCAGGCAGACAAGGTCCTCCGAATTCGGCGCGCACAACAACACGCGGCCCGCCGCGATCGTCACACCGGGGTCGTACCAGCGGTCGGTCTTGTCCGCCTGGTTGGCCTGCGCCTGCATGATGAAGAAGTTCCTCCGATTGACGCCGTTGCTGGGCACCTCGAAGGCCCAAACAACCGATCCGGTTGTCAGGTCGACGGCCACATAGCGGTTGCCCGAGACACAGTAGGCAAGCAGTACGCTGTCGGCCGCCGAGGGACTCGATCCCCAACGGCGCGGGTCCGCGCCCAGCGGTCCAAAGGGAAAGAACACAGGAGTCGCCGACTCCTGCTCTTTGATCGCCAACGTCCACTGGTTGAGGACCGTCCCATCGCTCGGTTGCAGAACCAAGAGCCGGGTTTGATCGCCCACCTCGGCAACTACATAGAGTTGGTCTTCCAGCGGCAAGGGCGGCCCAAGAAAGAACGCACCGGCCAGCGGGCCGCCACCTTCGGCCGGCGGGCCGCCCGCCTCCCACTTGACCTTCCCCGTCTTCACGTCGTAGGCCGTGAGCCTGTTGTAGGTCTTCAGCATGCCCGGATCGAGCTGGCGGCGGCCATTGGGCAAGACGACCATGGACTGCGTATCGGACCCAAGATCGAAGGGCGTGCATTCCAGTCCGAAGACCAAGCGGCCATCGCTGCTCATGGTGCCGAAGGAAAGATCTTCCCACAGGCGGCGTGTCAAGCCGCGGGCGACCTGTTCGGCCGCATTGGCCTTCTTCTCCGCATCGGCGAAGCGCAAGAAATACTCCAGCGGATCTTCCATAGGGGCTTCCCAACGGACCGCGCCGCTGGCTAAGTCGATCGCCCGGATGTCGATCGCCGTACGGGTCACCACGGTCTGCCCGACCACCAGCGGGTGCAGGCTGGGCAAGGCGGCCACGCGGTTTTCCCGCTGCCGCTTTTGGACCTTCTCAATCGCCTCGCGCAAAGTGGCGTCGGGCGAAGCTAGGGCCTGGTACTTGGCCTTGAGCCACGGATTGCCGTCGACCGCCAGTGCATTGCGCGTGGGGCTGCCGGCGTACATCTGCGAGCCATCGGCCTCCGAGGTCGAAGGGCCGACAATCGCTTCCAGCCACGGCAACGCTTGCTCGTCGGAGGCAAACACTTCGCGCGACTTGCCGCCCAGGACGACCGTTTGTGCCGGCTGCCGCGACTTCCACTGCACCAACACCTCCTTGGCCGCCTGCGGCATGCGCGCCTTCAGGCAACAGGCCGCCAGCTCGACGCTCAGCGCGGGATCGAAGCGAGCGGCACGCTCGGGATCGCGAATAAGCCGACGGAAGTAGGACGCCGCACGCGAGAACTCGCCCTTGGTGCGGTAATAAGTGCCCAACAGGTACGTTGCCTCGCCGCCGGCCTCGGTGAAGAAGTAGCCCTGGGCCACGTCGGCGACCGGGGCCAGCCCGCCCGATGAGAGCGCCTCGGAGAGGCGGCGACGTGCCTGAGCGTCGAACAGCGACCTGTACTCCGCCAGCCCTTCAGGGGGCAACTGCGACAACAGGTGCTCAGCGTCGATCTTCAGCCGTCGCCAGACCGGCGCGTCCGGATCGGGCCGGTAGGAATAGTCCGACGGCGCCGCAAGGATGTCGCCCAAGAGGCCCACCGCCTCGGCGTAGCCCTTCTGCGAAATCAACTTGCGCGCACGGGCCAATTGCTGGACCTGGAATCGCTCCGCAAGCGGCAGCCCGCAGAGCACGACCGGATCGCTGCGGTCCTTGTCCTTGACTGCGCCGACAGCGAGCTTGGCCGGAGCCAGGCCCACGGGCGCGGCGCCCCCGCCGACCGGGGGCGCGGGGTTGGAAATGGGCGGCGCGGGCTTGGCCGGCGGCTTCTGCGGCGGCGCGGGAAGCGGGTTGGTCTTGACCCACGCCTCCCATTTCTTCAATGCAGCATCACGCTGCTTCGGGTCCTTGAATCCCATGTTGAAGAAATTGAACGATTGTTGCGGGAAACGATGGAGCTGGTCGAACCACTGCTTGGCCTCGGGCATGTCGTACTGGGCTTGGTCCTGCCCTGTCAGTTCCAGCAGCCAAGCCAGGGCCACGTCGCGGACCTCGACTATTCGCACCTCCAGCTTGTTGTTAATCATCATTTGATGCCGCATCACCTCGCGGTTCTCGCCTAACATGGGCAGCAGGAGCGCAGCGTAGGGCTTGCCTCCCAGCCGGGCCGTGCCCTCGATTCCACATGCCAGGAGGTTTGCGTTGGGGTTCTTCGGGTCCTTGAGCAGTTCTAACGCCGGGTCCAACGCTTCTTTGATCTGGAACTGCACCGCGAACTGGAGCTTTTGCATGGCCGTCGCCAGGCCGGTCGGCTGCTGGATCCATCGGCCCAACAATTTTCGCGAGATATCTCTGAATTCGCCGTCGCTGAGCGCCTTCTGAAACGCCTGCCGGTAGAACAGATTGGGCCACATCGGGTTCCCCAGAAGGTCCGGCGGCAGGCGGAGCTTCGAGTCCACGGCGACGAACAGTAGTGCGGCAATCGTGCCCATCTGGGGTTCCCGCTGGCCCGCCGGGACGCCGCCGAAGAACCGCTGCATTACCTGCTGAAAGCGGAGTTGGAAGGCTTTCACGGCCAACTCGTCGCCAATCTCAGCCGACTCCAACAGCACCGGCTCGCTGCGCAGCATTTCCACGAACAGCTTCCGCGCCGTAGGGTCTTTGCCGTAGACCTCGCAGAAGCGAGACCAGCAGGGAAGGTCGTGTGGCTGCCGGCCTTCGGTGTCGGCCACCAGCGCCGCGAGACGGCGGCGAAAATCGGCCTCCAGCACCTCGGCCAGTAGTCGGCGGCAGCCGCGCCGCACCTCCAAATCGGGATCCTGGAGGCCGGCCAGCAGCGCCTCCCGTGCGTTCAGCCCGGATTTCGCCAGACGGGCCGCCGCGTCACGGCGCTTCTCGTAAGACTCATCGCCCAGTTGCCGCACCAACGCCTCCGCCGTCGTCTCGGCCGGCGATTGCTTGCCGGCCGATGCCGGCGACGTCTTGGCCGCGGCGGCAACTCCCGGCTGCTCGGCCGCGAGTCCAACGGCGGCGGAGCCCAGAACCAGCGCCGCAACCACTCGCCCCAGGATCCCCGGCCGGCGCTCCCGCGCTCGCCCTGCCACGCCCCGTGACATTCTTGGGACTACCAAAACCTCTGCCATGAGTCGATTCCTTACATGTTCAGCCAGTCCACGAGCCGCCAGTCTGGAATTCGCTGAAAATCAGCCGTGTTGTGGGTGACGAGCGTCAAATCATACACAATCGCGACGGCAGCGATCATCAGGTCAGGAACACTTGCCGCGATCCCTTGACGTCGGAGTGTGCCCCGGAGCCGTCCGAATTGTTCTGCACTCCGTTCGTCATAAACCAGCAGTTCGACCTCTGTGCGGAGGTCTGCGATAGACTGGAGCAGAGAGTCGGGATTTGGCCGCCGATATGCCCAGGCGAAAAGCTCACCCAGAACAATCGTAGGAAGGTAAAGACGACCTGAGTGTTGGATGAATCTATGGCTCAGCCCAGAAGGACGGCGGAGGTGCTCCGAGCAGACGTTGGTATCCAAGAGGAAACTCATTCCGAACGCTCACGATTGGATTCTCGCTTCCGATCGTTGTAGATCTCCTCCAGGATTCGGTCGTCTTCTTCGGTCCACTCATTGGCGAGGGCGCCTGCCGATTTCAGAATCCCTTCGCCACGAATACGGGGCGCCCGGGCGGCTTGAACGATCACGTCGACCAACTGACCTTCCAGGAAGCCGGGACTCTCGCTGAGTTCGATCGTGTTGCCGTGTATGACGCCCGAAATAGACTTGTTCATGTTTCACGATCCTCCCATTCCCGTCCTCTACATTCTACCGTGCCCGGCGTTTATCCTCAACGGGTGTCAGAATTAAGTTCGTTGCAGAGTTTCAGCCGTCCAAATAGAGAACTTGCGTTGGCCGTGACGCCGAGATAGCATGGGGTGGGGCGCATGTTTGACATGGAAGGAAGCCTATCGTGAACCAATTGCAAACGGCCAGATCGAGGAGGCGGAGAGGAAGATAAGCGGTCTTTCCTTCAATGTAGCAGCGGGGTCGACGCCCTCGAAGGAAATCGGCGACTTATGGTGGGAGCTTGGCTTCCAGGCGATGGCGGGCCGCTATTAGTATCTTCTGGAGAACAAGTCTGAGCACATGCTGGCTGCTTGCAAGGAATTTGAGCATTCCCTTGGCAACAGCCCGGGTTTTATTGCTGACGCGATTGCCTATGCTTGGCACGCCCCCTTGTCGGCGGGGGCGGGGGCGAAATTGAAAGAACTGAGTTTGCAAGCCCGGCAATTCCGGCGAGAATATCGATATGACGTAAAGCCCAGGAAACGCACACTTGGAGATGGTGCTGCACTGCTGGGCTGTGGAATGCTGGGCTTCGTTGTTATGTCCGTCTTTGTTGCCGGTGTCATCTTTATTGCAACTTAATTTCGATAGCGCGGTAACATGCAGGAGTTCTTACATCCGCCGATCGGGCTTTACGTGCATGTGCCCTTTTGCCTAAGCAAGTGCGCGTATTGCGACTTTGCATCGTACGCGGGGCGCGAGGCAGATATCCCGCGCTATGTGGATGCCGTTATCCGGGAGATAACGCAGCGCAGCGCAGCAACAGGGCATCCGCAAGCGGATACGATTTTCCTGGGCGGGGGCACGCCCTCGCTTCTGGACGAGTTCCAGGTGACACGCATCCTCGCTGCGCTGTTCGAAGCATTCCCAATTGAAGAGGGCGCCGAGATCACCTGCGAATGCAATCCCGGAACACTTACAACGCCCTTAGCGCAGGCGCTCGGCAAGGCGGGCGTTAATCGGCTGTCCATGGGCGCTCAAGCCGCGCAGTCGCATCTTTTGCGTCTGATCGGCAGGATCCATGATTGGGAAAAGGTGATCGCGTCCGTAGAAATAGCGCGTAAAGCGGGATTTGAGAATATTAACCTGGACCTGATGTTCGGCCTGCCCTCGCAAACCGTTGCGGATCTACGGGAAACGCTCGATGCCGCGATTGCCCTCTCCCCCACGCATCTCTCCTGTTACGGTTTGATGGTCGAGGACGGAACGCCGATCTGCCGCGATATCGATGCGGGAAAGCTGGCCCTTCCGCATGAGGAAATCGAGCGCGAGATGTACGAGCTTGCGCGGCAGACGCTGACAGAGCACGGCTTTCAGCAATATGAAATCAGCAATTTTGCCCGCGCAGGCTGCGCCTGCCGGCATAATCTCGGCTGCTGGACACGCGTGCCGTACCTTGGCTTCGGCTGCGCGGCGCACAGTTTTTTCGAGGAATGCCGGACGATGAACCCGTCAAAGCTCGATGCGTACCTGGCAGGTGAGGAACCGAAGACGGAGCAAATATCAAAAGCAGAAGCGCGGTTCGAGAGCATGATGCTGGGCCTGCGCATGACGCGCGGCGTAAAGAATGAGGATTTTATGCGTATGCACGGGATGGGTATCCGCGAGGCCTTCGGTGAAAAACTAGAAAAACCGATAAACGGCGGGCTGCTTGAATGGCACGACGGTGCTTTAAGGCTTACGCGCCTCGGCATGGATCTGCAAAACAGCGTGCTTGTTGATCTGATGTGACATAGGTTGTCACATGATCGTGCCCGCTTGACAGTCCGAGTTCCCATTTGCTTTGGTCACGAGTCGTGATTTCTCTTGCTTGATCTCTTGCTATTTCGCGTACGGCGATTTCTCGCCTTTGTCGCACACGGCCCATAGCCATTCACCGTGTACCTTGAAGAGAACGCCATTGGCAACGCACGGCACACTGGAACTGGTGAAGGTGCTTCCCTCGATGGTGCCGAGTATTTTCAGGGTCTTGCTCGCCGCCAGGACAGTCTTGCCGGCAAACAATTTACCGTCCACCGCCAGCAGGGCGGAACTTAACTGGCCGCGATCGCTTTTGAGGGCGTAGGTCCAGTAGTTCTGTCCGGTGTCCGCATCCAGACAGTGGATGACACTGGCTTCGTCGATGACAAACACCAACCCGTCGGCAATGGATACGGTGGTCAGCGTGGCATGCAACTTATCGTAATTCCAGACTTTGCCGCTGCTGGTGACGTCACCGGTCTTGGTCGCATCGATACAAACGAGATTTCCCCTGCTGTTCTTGCTGCCATGATTCGGATCCCCACCAATCGCCACGTAAACCCGGTTGCGGTAAAACACCGGCGTGGCGATGATATCGCAGGGATGCTTTTTGCCGTCCCCTGTGGCTTGGTGCGCATAAAACGGCGCATTTCTGTATTCCGCTGGAAGGCAATCGAACCACCAGATCTTCTTCAGGATCGGCACGTCAGGCACTTTAGCCGTCGGAATGGAATCGACCGGCGTGCTGGCCGGCGAGCCGATCGAATAACGGAATTCCAGCGGCAGGGCCGGCTTTTGCGTGGAGGAGAGCGGATTGAACTTCTTAACGTATTCCGCGGGAGAGAGTCCGGCTGTGTTCTTGTCGGTGACATCGATAAAATGCACAATTGGACCGCGCAGTCTGGTCGTGTTCCAACGGTCGGGAGCGACCTTCGCCGCAGGATCAACCGGTTCAAACGCATAACAGAGACCGTTTCCGGTGGCAAAGAGGATCTGCGCTTTTCCGTTCACCGTCGCTAGTGACGGCGACGACCATTGGCCGCGCCAAAGCTGTTCGCCAATCTGTTCGTCGTCGCGCGCGACGAGCTGTCCGGTATGCTTGTTGAGCGCGATCAAGCTGGGGGTCAGCGGATAAAACGGCTTTCCCCTGTTCATAAAACGGCCATTGCCGGTACAAACATACACAAAGTCGCCATGCACCAGGACGGAGCAACTGGCGACATGATGCTGGACGACATGCAATGTACTCGCCATGTCATACCGCCACACGACATGCCGGGCAAAATCCGCGGCGCCGGCAGCGACGGACGATTTGCGCCATGAGGTCAGATCCAGGCACACCACGGTCGGGTCCGGCGCCACAAAATAAAGGCGATCGCCCTCGACGGTCGGCGTCGAGCATACCCCGAAGTTGTCGGCTTGCGAAGGACCGCAGATGAATTTCCCTAACTCGTGCCCCGTTTTTTCATCAAGGCAAATTATCGCGGCATCCGAGGACGAGCCGCCGGCCGTACCGATAAACACCTTGCCTTGACTCACTACCGGACTGCCGAAGGTCCTGTCACCGAGCTTGGCGACCCATTTGATGTTCTTCGTGGTGGAGAGATCGATCTCGCCATGCGCATTTTTCTTCCCGAAGGAATACCAATCCGGCAGCCCCCTCTCTGTTTCGGAGGCCATATTGCGCGACGGCTGTCCGCCCCACGACGGCCAATCCGCGGCAGACACGGCGGTTGCCGAGACAACTAGGGACAAAAAAATGCTGCCGGACGATACCCTGGTCCGCAGAGAAACTCCGGCAACTGTCTTTCTGAACGCACTTGAGGGTTGCGGTTTAGCTTTCATTTTGGCGTTGATCTCTTTCCTAGCCCCAGGCACATCGGCTTGCCGCTATCCACAAAGCGTATCTGCGCGACGCCATCCGCGTAATACCATCCACTGGCCGAGGCACTTAGCGCCCTCTCCGAGGTCTGTCTCTGCAGAGCGGTCCCGTCCAGATAAACATTGCCCTGATCCAAGCCTGTGTGTACCTTGAACAGATAGTGCCTTTGCGGCGGGGCATAGACGCCGGGGACTTTGCGAGCACCGATGTCGATGGTAATACTGCCCGTATCCTGTACGGCGCGATACTCCGTCGTGCAGTAGTCGCCTTTCTCATAATCGTAGGAAATGCCGTCGTCCTCGTAGAGCGTAAAGGTGGAAGTTCCCTGCGGGTACACATCCACAATCAGCGGGTCGATCGGCTTTTCCCCAACGTAATTCATGTCCGGCATCAGGGGAATGATGGCGCCGGCCCGGACAAAAACCGGAAGTTCATCGGCAGGGGCCTTGAAGTTAGTCAGCGTCCTTCCACCTTCGAATGTCCTTCCATCCCAGTAATACGTCCATTTGCCCCGCGGCAGATAGATCCTGGAACGATCGAAGGAGACCATCAAATACTTGCCGTAACAATATTGATTGGAAATGGAATACGTCTGTTCGTCATCCTGAAACTCAAGCGGCAACGGACGGATCGGCCCGATGCCGGTAGTGTGCTGCTCCCACATTTGGGAATAGATATAGGGAATGAGCCGGTAATGGAGCTTGACGTACCGCAGGAAGACACGGTAGGAGTCCGGGTCTGAACCCCAGGGAAGCTTGCCATAGATCCACTCGTTTTGGACCATGTAGGGTGTAAAGGCGATTGCCTGAAGAGCCGTGTAGCTTCTCGCGCCCGACCAATCCTGCAATTCTGGCGTATAGGCCATCCCGGTCCATCCGGAATTGGCTATCCAGGGAATCTGGACTCCCTGGTCGGAATAGGCGACCAACGGGTAACGCTGCGCACCTGTCCAGAGCGCAGTACAGAAGAGGAAGAACCGCTTGTTATGGGCCTCTTTGTATCGATCGAAGAGACCCTTCGCCCAGATATAGCTGTAGGCGTTATGGTATTCTTTGAGGCTAAGCCCGGATTTCAAAGTCCTGGCTGGGTCGGTCTTGATCCACGACGGGTCCACGCCATGCGTATCCTCCTTGAAGCCGCCTGTGACGCCCAGGTCAAAAAGATGAGTTCCAAGCCAGCCGAAATACGCATCCATGCCTTTAGCCATCGTGGGGTCCAGCAAATTTTCCTTTCCAACGTACGGGCTTAAGAGCGTGTTGAGTTCCCGATCTACGATCGTGTCTTGCATCCACAAATTCACGATGAACCCCTTGTTCATCATACGGGCGCACCATGCTTTCGCGTCGGGAAACCTGCTCGATTCCCACACCAGGTTGCCATATCCCACGGCCCAGCCCGGTTCGGTCGCGATGATGTCGCAGGGAACGCCACGAGCCCTGAACGCGGTGGTCATTGAATCGAGGTCGGCGGCGCCCAAATAGACAGGCTTGGGAAGCAAGTATCCGTTATTGCCCTGTGCCCTGTAGGTCAACCCCAACGCCTTTTTCGGAGGCAACTCCAGGTAGCCCGTCAAATCGCAATAATTTTGAATGATCTTCTTGAATGAAGGTCCTTTGAGGAAGTAAAAGTCCAGTTCGCCACCCGACACATTCCAAGCAATCGAGGCCGGGTTCGTCTTACCAAAATCAAAATGACTGATAAAAGAATTGTGCAGCAACATGCCGTAGCCGGCCGTGCTCCAGTAATAAGGCACGACAGTTATGGCCGAGCCGTCTAAAGAGCCTTTGTTCGAGTTGGGATCGATCTGAAATATCTTGATGGTAAGCCCGCGGAGGTCGAAATGTCTCCAATGCATGCCACAGCCATAGAGATGTTCCGTCTTTCCCGCGGCATCCCTGTCGAAGGCCATGGTTTTAGCGGCGCCGTTCCAGCCCATGCTGTTCGGGCCGTTCTGCCGCGTGATGAGCGTCGTATTGTCGCGCTCATAAAAGCTCAGATTGAACGGGATCTTGTTGGCCCGGATGACCATTTCCTTTGTGGCAATATTGATATGGTCGCCTACGTCGGTCACCGTGGCGCCCACCGCCGGCCAGTCGTATTTGACCACAGCATAAGGCTCGTTGGCAACAAAAGTCGCCCCGGGAATGGCCATGCGGATGCGGGCGACATCAGCCTTGCACAGCTCGATTCTGACGGTCGCGCCGCTCGAGCAATGAAACGCGACGGTATTGCCCGTGACCGTATGGGAACCGTAATTACCCACGGCCTGGGCGGCCGCAGCGGGCGGCGGCAGACCTGTAGCCGCCCGCGGAACATTATCGGCGTGGAGCATGGCCAGCGGAGCTAGCAGCAGGATACAGAAATTCAGTAAGGCAACTCTGTTCATTGGATGTCCCTGTTCATTCTTCCAATTTGGCAATAAATTGCCCTCACCCTAACCCTCTCCCGGAGGGAGAGGGGACATGTTGTGATAGCCTTTTACTGCCGGTCGAGTTCTTCGCTCTGCGGCAGATCGGCCAAGGTGGGCAGGCCGAAAAGCTGCAAAAAGCGCTCGGTGGTGAAGTACTGCACGGTCCGCCGCTTGCCCGGCAACCGCTCGATCCGCAACAAACGGCGGTGGACCAGTTGCGAGAGCACTGGGCCGCTGGGCTTGCCGCGAACCGTGCCAATCTGTTCGGCGGTCAACGGCTGCTGGTAGGCCACGATCGCCAAGACGTCGATCGCCGCCTGCGAAAGACGGGCCTCGCGGATGCGGCCGTAGAATTGCTCGCAGAGCGGGTGAAACGGCTTCCGCAACGTCACGCGGTAACCGTCAGAATCGTCGGCAATGAAATAAGGGCAACCGCAGTGCGCGTAGCGCTGATTCAGTTCCTCGACCAGCCGGGCGACCTCACCCAGCTCGACACCGCGCATCAGTTCGGCGGCGCGGGCCGCGGTCAAAGGCCGGTTCTCACGGTCGCCCACAAAGAGCATGGCCTCCAGGATCCCCAGCGGTGTGACCGGGCCGGAGTCGTCACCGGACGATTCGGCATCGCCAGCCGGTTCGTCACCCGCCAAGGCCGTTTCCTGCGCCGATTCCCCCTGCGATTGGTCAGCTTCCGTATCGGCCGGGGCCAGCGGCGCCGGCGATGATTCCGCCGGTCCCGCCGACGGCCCCATCGCCTGGGCGAACGCCCGGGCAAGCTCGTCCAGCGAAATGGGGTCCTGGTCGGGAGTTTCGGTCATGGCCCGGATTTTACTTCCAGCGCTTGGCCACTTGTTCTTTCATGAATTTCAGGCCGTCGCTGGCCAACTGCCGTTCGCTCTGGTACATCCGCCGCCAGATCTTGGTGGCGGCCACGATCTTGTCCAAGGCCAGCCCGAAGGCCTCGATCACCATCAGGTTGTCGTAGCCGATCTCGTGCAGCGTGTCGAAATTCTCCGCCCAGCGGATATTGCCGCTACCGGGCGTGCTGCGGTCGTTCTCGGAAATGTGGACGTGGGCCAGGCAGCCCTTCAGGGCGCGGATCGCCGCAGGCGTGTTCTTCTCTTCGATGTGAGAGTGGAACGTGTCGTACATCATCTGGCAGCGCGGATGGCCCACGTCGCAGCAGAACCGCGCCCCGTCGGCCGCCGTGTTCAAGAAGTAGCACTCGAAACGGTTGAGGTATTCCAGGCCCAAGGTAACGTTGACCTTCTCGGCATGCTCGGCCACTTGCCGCATGCTGTCGACGCCCCAACGCCACTCGTCGGCGGTCGGTCCTGCGCCGGTAAAATAGCCCAAGGCCGAGTGATACGGCCCGGCCAGCAGTTCGCACCCCGCGGCCGCCGCGCTGTCCAGCACCGCCTTGGTGGCGTCGACAGCGATCTTCCGCTCAGCCGCGTCGGCGCTGATCGGATTATTGCCCTCTAACCGGATCGTCACGCCCGTCCGCGCCAGACCGAGATCGTCCAGCCGCTTGCCCCACAAGGCGAATTTCTTCAGGTCGGGCTCGAAGATCGGAATCTCTACGGCATCGTAGCCAATCTCCTTGATTTGTTCCATCACGGGCAGGACCGAGTCGTCCAGCGTATCGCACCACAGCAACAGGTTGAGTCCAAATCGCACAGCATGTCTCCCAGTTTAGTGTTTTATTGATCGGATTGCCGGTCCTTGGAGTCCGACACGGCCCCCAGGACAAAGAAGTAAATGCCCGCAGGCAAGGCCAGGGCGCAGACGATGCCATCGAAGATGGCCTCCGCCTTGATAAGGTCGCGATGCGGAAGGATGGGCAGTACTTCCGGCGGCAGGAGTTGCCCCAAGAGGATCACGCCGGCAGCCAGGCCCAAGGCCATCAGACCGGCGCCAATGCCAAGTTTATCGGTGGTTGACATAGCATTCGCCTTTGGGTTCGTCCATAGTAACCCGAAGCGTTAGCGAGGACAACTACTTGGTTGGTCCTGCCTGGCGCTCCGGGTCACGATTCTGTCGGGAGAAATCCTACTTGACCGGAATTCCTTGCAACAACTCATGCTGGCGCCGGCGGACCGTTTGGCGGGCGGCGGGAAACAACTCCTGCACACCCTCGGGCAGCGGGGTAAAGCCGACACGACGCATGACCTGATTCATCCTCCATAATAGTTTCTCATCTTGACCGTAATCCCACAAGATGCGCTCCCGGCAGAAGAGAAAAATCATGGGAGCCAAGCGGTCGGTGGTGCGGGCCGACGCGAAGTTCACTACCGCTTGCACCGCCGCAGGATCGACCAAATCCAGGGTACTGTAATAGACATCCAGCTTTCCGGGATTGTCCTCCGCCAAGGTCCAGTCCAGCAGCACTTCGGTCAACACGTGGCCGAGAAAACTGGGCCGGAAGCCTGTATCATCGGCCAGAACGCGGCGGAGAGCGGCGGAAAGTTCCAGGCCGGTCTCGATAAAAGCCCGAGTCCCGTGAAACTGGGCATCGTCGCGGAAATGTTGCAACACCCCCCTCGCGATAGAGACGGTATTGGCATTCGGGCCGTGGATCAGCGGTTCGACGTTTTTGGTTCGTAGCCGTACCCTGCGGTCGGCCACTGCGAGCCAATCGGGCACGGCCGTCCCCGCCACAAGGTAGGGGTCCGCGAGAAATGGCAGCGCGTGGGAGAGGTAATTCATCCCCGGTAATACTACAGCAAACTCTCCAGCAACAGCCGCATCTTCCGCATCTCGGCAAACTGGTCGACGCCTTCCACCGGAAGGATATCCACCGACAAGGCACGGTCGTAGCGCACGCGGGCCAATTGGCTGATGAGTTTGCCGTATTCGATCAGGCCCTGGCCCACGCGGACCTGCAACTTGTCCTTGCTCGTGTCGCGGAGGCGCACGTGGTAGACGTGCGGAAAGACCTGGTCATAGCCGTCCCCCTGGAGCGGGCCACAAACGTAGTGGCTGGGGTCGAGCGTGATGCCCAATCCCTTGACGTTGTCGCACAATACGGCGGCCGTGGCAGGGTCCTGCGTCATTCGTCCAATTTCGCTCTGGAGGCCGATGCGGACACCGTCCAGCGAGGCGATGGCCACCATCGTCCGCAGCCGCTCGACCTCGGCGTTGTAGGGCGTACCCAACTCGGCCGATCGCACCGTGACGGTCACCACTTTGCTGGCCTTGGCCAGCTTGCAACAGGCCGCAAACTGCTCGTAATAGCGACGATCGTTGTCCGGCAGGTCGATATCCACGCTGAAGGCAATGGGCGTCAGCCGGTGGGTCTGGCGGCAAATCCTGATTGCCGCATCGAGATCGGCCGCTACCTCGGAGGGCTTCAGGTGCCCGTCCGCTTCGTGAATGGTGATTTCCACACACGTATATTCCAGGTCGACCAGCCGCTGCAAGGCGGCATCCAAGGGCAAATCGGCAAAACATCGGGTAGTAGCAGCAACAAACACGCCCAAACTCCTTTGGCAACAAACATTGGCGAAGGCCCGCCACCTTAGGGCAACGAACATCCCATTGCGTGTAGCTT
Organism: uncultured Planctomycetaceae bacterium; assembly: GCA_964615095.1. GTDB lineage: Bacteria > Planctomycetota > Planctomycetia > Pirellulales > Thermoguttaceae > JANXQG01. Next base: position 53,961 of record CAZTPX010000017.1, on the reverse strand, counting down.
ACCGCGATATGGTGCTCCGTACAACACCATCGACTTGCCGAAACGGGGAAACTACAAAGTCCGGCAGGACAGTCCTCCGTAGCACGGAATTTATTCCGTCTTGCCCTAAGAAGGGCAAGGCCACGGAATAAATTCCGTGCTACTAAGGCCGCCTCGGTACAGCATTTTACCCAGATTAACCTTGGTTTACATCGTTGAAGGTTCGGCTGACCGCCGAACCTGGTCGGTGCTCAGCGACTGCCGCAAGACAGAGGACCTCTCGCAAGTCCAGAAGTTGAAGTTCGCGGCCACTGGCATCCGTTACGTCCGCATCACCGTTTCCGGGGTGTTCGCCGATCCTGTGATCTGGGCCAGCATTGTGAGGTCAAGGTCTGGGAAGCCAGACGCTGAATTGGAGCAGAGGGTCCTACCGCCCGGCTAACTGCCGGGCATTGCTTGATCGGGCCAACCCGGTAAAATAGGGGTATTGCAGATTCAAAATAAATATGGCTCTTCCGCTTTTTGGTGCAAACGCCCGCTGGAGTCCCGCCTTTAGGCGGAATTCTGCCTGAAGACGGGACTCCAGCGCTGGCGCCCGTCCGGCCTGCACGTAAGAGCGGAAGAGCCATAAAACATCCTTGGCCATAAGGAATGCCATGTCCACTACCCCCCATCCCGAAGGGACGCCTCCGCCGCGACCTGAGCTTTTTCCGCAGGCCGCGGCTAGCGGGGCGCCACACTACGCGCCTCAGTACTACCCGCCTCCGCCACCTCCCCGCCGAGGATTCTGGGGGAGGTTCTTCCTCACGTTCTTTGTGCTGTTGGCGAGCGGATCGTTCTTCCTGAATCTGATCTTGCTCTCCTTTAGCGCCAGCGTGCTGGGCGACAGTTCCTCTCTGCCGGTGCATGAGAAATTCGTCTCGCACGACAAGAATGGGGTAGACAAAGTCGCCATCCTGCCGATCGAGGGCGTCATCCTGGAAAGCGAGGACGGCTTTGTGATGCGGGCGATCGAGGCGGCCATGAAAGACGATCACCTCAGGGCTCTCGTCCTCCGCGTCGATAGCCCCGGCGGCAGCGTCAGCGGCAGCGACTACATTTACTACCACCTCCGCAAACTGGCGGAGAAGAAGAATATCCCCATCGTCGTCAGCATGGGAAGCATGGCGGCCAGCGGCGGCTACTACGTGTCCATGGCGGTCGGCCACAAGCCCGACACCATCTTCGCCGAGCCGACCTGCTTTACCGGATCGATCGGCGTGATCATGCCACATTACAATGTTTCGGAGTTTATGAAGGACCACGGGTTGGCCGATGATTCCATCGCCAGCAACAATCTGAAGATGATGGGCAGCATGACTCGGCCTATCACTCCCGAAGAGAAGGAGATCTTCTCGGCCTTGATCAAGGACAGCTTCGAGCACTTTAAGGAGGCTGTCCGCTCGGGCCGCGCGCGGTTTGCCAAGGACCCGAAGCAGCTCGATAAACTGGCTACCGGTCAAATCTACACGGCGGACCAGGCCGTCAAGAATGGCCTGGTGGACGAGATCGGGTTCCTGGACGATGCCGTCACGCGGGCCATCGAACTGGCCCAGTTGGACACCGACAAGGTCAAGGTCGTTCGCTACAAGCAGGAGGCCGGACTGGCCAGCATCCTCATGGGCGGGCAATCGAGCAAGTCGCAGTCGTTGGATCTCAAGGCCCTATTGGAGATGACGACTCCCAAGGCCTATTACCTTGCCTCATGGCTGCCGGGATTGGCCAGCGCCGCCAAGTAGGAGATAACAATGCCGCTAGTGGTTGTAGGTTCCGTCGCTTTGGACAGTGTGGAAACGCCTGCGCACGGCCGGCGCGATGACGTTTTGGGCGGTTCGGCCGTGTTCTTTTCCTATGCGGCCAGTTTCTTCACGTCCGTTCGTCTCTCGGGCGTGATCGGCGAGGACTGGCCGCCCCGACATCTCAAGCTGTTGCAAGATCGCTCGATCGATACGGCCGGCTTGCAGGTCATACCCGGCGGCAAGACCTTTCGCTGGAGCGGCCGCTACCTGGCGAACATGAACGACCGCCAGACGCTCAGTTTGAACCTGAACGTCATGGCCCAATTCAATCCCGTTTTGCCCGAACACTATCGCCGCTGCAAGTTCCTTTTTCTCGCCAACGGGGCCACGGAAATCCAGTTGCGGGTCATCGATCAGTGCCCCGCCGCGCAACTGGTCGTGGCCGATACGATGGACCACTGGATCCTCAACGACCGCGAGAACGTCTTGAAGATGCTCAAGCGGATCAATGGCCTGGTGCTCAACGACAGCGAGGCCAAGTTGCTCACGGGCGACGAGAACCTGGTCCGTGCGGGCCGCAGCGTATTGAAGCTTGGCCCGCGCTTTGTGGTTGTCAAGAAGGGCGAGCACGGGGCCATGTTCTTCAGCGAACACGAGACCTACGTCCTGCCCGCTTTTCCGACCTGCCAGGTAGTCGATCCCACCGGGGCGGGCGACAGCTTTGCCGGCGGCATGATGGGCTACCTAGCCGAGAAGGGCAACTACGAGCCCAAGACGCTCAAGGAGGCCATGGCCTACGGCACGATCGTGGCCAGCTTCTGCGTCGAGGATTTCAGCCTCGACCGCTTGCAGGAGATCGATCGCGCGGCGATCGAGCGGCGGATGACCGAATACCGGCAAATGTTGACGTTTTGACGAGGCATTGCCCATGATCCGCATCGAACAGGCGACGAGCGAGCACATCCCGCAGATGGCGGACCTGCTGGCAGTGTTGTTTAGCGAAGAGGCCGAGTTTCGCCCCGACCGCGAGAAGCAGATCCGCGGCCTGCGAATGATTATCGAAGTGCCGGAGCGGGGCAACATCTTCGTGGCCACGGAGGAGGACGAAGTGGTGGGCATGGTGAGTCTTCTGTTCACGATCAGCACGGCCAAGGGCGCGCCGGTCTGCTGGCTGGAAGACATGGTGATCCGTCCCGACCGGCGGGGCATGGGCATCGGTACGCGGATGCTGCAGCACGCCGTGGCCTATGCCAAGTCGCACGGCTTCACGCGGATCACGCTCTTGACCGACCGCACGAGCGAAAAGAGCATTCGCTTCTACCAGGACAACGGTTTCCAGCACTCGGAAATGGTGCCCATGCGGCTGCACCTAGGGTAGACCGGGGGACGGACTGGAAAGTCCATCGAAGCGTATTTGAGGAAAATGCCGGACGTGGGAACGGATGCGGATTCTTCCCGAATTGAGGGATCGATCCGAGGCGTTAAGGCCGACTCTTCGATGGATAATGACACCGCAGGAGCCGGTCTGGCCAATTATGACCGTACTTTGCGTGCCATTTATCTTCGCGCACTGGGTCAAGCCGGGTTGGGCTACGGCATTGGCCGCTACTACGGCGTATGTTGTCTGGTATGCTTGCGGCTTCCTGGCAATACCCGGCATGAAGTTTTAGAACTCCGAACCGGCGACCGCACGAGGGCTGGCAGGGCCAGGAAAGGTAACTTTTAAGGTGTGACCCTGACGGCAAATCTGTTCGGGCTTTCGATTCAGGGTTCCAGCGGCCCATTACGACTGCACACGCTCCTCGATCCGGCGGTTCACTCTTTCGAGGCGTCACACCTAGCGGGCTAGCGTCGGTTCAGGGCTGGGACCGCTGTCTTTGCGGCAGGTCCGCGTGGCGCCCGGCGTGGGAAACCAATTGTGCAGGAAGAATGCGAGCATGGGTCGCGAGGCAATCACTTTGTCGATATCCTTGAATCCCAGTGCCTTGGCCTTGGAGAAGTCGGCTTCCGCTTTGGCCTTGTCGCCTTTCTTCAGATGGGCATTGCCCCACATCTGGTAGGCCGCAGCGCCTTCAGGGTCAAGCCGGATAGCCTCGCTGAAGTCGGCGATGGCCTTGTCGTGAGCGCCTTGGTTCTCGTAGACCACCGCTCGGCCATGATAGGCGTGGCCATAGTCGGGCTTGAGCCGAATGGCTTCGGTATAATCGCCAAATGCCTTCTCATAGCTGCCGGTCTTCACGTAAAAATCGCCGCGAAAGCCATACGCCTGGGCTTCTTCCGGACCATAGCCGACGGCTTCGTTGTAGTCGGCAAGCGCCTTGTCGTAGTCGCCCAGCTTCGCATAAACGTCGCCCCGCCCGCAATACGCCGCGATATCGAAACCTTTGAAACTACTGGCCGTGATGTAATCGGCAAGCGCCTTCTCGTAGTCGCCTTTCTCGTCGTAAGCCTTGCCTCGGGAGATATACGACTGGACAAAGTAGGGGTCGATCCTGATGGCCTCGCTCAAGTCCGCAATCGCCTTGCCGTGATCGCCCTTCGCGTAATAGAAGACGGCACGGTTGTAGTATGCCTTGGCATTTTTGGGGTCCAAGCGGATGGCTTCGGTGCAATCGGCAACGGCCTTCTCGTATGCGCCCTTTCTCCCGTAGGCAAGCCCGCGGTCAAAGAACGCCATTGAGTACTTTGGGTCTAGGCGTATGGCCTTGGTCAAATCGGCGAGCGCCTTGCCGTAGCCGCCCTGATTGCTGTTAGCGGCTATCGGATCGTTGTACACGACAAGGTCGGGCTTGAACCGAAGGGGCGCGCCGCAATCACGCATCGCCCAGTCATTTTAGCCCTTTTTCGTGTCCGCATCGATGACTTCCCGCTGAAAAGACTTCGCGAAGTCGGCGGAAACGCAAAGGGTCGGTAGGCACGCTTTTCATTCGGTATTTGCCCCAGCGCGGACGTTGTATTTGAATTGGTCCAGACCCCACCCGGCTTGCCCGGGTCGGTGAATCAGGTTGAACGGCTAAAATGCGAAGCCGCCCCTCGATCTTGCTTCCTTCGCCGGACAAGGCCGCCTACGGCGGCCTTGTCCGGCGAAGGAAGAGGGTGGGACAGGCGCACGGTGTGTTAGCTCTTCAACCTGATTCACCGACCCGGGCAAGCCGGGTGAGGTCTGGCAACACGCATCACAAGCAGGAACCGGTTCGAAAGAAAACACTCTTTACCGCGTTGCGTAGTTTCTATCGGCCCACCCTAAAACTCCACACGCTCCCCAGGCCAGATCCGGAGATCCACCTACGGCATCTCCCTGCCCGCCCGCATATTCCCCAGCAGGGCCTCCGCGCAGGCCCGCGCAAAGATGGGATCGTTGATCGATACGTCGAGTACGACCAAGGGCACGTCTGGACGCAGGTCGCGCCGCAGGGCCGCCAGCAGGGCCGCGTCGGCCTCCGGGTCCCAGAAGGGTTGACCCGGCTCGCCGATCACGCTCAATCCCTTGGTCGGAAACAAGACGGTCGTCGCGGCCCGGTAGGCGTTGATCTTCTCGGCCAGGATCCGGCCCAACTCGGCACACTCGGCGGACGTCGTCCGCATCAAGGTGACCTGCGGATTGTGCTGGTAGAATCGCCGCCCGGCAAATCGCGAGGGAACCGATCCTGGCTCCCCAAAGTTCACCATATCCAAACAGCCCGGGGCAACAACCGCGGGAACGCCCGCTTCCTTGGCCGCGTCCAAGCGGGTGCTTCCCGCGGACAAGATTCCGCCCACAAGCTCATCGGCCCACTCCGTCGTCGTCACGTCCAATACACCGCAAGCCATGCCCGATTCAATCAGTCCCTCCATGGTCCTTCCGCCCGCGCCGGTGGCGTGGAAGACCAGGACCTCGTAGCCCGCTGCCTCGAGGATCGCCCGGGCGGCCGTCACGCAGTCCGTCGTGTTGCCGAACATGCTGGCCACAATCACGGGCCGGTCCTGAGACTCGATCGCGGGCCGCTGGGCGACCATCCCGCAGATGGCCCCCGCGGCGCGGCTGAGCAGCAGGCGGGAGATGCGATTGAGCCCGGACAGGTCCACGATACTGGGGAACATCACGATGTCGCGGCCACCGACATAGGGCGCCGTATTGCCGCTGGCCAAGGTCGAAACCATCAGCTTGGGAAAGCCGATTGGCAAGGCGCGCATGGCCGCCGTAGCGATGGCCGTGCCGCCCCCGCCACCAAGGGCCAGGATGCCGTCGATGCGGCCTTCGCGGGCCAGGCGTGGGACCAGGACGGCCGCGGCCGCCGCCATGGCGGCCACGCACTCGCCGCGGTCGCGGCGGGCAACCAAGGCAGCCAGATCGATACCCGCGGCAAGGGCCACGACCTGGCGCGAGATGTCCGCGGCGATGCCCGGTGGGCCGCCGGTCCCCACGTCTACAAGCAGCGGCTGATGGCCGAGTCGCCGGATCTCCTGGGCCACCTGCCCCAGTTCCTCGGCCTTGGTGTCCAGGGTGCCCAGGACTGCGATAATAGACATGTTTAGTCTCCCCGCATCTTCGCAGCGGCCGGGACGGGGATGCCCTTGAACCGCCGGGTCAACTGCGTGAGAGAGTCCTCGATCGCCATCCGCTCCAGGCTGGAAGCGCCGACGAACCCGACGGCGTCGGTGTGCTGGTTGATGTAGGCCGCGTCGTCCGGCGAGCTGATGGGACCGCCGTGGGCCAGGAAGAGGATGTCGCCACGGACCGCCCGGGCAGCCTCGATGATCGCCTGGGTACGGCGCACGGCTTCCTCCATGCTGACCACCGCATCCTTCACGCCGATCGCGCCGCCGACCGTGGTACCCACGTGGGCAATGATGGCGTCGGCGCCGGCCTCGGCCATGGCCCGCGATTCCTGCGGCTGGCTCACGTAGACGATCGAGAACAAGTCCATCTTGCGGGCCAGGGCGACCATCTCGAACTCTTTCTGCACGCTCATCCCGGTCTCTTCCAGCACCTGGCGGAAGCGCCCGTCCACGATGCAGTGCGTGGGGAAATTGTTCACGCCGGAAAAACCCATCTCCTTGACTTGCAAGAGCCAGTGCCACATGCGGCGACGGGGATCGGTGGCATGCACGCCGCAGATTACAGGCACTTCTTCGACCACCGGCAGCACCTCGTACTCGCCGATCTCCATGGCCACCTGGTTGGCGTCGCCATAGGCCATCAGGCCCGCGGTCGAGCCGTGGCCCGCCATGCGGAAGCGGCCCGAATTGTAGACGATGATCAGATCGGCCCCGCCCTTCTCGATGAATTTGGCGCTGATTCCGGTGCCCGCGCCTGCGGCGATAATCGGCTGGCCTTTGTCGAGCGTGGCCCGCAGCCGGTCGACGACCTCCGTGCGCGTATAGGGGTTTCCTTTTCCGGTCCAGGGATTGGGCATTTGGTATTCTCCTAGAATTAACTGCTAACCTTTGCTGGGCGTATAGCCGGGATACGCCACGGCAGGCCGGAGCGTCCGCCAAGGCTCCTCGTCGAATACGTCGATCGTGAAGGGGCCGCCCGTTTCCACGGGGCTGAGGATCGCCAGGAACCGCAGCGTTTCCGGGCGGTTGTTGAATGTGGCGTGGGGCGAGCCTGCGGGAATGAAGGCCATGTCGCCGCGCCGCAGCAGGCATTTCTCCCTGCCGACCCATTGCTCCGCCTCTCCGTCGAGAACGTACAGGATCTCCTCGCGGCCGGGATGGCGATGAAAGTTGTGCCCGTCACCGGCGGGCATCGTGGCCCGGACCATGAAGAGCCGCTCAGCGCCCACCGTTTCCGCCGTGGAAAATTCCTCCAGGCGGCACCAGGGCGTGTCAAGATGCTTGACGTCGCCCGATTGGACGAATCGATTGGGGATCTTTTCGGTCATGGCAGTGGTTCTCCTCCGCATGCATTTAGGCAGCGCCCACGCGCCGCGCGTCAAGTCAAAAACGTTTTTCGTATCTCGCCAACGTTCGCACGAACAGTTGACACTGTCGAAAAGGAGTTCATCTTGTTCTATGGTTTGTCAATCGCCTGTTCGATCGTTCGGATCGGTAGATACATATGTCGCGGATCGTCAAGCAACGACATGAATCCGAGTTTTGCGTAAAACGTGGTAGCCTTTTCGTCGATAGCCAATACCTCCACCGCGAACACTCCCAGGGCACTTGAGAGTCCCAACGCCCGCCGCAGCGCGTCGCGGAGCAACTCTGTGCCTAACCCATGCTCCTGGACGGAGCGGTCGACCGCCAAACGCGCCAAGAGAATCACCGGTACCGGATGACGTGGCAACTTGCAGCCCACTTCGTCGGGGACATCGGAGAATGCCACCGCACCAGCCGCCAACGTATAATATCCGACGACTTTCTTTCCTTCATCGGCGCGCACCGCAACGAATGTCTTCCCAAGACGTCGCTTCTCGTATTGCGTCACGAGCGTCCGGAGAAAATCGTTCAGCGCAGGCTGGCCACAATCGAAACCCGTCCGCTTGTGTCTGGTCCTGTGGTATGGCTCGATCTGAATCTCAATCATGGCCATTGCGACGCTTGGACATTGCCTTCCGGAGGGCCGCATTGGGGGCTGGCGGGTTCTCGATGAGTTCCAGGAACCGGTCGCGATCGCGGTCGGACAGGGTAGTCATGGCCTGTTCAGGGAACTCGGCTTCCGGCTTGACAGTTCCGCTGGTTTTGCGAATGCGCAACTCGTTCTCGCTGATCTTTTCCAGGATAACCGTAGCTTTGGCAAAATCTTTGGGCAACGTTACGCGTGCCCGGGCATCCACAGTTTGAGTTTCTCGAACGGTCATGACTCTTGATCTCCGATTGTTGTTTCTGCTTCGTACCAATTAATTCTACGGGGACTGCCTGGCGACGTGCTGGACGGTATGGCCGCTTGTCGGAATTGAAACATGCATCAATGACCTAATCCAAGGTCATTTCAGTCACGCCAGTGGTTCTCCTCTTCAAACTATGGGCAGCTCCCACGGCCCGCGGAACGCTCGGTGTGCCAGCAGGCGGTTGGCCTCGGGATCGCCCGGGAACTGCTCGGCTTTGGGGTCCCAGCGGAGCTTGCGGCCCAGTTTGACGGCGATGTAGGCGAGTTGGCAAAGCGTGTCGCTGCGCACGGCCGTCTCGATGTCGCAGATCGCGCGGCGGCCCTGGCGGACGGCGTCGAGGAAGTTGCGCGAGTGGTCGTGGCTGACGGGCAGCTTGATGCCCATTTTGCCCGCCTTGTTCTGCGGATCGCGGAGGAGCTGGTCGTCGCTGGCGCGGATCGCGCCCCGGTTGACGTGGACCCAGCCGGAATCGCCGCTGAACTTCACGCCGAAGGCAGGGCCCCGGCCGTTGTTCGTGAAAGTCACGGGCGCCGCGCCGGCATACTCGAAGCGGATCTTCCAGTTCAGGATCGCGTCGCAGGTTCCCGCCTTGGGGAACTCGCCGGTCCCTTCGATCGTGACCGGCCCTGTGGCGTCGGTGCCATTGCCCCATTGCGCGATGTCCAGGTGATGGATGCCCCAGCAGGCGATCATGCCCAGCGAGAAGTTGGCGATGTTCTCGTGCCAGTCGCGGATGAGCTTCTGCGCGTTGAAGGGCGTCAGCGCGGCCGGGCCGACCCAGCGGTTCCAGTCGAGGTAGTTGGGCACCGGCTGCTCGGGGAGCAACTCGCTCTGCCGGCCACCCGGCACGGAAACCTCGATCTCTTGCAGCTTGCCCAGGCGTCCGTTGAGGGCCAGTTCGCAGGCCCAGCGGAAATATTGGTCCGAGCGCTGCTGCGTGCCGAACTGGAACACCACGCCCTTCTTGCGCACGGCCGCCCGGACCCGCCGGGTCTCCTCGAACGACAGGGCCATCGGTTTCTCATGGTAGATGTGCTTGCCATGCAGGATGGCGTCCGCGGCAGCGATGCTGTGCCAGTGGACGGGCAGAACCATGAGCACCGCGTCAATGGCCGGGTCGGCGTTCATCTCGCGGAAGTCGGAGAAGAGCTTGACGTCCGGCTTGCCGTACTTCTCGGCGACGATCTTCCGCGCGGCCGACACATGCTGCTGGTGTACGTCGCAGATCGCGGTCACGCGCACGTCGTCGTGGTTGAGGAAGGCTTGCATGTCCCGCGTGCCCTGGTCGCCCACGCCGAGCGCGCCGAGCGTGATCTTATTGGAGGGCGCGGTTGCGCCGTTGGCCCCCAGCGCCGCAGCAGGGACAAGGTATGGGGCAGAGACGGCGGCCAATGCGGATCCGAGAAAGGCTCGGCGGGTCGGTCGTTTCATGACGAGGCTCCCTTGGTAGGTTCTGCGCCGCACGCAACGCGGCGGCATTGCATGGAGTCTAAACGGGCGGTGCGATGAAGTCAAGCCAATCACGGCTCCGACAGGCGATACAAGGGCAAGTGGCGGAAGTAAACCTCCAGGGCCAGCAGGCGCAGCGAACTGGCGTAAATGCGCCCGGCCTGCCAGTCCCATTGGTCGGCGGGGTCCCATGTCCCCGCCAGGTGCCCGCTCTTGATCTGGCTGCCCACGAGCATGTCGCGGAGGGCCAGGTTCCACTTCCGCCAGGCCTCGCCCTGCACGTGGTACATGACCTGCGTGCCATAGTACCAGTAGTAGCTCGATTCTTGCCCCTTGCGCGGCAAGTGGGCGAGCAGATACTTCACGCCCGACTGCAAGCGCGGATCGTCGCGCGGGGCGCCCAGATACTCCAGGCAAAGCAGCCCTTCGGCCGTCATGGGCGGCGTGATGGGATAACCTGCCTGATAGCGGAATGTGCCCATGCCCGCGCCCTTGTCCTCGACCGCCCGCAGCCACTTGTGAACCCGGTCCAAGGTGGCTTGCGGAACCTTGAGGGCCGCTATCTGACCGCTCTTCATGGCCATCACCTGCCAGCCCACCACGGAGGTGTCGGCCGCCTGCTGCGGATTGTAGCGCCAGCCGCCGGAGGGCTTGTGCTGCGCGGCGACGATGAAGTCCAAGGCACGCTGCGCCGGGGCTTGCAGCTTGGAGTCCTTGGTCATGCCGTAGGCCTCGCAGAGCACGATCGCGGCAATGGCATGAGTGTACATGCGGCCTTCGCGGCTCATCTCGCCACTCAACTCTCCGTCGGGCTTCTGCTGCGTGAGCATCCAATCCAGTCCGCGGCGCACGGCAAGCTGGTACTCGCCCGAGAGGTGTGTGTGGCCGTCGCCCAGCAAGGGCAGCAAAGCAAAACCCGTGGCGGCCACGTCACAGCGGAAGCCGCCCTGGCCTCCGTAGTCGCGGCCGGGAACTTTGCGGTAGAACTCGTGCAGGCTCCAGTAGCCGTTGGCGTGCTGGTGATCGACAAACCACTTCAGTCCAAGATGCACGGCCGCCAGGCTTTGGCTCGTGCCGCCGGCGGCAGTCGCCACGTCCAACTTGTCAGCACTCTGCCGCATGCGGAACATGGCCTGCAAGCCGATAGCATCCTCGGCATACATCAGCCCTGAGGCCCGCGGTCCGCGGCGGGCGAGCCCATTTTGAGGCAGTCCGCCCGTCGCCGTAAGCGACGGCGGATCGTTTCCTTGGGTACCGTTTCCCTGGGCATCGCTTCCCGCAGCGCCTTGGCCCAGTCGCCGCGACCAGTCGGCCAGGGCTACTGCGTCGCCATCGCCGGCCGATCCACCGGGCACGCCGCGGGGGGCTGGCGCGGCGCCGAGATGGGGACGGGAGACGTCGACAACGCCGGGAGAAACTCCGGCCCGCTGGCCCGATCCGTCTCCGCTGCCGGCGTCATGGCCCGATCCGCCCGCCGGGGCCGAGAGGACCTCCAGTTCGGCGTGGACCTCGGGCACGACGGGCGTCGTCAGGCGGGCCGCGCGCTTCAATCGCGGCACCGCAGTAATGGCCGCGGGCGAAAAGTCGTTCATAGCAAGCTCGGTTGGTGTGCCCTTGCCGAGCGCTCCCGCCAGCGGTTCCTCAGGCCCGGCGAGCATTGCGGCAGCGGGTGGCGGGCCCGTTGCAGCGGGTCGTTCGCCACCGACGGCAACGCTCTCGATCCGCGGCGCGGAAGACTGCCCCTCAGCCCGGAGCGGCTCGATCTCGGCCGGCTCGGTTCCGAGGCCCACCGCCGCCCGCTGGCGGGGCAAATTGCGGATGTCGGTTCCGGCAGTCAGTTCGCCGGGCGGGGCCGCAAAACGGGCCGCCGGCAGCATCGGCCCCAGCGGTTCCAAGGGCGCCGTTTCCAGCGAGGCCAACCGCGGCGGCTGGGACGCAGGCAAGGAGTCGGCGACGGGGTTTTCGGTCGTCACCGACTTCAGGTCGGCAACTTTTCCAAAGCCGTCGTCGGCCGGCCGCAACGATTGCCGCAGTTTCTGCAAGGGTATGCCGGCGGCGGCCACGATCTGCCGCAGCCCGTGCCGGATCTGTGCCCCGGCGCCGTTGTCCAGGTAGACGTAAAAACTGCCGATCGCCAGCAGCACGTGGACGGTCAGCGCGATGAGGAAGAAACGTGGGGCGGGCAAGCGGCGTCTGGAGACCTCGCGGAAGTACCAGATCAGCACCCCGGCCAGGCTGGCTGTGGAACCCACCGCCAGAAGGCTCCACCAGACCCACTCGGCGCTCCAGGCAAAGAGATTCATGGCCGTTCCTCAGAAAATGTATCCGGCACACTCCGTATGCCGCTGCCCGGCACACGGAGTGTGCCGAATACTTTGGGCTCCGGAAGCTTGTTCATCGCCGTTCCTTCGTCGCCTCTTCGGTCACCGTGCAATAGTGCCCGACCTTTTCCCGCTCGCACAAGCCCATGACGCGGGCCGGATAATGGAAGGGCACGCGGTCGTCGGCGCGGATGTGTACGGTCTGGGTCCCCGGGTTCTTGATGCCCAACTCGTGGATGAAGCCGGCCAGGTGCAACTCATCGAGCGTCTGCCCGACCACCACGTATTCGCCTGTCTCGGTCACATTGATCACGATATCGTCGGGCGGCATCGAGAGCGGCTGCGCATGGGCGACTTCCGCCAACCGCACGGAGACCTCCCGCTCGTCCTCGCCCATCCGCGTGGCCACCAGGAAGAAGATCAGCAAGACCAGGAAGATATCGATTAAAGGGATCATGTTGACCCCTTCAAGGTCCGATTCATCAGAAGGCAATCGCATGGCAGACTCCTTAATGTATCCGGCACACTCCCTGTGCCGCTGCCCGGCGGCACAGGGAGTGTGCCGGATACATTCTTAACGTGTTTTCATTCGCCCCAGCGGTTCGGCGGGTCGAACCGTTTCGCCGCCGGCCTCCGCCGATCTTTCCATGCCGGCGAAGGTGGGAATCGTTTCTTCCAAGACGTCGACCATCTCCCGCAGGTAGCGGTCGACGCGGGTATTGAACCAATGCGCGCATAGCAGCGAAGGCACGGCGATCAACAGCCCGAACGCGGTCCGCAGCAGGGCCAGGTAAATGCCTTCGGCCAGCATCTCCGCTTTTCCCGTACCCGCCTGACTGGTGACACGGAAGGCCAGGATCATGCCCACGACAGTTCCCAGCAGCCCAACCATGGGGGCCACGGTGGCGATGACCCCTAGCATGCGGTTGCGGCTGCGCTGCCCGGCGGCCTCGCGGAGGGCGGCGTCTTCCATGGCCTTTTCCACTTCGGGCAGCGGGCGGCCGGCGCGAATCAGGCCGGCCATCAGCACGTTGCCGATCGGCGACTCGGAACTCTCGCAGAGCGTGCGGAGGTTCTCGGTGCTGTCTTCGCGGCGGGCGATCAGGTCGCGCAGACGGCGGACGAACCGCCGCGGCATGAGCTTCCGCCGCCGCAGGTTAACCAGCCGCTCGAGCACGACGGTCATGGCGAAGATCGACAACGAGCCTTCGGCGGCGTAGAACATCCAGCCCAGCCAATTGGTCTTCTCGAAGAGCACGCGCCCGATGGAGATCACCTGTTCAGTGTTGCCCAGGTTATCGTGCTTGGCGGCATCCGAGCCGCTTGACGTGGCGTGCGGGGCTGCGGCCGCGGCGGGGGCTGCAGCCGTCTCGGCGGTCTTGCCCTTGGCGGCGTCCTGCTCCGCCGACAGGGCGACATTCGCCAGCCCCCAGCAGGCCATCGCCAGTAGCACTGCCACAAAAAACTTCGGCCGTCGATGCATATCGATCACGTTCATCACTTCAATTCCTTCAACATCCGCGCCGCGTCGGCGGCCTTGGCATGGTCGGGGTACTTGTCCACGATGACTTGAAAGGCCTCGATGGCCTTTTGACGCTTGCCCAGCGAGAGGAAACATCGGCCGATCTCGAATTGCGCCAACACCTGCCAATGCTTGTAGGCGTAACCCGAGGTGACCATTACAAACTGCTCGATGGCGTCTTCGAACTTGCGCTCGGCGAAGGCGATTTCGCCGAGCATGAAACGGGCCTTGGCAGCCGACTCCGTGTTGCCCGCCTTGGCCACCTCGTCGTCGATCGCACGGGCCTCGCCCAGTCGCCCCTGCTGCTGTAGGGCCAGGGCCAGCCCGTAGCGGGCGTCCTGGAACTGCTCGAAGGCAGGAAACTCCCGCGTCAAGGTCTCGAAGAACTTCTGGCTGTCCGGCCATTTCTTCTGGCTGGCCGCGCACGCGCCGGCCCGATAAAGCGCGAGGGCACGATACTTTTCCACCTTCTCGTCGGCGACCCGCTGAAACAGCGGCAGGGCCTCGGCAAACTTCTCTTGCTGGAAGAGGCACTCGGCGGCCAGGAACCGCGCCGGACCGGCCAGACTGCCGCTGGGCTGTTCGCCGAGTTGTGCCTGCAAGGTAGCGGCAGCCTGGGCAAACTGCTTCTGCCGGAACTGCATGTTGGCCAACTTGTAGCGGAGCTTTTCGCGGAGGTCCGCCGACGGCGACTTCGCCAGACCGGCCTCGTAGGCCTGCGCCGCCTGAGCGGCCGCCGCGGCGCTCCGCTGGGGGTCGGTCGCAGCCCGCTCCGCCGCCGCTTCATAGCGCCGGCCAACTTGGAACCAGCCGTCCGCCGCCAGCGGGCTGCGGGGAAGCTTCTCCGCCAAGGTGCGGAACGCGGTGGCCGCCGCGTCCGTGTGGTCGTCGCGCAGCAGGGCCTGCCCCAACTCGTAATAGGCCCAATCGGCCTGCGCATAATCGGGCTTGTCCTGCAGCAACTTCGCCAGGGTTGCCGTGGCCTGGTCGTACTGCTTCACGGCGGTCTGGCAAAGCGCCAGGGCATAACGGGCCTCGGCGGCCTCGTCCGGCGACGGATTGCCGCCCAGGAAGGCCGTAAGCTCCTTGGCCGCCGAATCGAGTTGGTTCTGGCGTTGCAGCACCAGCCCGCGCAGGTAGCGCGCCCGAGCGGCCAGCGCGGGGACCGGATTGCCCGCCTGCAGCTTATCCAAGGCCGCCAGCGCGCCGTCAGTGTCGCCCTTGCCGAAGCGGGCTGCCGCTAGCCCATACTGTGCGCGGGGGGCGAAATCGCTTTGCGAGAATTGTTCCAGGCACTGCCGGTAGCGGGCCAGGGCGTCGTCGTACTTCTTCTGCCGCAGTGCGATCTCGCCCAGCTTGTAATGGGCCTGGGCCGCTTCGTTGCATTTGGGGTATCGATCGAGCAATTGCCGGTAGTAGGTTTCCGCCCGGGACGGGTCTGCGCCCGAGAGGGCCAACTGGCTCTCGGCGGCGATCAACAGCATACCCGGCGCCCATTGCGGCTGGGCAAGGCGAGAATTGCCCAACAGGATCTCCGCGCACTTCTGCGCCGCGGCATAGTCCTTGCTTTCCAGGTTGGCGGAGGCCGCCAGGAAGAGCGCTTGTGCAGCCGACGCATGCTCCGGGTGGGCAGCGGCAAATTTCTCGAAGTAGCCGGCTGCCTCCTTGCGGCGATTGGGGATTTCCCAGAGGGCTTCCGCCCGCGCCAGTTCGAGATACGCTACGGTCTCCGCCGCAGGGCCACCGTCGAGGGCCTTCTGCACGGCGGCCAGGGCCTCGTCGGGCTTTCCCGCCTTGACCAGCGCCCGCGCCAACCAGCAGGCGGCCTCGGCCGACTGGCGGTCGTGGGCCTTGGCCAGCGTCTCGAGCACCTGCTGCGCGTCGCTAAGTTTGCCGGCCGCGAAGTAGCCTTTGCCGGCAGCCAACTGCGCCGCCGCCTTGTAGGGGCTGTTGGGGAAGCGCTTGGGCAATTCGAGCAAGAGCGCGGCGGCATCCGCCGGCTTGCCCGCTTGCAGCCGGCACTCGCCCTGGCGGAGCAGGGCCAGGTCAGCGTGGGGGAAAGCGGTAATGGCGGCCACGGCGGAGAAGTGCGGCTCCGCCTCGGCGTACTTCTTCTCTTTCAACAGCGAGAGGGCCAGCCGCAAGCGGATTTCCGCGGCGAACTCGTGGCCCGCCAGGGCCGGCGTGCCCAGGAACTTCTGAAAGGTGGCGATCGCCTCGGAGTCGCGGCCTTGCTCCTGCTGGCTCGTGCCCAGGGCGTAGAAGGCATCGGCAGCGACGGAACTTGTGGGGAAATCGTTGACGACCTTCTGGTAAGCTTCGATCGCCTGGCGGGCGTCGCCCCGGGCGGAAAGCGATTCGCCTCGATAATAGAGCGCGGCCGCCGCATACTTGCCCTGCGGATACTTGGCAGCCACCGCGCCCAGCGCTTCGGCGGCCGCTTGAAAATCTTCGCGGCGCTTGCCGTCCAAGGCCGCCTGGTAGCGCGCCATGGCAAGATTGTAATGCGCGCCTTCGGCGTTGGAAAACGCGGGATACTTGGCCAGCAAGGTCTGGAAGGTATGGATTGCCTCGGCGTACTTCTTGGCATGAAGCTGGCAGATGCCCAGATAGTAGTGGGCGCGGTCCAGCCGGGCGTCGCCCGGATACTGCGCGATAAAGGCCGTCCATTTTTCCGCAGCCCGGTCGTAGAGACCGACATTTTGCAGTCCCGCGGCGGCGTTGAAATCGCGCACCGCCGCCTGGGCTGCTTGCTCGTCGTCGGCGGTCGCTCGGCCGCTCAGCAGGGTGGCCAAGCAAAACGTGCATAGCGCCAGATGCCGAAGATCGACCCGGGAGAGTTGCATGGCGTATCTCGCTTAGTAATGCCTTTCGAGCCGCGGTTGCGTTTCAGAGGAGCAATGTTGGTGGGGGCGCAGCGGACCGGTTCTTTCGCCGAGCCGGCTGCGGAAGCACAATTGCTTTGCTGAGGATTCTTCTAGGCGTGGCGGACCGGGACCATCATCGCACCCTTCGATGCAAGCCCAGGGCCGCTGGCGCATTATATGTGGAGCCGCGCAGACTTGCAAGCAAAAAATAATAATGGTGTGCGGCAAGGTTTTCTGGCAAGATCGTGGCACGGGCTTCCAGCCCGTGGAATGCAACACGGGCAGGATGCCCGTGCCACGGAGGGCGTTCCCTACAGGTTAGTAGCGCTGCAACAAATCCATGAGCTTGCGGTCGAGCTTGTGTCCCTCGAAGTCTTCGTATTTCACGTCGCGGCGCTCGCTATCGATAACGCCCATCGATCCGCGAAAATTCCACATGGCCCAGCCCCAACCGGCCTTCTGCCAGTTGGCAAGGCAGTCCTCAGCCCAGCGGAGGACCACGTCGTGCGGCGTCTTGTTGTACACGCCCCATTCGCCCACCATGACGCCGATTCCGCGGGCCTCCGCCGCTTTCCAAGGCTCGATGCAAGTCTTCCAGAGCCAGGCCTTGTCTTGGACGGGCAGCCCCAGCAGCGGACCGCCCGGCGCATCTGGGGCAAAATGAAACGACGCCTGCTTCTTGCCGTACTCCTGCACGCAGTCCAATACGATTTCCTTCGCGGCGGCTGCGGGCCGGATGCCGATCTGGCTGACCTGCAGCCAGTCGCCCTCCGTGACACGGATGCAGACCTGCCGCGTACGCGCGGGAATGACGGCCTGGTAGTCGCAGTCGAAGAGATTCTGGTAGATTCCCCACTGCGGTTTGAATTCCGCCTTCTTCCATTCGCCCTTGCCGGGACCGCACTGGAACCGCTTCTGCAAGACCGGCTGGCCGTCGGCCTCGACCACCAGGCGAGCGGCGGTCGAGACCGTCAGCACGTGCAGCCGCAGCGCAGTGTCCGACGCAAACGGCCCGTCGATCGTCAGCGGGTATGAGCCTTCGGGCTTGAGCGGGCTGAGCAGTGTGCCGTTGGGCGGCAGTACCCGCGGCCATTGCGGATAGGGGAAGCGGTCGCCATTGACCCAGTTTGCCTTGTAATGGCTGATCTCCATGGGAGTGTAGCCGCGGGTGGCCTGGGCGATATGCAAATCGCACAGTTCCGGCACCGGCACGTTGCCCCATTGCAGGCCGTCGGCGATGATCAGCCGCTGCGGATCCTCGCCGTGGATGGCCTCGACCAGTTTGCGGACGACGGCCACGTAGGCCTTCGCGTCGACCTGGCCCGGCTCATTCATCAAGTTGAAACTCAGCCGTTGGCTGGGCACGCCGCGGTAGCGGCGGGCGAACATGGCCCAATGCTTGGCGCAGACCCGCTGCGTCTCCGCATCGGTCCAGAGGTTCGTCCGCTCCGGCGGGCTGGCCACCGTGTAGCCTGGGGCACGATGGAAGTTGATGCAGACATGGATGTAGTACTTCTGGCCCCAGGCGACTGCCTGATCGATCTCGGCCAACGTGGTCTCCTCGAACTGCTCCCAGTTATTGCCGCGGATCCACAGGCGATAATCCATCGGTAGGCGCACGAAGTTGAACCCGAGCTTCGCGATCAGCCTGAAATCTTCTTCCAAGAAGGGCTGTGGGCCGCCGGTCTTGTAGAATTTCTCCAGCAAATTGAAGCCTCGCCAACGCGGCAGTCTTTCGGGTGTGGCCGGCAGCCAGCCACCTTGTGTTGGCGGCGCCTCGGCGGCGAGCGATGCGGCGGAAGAAACGGCCAGGACGACGGCAACGAGGATTTTGGGTAGAAGTTGCATGGGTGGGACTCGTGGGTGGGAGAGGGAGGCAGGTGAGACTTGATTATGGCACATCGCGGAGCAGGTTGCGAGTACCCGGCAACGTAGGGTGGGACCAGATCGCGCGAACGTCAGAAGATGAAGCGGAAATCGGTTGCTTGGTACGCGTCATTTGTATTCCGCTCTAAGGGCACGACGGACGGGCGTTTACGCCCGTTTGCGGCTTTAGCCGGTATTCGGCCCGGCATTCATGCCGGGTAAGCCGATTCGCGCGGAATCACTGCCTGATTACTTTGCAATGTCAACCCCGTTTACGGGGTTCCTGCCATAACCGTTCCAACTCTTGGGACGTTCCCGCAGGAAGGAGACCCGTAAACGGGTCTGACAACGTGAAACAAAACTTAACAGAAATGATTGTCGCCTGCCGAAAACCCGGCATAAATGCCGGGCCGAATACCGCCTGCGGCGAGCAACGGGCGTAAACGCCCGTACGTCACGCCCGCGGAACAAAAGCGGGGTAACGCCTCGTCCCACCGAGTCGCCACTTTCGCGCGGGGTGCCCGGGTCCCACCGTACGGCCTTCGACACGCGGCACCAATCGACTGCTCTTACCAGATTGCCGGCCAGCTCTCGGCCGACTCGGGGCAGCCGAAGGCCTGGCGAAACTCGGGGAAGTTGGCGACCGATCCGAGCACGCGCCAACGGACGGGACTGTGTACGTCGCTACCCACGTGCAGGCGCACCGCCTCGGGCCGCTCGTTGGTCCGCCAACTCTGGGCAAAGGCGATGAAGAACCGTTGGTCCGGCGTGAAACGGTCGATAGGCACAGGCTTCTTCTGCTTGGTCGCCAGCTTGAAGGCCGCATAGGCCACGCGCAGCCCGCCGATGTCGGCGATGTTCTCGCCCAGCGTCTGCTCGCCGTTGATGTGCAATCCAGGCAGCACCTCGAAGGCGTCGTACTGCCTCGCCACGCGCTCGGCCCTGGCCTGAAAATTCTTGGCGTCGTCGTCGGTCCACCAGTTCTTGAGGTTGCCGGCCGAGTCGTATTGCCGGCCCTGGTCGTCGAAGCCGTGCGTGAGCTCGTGTCCCATCGTGGCCCCGATCGCGCCGTAATTGGCAGCATCGTCGGCCCTTTCGTCGAAAAAGGGCGGCTGCAAGATGCCCGCGGGAAAACACATTTCGTTGAGCGTCGGCTCGTAGTAGGCATTGTTGGTCTGGGGCGTCATGTTCCACTCGTTGCGATCCACTGGCTTGCCCAGCTTGGCCAATTCGCGGCGGACCTCGAAGGCGTTGGCGGCCAGCACGTTGAGCACGTAGGGCCGCCGGGCGATTTCCAGTTTGCCGTAGTCGCGCCACTTGTCGGGATATCCCACCTTGCTGCGCATGGTGTCGAGCTTCTTGTAGGCCTCGGCCTTGGTGGCGGTGCTCATCCAGGTGGCGGCGCGGATCCGCCCCCGCATGGCCTCTTTATGAAGGTTCACCATGGCCAGGGCGCGGGCCTTGGCGGCCGGGCTGAAGGCCTTTTGCACGTAAAGCTGGCCCAAATCCTCGCCGATGGCCATGTCTGCCGCGGCCAGCACGCGTTTCCAACGCGGCCGCAGTTCCGTAGCGCCGGAGAGCTTCTTGCCGGCAAAAGAAAACCGCTCCTCCACGAAAGGCTTGCTCAGATAGTTGGCCGTCTGCGACAGGAGGCACCAGCGCAAGTAATCGCGCCAAACTGGCAGCGGTTCGGACTCCAGCAACTTGCCGAAGGCCGTGAAAAACTCGGGCTGGCGGACCAGCAATTGGGTCTCGCCGGATGGGAAAGCAATCGCGTCGAAATAGCGGTCCCAGACGATGCCGCGGGCCACCAGTTTCCCCAGCGCGGTCCGCTTGAACTTGTTGTAGTTCTTCTCGGGATCGCGCAGATCCACGAGCGAGCGCGAGGCATTCGCCAAGGCGGTTTCAAAGACCATGATGGAATCGGCGACGGCCTTGGCCGATCGGGGCGTGTCGCCGGCCAGCACGAGCATGCGGGCGATATGCGCCACGTAAGCTGCGCGGATCTCCTCGGCCTCTTTGCCCTTGCGGAAATAATAGTCCCGCTCCGGCAGTCCCAGGCCGCCTTGATTCAGGCTGGCGATCATCGTCGTGGTGTCCTTGTCGTCGATCTCCACGTCGAGGTGGAACCCGGCGTTGATGCCCTGGGCCTGCAACTGGGCCATGACCGTCACCAGTTCCATGCGGTTGGCAATGGCCCGGATGCGGTCCAGCCAGGCGGACAGTGGGCGCAGGCCTTCGCGGTCGATCGCGGCCTCGTCCATGCCCGCAGCGTAGAAGTCGCCGACGCGCTGGATCACGCTGCCCTTAGGGCCGCCGCTACGTGCCGAACTCTCCAGGATTCCTTTTAGGATGGCGAAATTCCGTTCGTCGATCTCCTGGTTCACGCCATAGGCGGCGTATTCGCCGGGGATGGGCACTTTTTCAAAGGCCCCATTGGCATAGGCATAGAAATCCTTACAGGGCGAGACGCCCGGGTCCATGTAGGAGCGGTCCACGGCGGAAATCGCCGCTTTACCGGTGGGCGGCCTCTGCACAGCTTTATTGTGGTCTTGGGCATTGCCCTGCGCCGCGACGACGGTGAGGCATAGGACCACCGCCGCTCGATTAAACCATGAATATCTTGACATGCCGAACTCCATGTGTGAATCGACGTATTCCTCTGATTGTCGTGGTCGGGCAGACTTGGTCACGTAGCGACCGCCGATGGTAGCCGTGGGTTTCAACCCACGGTTTGCGATGCGCGCGTATTTCCTCCGTCGCGTAGCGACGGCCGATTTTCAGTCGTCGCTACGCGACAAACGGAAGGGTTATGCGGGACCGTCGTCCGTGGGTTGAAACCCACGGCTACCATCATAGCGTCGCTACGCGACGACTGAAAGCTCCTACCGACGGAACAAAACCAGACCGTTCCACCCCTGTCAATTTCCCCACAGCAACCCACTTTTGCACAGTCCAGTCCCACCCTACAACTAATCGCTCTCTCAGCGTGTTGCTTGGTTCGCCTTTTCGATCAGCCGGGCGATCTTGGCCCTGGCCTGCCGCAGGGCTTGTGAATCGCGCGTGAAGTGCGTCAGGTCCTTGACCACGGCATCGTCCACCGCCAGAATCTGTTGGGCTTCGGCAATCAGCGCCTGGTGCTTGACCGGATCGGCCTTTTTCAGGCGGGCCACGGCATCCTGGAGCAGCCAGAAATACTCGTAGTCCTCAGCGCCGTCGCGGAAATTCTCCAGCCGGATCGAGGAAAGCGGCTGGCGGTTGGACCCGGGATAGATCAACTGGCCGTCGCCGTTGTGGGCCGCTCCCGCATCGTTCCGCCAGGTCGCCGGCTTCCACTTGACCTCGGGCCACCGCTTCTCGCCGACCAGGTTGTCGCGCCACGTGTTCAGACCCCAGTACAGGAAGCCTGTCACGCGGTACTTCTGGTTCTGCCACAAGAGCACGCGATGATCGATCGCCGGCCACTCGATCATCAGGTTCGCGTAGGGCCTGACCGGACCGCAACAGACATACCACCAAACGGTCTTTCCCTTGGCCTGCTCGGCCTGGAACTCGGCTTGGTGATACCGGCCTGTGTTTGGTGCCCAGATGTCCATGACTTCACCCAGAACGGGCATGGGATCGTCCTTGTAGAAGGTCTGCATCAGCCGCAAATCCGGCATCGACTTCTTCATTTCCCGATAAAGTTCCAGGGCGAAAGGATACTGCTCCCTGCCGATCTCGTCGAAGCAGTAGATGTAGGCCCGATCGATCCAGCCGCGCTTCTTCGCCCGCTCGTAAAGCGGGCGGATCTGGGCGATCTGTTCCGCGTTGTGCTTGCGGCGGGCCTCAGGCGGGCCGTGCTCGAACCAGGCGTTGGCCAGGCAGAAGGCCGAACCGCCGCGGTCCAGTTGGCGGGCTACGAGCCGCTCCATGTCGGTGTTGAAACCGGGCCATTCGCAAAGCATGAGGCTGATGCGATGGTCGAGGCAAAAATCGAGCCACTGTTCGTACATTTCGATGGGCACGGCGGGCAGCTTGTAGAACTTCTGCAGCTCCTCCGGCCGCAACAAGAAACACGTCTCCAGGTGTTGCTGCTTGGGGATGGCGAAATTCCACACGCGGACTTCCAGTGACACAGACCGAACCTGGTTGTCCGCCAGCCGAAGGCTAATCGTGCCACGATACAGCCCGGGCCGGGCGTCCTGGGGAACGCGTACGTTGATCCACAGCGGCTGGACCCGGCCGGCATGGACGTCGAACTTGCCCGCCGACAGAAGCGGGTCGGGCCACCAGCCCACCTTGCTGACCGGGTAGGCCGGCTTCTCGGTCTCCACGTAACCCACGATGTTCCAAGTCACGTTGGCTTTAGGGATCTTGCTGCCCGCGTCGCCGGCGAGGTCGCTGACTTCCAGCATGGCACCGCAAACATCCTCCTTGCCCGCCGCCACGACAAGCTGGACGCCCTCGACCTCGTTCCTGGCGGCCTCGATCGCCAGCCGTACGACCGCTGGCCGGTTCCAAGGCTCGTCGCGGAAAACTTTTTCCATCGTGTCCGCGCTGCCGAGCGTCAGGCCCTGGCCATTGCCGGCGGCCGTCGAAGCCAATCCGGCCGATCCGTTGCCGGCCTGGATGCGGCACAGCGGGTCGCCGATCACGATGTCTTCCCAGCCCACAAAGCGCGAGGCCGCGTAATAGCTCTCCGCTAGCGTCCAGCCCCGGGCGTAGCGGTCCAAGAGGATGCTGGGCGAGGCCACGGCCTGCAAGAGCGGTTCGTCGGTGTAGCCTTTCGCCCCGGTCACACCCTGCGTGATCAGATCGGCAATCAGCGATTGGCCGCCCTGGGTCGGCAGGAACGTCCGGGCGCTGGTGGAAACGGCCGTTTCGCAGATGGCCCCGGGCGCGAAACGCAGCGAGTGATAGGCCTGGGCGTCGTAATGCCGATCGTTGCTGCCCCACGAGACATATCCCAACAGCCCGCTGCGTTTCCCCGCGAAAACGTCCGTTTGGGTCAACTCGACCGGCACGTTGCGTGCGCAGAGGATGTCGGCGGCCCGTTGCATGTCGGCGTTGTACTCGTTGTAATTCAACTCGCCGGAGTCGCTGGTCACAGGACGCGGCTGGTTCTTGCGGTCGGCGTAGCCGAAGGCCGGGCAGGTATCCAGAAGTATCTTGCCGTCCGCCGCTGACTTGCCTGCCGCTTGCTCGGCGGCCAGTGCCCGCGTAGTGAGCGCCTTCGCGTCGGCTTCAGTGTACGCGTCCAGCCGCGTGACCAGGTAGCCGCCGAACTTCACGTGGGTGAAAGGCGCTGAACTGTTCCAGAAGCGGTTGGCCCAGGCGGTGCCCGTAAACCCGCTGTCGTTAAGGCGAACA
The DNA here is from genome assembly GCA_964615095.1 of uncultured Planctomycetaceae bacterium. Taxonomy (GTDB): domain Bacteria; phylum Planctomycetota; class Planctomycetia; order Pirellulales; family Thermoguttaceae; genus JANXQG01. The sequence continues at coordinate 30,012 of CAZTPX010000017.1, read as the reverse complement.
CTCTTCGCGCCGGATACCTTATCGTAGTCCAACGCGGCCAGGTAGCTGTCCAGGGAAGGGCAATGGTCCCCCAAGCCGCGGCCTGGGGCATCCGGAATCCGTAGCGGTATTCCCTTGGTCAGAACGATGAAGTCGATGCTGGGATGCGCGGCCAGGAAGGCCCGCAACGGCTTTTCGATGGCCTCCCGGTAGGCCGCATAGGAGATGGTTTCATTTGCCGCGCTGGCAGCGCTGTCCTGGCAGCGCACGGAAAGCACGTTCCCTACAGCCCGCCGCTTCGCATAGTCGTCGGCCACCGCCCGCGAAATCGGACTATTGTCGTTGCGCACGACCAGCACACGATCGGCGTTGCGGGCCGGCGAGGCTGCGCCGCTCCTGGCGACAATCAGGGCGGACGGCACACGGAGTGTGCCTGCTACTTTGGCCGCATTGAATTCCATCGGGAAGCGGCAGATCTGCGCGATTTCCTCGGGCCGGTAAGGCGTGCCGTCGGGCTGGAGTAGGTCGTGATGCCAGAGCTTTGGCTCCGCTGCGCCCTTGGGCGAGCCCCAGGGGTAATAGGTCTGGATGCGGCCCTTCACCAGCCCCCACATATACCAGCCGATGCCGCGCTGGGCCAGCGCCGGCAGGACGTTGTCCAGCCGCGAGCCGGCGCCCCGGGCGATGCATTCCGTACACAGCGCCGGCCGTTGGGCGATCCATTGGTCCAGTTGCCGGGCGTTGGGCGGCCCGTAGTCGTGAAAACTGATCACGTCGGAGAGGTCCGATGCCTGCCAGCAGGAAGTCAGCGGCTGGCTCGGCCGGGCGGCGCGTGCCCAGGCAAACGAGGCCTCGACCAGCGGACGGCTGGGGGCTGCGGCCTCGTTGTAAAGGTCCCAGGCCACGATCCGCGTATCGTCGGCGAAATGGCCCACCACGTCTTTGACGTACTTTTCCAGCGCCGGCCAGTTTTCCGGCCGCTTGCGGCGGTCGCCGGGACTGGCCGTCCACTGGCTGTTGTGGACGCCGGGAACCGGGTTGGGCTGTTTGCCGAGTTTCGGCTCGGGAATGAAGCAATCGTCGAAGAGGATGAACATCACCGAGATGCGGTGCTTGTCGGCGATCTCCAGGAAGCGTTCCATCCGCCCGATTAGGCCCTGCGGATCGGCTTCATAAACGACGTATTGCACGAAAACGCGGGCGCTCGTCAGGCCGCAGCGTTCGGCCCAGCCCAGTTCTTCGTCGATGGTGCGGGGATCGAAGGTCTCCTTCTGCCACATCTCGGTCGTATTGACCGCCGTACGGGGAACATAGTTGAAGCCACAAATCGGCCCCACGCCCTGGTACCACTTCCATGCCTCTTGGGGCGTCCAGCGCGAATCGCGGAATTGTTGCAAGGCCGGCGAGGCGGGTTTCTTTTGAGCGGAAGCGGGAAGCGACCCGCCGGCCAGGATGGCGGCCAACCCGATCACGCACGTCTGTGTCAGTTTCATTTTCCTCTCCCCGGCCGGCTGTTGGCCGACGTTGCCAATCTGCGAGTCTTGTTATCACCCAAGGTCAAGATAATCGCGACGGAGCCAAGTTGCAACCACCGCGGGAGATTGCCAAGTGAAATTCGGCGACCATAATAGGTACAAAGGCTATACGGACAAATCGGATGCAAGAGAGGATCAATGGCTTCGCCCATGAATCGCTATGAAAAAACGCTCGTGCTGCTGTTGCGGCTGGACGGCTTGATCATGCTGCTGGCCCTGGTCCCGTCCATGATGCCTTTGGCCTGGATGGAGGCAATCCATCGCAGCTTGGGGATGGGCGAACTGTCCGGCGAACCGCTGACCGGCTATCTGACTCGTTCCCTGTCGGCGCTGTATGCCATGCACGGGGCGGTGCTGCTGTTCGTTGCCAGCGATGTTCGCCGCTACCTGCCGCTGGTGAAGTTCCTGGCTGCGGCGACCATTGTATTCGCCCTGGGGCTAACGGCGCTCGACGTGATCGTGGGCATGCCGGTGTTCTGGATCGTCGCGGAAGGACCGAGCCTCTTGCTGCTGTATTGCGTCGTGCTCTGGCTAACGAGCCGCGTTGAAATCTAACCTACGCTTTGCTCCGCGTCGCCGAGATTCCGTAGTTTTTCCATGACCACACCGTTTCCGCGGTTGTTGAATTCGACCCGCGACATGAAGGCCCGCATGAGTAATATGCCGCGACCGCAGGGTGAGTGCAGGCAGTCCTCGCCGGTGGGATCGGGAATCATCGCCGGATTGAAGCCCCGCCCTTCGTCGGTGATCTCGACGTGAATCCGATCGACGCCCAGCAGGCAAACCAGGTGGATCTTCTTCTGCGCGTCGGCGCCGTTGCCATGCTGAATGGCATTGATTAGCGCCTCTTCCATCGCCAAGTGTACAGCAAAGACGTCGCGCTGCTGCCACTTCCGGGCCTCGAGTTGGGCCAGGATTTCGTCGAGCGCCTGCCGGGCTGCCGCCGGATTGCTGGCGATCATGCGGTCGCAGCGCCATAGCCACGAGTTGAGCAGGGCCGTTTCCATCACAAGCAAATCCTAGAAGGCAGCCAAGGCGTCAGCCTCGTCTTCCTTGATGTCGAAGAAGCGGTTGAGCTTGGTAATGGCAAAGACCTCGTAGATGTTCGGGCCGATGTTCGAGAGTTTCAGCGCGCCGCCTTGGGCCTTCACCTTGCGGTCCAGCGTGATCAGTTTGCCCAGCGCCGCGCTGCCCAGGAATTCCACTGTGGAAAAATTCAAGAGCAGCTTTTCGCGTTTGTCGTTCTCCACCAGGCTGAACATCTCGCAGCCAAGTTCTTGGATGTCGATGTCTTCGGTAATCCGGCGGTTACGAAAACGCACGACCGTCACTTTGCCAACCTCCGTGACCTCCAAACGTTGGTATGCGGGCATCGAAAAGCACTCCTGGTGTAGGATCTCGTAAAAAAGCGGATGAGAGCTGCATGGCCTTTGCTGCAGCAGATATTAGACTATGGTAGCGAGGCGATTCCGGGGGGTCAAGTCGCGTTCGGCCCGGTGCGTCAAGCGCCACGGCAAAATAAAACGCGAGTGGCGCATCGGCTGAGCTTGCAAAGAGCCTGATTTAAGCGTTATGCCAAGCCCTTCGCCGACCATGCTGCGAATAAATTTCCGCTGGCACATGCTACCCCGAAGAGACCTTAACCGGTCTTTTTGGGCATCGCCAAACTGTGCAGCACTGCCACTAACCCGAGCGAACCGAGCAGCCAGCCAACCCATTCGGGTGGATGTACCGTGCGATCGACGGTCGCGCCGGTGATAGGCCCAAATACCGGGGTTTCGGAACCGACGCTGATCAGCGGATGGTCGGTCCGCTCGGCAATAAACTTGGCGAACTGCTCCTTGAGTTCCACCGCTTCGATCATGCGAAACTGGATACCCAAGAGGAGCAAAACTAGCCCCGCCATATAATATTGATTGCGTGTGATCTCCATAGTCCCACCTTCCAGGGGAGCGGATGGTTGGGTAGGCAAACACCCCTGCGATATGCTAGTCTATCACTTAACTGCCCGCTGTGCAGCGATTTTGGGCGCTAGCGGCAGCAAATTTCCCGCGGGAGGTTGTTTCGTAGCGGGAAGATGGACGGTGACGGCAGGACCAACAAGTTCTCAGCCCCAATGGGTGCGTACGTGTTCGACGATTTAGTGTTGCCGCGGAAGTTCCTGCGCATGTGCCGCCGCAATTTTCGCCGCAAGAAGGTCTTCGACTCCAGCGGCATGGAGCTTACCGGCGGTGCTCTGCTGACCGGCACGCTGGCGCTGCGGCGTCTGCTCCGCCGCGAAGTGCTGGCGGCCGGCGAGAGCCACGTGGGCATTCTCCTGCCCCCCTCGGTGGGCACCGTCTTGGCGAATGCCGCGCTGACACTCGACCGCCGCATCGCGGTCAACCTGAATTACACGCTCACCTCGGAAGCGATCAACGTCAGCATGGCCCAGTGCGGCATCCGCCACATACTGACCAGCCGGCGCGTGCTCGACCGTTTCCCGCTGAAACTCGACGCCGAGTTGGTCTACGTCGAGCAGTTGCGAGATCGCCTGACGTGGTCCGACAAGCTCCTAACAGCCGCGGCCGCCTTGTTGCCGGCCGCCGTCCTCGACCGCCTCCTGGGCCTCACCGCCATCCGGCCGGACGACGTGGCCACGGTCATGTTCACCTCCGGCTCGACCGGCGTGCCCAAGGGCGTGATGCTCACCTATGCCGCCCTCGGCGCGAACCTCAACGGCATCGACAGCATCATCCATTTGCGCCGCAGCGACGTCCTCCTGGGCGTATTGCCGCTGTTCCACGCCTTCGGCTACACGGTCACGCTGTGGACAGTGCTGACGCTCGATCCCCAGGGCGTTTACCATTACTCGCCGCTGGAGGCGCGGCAGATCGGCGCCCTCTGCCGCCGCCACGGCTGCACGATCCTGATCGCCGCGCCCACGTTCTTACGGACCTACCTGCGGCGCTGCGGGTCCGAGGACTTCCGCTCGTTGGACGTCGTCTTTGCCGGCGCGGAGAAGCTCCCGCCCGACCTGGCGACGGCTTTCCAGCAGCGTTTCGGCGTGTTGCCGGTCGAGGGCTACGGGACTACCGAGTTGTCGCCGGTCGTTTCCGGAAATCGGCCGCCCAGCCGCGATCCTACGCCGGACAAACGCGGCAACCGTATCGGCACCATCGGCCAGCCCATGGCCGGCGTCGACGTAAAGGTGATCGACCTCGAATCGGGAGCGGACCTCCCCCACGGCCGGCAAGGCATGCTGCTGGTACGCAGCCCCTGCGTGATGAAAGGCTATCTCGACCGGCCCGATCTCACCGCCGAGGCCGTGCGCGGCGACTGGTATGTGACGGGCGACGTGGCCATGATCGACGACGACAACTTCATCACGATCACGGGGCGGATCAGCCGCTTTTCGAAGATCGGCGGCGAGATGGTGCCGCACTTGCGCGTCGAGGCGGCGATCCGCGACGTGCTTGCCGACGGCGACGAGGAAACGCAACTGGCCGTCACCGCCGTCGACGACCGCGCACGCGGCGAGCGGCTAGTGGTGTTGCACGCGGGGCTGGGCATGCCCGCCGCCGAGATCTGCCGCCGCCTGCTGGCTGGCGGCATCCCGCCGCTGTGGATCCCCTCGCCCGACAGTTTCCGACAGGTGCCGTCGATTCCCCAGTTGGGCACCGGCAAGCTCGACTTGCCGCGGTTGAAAGAGTTGGCGAAGGCCGAGTTCCAGACGCGGTCCGCGTAGCTTCCACCTGCGGGATCGATCCCCGCCGGTCCTGCAGGCAGCAATGCCTGCCTTCGCGGCCATTTTCATTTCTTGGGGGCAGATTTGGCCGACGTTGACGGCCTTTTCCTTTTCAAGCTACCCTTCGCGTCGCGCTCCCCGCGGACGAATGCGAAGGGAAGGATAGAATCGGCGGATCGTGTTCTTGCTCGAAATCCACCGGCTTTGCGCCAAGTCTCCGATTAGAAGCGGAAGTCCAGCCCGAGGTTGATTCCCTGCGCCCAGTAATCGCTGGTGTGCAGGACGAACTGCGGCCGCGCGCCGTTGGTAATGGCCGGGGGCGGAAATTGCCGCGGGTCGATGTTCAAGTCGATCTGTTCGCCGGGCCGGGCCACGGCATCCCAGTAGAGAAGGTCGTAGCCCAACGTCGCCCGCACTTGGGGCGCGAGATCCATTCCCAAGGTGAGACCCAGTTCCGGCACAACCGAAAACCGCTCGCTGTCGTAGATGCCGATGTTACTGGACAAAGCCAACACCCCGCCGGAGGCCAAGGTAGTCGTTTGTCCGGGGATCGACGTGATCGTCGTACCGCTGATCGTCACCCGCGAGTTGGTCTGGCCGGCGGCAATTTTCAGCAGAGCGTCGATCGACCACCATTGGCGGTGGAGCGAAACCGACATGCCTAGTTCACCGCCTTGAAACACGTTCCGCGTGTCGAATGTGTCGGCCTGCTGGACCACACTGCCGTTAGGGAAAGCTCCCTGCGAACCGGAAAAGGTCAGCGTATCGTTGACACCCAAGTGGTCTTCCAGTTGTTGATAACGGTAACCGGCCACGATATCGAAGCTGAATCCCGGCTGACGATTGACGTTCTTGCGCGCGAGCAACTCGGCGACTCCAAGCTGGGTTGAGGACGTGGCATTGAACGTGCCGCTTTGCTGCCCAGGAAAACTGACGGTCAAGGCATCCTGCTGCGCCGATTCGACGTTGAAAAACGGCCGCATCAGGACCGGCACGGTCGTGCCGCTGGCATTGAAAGAAGTCGTCTGCCGACTAAGTTGCAGATAGGATCCTTCCACTCCCCAGGTCTGGCAGGCGTCCAGCCACGCACCTAAGGTAATCCGCACACCCGGATGAAACCCTCCCTCCAGGTCCTTCCCGCCTGCCAGTACGGTCGTGTCCGTTTGACCGAGGAAACCGGCCAGCGGGTTACTCTGGGAGCCAGTCGTCAACAGGGGAGGCGTTGCAAATCCCTTGGTCCACCAGGCCAGGAATTCGCCTTTTGCCCAGAATCGATCGTGGAGCGCGTCGCAGAGAAATCCGCGGCGCAAACCAAAGGGGGTGCTATCTTGCTCATATTCCTCCCCTGCCCAGGATTCCGACGAATCTTCAGGCGTGTCGAGACCGGGCGCAAGATCGTGCGACGCGGCCGGCGAATCCGCGGGACCCGGCTGGCAAGCCGCGGGCGGCTGCTGCCAAGGAGGAAGCTGCGCGGCGGCCGGCGACGCCCAGGCTCCCAGCCCCAATAGGCCCAATATCGCCATCGCGCAGGGAATGGATCGATTCGCATGGGGAATCATGGGTTTATCCGATCAGTAGCTCACACTTGAGAGAAAACTGCCGCCGCATAACAACTCATCCTCTAGTAGTCGGTAATAATCGGAATAATCGTTAGATTTTACCTATCTTATCTTCTTGAATCGTCCATCCTATTCACTGCCCCGATTTCTTGAAACTTGGGTAGGTTTTAACCCATCTTCAAGGTATTCTTGAGATCCTTCTCGCTGGCCCGATTTGCAATTCTTTGGTATCTTGATGGTTTTCCCGAGGGTGGATGAGCTTAATGGACCGGAAGACACTGCTGATCACGCTAGCAAAGATTACCCTGTCGCTGGGGATCCTTGGTTATCTCATTTACTCCGCGGTAGATACCCCCGAGAAAAGGGAAGCATTCTTCGGCATGCTTCAACAGCACAAGGCGTGGGGATTCCTAATCGCCGGTTTTGTAACCCTCCTGTCGGTTGTTGTCTTAACCATGGTGCGCTGGTGGTATCTGGTACGCGCCCTGGGCATCGATTTCTCGGTCTCCGACGCCCTGCGGATCGGCTTTATCGGCTACCTCTTCAATCTTGCGCCCATGGGTATCGTGACCGGCGATCTGCTCAAGGCCTGGATTCTTGCGCGGGAGAAGCCGGGCAATCGGGCCAAGGCCCTGGCGTCGGTCGTAGTCGACCGCATCGTGGGCCTCTACGTGCTTTTCCTTGTGGCCACGGCAGGTGTTTTTCTCACCGGTTTCTGGAGCAACCCCGATCCCATGGTCCACAGGATCTGCTGGGCCGTGCTCATTATCACCTTCGGTTCCACCGTGGGGATTGCGCTGGTCTTGTTCCCCGGATTCCTGGAAGGGCCGCTGGTGCAGGCACTGACGCGGATTCCGAAGATCGGCGGCGCGATCCAGGGCCTGCTCGATGCGGTGCTCATCTATCGCAGCAAGCGGCTCGTGCTTTTTCTGACCTCGCTGATGACGGTTCCTGTTCATGTTTTCTTGACGATATCGCTCTTCTTGCTCGCGCTGGGATTGAGATTTGGCGACGTGTGCGGAGGGGATTATTTTGCCATCTATCCGATTAGCGGCATCCTCAGCGCGATTCCGTTGCCGGCTGGGCCGGCGGAGATGGGGATCGTCTTCTTCTACAAGACGGCACTGCTGCAGGCGACGCAGGGCGTGGTGGGAGCGGCGGTGGCCAAGCAACAAGGCCTGATTCTGGCGCTGGTCTATCGGCTGACCACGGTCTTGATTGCGCCCATCGGCGCCGCCTATTATTTCCTTGGCGGCCGCGGCGAGGTGACCGAGGTCCTGCACGAAGAAGAATAGAGCCGTGTAGCGGCACAGATACCACGCGTATCGTGTTGTTCACGCTACTTGCCGCCGCAGCCAGTGGTGCGGCTTGCCGGAAATACGGGCGGGCATAGAATACCTATCAATTCGATCCGGAATCGCAAAACGGTTTTGATGATTTGAATTTCGCCATTTGGATTTGTTTCGGATTTCGACATTCGGATTTCGAATTTTTCCTGCGCGTGTGCCCCAACATTGCCCATGACGGACCAGCAGCACAACCCTGACAGTTTGGTTGCGCAAGGCCCAACTCCCCCCACTGCCACCTTGCCGGGGCCGATTCCCCCTTCGCGGGACGACGCGCCGGCCAGCATCGACGGCACGGGGCTGGCGCCCAGTTGCCCGGCCCCGCTGGCCACCGTTGCTTCCGACGTCAAAGTGTTTTCCATCGACGACGTCCGGCCGGGGACGCGGCTCGATGATTTCGAGATCATCAGCCTGCTGGGCCGCGGCGGGTTCGGCGCCGTCTATCTTGCCCGCCAAATCTCCTTGGAACGTCAGGTCGCCCTGAAGATCACGGCATGGCAAGGGGGCGAGGGTCGCAAGATGGCCCAATTGGAGCACGAGAATATCGTGCAGGTCTTTTCGGAAACGGCATTCGACAGTTGCACCCGCTTGCTATGCATGCAATACGTCGCCGGCCCGACCTTGCAAGCGGTGCTCGACGAATTGGCCCAGTACACTCTCGCCCAGCGCAGGGGCCGGAAACTGCTGGATGCCGTCGATCGGCTCGTCCAACGTCCCGCGGCCTTCGATCCGTCGGCCATGCGGAACCGCGAACTGCTGGCGGAGTTCGACTGGGTCGAAACCGTCTGCTGGCTGGGCGCGCGGCTGGCCGAGGCGTTGGACTTCGCCCACGGCCATGGCGTGATCCATCGCGACATCAAGCCCGGCAACATCATGCTCAATCAATACGGCCGCCCCTTGCTGGTCGATTTCAACCTGGCTTTGCAGCAGTTCGACGCTTCGGCGGGCGACGACCACTTCGGCGGAACGTTGGCCTATATGGCACCCGAGAGTCTCGAGGCCTTTGTGCCCGACGCCGCAGTGGCGCGGGAGACGATCGCCCAGGCCGCCGACATCTATTCGCTGGGCGTTGTGCTGTACCAGGCCGCCAGCGGTTCGCTGCCGTTCACCGAGACGCCCGCGGGCAGGAACCGCATCGAGGTCGTGCGGGCCATGGCCGCCCAGCGACGCACGCTCCCGCCGCCATTGCCTGCGGAGCTTCCCCGCGCGCTGGACCAGGTAATCGCCCGCTGCTTGCACCCGGACCCCGCCCGGCGGTTCGACACGGCCCGCGAGTTGTCGGCCGCCTTGGAAGGCTGCCGACACTACCACTCGGCGGAGAAGGCGATGCCCGATTTCCGCGGCATGCGGGCGGTGGCCATGCGCTGGCCGGTGCTGTGGTTGTTCATTCTCGCCCTGGCGCCGCACCTCGTGGCCTCAGGCATCAATATTGCCTATAACTACATTCGCATCATCAGCCACCTGAGCGAGGCCCAGCAGGCAATCTTCCTCCGCATCGTGTTGTGTTACGACACGATCGGTTATGGCATCGGCATCGCGTTGGGCCTGCGTGTCGTGCTGCCCGTGGCCCGCGCGTGGCGGTTGGCCGCTGGGCGGCTGCCGGACGATCGCCAACGGATCGACGCCGCGCGGCGGATCGCCGTGAGTTGGCCGTTGTGGGCGGGGCTAATCGCCTGCCTCTGCTGGATGCCGGGCGGGATCGTCTTTCCCTTGGTTTTGACCGTGGTTTCCGGTCCGCTGGAACTTGGCCAGTGGGTCCACTTGCTGATCTCGTTCGTACTTTCGGGGCTGATCGCGGCAACGTATTCGATGTATTTTGTCGAGTGGATCACGTTGTGTGTCGTTTATCCGGAGCTGTGGTACGACCGGCAGGGATTTCGGGCCACGGCCGCCACCGAACTGCGCGGCGTGCCCATTTATCTGCGCCTGTTGCAGGTCCTGGCCGGAGTGATTCCCCTGATCGGCGCGTTGGTACTGATGTTCACGGCGCAGCAGGATTCTGGTTTTGAATCGTTTCGCTTCCTGGTCTGCGGCCTGATCATCCTTGGCATGGCCGGATCACACCTGGCGATGTTCACCACAGGCTTGCTCTTCCAGGCCTGGGCGGCCCTGACAGGACCAGGCGAGAAGCCGGCGCGTCGGCCCAGGCGGTGAAATTGCGGAGAGAGGAGGGCGCGGGCAGATGAAGAACGCGCGCTAAAGTCCTCCGTAATGTGGTGCTTCGCGATTAAGTCGTACCGGTTCCCTCTTCCGTAAACACGCCTTCTAGCATGAGTGAGGCACGAACGGTTACGCGGCAAGGAAGGTTGATCCTAAGGACCGAAATAGTAGCACGGCCGATTGCAGTTCGCCCGCAAAGCAGCGCCCCACTCCATTAAAAAAATGATCATCCCAACGATCCCGGCGTGGATCAAAAAGCCGAACGGTCTCATCTGTTTCTTTGTCGCGACCAGCGATATTCGGGCCTTTGAACGAATTGCAATGCAGGCAGCTGTAAGCCAGATTCTCTAAAGTGGTCTCGCCCTCGTGTTTTTCCGCGATCACATGATCCAATTGAAAGGGCAACGACGTCCACCGTTCCGGCAGCCGACAGTACTCGCACTGGTATGCCGCCCGTCGAGCTACGGCCTCACGCAGTGCGTTATCGCTGGCTGCCGGGCTCATGCCAAGTTCTTCTTGAGAGACAATCGTGCCTTGGAGTGCATCAAATCCACGACTGCCCCCACGAACAGATAGGCATTCAGCAAGGATTCTTCCTGGTCGTCCAGAGTTCCCTGTCGGGCCTTGGCGGCAAGCACGTTCATCCGCTTGGTGTCGGCATCGCCGAAACCCAGGCTGAGAATGGATTGCGCTGCCTCCGGAGAGAAGCTCGGATTCTCCGGCTCAATGACGCGAGAAAGAATTTCCGTCTCTTGGCTGATGGTAGTTGAACTCATAGATTTATTCTAATGTTTCCGGCCTTGTCGATAAAGGGTAGATGCCATGAAAACGTCTTCCAATTTGGCCCATTTCGGCAGTCTTGTCCCGCTGACATCATCACCCACCCATCGTGGGGATAGTCTTTGAGGCGATTGGCGCGGAAGGTCAAGAATATCGTGCCGGTTCTTTCGGAAATGGCCTTCGAGCGCGGATCCCAACCTACCTCTTCCTTTGCGATAACGTTCGCAGGACCGTGTCGAGCACCATGTCGAGCCGCTGGCCCAAGTCTTCGGCCAGGAAACGCAGCACGAAGTAGCCGTTCTCCTGCAAGAGCGCGTCCTTGCGGCGGTCGCGCCGGTAGGCCTCCAGGTTGTCCAGGTGCTGCGGGCCGTCCAATTCGATGGCCACCCGGCCTTCCGCCCAGAGCAGATCCACTTCCATCTGCCCCCAACCGTCGAAGGGAATCGGCAAACGGGCGTTGAGGTGAAACAGTCCGGCGGCCTGGGGCAGCGTTTCCAGCCGGCGATAGAGAAACGCCTCGCTGGCACTTCGCGCCCGGTCGGTCCCTTCCGCATCGCTTGGGAGCGGCCGCGCCGCATCGACGAAGAGCTTGGCCAGCGGCAGATCCAGCCCGTCGCGAACCAGTCGCTGCACGCTGGCCGCATAGTCGTTCTTCCACTGCGAGTCCGCCGGCAGCGGGACCTCGGCGGGCCACCCCGGCACGGCGCTGGCCGGCAGCAGGACCGTGTACCCGACCGCCTCGTAGCCGCGGCAACGGCGATCGAACATGCGGGCCAGCATGGGCACGTTCAGGTCGGCATAGTCGTACACCCGCACCTCGCGCTTGGCGTGGTGCAAGCGGTGCAGGCGGCCGACGTACTGGGCGATCGTCCCCCGCCAGGAAACGGGCAGCGTAAGGAACAAGGTGTCCAGCCGCGCGTCGTCGAAACCTTCGCCGATGTATCGTCCCGTGGCGACCAGCGCCCGCTGCTCGTTTTCGGGAATGGCCGCCAGGCGGGCGGCGGTGGCCTGGGCCTCTTTGCGCGACGCGCCACCGCGGAGCACGACTAGGTGGCGAATGTCGGCCGCCAGTCGTGCCGCCAGGCAATCGAGATGTTCGTTGCGCTCGGTCAACACCAACGGCGAACGGCCTTCCCGCACGGCTTGCACGACTTCCTCACAGATCAAGCGGTTGCGCTCGCCGTCGCCGGCGAGTTCGCTGTAGAGTTCCTGGAACTGGATTCGCATGTCCGGGTTGGCCGCCGCCAGGGGACGGAACGACGTGGGGCGAACCAGGACGGTATGCTCGAAGGGGCGCGCCGCAGCCTGCGCCTTGGCGTCGACGCGGTGCCGCACGGGACCGCACTGCATGAAAATGATCGGATGGTGGCCGTCCTTGCGGGTGACCGTGGCGGACAATCCCGTGACGAACTTGGCTTTCGCCCGCCGGGCAACCTGCTCGAAGCTCTGGGCGGAGAGGTGATGGCATTCGTCCACGATGAGATGGCCGTACTGGGCCACGCAGTCCTTGACGACGCCCTTGCGCACCAGGCTCTGGATGACCGCGACATCCACGACGCCGGTCAGTTTCCGCTGTCCGCCTCCCATGCGGCCGATCGCCTTGGGCGGCAGATCGAGGAACGCGGACAAGCGTTCCACCCAATGCTCCAGCAACTGGCGGCGATGGACGAGAATCAGCGTATTGACGCCGCGGCGGGCGAGCAGCCAGGCGGCGACCACCGTCTTGCCGAAGGCCGTGGTTGCGGACAGGACGCCCGTGTCGTGCTCCAGCATGGCCCGTGCGGCGGTCTCCTGTTCCGGCCGCAATTCACCTAGAAACCGCACGTCCAAAGGCACGCCTGCGTACCGCTCGTCGCGAACAACCGCTTCCACGCACAACTCCGCGAGAAGCGTTTGCACGTCGTCCAGGCAGCCGCGGGGAAGGGCGACATGCTGCGGGTGGTCCTCGGCGCAGCAGACGATGCGCGGCTTGCCGTGCGTGGGCAAACGCATGGCCTGCGCCTTGTAGAACTCGGGATTCTGGAAGGCCGCCAGCCGCAACAGTTGATTGCGGAGCGCCGGCGTCAGTTGCTCTTTACTAAGATAGATCTGGTCGCCCAGCACCAGTTCGAGGCTTTTGGGCAGAGGCCCGTCAAGGCGAATCTCCTTGCGGCGCGACGGCGACAGGGTCCACGGCTCGGCATCCTCTTCGTCCGGCAAGGCAATGCGGACGCCGATGATCCGTCCCTGCCGCTCGGCGTTGCGGACGATTTGCTCGACGGTGGCGAGATCGATCTTACCCACGCCGGAGAGAAACGCCCACTGATCGGGATACGGAAGAAACTGCTCGTCGAGGAAAACGCTGCCGCCACGTTCCCGCGGTTGTTTTTGCAGCGGCAAGGCGATCAAGTTGCCGAGTCCGCCCTGGGGCAGCGTGTCTTGATTGGGGAAGAAGCGGTCGTAGGAATCCAGGCCGATATCGGGCCGGCGTTCCATGGTCTCGGTGAGAACGTGCGAGCCGAGCCTGCGCGCCAGGGCGGCGGGAACGGCCTCGGCGAAGAACAGCCAAACGTGGCCGCCGTTGCCGGACCGCGATCGCTCCAGGACGGCCGACAGATTCATGCGGCGGCACGTCTCCAGGAATGCGGCCGCGTCGTCCTGCCAGTGCGACTTGTCGAAATCGGCGGCCAGGAAGAAGCACGTTTCGTCCTGGAGCATGGGGTACGCACCCATGACGAAATCGCGGCCCGCGTCGTCTCGCCCCTCCAGGTGCCAGCGAATCGCTTCATCGCTGACCGGCAAGAAACGCCGTTGCGGGCAGACGGCGCACTTCACTCGTGGCTTCTCGCACACGCCGCGAACCCACTCGTTGCCGCAGGCCGGCGAATAGCCCGCCTTGCCCGTCTTGCGGCTTTCGAAGCGGCGGGCATAAACGTCCTCGCGTCCGCGAAACAACGAGCGAAACACCGCGATCTTGGCCTCGGGCGGGGAGCGATGGTTGAGGGGAAGGGCTAGGGTGGTCATCAAGGAAATCATTTGCGGTGTCGTGCGAACGAGTCATTCCCGCACGACAGTCAGGATAGCGGCCGCAGGCGGAATATCAAGGTGCCGTTGTGGATGGGCCTCTTATCAGCGATTCAAACGGCATGCGCCAGAAAAAAGTGCTTCCAGCGGCATTTCGCCAGGCTCGGCCGCCGCGATCAACCCGCCGTATCGGGTCAGGCAGCGGTGTGATCTGGTCACAAAAAAGGACCTTTTTGCGTTTCAGCGGCGATTGTGTACGTCCAGGGATGTATTTGTATTTCACTAAAGGTAGTCGATCGCATTGCGGAAACTGCGGAAAAACCACCGCTTGACACTCTAATGATAGTCTTGCCACAGCCGAAGGCCGTAGGCAATTTGTTGCCAATTTGTATCCATTTTTTTGCCAAATGTATCCATTTTGTAGCCATTTTGTATCCATTTTTTGGGTACATGTTCATTTGTATAGTATCTAGGGGTAGGACACACGGCGTTCTCTTGCGGCTATTTTAGTGCGGAGTCAGAAAAATAATTAATTGCTGCTCCGGCGCGTGCGGCCGTTCGCGAGCGTTGCCGAGGCCATAGGCGGGTCGAGGCACGAGACCCACGCGCCAAAGCTTCCGCGCAGCCGCCGGCGCGGACGCCGACTTGGGCAGGTCGGCGCCGCGCATTGCCCCCGGCGCCTACCGGTGGCGGGCACGCGTCAGCGCCAAGGGGCAATCGAGCGCGTGGAGCCTACCCCGCGAGTTCCAAGTTGCCGACCCGGCCACCGTCCAGCGTTTCAAGGAGACCGGCCAGTTCCTCGGCAACGGGAAGAACTGGAGGACCTGGGCCTCGAGCGGGGATGACCAGGGCAAGGTCACCTCCCAGAACAACCTCAAGCAAGGCGACAAAACCATCCCGCTGGCCTTCGCGGTCGAGCGTGGCAAGGTCGCCCGGGATGTGAAGTTCCTCTGCAAGCTCGACCAGCCCCTGCCCGTGCAACAGGGCTATCAGTATTCGCTCCGCGTGATCGTGCAGGGTGACACGGCGGCCGGCGCCGAGCCCACCGTGACGATCGGTCTGAGGTACGGCTATGCGCTAACCAAGGACTACGATCCTATCGATCGCGGTTGGACCATCCAGCATGCGCTTTCGCAGGACACGCCCACGCAGGTCCGCACGACGATCCGCCTGCCCGTAGACCAGCACATTGAGGACGTATCGATCAATTTGTCGACTTGCCGCGGCGGCGTGAAAGTCCTCAACATCGACCTGATTCCGGAGACCGAATACGAGACGGGCACCGACCGGATGTGCGAATTCGACGCGCTGGTCAGAGAATACGATGGAAGAAAAGGGGTCGGGACTCTTTGATATGGCCGTTCATCGCACATGCATCCCGAAATGGATGGCCGCTCTACGCCCGACTCGCATGGCGTGCGCCAGCCGATCGGGATGTACACGGCGGGAGAGATTCGTGGCAGGAGCAGACGGCAAAGCGTCTAGGCTTGGAGTCCAAGCAGCGTGCTCACGGGCGGCCGCCGATAGATTCCCCGTCCGAGCAGCAATAAACGACTTCCGCCCGCCGTTTCGCCCGCCCTGGTCTTGACGTATGTCAATTTTCGAGCCTATAATGACGATAAAGGCGCGAACTACGGTGTGGTGCCGAGGGAGAATCGAGAGGGACATCCAGTGGCACTGCTAGCCGACCCAGACCGCCTCCAAGCCTATCATGACGCCCTGCGCAACTGCGAGGATGCCCTGAATAAGGGGGTATCGACGAATTACGTGCAGTTCCGTCTCAATGAACTCGCGTATCGCTTCGTCAGAAGAGATCTCGACGGCATTTCACCGGATGACATTAAGAGACGAATGTGCGAGTACGTTTTCTACGAAGGTGGTGAGATCGACGAACAGCCTGAAACACGTCCGAATTGGTGCGAAGAGTTTCCGTTTCATCATGATCTCCGTCTTAACATTCAAGACAGGAGGGTCTATATTGAAACTCGGCTCCATTGCCGGATCCCATTCGTCCCGGACGACCCCTGGATCGAAGTGGTGAACATCCATGACCCTTGAAAACTGCCAAACCATCAAACATCCGCGCGACGCGACTCAACCTTTTCCGTGGCGGTGCAACCGTTGCGGCAACCAGGCTGTTGACATGGCGACTATCGACGAATACGCAGCCGAAGTACGCCACGACGGTCGATTGCACGCGTTCACGATACGAAGTCTTCAAATTCCAGTTTGCCAAGCCTGCGGCGAAAAGGTATTTACGGAGGATGTTGACCAGCAGGTGAACGACGCGCTTCGGTCGCACCTCAAGTTCTTGACTCCCACCAAGATTCGCAATGCTCTGGATCGCCTCGATCTATCACAGAAGGAACTGGCGGCGCGGTTGGGTATTGCCGAAGCGACGATCTCCAGGTGGTTGAGCGGGACGCAGGTCCAATCCAAGTCGATGGACAGACTGCTTCGGGTCTTCCTCGCCTTTCCGCAGGTCCGCACGGCACTTTGCGGAGAAACAATGGATGCTGAACTTGGAGCGGTGGATATAACCACCCAATAGTGCATGATTTCAAGGCAGGTGGGAAACCGCCCAAGATAGGCCCGAAGGCGGTTATTGCTTGCTTGTTCGCCTATGCGGCCTGTCTTTGTCGTCACCAAACGAGGGCCAACAGACTAAGACCGCCCGCAAGCAACAGCGCATTGCTGCCGGGCTCAGGAACTGTGCCAACACTCGCCACGCGGAAACCGACATAGTTAAACCCCATCGAGGAAACGCCCGATTCGCCGCGGTACGCGGAGTCCAATTCGTACGAGGTACCAAAAAACGATCCACCGCGCGACTCGCGCCAAGAACCGTCGTGCCCGCTTGACGTATCGGTTTCATTCCACTGATAAACCTCGCCGCACTGGTCGAACGTGCCATAGGCGCTCATCGCACTGCTATAAGCGCCCACGTTCGTCAAGTAATCGTAAGAACTGAGATAATTTGTCGAACCCGTCAGCGCGTAGCCGCTCGTGGTGCTATAGAAGTTTGCCGAGTTCGCCCCGCCGGGCGGCGACTGCGAAGTCGGAACGGTATTGCTTTGGGTCGGATAGAGCCAGTAGCCCGCATGCGTGCCGCCGCTCTTGTAGTAGGCCGCCTTATACCATTCGTTTTCGCTGGGCAACAACCGGTGTAGACTGCCGCTGGCGGCCCAAGCGGCGCGCTGTGCGGCACTGCCGGTACCCGAGGATCCCACGAACTCGTAGGGTGCCGACAACTGGCCGTTGCCACTGAGACTGAAGGTGCCGCTACTGCCGGAGTTCGCGCCCAGATAGAGATAATTGCCGATGCCGTTGATCGCGCCCGATTGCGTGAAACTCCCAGTTCCAGAGTAACCAATGTACGCGTATGATGCCCACAACGACCATCCGCTGCCACTGAGGTTGTACGTACCGCTGTCGCTGGCGCCATAACCAAGATAGAGATTGTTGCTGATCGTGTTCATCCCGCCCGATTGCGTGAAGCTCCCCGTGCCCCCGCTACCCACATACTGGCACGCCGCGGAAAGCCCGCCGCCGCTGATCCCAGAAACGAGATCATTGTTGGTCAGCGTCCCGCTTCCCAACTGGACTAGGCCGGTCCCGGAGAGCACAAGTCCGGCGTTGAGGTTGATTGTCTCACCAGAAGGGGCAGTAATCGTCCCCTGGCAAACGACCGGATCGCCGATCGATCCCGAGCCGGCGAAGCCCTGCCCGGCCGGGACCGTGAGCGTGGTGCCGGCGATGTGGGTCAAACCCAAGCTGCTGTAAGCGGCAAATCTGCTTGCCGCGTTGAATCCGGCGGGCACGATCAGGAGCGAGTTGGCGCCCACGCTCACGAGATCGCGCCCAGGTTCTGCCAGGTGCCACTGGACATGTCCAGGATGCCGTTGGCGCTGAGTGTGGCCGGCGTGCCGCCCCCACTGAAGGTCCCCTGGTTCACCAGGCCGCCGTTGACCTGCAAGAGGCCGCGAGCGAGAAGATAGCGGCCGCCGCTGCCGACCGACAACAGTGCGGTTGTGTTCGTGCCGCCCGTCTGCTGGAATGCCGCCGTCAGGCCGGCGGCGTAACCAACGTACTCGCTGGCGGCCGACAACAGGCCGCTGCCACTGAGGTTGTACGTGCCGCTACCGCCCATGTTGTAGCCGAGATAAAGAAAGATAGTCGAAGATGCTATTCGTCCCGCCCGACTGTGTAAAGCTCCCCGTGCCCGTATTACCCACGTACTCGTTGGCTGCTACGTAAAGGCTGCCGCCTGTCATTTGTACGGTTCCGCTCCCGGCACTGCTGCCCAGCGACAGCGTGCCGCAGGTTTCGCCAAGCTGAGTAATGCCGGCCGTCCCGCCGTTGTTGATATAAGCCGTGGCGGTGCTGGTCGGAACAAGGTTCCCAATCCAGTTTGAAGCCCCGGACCAGTCGCCGGACGATTTCGACCAGTAAACCTGCGCGTGGGCCTGGAGCGAACCGAACAGCATCACGGCCACAAAGCTCCCCAGTGCCACCGACGAGTTAACCGCCGGGCAACTGCCCTTCACGAAGAACCTGCCAATCATTCGTCTTCTCCTTGAGTCCGCTCGAAAACCGCTCCAAGCGAGAATTCGCCCAGGCTTCAAAAGCCGGGAGGGATTGCCGCCTGCAAAAGCAAGAGGAAGAGGCTCCAATCGCATGGGAGCAGTCAAGAGGGCCACGAAAACAGCGAGACACGCGCTTCAGGGGCGTGGCTGTTCTTCAGGCCGGATGTACATAGGGCGCAAACCATAGGTAATACAAGCGTCCTCGAAAGCGGGACCTCAGGTAGGGCGGTTGCTACGCTGCCTCAAAGTGTAGGTGAAGCACCAACCAATCGTGGTCGGTACATACCCCTCAATTTAATCGAATATGAATCCAGGTCAAGCAGTTTGTTGATGGTTTTTCAAGAATACTACATCGAAGACGAAAAACCACCCATGTAGGTTGTCTCATCGTTGAGGCTAATGCCCCATTTGGATGCTGCCGCTACGGCTGGCACGCCGCACGGGGCCGGCCTTTTCCCGCTTGGTTTGCCCGTCAGGACCAAGAAAAATAACCGCTGAAAAAGTCGCGGTGGATACAAGATGTAGAACTGAGAACTGAGTACTGAGTACTCAGTACGGAGCACTATACGTTGTGTTCCCGCGAGACTTTTTCAGCGGTCTCGTTGCGACTACGGGGCCGCACTGAACACCGGCAGAGCCAGTTTCCAGCGGATGGCAATGAACCGCAGCGCCAAGGTGATCCCCGCGCCGACAAGACCGCCTACCGCGTTGCCCGGCAGCCATCGCTCCAGCAAGACGAACACCACGGCGCCGGCAAAGGCGGCGGTGGCATAGAAGTAGGTTTCTGTTTGAAAGACCAAGGGAATTTCGCCTACCAGCACGTCCCGCACGATGCCGCCCGCGACTCCCGTAATGACGCCCAGCACGACGGCGTTCACGCCGCCCGCATGGAAGGCCAGGGCTTTCTCCGCGCCCAGGATCGTGAACGCGGCCAGCACGAACGCGTCGGCCACCGCCAGCAGCTTCTTGGGCATGGCCCAACGCCGGGCGATGAAGAACATGACGACCGAGGCGGCAATGCCGGTAATAACGTAGTTCGAGTCGCGAATCCAGAAGACGGCGGAGCATCCCAGGCTGAGATCCGGCCCCAGCACGACGTCGCGGAGCGTGCCGCCGCCCAAGGCCGCAACCAATCCTAGGACGATGACGCCGAACAAGTCGATGCGTTTCCCGCCCGCGGCCAAGACGCCGGAAATGGCGCCCACGACCACGCCGAAATGCTGCAAAGGATAGTCCATCTTCCAGTCGTTAACGGTCACAATTCCTTGTTGAAGATCATTGGGCTTCTGCCTTTGCGGACCTTGCTTTGCTCACAGCACTTTGGTCATGCCGGGCACGGCGATGGGGTAATGCCCCTGGGCATCGGGCATCGCGGGCGGATTGGAGTCCATCGTGTACTGATCCAGCCCCGGCGCCAACTCGAGGTTGGATTGGATGGCCTGGTCCCAGGTGATCTCCTTGCCCGACTCGGCCGCCATGCGGCCGATAATTCCGGCCATGGCGGCCTTGGCGCAGCGCTCGGCCTCATTGTGCGACTTGTCGCGGCGGATGGCGTCGAAGAGCACGTCATGTTCCGCCTGGTAATCACTGTACTCCGGTCCCTTATACGTCCAAATCAGGTCCTGACGGGTCCGCTTGTGCCCCTTGTAAATCGCCGGACGCTGGCCCCAGCCATTGCCGATCGCAGAGCCTTTTGCGCCGTCGATCACGTTGCCGCAGTACTCCCAGCAACCGGCGATCTGGCGGCCTTGCAGGAACATCCGCGTGCCGTCGGCAAAGCTGTATTCCACGGCGTAGTGGTCGAACAACTGGTCGGGCTCGGTGCGCACCTGGCGTCCGCCCTGCCCCTGGGCCGACACCGGCCAGGCGTCCTTGATCCAGCAGCAGACGTCGATGTCGTGGATCAGCCAGTCCAGCAGGAAGCTCCCGTTCAACCAGGTGAAATTGGAGTAGTTGCGGATCTGGTGGCCCAGTTCGCTCATGCCGGCCGGTTTCGGGCTGAAGCCCACCGGGCCATGCTCGCGGTAGCTCCAGAGCGTGATGATCTCGCCAATCAGGCCCTGCTGCAGTTGCGCGACGGCCTCCTCCAGCGGCCGGTAGTGGCGGCTCATCAGCCCGCCCGCGACTTTGAGGTTCTTCTTCGTGGCTTCTTCACCGGCCTTGAGCATGCGGCGAAAGCCCGGTGCATCGACGGCGAACGACTTCTCCATGAACACGTGGCAGCCCTTGGCCACGGCATGTTCCACGTGCATCGGTCGAAAAGCGGGCGGCGTGGCCAAGAGCACGACGCCCCCGGGACCGATCGCATCGATCACCTTCTTGTAGGCATCGAGACCGACGAACTGGCGGTCCGGCGGGACATCGATTTGCTTGGCCAGCGGGCCGCGGGTCAGCCGCGCGATGCTGCCTCGTACGCGATCCTCGAAGAAATCGCCGGCGGCAACCAGTTTGGTAGGCCCCGCGGTTTGCAAGGCCTCGTTGACCGCCCCGTTGCCGCGGCCGCCGCAGCCCACCAGTCCGATCTTGATCGTGTTGTCCTCGCCGGCATAGGCCCGTTGCGAGATTGCGCCGGCCAACGCGGCCCCGGCCAGCGCTCCGCCGGTCTGCTGCAGGAACTTGCGACGTGTGGATCGATTGTTGGACATGATTGGACTCCTTGTTGGTTCTTCTGATTTAGTCCTGTATTTCGCGATTGGGCAGCGTCCGGAGTAACATTTCCGTGGAACGTAGCAACAACCCCACCGAGCTCGTCTCGGTCGGTGAAGGAGGTTGAACGGCTAAAACGAGCCCCATGCCCAACCTGTCGTCGGCCGCCTCGCAGCCTGGGCCGCCCGAGGCGGCCCAGGCTGCGAGGCGGCCGACGACAGGTGGTGGCGAGACTTTTTAGCCATCCAACCTGATTCACCAACCGAGACAAGCTCGGTGGGGTCTCCGAGGCGCATTTCATTCCGCTAAAATGTTGCCGTCCGGACAGCTTCCCAGCGACAACTTCCCCGATATTAGCCTAGAACCGCATGGAATGCCAGTTGGCCTGCCGATTTTCCCCGCCGATGATCGAAATCGGCGCGCACGTAAGGGCGCGTGGCCGTGCGGGTCTTGCGCGGCATTTGCCCCACTTGTCCGCCAAAACCAAGGAGACACGAAAGCCCAAGTCGTTGTTTTTGGCGACTAGTCATTATTTGCGCGCTTGCCCGTAACCTGGAATTCTCCGCTTGCGCGGATGTCTTCGGAAGACGAACCGACCATCACGCGAAAGCGGCCAGGCTCGACCACGCGTTGCAAATCGAGGTCGTAAATCGCCAGGTCGTCGGGTCCCAGCTTGAACGAACAGGTGCGGGTCTCGCCCGGCGCTAGATCCAACTTGGCAAAACCCCGCAATTGCTTGACCGGCGTGGATACACCGCTCACCGGTTCCTCGATATAAAGCTGGACAGTCTCCTTGCCGGCGCGGTCGCCGGCGTTCTTCATCTGGAATTGCACGTCGACGCTGTCTGCGGGGCCGATTTCCTTGGCACTGAACTGCAAGCCGCTGTATTCGAAGCGCGTGTAACTCAGCCCGTGGCCGAAAGAGTATAGCGGCGTAGGCTCCATGTCCACATAGGCGTGCCCCCAGCCGAATTGTTGCCAGTACCGCTTCGATTTCTTCATGTTATAGTAGACCGGCAATTGGCCCACGTGGCGGGGCACGGTCACGGACAGTTTTCCGCTGGGATTGACGTCACCGAAGAGGACCTCGGCCACCGCCTGCCCGCCCCGCTCGCCCGGCAGCCAGGCCTCGACGATCGCCGGCACGTGCTCGGCGATCCAGCGCACGGCCAGCGGGCGGCCGTTGATCAACACGACCACCGTAGGCTTGCCGGTCGCCAGCACGGCCTTCACCAGTTCCTCCTGGCGGCCCATCAATTCCAGCGTGGCGGAATCGCGGCCTTCGCCGTTGGTCGAGGGCCTGCCTCCGCCCCACTGGTTGCTCTCGCCCACGACCACGATGGCCGCGTCGGCACGCGCCGCCGCTTCCTTGGCCTTCTCGATCTCATCCGCGCCCGGGCCAATCACCTCGCAGCCCTTGACGTAGGTCACTTCGGTCCCTGGGTGTACGATCTGGCGGACGCCTTCCAGCACGGTGACGATATGCTGCGGGATCTTGTGCGGGACGTAATCGCCGAGTTGGCTGCGCAGGTCGTCGGCGTTGGGCCCGATCACGGCCACGGACCGCAGCGTCTTCTTCAGCGGCAGCAGGCCGCGGTCGTTCTTCAACAGCACAATCGCTTCCCGCGCGGCCTCCAGCGCCAGGTCCGCGTGCGCCGGGCGATGGACCGTCGCCACCGCATGTTCCGGGGAAACCAAGGGCTTTTCGAACAATCCCAGGCGGAACTTCTGCTTCAACACGCGGCGCACGGCGCGATCGACCAGTTCGATGGGCACCTTCCCTTCGCGCACGCTGGCCAACAGGTCCTGCATATAGCCGGACTCGAAGGAGATGCCCACGTCCACTCCGGCCGCCAGGGCCAGCTCCCCCGCCTCTTTCTGGTTCGCCGCCAACCCTTCGTAGACCAGCGTCCCGATGCCGCCGCCCTCGGAGAGCACGAGGCCGTCGAAGCCGAATTCCTCGCGGAGAATGCCGGTCAAGATCTTCTTCGAGGCGTGGGTGGGCATGCCGTCGATGGCCGGGTAGGTGGCCATCACGCCCAAGGCCCCGCACTTCTGGATGCCCGCCTGCCAGGGCACCAGGAAGACTTCGCGCATGCCCCGCGGGGAAATTTCCATAGCGCCGCGTTCCAGACCGCTGACCGGTTGGCTCTGGCCGGGATAGTGGCACAGGCCGGTGACCACTTTGTCCGGGACGGTGAGATCGCGGCCCTGGGCCGAACGAACGATCGTTTCGGCGATCCGCGCGCAGAGCAGCGGATCCTCGCTGAAGGCCTCTTCATTGCGGCCCAAGCGCGGGTCGCGGATCGGCTCGATCACGAGCGTGAAGTTCTGGTGAACGCCGATGGAGCGGGCCTCGCGGGCCACGGTGGCATAGACGCGGCCCAAGAGTTCCATGTTCCAGGTGCTGCCCAAAGCCGGGCCTTCCGGGAAGACCGTGCCGCCGGGGCACATCAGGCCGTGCGTGCCCTCTTCGCTCTGCAAGAGGGGAATGCCCAACCGCGTGCCGGCGGCGATCTGTTGCAGGCGGTTGAGGAACTCGGCCTGCTGCCGCGGGCCGTCGTGCAGGATCTCGTTGGAGAGCGTGAAGAAACCGCCGCCCGGACCGAAGCCCGCGATAAGAGTGCCCGCGGCGAACTTCTGCACGCCCTCGGTCTTTTCCGGGATAGTCTTGCCCAGCCCGTGTTCGTAAACGCAGGGCATGTTGATTTGCCCCACTTTCTCTTCGAGCGTCATGCGCCCCAGCAAGTCGTCTACGCGGCGCTCGATGGACTGCGCGGCATCGTGGTAGAGTGGCTTAATGGACTTGGCCCGCTCGTCGACGGTTGTCGAGGCGATCGAGTGCAAGAGTCGCACGGCCTCTTCGACGATCTGCTCGGCCGCTCCGGCTGCGAAGTGGCTGCTCTGGACCTCGTAGCCGCCCTGAGGATAGGCGTCCTTGGTGGGCAGGTATCCGGCCGCCCCGTTGCAGTGCGTAATGATCAGGGTGCAGGGGAAGGGTGAGGCCGCCTTGATCTTCCTGCCGATCTCGTTGAAGGCCTCGCCGCCGATGCCGACCACGGCCACGTCGCCCACTCGGCCCACCGTGAGGTTGAACTCCAGCGACTCGCCGGCGGCCGCCGCCTTGATCTTCGCCCGCTGCTTCATCGGCAGCGTGAGCGTCTTGAAGACCGTCTGGATAGGGCCGGCCGGGCAGGGCTTCTTGATGCCGTCCAGCACGTGCGCGACTTCTTCGCCCAGCATCGTGCCCAACAAGACCGCCTCCGGGACCCAGCCTTTTTCCGCGTGGAACTTCGGCTGGATGCGGAACCAGGGGTCGATGTCGCCCGACGCGCCGGCGAACTCGGGGGCAATGACTCCGCCGCCGAGATACTTCTCCAGGAACTGCGCCGCCAGCCCGTGGACGTCGCCGCTGACGAGGTAGTTCCGCGGGCCCATCGCGGTGCTGTGGGTGGCATAGTCGAAGACCACGGCTGCCACGTCGCCGTTGTCGACGCGAGAGACGCGGAGGACCTGCACTTCGCGATCCGTCAGCACGGCCGGATTGCGGCCGAGTATCACCTTGGTCTTTCCTTCAGCGTCGTGGACGAACTCGCGACGGTTGGCGCCCACGGGGCAAGATCCGCTTCCGACGGCGATCTCCATCGGGACCAGGTGGGCCAACGCCTCGCGCACGGCGGCGACCAGGCGGGTCTCCAGCCACTTCGTATACTCGAGGTTATTGGCGTGGATCTTCTCACCGCCCAGCGCGATGATCGGGGCGCTGTGCGTATGGATCGCCGCCAGGAAGAGTTCCGAGGGCTGCAAGCCGCAGGCCTCGAGGATCGCCTTCCGCATGCTCGCGGCCGTCCCGCCATAGAAGCCTAGGACCTCGGTGGAAACCAACACGAGCTTCTGCCCGTTCCGCTGAAAGGCGATCACGCGGGCCGAGAGCGGATCGTGGATGCCTTGCGACAGGTCTTTGCGGCTCTCATAGCCATCGAGCATGACGGGTTTTGCCGGTGTGATCTCCGTCCTGGCGATCCCGGCCAGCAGGACGTCCGCCGGTCCTGCCGCGACCGCGCGGCCGCACGGCAGCAGGCAGGCGGCCAATACTACGGCGGCAATCGCGACACAAAACTCTCGCAAGCGGTTCCTGTTTTCGTTTGTCATGATAGGCTAATCTCCAATGCGTTTCCGGGACGTGTAAATGCGACTCACCTTTTCGACTTATCAGTCTATCATGGCCAGAGTCACTCGTCACTAGAGCAGTTGGCGATGCCGCGGTCAACGCCAGGACACCACAGAAAAGGTGTCAGGAACCGTTTTCATGCTTTCTTGGCCGCCCTCGGGGACGCAAGGTGCTCTCCAGCCCCAAGCGACGCACAACTTGCTCCGACCAGAATGCCTCGCCGAAAGGACATCCCCGATTCACCGCACGCCGCAGTGCCGCCAATTCCGCCTCCCTTTGCGGCATGTTCACCTCCTCCAGCCAGTTCGGCAATCGCCGCAACGGCCAAGCGGACAGCAGTGCCTTCTCCTTGGCAGTCCCGCAATGCCAGCGGTAAAGACTGCTCCAGCGCCAGTCCTCCGCACGCCGCACCAGGTTGGCCCGCAAGGCGTTCCGCTCCACGTAGCGGCAGACCGTAAAGAAGTGCTCGTCATCCTGGATGGGGAAGGACTTGAACCGGCCTTGATAAAGGTGTCCCGTGCCACTGTTGTGCCGATTGGCATGCCACCGCTGGGTGTGAGTCAACGTCAGCCATCCAGTGAATCGCGACAACTCACCATCCCCCTGCGGCCAGACGACCAAGTGCCAATGCGAGGACATGACACAATAGGCCAGCAGTCGCGTTTGCGTTCGTTCCACGGCTTCCGCAAGAACCCCCTCGAAGGCTGCAAAATCTTCGGGCTTCTCGAAGATCGTCATCCGCGCGTTAGCGCGGTTAAGAACATGATAAATCAGTCCGCCGTCCGCCGCTCGTCTTGGTCTTCCCATAACGCCACCTTATGGACACGGTCCTTTCCTGTCACGGTATCGGATTCCAGAATCTCCTTTCTTCACACAAAACGGTTCCTGACACCTTTTCCCAGCAGTACTTGAGCAAGGTCCGCCGAGGGTGCCTCCTCACCAATTAGACCGTTTTCCTCGTTCGGTGCGACGCAGCCGGTCGCTCTCACAAACCCTTGAGCGTCTGCTCGTTGATATCGAGACTTCCTTTTGAAATCTGTTCGGCAAGCTTCTCGGTCAGCGGTGCGATGACGCTGAAATGGTTATGGCCGGGGATCTTGAAGAACTGAATCTTTGGGTTTCGGTTTTCGCGGACCATCAACTGGATGGAGTCCCAATTGCCTTGCTTGCCGCCTTCGAAGACATACATGGGGCTCTTCACACAATGCAGCCACAAGATAGGCGAGCGAAGCGAGACTTCTTTTTCGTCGCCGGGATTGCAATAAAGAAATTGGCCGCCGTATTGGCTTGGAGCGGCGACCGGCCCCAGGGCGAAGATGGCCTTGTATCGATCCGTGCATTCTCCGACCAACATCACCATCGTTCCGCCCGTGCTGTGCCCGCCCAGATAGATTTGGCTTGGATCGACGTACGGCAGTTTGGCCAGATAGTCGGTGGCGGCCAGAATGTCGTCGACTTCGCCGAAAAACCCTTCGCGGTTGCCGGGATTGTTATTGCCTCCTCGCAAGGACGGGAACATCATCACCATCCCCGACTTGCGAAAAGCGCTCGCCGTTTGATCGTTGCTGCGCTCGGCGGGCGTCCAAACATCGCCGATCGAATTGCAATCTCCGCCGGTGATCCAGACGATTGCGGGCCGCTTCTTCCCATCGCCTGGATCGGGCGTCACATAGGCGTTCATCTCCCCGGCCGCCGACTTATATTTGACGAGGGCAAAGGTCTTTCCATCCGGAACGTCGGCGACCGGCGCCCGTTCACCTGTTTTGATAATCTTCGTGACGTACCCAGTCCGAGCCGCCGTAAGTGTTGTGGTCTTTGCGCCTTCGACCTTTGGCGCGTCGTTGCTGCAGCCAACAACGGCTACGGTCAAGAAAAGGATGAGAGTTCGCATGATTGGTTCCGAAGGTTTACTGGTGAGGAAAGCCGATCGATAATTTAATTTCCGGTTCGGCTCAATCTAAACCACGAGGGAATCGTGTGTCAAGGTTGAGCCGTCGCGAGAAAGGCGGCTGCGCCAAACCAGGGTCCTTTTTCCGGTCCGATGGCCCCGGTTTACGGCTCGTCCACCTTGGGCAGAATGCCGAGCGCGGCGACCCAGCTCCGCGTCATGCCAATGGGCGCTATGCAGGCTCCGGGAGTGAGGCTTCCGCCCCCCGCGGTTGATGACGCCGAACGGCCTGTCCCGCGCTGCCCGGACGACCTAAGCAGGATGTTGCTTGCGCTCCGCTGGGCGATTCCCCACAGAGCGTTTTTTTGTGGTCGAGAAACTCTGCCATTTGACGAAACTCCGGGGACTTGAGGGGGTTCAATGGCATGTCTATTCTTGCCGATGTTACCGGGGCGTACCCGGATCGGCGAAGAACAACCCCCCTTAGCATAGGAGAGACGTTATGAAACTGTGGTCAATGTTGGCGGGCGTGGCAGTGGCTGGGATGCTCGTGAGCAGCGGAATTGCTCAGCAGCCTGGTGGTCGTGGCGACGGAGCCGGCAGGGGACGCGGCGGTTTTGGCGCGATGTTTCAGGCACCTCCGGCTTACGACAAGATCGTGGCCGCTAGCGTCGGCCTGAACGACGGCGATGCCGTGACAGCGAAAATCCTCGCGGCTTACCTGAAGAAGAACCTGCCGGCGGATGCCACGGACGCAGCCAAGAAGGCCGTCTCCGTGAGCGCTGTGAGCATGATGGCCCGGATCGTCTCGGCCGCTGGGAAAGATCCGCTGGAAACCGCAAGCCTCGGCAAGGATGACTACACCACGGGTCTGTCCAAGATGCCTGCACGTGGGCAGGGCGGTGGCCGGCGTGGTGGCGGCGGTGGTCGAAACGGTGGCGGCGGCACTGCTAACCAGACCTGACCTCTATCGCAGCGAACTTCTGTAAAATCAGCGGAGCCGCCGGAAAAGACAAACCTTCCGGCGGCTCGTTCTTTTCTTATTGCTTTGGCGGCGGTCGCCGGCCGACCCGATTTCCACGCTGCCAGGGCCACGCATCGGCCTCCTCCTGCCCGTCGATACCCGGACATTTGTCCGGCTTTGGCGTGCGCCACAGCACCCGCGACGGCCAGCCCTAGCTCCAAACCGCCCTGCTAAACCGGCCAAGGGGCATGTAAATTCAGGCGACATCGACGATCGGTGCGGCGGCTGCCAACGGGCTTTTCGACCGCCGGCCGCCCGCCGACCCAATTCATGCGCTGCCCTGGCCGTCGCGGTCTGGCTTTCGATCCTCGGCTGGCCTGGGCGATCCCTACAAAATGGCTGGCTTGACAGCCTCTCAACGGTTGACCTCGCGCTGCTCGTGCCTAGGCGCAAGCCTGGTACGTCGTCCGGCGACTATCCAAGTCTGATAGTCGAGATGCGGAGTCATCTGTCCGCAGGCGGTGGCTCGTTACCGAGCAACTCCGGCGTGACGATGATCAACAATTCGCTCTGCCGTGCTTGTTGCTTGGTCTGTTGCCGACCGACCAGGACGCCTTGCCCACTGCGGGCACTGATGGTCGATTGAGTCGTGAGGGTCTCCGTAGGCGCGGCTCGAATCGCTTCGCCGTCTGAAGGCTTCGAGATCACAGGGCCTTCTTCCGCAGGCCCGAGTTGCGAGCGCTCAATATCGATTGCCATGACGACCAGCCCATCACGACGGATCTGCGGTGTGACGCTCAGCATCAGGCCGACATTTTCGAACGAGATACTGTTGACCTGGCCACCACCACCGCCAGGACCGCCAACAAAGCCACCACGGCCGATGCTTTGACTGCCGACGATCCGCGCCGCTCGCTGGCCCACCTTCAGGGAAGCCTTCTGGCCCTCGACCGTTGTCAGTTGTACCCGCGTCAGAGAGTCCAGTTTGCCAGCCTTCTCAAGCTGCTGAATGCGAGCCTTGGGGTCACCGTGCGGGTCATCAGCGTCGCTTTTGGCCGCATCGCCGCGCCTCACGTCGGCAATGAGCACTTCAACCGTCACCATCCGGGCTGCACCGGCATCGGCCACCGGCTTACTAACACGGCGGGTACGTTCGCCGGGGTCTCTTGTCGCCCTGCCCACGTCGGCAGCAGAAACGACACTGCACGCAATACACCAGACCAGCGTCAGACTACCGAGAGTTCGCAACATGGCACAACTCCTTCTACGATAGGGTAAACTTAGTTCCACGGAAGGCGTGGTTTCGGTTAACTGGTTGAACCCCAAGCGGCGTGAAGAGTTTCGCGCAGGCCGGAGGGACACAATCAATTCGGCTCCTACCCTCTTGTGGGTTGTCACGAACAATTCCGATCTAGCCACTCTGCCCACTTTGCCACGTTCCGCTTGGCAGCTTCGGCTGCCAGCAGCCAGGCTTGCCCAAGCCCGAAATCGCCCCGCACTCCCCGCCACCCGGCCTGCCAAATCCAGGGCCCCAGCAAAATCGGTGTGGCGAGGTGCCAGGGGCCGCCAAGTTCCGGGTCAGTCCGGGGGCCAGGTGGCCCTGGGCGGTTGCCCGCCCAGGGCTCCCACGGATCCGGACATGCACACATTAGAGCATCCGGCTCGTCA
>CAZTPX010000016.1:0-103315 GCA_964615095.1 uncultured Planctomycetaceae bacterium | reverse complement strand
AACCGCGTGTGAATGGTTCGTCTTGGAGGTAAATACCCATCCAGCCATAGCCGTAATATATGGTTTCCAGCTCGGGCCATACTTTTCCGATGGGCCCCCAGCCTGCCCGAAGTGCCCGGTATAATCGAGCAGCATACGGGCGGTAGTCGATTGGATTGTGTTTGTACCAGTCGAGCGGATACACTGAATACGACTGCTGACATGCGGTAGCGGCGTCAAAAAAAGATTTGACGGCCGCCACGCACTCGGTCGCCGCGTCACGGGCTCGGGCAATCGCTAGGTCATCAGGTCCCTGGCCCGGCACTTCATTCTGGTTCTCAACCATCATATCTGCATTTCGTTATTGGCTATCCTTGCGTTCGTCGCCTTCCGAGAAGCTTACCCCATCTCCCGCGCAACCTGCCGGGCCTTTTCCATATCTCGCTCGGCGTAAATCTGCGTCACGTCGGCCTTGCTGTGGCCGAGAGCCGCCTGTGCCGCCTCCAGGCCGTAACGCCGCCTCACCTCAGTGCCTCGCGAGTGTCGCATCTGATGCGGGTGAAAGTGCGGGATCACAAAACCGACCTTCGTCGCCTTCTTCATGCCGTATTCTATCGCGCGGCGGTAGCTGTCGGTACTATACCGCTCGCGCTTCGGCCGCTTCGGCTTCCTGTTCTTCCGGCGGGTTTCCTTGAGCTTCTGCCGGCGCTTCAGTTCACACGCGTAGACCTTGGTCTTCCGCTGCCGGCCATGATAGGGCGGACGGTGCTCCAGGCGCCAGGCTTCCGCTTCCTGGGGGCTAAAAAGAAAGGCCTGCGGGTCACGGGCCAGAAATGGCTGGAGGATCTTCTGGGCCTCCGGCCCAAGCGGTATCTGTTTGCGGTGCCCACGCCACCGGCCCTTGTGGTCCGAAGGCTCGTAGATCCAGATATCGCCCGACGTGTCGATGTCGCGCGGGCGCAAGATGACGATCTCGCCGGCCCGCATGCCGCTCAGGCGCTGGAGCAAGATCATGGCGGCCACGACGGGGCTAACGAAGGGTAGGACGACCGCGACATGGAGGTCGGGAACGGGTCGCACGGGCTCGGTTTCGCGGGCTTTGGATCGACCAAAGGTAAGGCCGGCGACGGCTTGGAGACCATGATAGAGGCTGGGCGGGACCAGTTCCTCGGCCACGGCCCACTTGAACGCCCGTTTGATCTGCCCGATCCGCTTGTTGATGACGCCACGGGACAGCCCGGTGCCGATCAAATGCTGACGGACGGCCTTCAGGCTCTTCGGACCAAATTTGGCAGCCGGCGTGCTGCCGTAGAGTTGGCGCAGGGGACGCAGGGCCACGCGGATACTCTCAAGCGTGACAGTCGGTTTGCCGTCCTTGAGGTAGTGGGACTTGGCGAATTGCCAGTGCGCCAGGACGACGTCGTTAATCGAAAGTGGGGGGGCCTCATCGGCCTTGTCCGTAGGCTGAGGCAGAGATTGTCGCCCGTTGGCGAGCCATTCAGCGATCAGTCGGTGATACTGTTCCCAGCTTTCCGGAGAGTTATACCGACCGAGGTATTCGTCGTGGCCATTGATTCTGACCACCCCAAGGTTCTTGGGTTTGTAGTGGCGATACTTGGGCGTACGGGGATTAGAAACAGAAACGGGCATGTGCAACTCCTTGGTCCTGAGTAGTACCGGTACTACTTTTCAAGGACCTCAAAGCCGCACTGCCCGACGCCGAGCAGGTATCCTAACTCTAGGATTCGGCAATACTTACGTTATAGTGGGCGCACCAAGATTCGAACTTGGGACCTCGTCCTTATCAGGGACGCGCTCTAACCAACTGAGCTATGCGCCCGCTCAGGAATATTCTCATCGAGCCACCACCACGAAGGGCGTTTTTCAAATATGCAAATCGCTTCCTTCCTGCGGGCCCATAAATGGCATTGTAGCTCACGGTTCGGGCCTGTCAAACCCCCGGGCAGCCAAATCTGCGAAAATTACGGCATGTGGAGTGGCCTTGCGCAAAAGTAAGGAGGCGCAAATCGGATTTTCACAGTTTGAGAAAATAGCATGAACCGCACGCCCTCAGGCAACACGATTTCGCGCAGGCCGCCCGCGGAGTACCAGATACCCCACCGGGATCAAAAGCCGCGTGATGAGCATGTTGACCGCCAGGCCGCCGATCACGGCGATCGCCAGCGGCTGCTGCATCTGGGCGCCGGGACCGAAGCCAAACGCCAACGGCAAAAGGCCCAGGATCGTGGCCAGACTGGTCATCAAGATGGGCCGGAAACGCACCCGGCCGGCGTGGATCAAGGCGTTGTGCAGGGAAAAGCCCTCGGCCCGAAGCTGACCGATGTACTCGATCAGGATGATGCCGTTCTTCACGTCCAGGCCGATCAAGAGAATAGCGCCCATGAACGAGGAAACGTTCAAGGGCGTGCCCGTAATCCACAAAGCGCCCAGGGCACTGGCCAAGGAAATCGGCTGCGAAAGAAAGATCAACAGCGGCAGAGTGAGGCTGCGGAATTGGAAACCCAAGAGCAGGAAAACCAGCGCCGAGGCGGAAAGCAAGACCATCAGCAGGCTGGCGAACGATTCCTGCTGGGCGCGATACTCGCCGGCCAGTTCCCAGCGGTAGCCGCGGGGAAAGCTGATCTGGGAGAGCCCCGCCTGGAGTTCCCTGTTGATCTTGCCCAGGTCCAGGTTCTCGCCTTCGCCGGAAACCTTGATCACCGGCTGCTGGTTCTCGCGCCAGAGGGCGTTGGGACTTCGCCGCAACTCGATCGCGGCCACTTGGCTCAAGAAGACGAAGCCGGGCGGCGCGATTCCCCCGACCATCGTCCGGCCGCCTGCCGCCGGCGGCAGGGCAATCGGCAGTTGCGCCAGGCGCTCGCGGTCGAAGCGGACACCGTCCGGGTAGCGGACGCGGATGTCCGTAATGCGGTCGCGCTCGGGCAGCGTGGCGGCAATCTGGCCGTACAAGGCCGCATTGAGCTGGTTCTCGACATCCTGCTGTGTCAGCCCGAGGCGGGCCAGCACCATGCGGTCCGGGCGGACCACCAGATCGGGATTTCCCAAGCGCGTGCGGGTGTCGACTTCCTCCCCGCCCGCTTTTTCCACCAGCTCGCCGATCGGCTCGGCCAGCTCGCGGAGTTTGGCCAGGTCCGATCCGAAGATCTTCACCTCCACAGGGCTCTCGATGCCGTTGAGATCGTCGATCTGGTCGTGGATGAGCGGGTGCAGCTTGATTCGCACTTCGGGGACCTTCGACTTTAATTCGTCTTTCAAGGCGTCGAAGATCGCATCCATCGAGCGCCGCTTTCCCGGCTTGAGCACAACCTCGATGTCGCCGCGATAGGCCTCGGTGGCGTAGATTCCGTTTTCCGCCCCCGTGCGACGGAGATAGCCGGCCACGTCAGGGGTCGCCATCAGGACCTTGTCGATCCGCTGCGCGACCTGGTCGGTCGTGGCCAGGGAAGTGCCGGGCGGCATGAAGTAGTCGAGGACGAAGGCCCCCTCGTCCATTTCCGGCATGAAGGCGGTTTCCAAGCGGCTGTAGAACCACCATCCCGGCAAGACGGCCAGGAGCGCCAAGAGCATGACCAGCCGCGGCCAGCGCAGGCCCAGGCGCAGAACGCGCTCGTAGACGTCGGCCATCACGCGGTAGATTGGCCCGCTGGAAGGCATGGCGCGATTGGCCAAGAAACGCGAAGCCAATACGGGAATTACCGTGAGGCTGACGACCATCGAGACCAGCAGGGCCACAGTCAGCGAGAGGCTGAGCGACTGGAAGAACTGCCCCACCATGCCGTGAACGAAGGCCAGCGGCAGGAAGACGAGGATCGTCGTCCAGGTCGAGCCGATCACCGCCCCGCTGATCTCGCGGCTGGCCCGATCGACCGCCAGGTCGCCGCTTTGCCCTTGGGCCAGGTGCCGGGCGATATTCTCTACGACCACCACGGAGTCGTCGATGATCAGGCCGATGGCCACGGCCAGGCCGCCCAGCGACATGAGGTTGAGCGTGTCGCCGGTGAGGTAAAGGAAGACGAAGGTGATGACCAGGCTCAAGGGGATGGAAACGGCGGTCAACAGCGTTGCCCGGATGCTGCGGAGGAACAACAAGAGGATCAGCACGCTGAATGCGCCGCCGATAAGGATGGCGTCACGGACGTTGGCGATCGAGGTCCGCACCAGGTCGCCCTGATCGTAGACTTGCGTGATCTCGATGCCCGGCGGAGCCGATTGTTTCAGCTCGGGCAGCAATTCGTTGAGCCGCCGGGAAATGGCCAGGGCGTTGCCCCGCAGGCGGCGGTAGACGGTCACGGCCACGGCGTCCTTTCCCGCGGAACGGATCGACGACGTGCGATCTTCGTGGGAAATAATCGTGCGGCCCACGTCGGCCACGCGGATCGTCTGGCCATTGACATGGGCCAACACGAGTTGCTCCAAGTCGAGCGGTTCGCCGGCCTGGCTGTTCAACAAGACCTGGAATTGCAGCGGTCCGCCGTCCAGGCGGCCTACGGCGCGGAGGCGATGTTCCTTGCCCACGCGGTCGGCCACGTCGGCTATCGAGAGGCCCGTGGCCACCAGCCGCTGCGGATCGACCTCCAGGACGATCTCGCGGATGTCGCCTCCCTGGATGGTCACGTAGGAGACGTCCTCGATGCGGCTGATCCGCGGGCGCAAATCGTAATAGGCATAGTCGTGCAGGGTCGACGGATCGCGACTGCCGGTGACGACGAAGGAGATGATCGGAAAGATCGAGGGCGTTTGCCGTTCGATGAGCGTGCTGGTGCCCGGCGGGAATTGGGCGTTGATGTCGGCGATCTTGGCCCGCACGTCGTTGAGGGCCTGTACCATGTCAGCGCCGGGCTTGAAATCGACATCCACCTGCGAGGCCCCGCGCGTTGTCTTCGAACGGACTTGCTGCACAAGCAGCACGGTGGCCAAGGCTTCCTCGACTGGTCGCGAAACGGCCACTTCCATCGTTGTCACCGCCAGGCCCGCGGTCTGGGCCACGATCGTGATCCGCGGAAAGGCCACTTCCGGATAGATGCCGCTGGGCATCCGCAGCATGCAAATGAAGCCGAACACCGCCAAGAGCAGCGCGGCCAGCACGATCAGGCCGAAATAGGGACGGGCCAGCAAAACGAGGTTCAGGCCGCGTTTCACGGCCTGCGGCGCGGAATCGCTGGAGACGTCGGAGACGATCATTTCTCTTCCTCGGCGTTCTCGACCGCGACCTTGGTGCCCTTGGGCAGATTGTACCCGCCCTCGACAATGACCGCTTCGCCCGGCTTGAGGTCCGTGCCGCCGACCTCGATCCAACGCTCGTCCTTGAGTCCGAGCTTCGGCTCGTGCAGGACGACGGTCTCACCCTCGCGGACGACGCTGATGGCGGTTTCCTCGCCCGCATCGTGAACGGCTTTGAGCGGCACGGCGAGGACCTTTTCCTCGCGAACGATAATCATTGCGGAGACGGCCTGACCGAGCTTCAACTTGCCGTCGGCGTTTTCGACCAGGATGCGAACGGGCAGATTGCCGGTCTGTGGATCGGCCACTTTGCCAATGAACTGCACCTTGCCGGCGATCGCCCCGTCGACGTGGCTGGTCGCGTCGCACGCGCGGACTTGGGCCGTCGCCTCGGCCTTCACGTGGCGGGCATCGGCCACGCTGAGCCAGACGACGGCATGCAAGCGGCTGGGATCGACGACCTCGCCCACCGCGGTCCCGACCGGCAAGGTCTGGCCAAGCTGGCACACCAGACTGTTCAAGACGCCGGCAATCGGCGCGCGGATCGTAAGCTGTTCGAGCTGAGCCCGGGCGGTATCCACGGCGGCCTGGGCCACGTCGATACGAGTCTTGGCCTCGGCGATAGCCTGCGGCCGCGGTCGCAACATCAGCACGTCGTACTGGGCCTGCGCGGTCTTCTGTTGCAAGGTGGCCTGCCGCAGGGCCGAATCGGCATCGTACATGACGGTCTCGGCGATCTCGCCGCGCGCGCGCAGCGGACGCAAACGGTCCACCGCCAAACGCGCCTTTTCGACCGCCACCTGGGCCTGCTCGATCGCCAGCTTGGCGCTATTCTGTTCTTCCGTGCGGGGCAGCGACTGTAAGAGCTCCAGCGAAGCCTTTTGCGAATCACGGGCGGCGACCTTCTCCTGCAGATTCTTTTGCGCGATGGTCGTGTCCAACTCCACGATGGCGCAGTGGGGTTCCACCGCATCGCCCGGTTGCTTGAGGAGACGGATCACGCGCCCCTCCGCGGCGGAAGTGAGCACGGCGAATCGCTGCGGAATTGCCTCGCAACGGCCCAGGCCGGTGACCTTCTCGGCGATCGTTCGTTCTTCGGCCGACTCGACACGCACGCGGACGTCGGGCTCGTTCTTTTCGTCCTCGTTTGCCGCGGCGGCCTGGCCGCCGTGGCGACAGCCTAGAAGGCAGAGGAGAAGAGCAAGACAAGTCATGACCAACGCGAAACGGCTGGCATTGTTACCCCGGTAAGAAGGTGGATCAATACCAACCCGAAGCGCAAGCAAGGGCCCCTCGCTTACGCTTCGGGTTGGCATGCGGGTCTTCCATGCCGGGCAAGCAACGGCGGTTCTAGGTAGAAATCGCATCAATTTGTGGAGGGTCAGACTGGCCAGCGACGACGCCCGCAAAAGGTCGTCAAGCGGTAAATTCTACTTCATTGCTATAGGTTCAGGCGGTTTACGGACGGGAATGGACGGAAAGCCCGATTCTGCCGATTCTAACCCAAAGGCCGCTTTGGATGCAAATGCCGGAAGTTCCAACGCTACAATATGTTTTGCAATTGTTAGGCTGATGTTAACGTCTTTCAGATTTCCGTTGACCGCGTTCATAGTGGCGGCATGGTCCATAGCTACTTGGGGGGGAATGCCCGAAGAAAGCATTCCGACAGGGCCTCCGCTGGCGCTGGCCGCACAGATCGACCTGGAAACCGCTTTGCAGTGGACATTGGAAAAGAATCCCAACCTGGTCGCCACGCGTCAGAACCTGCGCGTCTCGGCCGAGGCGGTCAACGTGGCGGAGCATTTTCCCACGAGCCTCAACCCGTCAATTTCCATCGAGTACACTCCGTGGGTTTTCGAGCGTCAGCCCAACGGCCAAGTTCAAGACTTGGACCGATCGGTCTTTATTACCTGGGCACAGCCCGTCGAGCTAGGGCACCGGCAGGCCTATCGCGAGCAGATGGCCCGGGCATCTTACTGCCAGACACGGTGGAACGTCCTACAGGCCGAGTTGGCGGCCCTGATCCAGACCTATCGCATGCACCAGACGGCCTTGTACCGGCGGGAAAAACTGGGGATTGCCCAGGACTTGAATGCCTTCAGCACGCGACTGGTGGAGACCTTGCGGCGGCAGGCGGAAGCTAACCAGGCGACAGCGGCCGACGTGGTCCTAGCCGAAGTGGAAAACCAGGCGACAGTCGAGCAGGTGGAAGCCGCCCGGCAGGATTACGTCAACGCGCTGGCCGACCTGCGGCAGCAGATCGGCATTCCCAGCATTGCGGCGTCGGCGGAACCGATTGGGACTTTCCGCATGCCCGAGGACCGCATACACGGCGGCGACGAGGTACTGGTGCGTATGGCGCAGGAGAGCCGGCCCGAGGTACAAGCGGCTGCTGCTGCTACGGCGAATTCGCGGTCGGCACTTTCGCTGGCCCGTGCCGATCGGATCCCCATCCCTTCGATCGGCCCGGCCTATGAGCGGAACGAGACGGGGGCCGTGTTCTACGGCGTTGCCCTGACCAGTCCGGTGCCGCTTTTGAACGCGGGCAATTCGCTGGTGGGCCAGCGGGAGGCCGAGTACCATCGTGACTGCGTAGCCTGGCAACAAGCCCGGCAACTGGTTGCCACGCAAGTGGTCGCCACGCTGGTGAAATGGAACCAGGCCCAGCAGGCGGCCCAACGAACGCAGGCACGGTTCGAACCGATCCGCCTGCAAACCGAGCGGATGGAACGGCTCTACGGCGCTGGGCAGACCGACCTGCTCAAACTACTACAGGTGCGGCGGCGTTTCATCGAGGCCCGCAACGTGGAGTTGGACACGATCTGGCAGACGACGCAGGCCTATGCCGATTTGCTCTCCGCCACGGGCGGCACGCCGCTGCTGAGCGCGCCGGTGAAGTAGCCTACGCCGTGGAAGATTGCTGGACTGTGGGGTGGGACCAGCAAACCGCGGTTTTGGTGGGCCAGCGGTCGCGGTCCATCGTTTTTCGGCAGTTGATCCAGGAATCGGAGGTTGTCCGGTCTGCGCAGGCCCACCATAACTCGCGCGACCTTGTCCCACCCTACGGCCGCGAGGATTCCTCTGGGAATCGCGCAAAGCTATTTAGGAAACCAGCGGTTGGCCTTTACGTCACCAGCAGCGGCACGGCACGTCAATAGACAGCATATTCCTTCATGCGTGGGCGCAAGCCGAAAAACGTCAGCACACTTACGGCCAGCGCCAAGCACAGCGGCAACCCTATTTCAAACCCCGACAGCCGGCCCGAGGCGAGGTCCAGGTTCGGCTTGAACTGCGCTTGGTTGATTGCAATCGTTTCCCCGAGCGCCTTGTCGAACTGGTCGAAGTCCCAATTCGACTGGCCTGGCTGAGTGCCGAGGCACAATGCCACTGCCGCTTTATCATCCTTGAGGTCGCGAATCTGTTGGTCGATCTGGAGGTACTTCTCAAACGTGTCGGCCGACTTTTCGGCCGCGCGCAACTCGTTGGTGAACGTGATGTTATTCAGTTCGTCGGCCAAGTAGCCCTTCCAGCCGAGCGGCGCTTTTTTCGTGCGTCCGATTTCCGCGTGCCAATCCGCAACGGTGCCGCGCCAAGCTCCCTTGTCGAGCACGGCCTTGACCTTCTCGCGGAATTTGTCGGCGTACAAGCCGATCTGCTTCGGATCGCCTTCGTGGATCTTTACAAGCAGCCAGCGGCTTTCATCGCCATTGGCGTCGAAAGCGGCGGCCCGCGCGGCTTCTAGTACAGCAATGCTGTCAAAGGCGTCTTGCTTGGCGGTCTTGATGTCGGCCGACGATTGCCAAAGGGCCACTAGTATCCACAAGCAACCGAGGGCCGTGAGCGCGGCGGCCGCCAGCAGCGGCGGATTGACGACCCGGCGCATGCGTTTGAAAAGCAGGACTTTCAAGCCGATGATCGCGGCCAAGAGCGCCCCGCCGCTCCAAAGCACGCCTTGCCAGGCCAGGGTGGCGGCCGTTTTTTCCGCCTTGTAGGCATCGTCCAAGTGTGTCTGATTGATTTTGACAAGCGTCTCGATCGTCGGCAGCAGCGTCATCCGCATGATTTTGTCGGCCTCGTAGTGCTGCTCCAGAAATTTAGCGTTGGACTGGTCGTGCAAGACCCGTGCGGCACCCGCAAATTCCTCATAGCGGGGTAATTCCTTGAGAACCGTTTCAACCGCCTCCTTTTCACCCGGATAGGTGATGTTCTGCGCCGCCTCGCGCAAGTTCACGGCTGCCTTCTCCCGACGGTCAATGAAGCCTGTACGGGCGTCGTCGGTCTGCTTATTCTTGCCCGGTTCGGCCAACAGTTCGTTGGCCAGGTCGCTGTGCATGTCGGCCAGGTTCACGCGCATTTCTTGCCCGGCCACAATGCTTGGCGCGGAATCATCCCGGATGGCTTTGATGGTCAGGTTCTGTTCCTGGGCCGCGTGCCTGATCGCCAGGGCGAAAAGCGCGGCGAGCAGGACAATGCCTACGAGCGCCGCCCGCAGCCAATTGGGCGTGACACTCACCCAGGCCCGCAGTTGGCGCGGATCTTGCGTAAACGATAACAGGGCCAGGAGGCTGACGCTGCCGCGGGACGGCGATTTCGACGGTGGGGCGGATATTGTGGACATGCGAGTTTCCTAGTGTACCTATATGATCCTCACGGGCCGATGGCGTGGACGACGATCGAGGTCCAGCCACCGACGGCAATAGCCGCGCCGTCGCGCAACAGCGTGTCGACACCGGGCAACACGTCGACGCCGTCCACGCGCGTGCCGTTGGCCGAGTTCAAGTCGCGGAGCACGAGCGAGCCATCCGGACAGTGAATCAAAAGCGCCTGCCGCCGCGAAACGCCCGGGTCGCCATGCACGGGCACGTGTACGCGGACCTCCGTGCCGGCCCGGCCGATCATCGTCTCGCGATCGAAGAGCCGGAACTTCCGCGGCGGCTGGCCCACGGGTGCGTCGGGGTTGGGTGCGCCGTACAGATTGGCATCGACGGTCACGACCAACTCCCAGCAGGCCGCATCGCTGGGAAGCGCGGGGCCAGCGGCGGCGGGTGTGGGCGAAGGACCGTCAAGCGGCGCGCTTGCCGGGCCGGCGACACGTGCGGCCGCCGCTTCCGCGGGCGGGTCCTTCGTCGCAGGAACAGGCACGCACCCGGGCGGCGGGCCGGCTCCGGCGGTGTGGGTCGTGAAGTTGTATCCGCAGACCTCGCAGAACACTTGCCGATCGTGGTCGCGCGGCGCGCCGCAATCGGGGCATACATGGCCGCCGGCGCCTTCTAGGGAAGACGCCGCAGGCACGATTTCAATAACCTCGGCGAGCGGCTGCGCCGCCGCCGCGCCCGGCGCGCCGCCGGGGATCTCCAGGCCGCACACCGAGCAGAACTCGGGCGTTTCCGATGCGTGGTTTGCAGGGCAAGTATACATGCTCATGTTGGTCTCTGTACGCGGGCGGTCTTGGTGGAACGTGTATCCAGCGCGAACTCATCTTCTTTCTTGACGTCGCGGCGCAACTTGACCGTCCCTTGCCGCTCATCTTCCACTTCCACCACCTTGCGGAGCAACTTCATGGTGTCGGGGTTGGAAGTGGCAGCGATCTGCACGGCCCGGCCCAGCAACTGCGTCGCCCGGGCCTCGTCGCCCTGCTCGCGGGCCTTTAGCCCCTGCTGGATGGCGGTGGCCAATTCCACCTGTCCAGTATAGTGGGCCACGGCAGGGTGGATCAATGCGGACTGCGATTCGTCGTCAGTCCACGTGGCCAGGATCATCGACTCGGCGACCTTGGTTTCCTGCCCCCGTTCGTTGATGACCAGGCTTACGCGGCCGGCGCACATCCGCTGCCCGACCTTGCCCGGCGTGATGCGGATCGCCATGTGGTAATCGCGTTTTTCCTCGCCCCAGGCGCCGGTGGGGTAGTCGCGGATTTGCGGCGTCTTGGGGTCGACGACCGCCCGATTGGTCAGATCGAACTGTTCCGGATAGACCAGCCGGCAGAACTCGACCTTGGCCCCCAACGGTGTCCAAAGCCGCAGCGAGACGTTGCTGACCGACTTGCCCATCGCGCTTTCGATCACGCGGCGGAAGTCGGCCTCGATCTCGTTGGGGTTAGGAATGATGTCGAGCGTGCCCAAGAGCTTGGCCGAGATCTTGCGCAACTGGGCTGGTTCCCAATCGGTGCCCACACCGCGGGCATCGCACTGGAAATGGCCTTCACACTCCGCCAGCGCGGCTTCCAGCGTCGATTCGCGTTCGCCTTCGTCCTTGCCATCGGTAAGCAGCAAGGCATGATGGATGCCGTCGGGCATCTTGCGGAATTCAACCAGGGCGGTCCGCAACCAGGTGGCCATGGCCGTTCCACCCGAGGCACCGAGGTGCCGCACGGCCTGCTCTGCGGCCAGCCGATTCTTGGCCGTGGCCTGGCTCAGCGGCATCAGCAGCTTGCCCGCGGCCGAGCCGGCGATCACGCAGAACCAGGCATCGTCGCGGAGCAGATCGATGGCCTTGTTGACGGCCTGGCGGGTCTGCACGATCTTTTCGCCGTCCATCGAGCCGGAGCAGTCGACGATGATCGCCTCGACCAGCGTTTGCCCGGCCTTGCCCGTGCCGGCGCTCGCCAGGCCGGCGGCGGCAGTGGCCGAACCCGACGTGACGCTCATCACGGCATGCACCAGGTCGGCGCCCTGGGCGAGAAATTGATTTTGTGCTACTTGAGCGGAAAACGAAGTCATAATGTTCCTTTCCTCAAACCATCAACACGGCGGCAGTGATATTATCGCGTCCGCCACGGTCGCGTGCAAATTCCACCAGCGCTCGGGCACGCGCCAGGGCGTCGGCCTCCGCCGGCTGAGCGCGTACCAACGCGGCCAGCGAGGCGGCATCCGGCAGATAGTTCCATAGCCCGTCGGAACAAACCACCAGGCAACTCGGGCCAGGCGGCAAGTCGAAGTCCAGTTGCGACGGCTCCTCCGAACTGTTGGGCGGCCCGCCCAGCGAACGCGTCAAGGCATGCGCCAACGGCGAAAGCAAGGCCTCGGCCAGCGATATTTTGCCGGAAGCGACCACCTCGTTCACCCAAGAGTGATCGACGGTGCACTGCCGCGCGTCGTCGGGAAGAATAAAATACGCACGGCTGTCGCCGACCCAGCCCAGGCTCACCCCCCGGCCGCGGCGCAAGGCGACGACGATCGTCGATTCCGGCGGATCGGCGTCCACGCCCTGGACGACGGGAACCGCGTGTACCGCGTTCCGCGCGGCATCCAAGGCGGCGGTGACCAGGTCGTGGGTATGATTCGCCGACGGGCAGGCGATCGCGCCGCGGAGCGCTTCCAAGGCCGCATTAACCCCGGCGGCGGAGGCCATGTCGGGGTTCTGCGAACGGGAAACGCCGTCGCAGACGACCAGCGCCTCGCCGCCCGGTCCGCCGACAATGGCCAGCGCGTCCTCGTTGCGGAAGTGCTTCAGGCCGATGTCGCTGATGCCCGCAAGCTGGGGCGAGATCGCGATCTCGACACGATTGCGGCTGGTGTCGACCCGCTCGTGGCCGCAGGTCGTACAAAATCCGTCCGCTCCGATCGCGCCCGGCCCCGCGCCGCACTGCGAGCAGGCCGTGGGATCGGCGGCGGCGCTCGCGGCCCCGCCACCGGACGCCGGCGCGGACAGCGACGAGCCGCAATCCTCGCAGAAGCGGGCTTCGTTAATTTGGTCGACACCGCACGATGGACAGATCATAAGCCTTACCAAGTTCTCAGGCAGGTGGCACGCTCAGTCGAAAACTGTTCTAGCCATTTCCGTCTAAATCAAAGTTACGGGCCGCACCTGGTTGGCCCGATCGACCAGGGCGATTTGTTTCTGCCGGTCCGGTTCCAGGCGGGCCAGGCTGCGCAGGGCCTCCTCCAGGCCGCGCCGCAGCGAGGTCTCGTTCAGCGGCCGACCCAAGAGCCGCACCGCCGCATCGCGCTGAATCTCATGCCCGGAAAGCAGCCGCAGCGCATTCTCCAACAATTCGGTCCGCAGTTGGGCAACCTCGCGACCCTCGGCGGTCATAGCGTCGATCGCTACCGAGGCCCGGGTTAGTTCGTCCAAGCTGGGAACACCGGTGTGCAAATCGATCAGCGCGCGGGCCATACCGATCTGCGCCCGGGCATACAAACTGGAATTGGCGGGCACGCGCTGATAGGCGGCAACCGTTTCCGCCCGCTGGCCGGCACGCTTCAGGCAGCGGGCCAGCCCGAACGAGGCCGTGACAAAACTGGGATCAGTGGTCGAAACGAGGTCGTATAGTCGAGCCGCCGTACCGTCGTCGCCCGCGGCCTCGGCTGCCATGGCGACCGCCAGTTTCACGGCCGGCTCGCCGGGCAATTCATTGTAAATCTGGTCAAAGGCCGTATAGGCGGCTGCCGCCTGGCCTTGCGCCAAGGCCGAATAACCGCGGTACCAGGCCACGCGCCAATCGAAGGGGTCGTCTTTTGCCGCCCCGTCGAGCGTCTCCGCGGCCTGGCCATACGAGTCCAGCTCGATCAGGGCGTGTGCGAAGCGGAGCTGCAACTCCAGGGAGTGGGGCAACCGCTCGATCCGCTCGTGCAGCATCGCCGCCCGCCGCTGCAGGTTGGGCACGACGGCGATCGAGAGCAAAAAGGCTGCCCCGGGGTCGTCGGCCCGCACCTTCAAATCGGGCAGCAGCTTGTGGCTGGGGCGATCGAGTTCCTCATGCATGGCCAGGGCGTCGCCGTAGAAATGCGTGCTGTCGGCCGGTTTCGGCGAGCCAGTGCCGGCCACCACTTCATGCAACACGCCGGCCAGTTGTTCGGCCATCTCGTCGGCCGACTGGAAACGCAAATTCGGATCGCGCTGCGTGGCTTTGAGCAGGAATCGGTACAGCGACTCGTGGCGGGCGAGCACCTCCTGCTCCGCGGGAGGCGGCAGATCGAATTCATACGTGCTCTGAAAGCGGAATTCCATGAGCAGCACGGCCAACGTGCGGCCGATCGTGTACAGGTCCGAAGCCACGGTCGGACCCTCGCCCGCCTCCGGGGCACTGTAGCCGCGGGTGCCGTAAATGTCGCCGCCCGGATCGTCCAGGCGGCGCACGCCACCCATGTCGATCAGTTTCACATCCGGCGGCACGCCCTCGAGCATGAAGTTGTCGGGCTTCATGTCGCAATAGACCATGCCGGCGGCGTGCAAGTAGGCGAACGCGCCGAGGATGCGATGGATGTAGGCGATAGCCTCGGCGGGCGGCAGCGGACCGCGCTGCTTGCGCAGCGTCTTGACCGACGTACCGTTGACGAACTCCATGATAATGAAGCCTTCCGTCCCGCGCGAGACGAAATTGTAGATGCCCACGATGTTGGCATGCTTCACGGCCGCCAGGAACTGGCGTTCG
The DNA here is from genome assembly GCA_964615095.1 of uncultured Planctomycetaceae bacterium. Lineage (GTDB taxonomy): Bacteria > Planctomycetota > Planctomycetia > Pirellulales > Thermoguttaceae > JANXQG01. The sequence continues at coordinate 88,722 of CAZTPX010000016.1, read as the reverse complement.
GCCACTGCGGCGGCCGCGGCCGCTTCGTCGTTCGTGTTCAGCAATCCTTTGAGCACGACCCAGCGATTGAGCGTGGTATCCTTGCCCAGGTAGACCCAGCCCAATCCGCCGTAAGCCAGGCAGCCCTTGACTTCGTACTGGTCGGCGACGACATCGCCGGGCTTGAGCGTGGGAACGAAGGAATAGGGCTGCCCGCAGGCCGGACAAAAGCCTGCCTCGCGGCGCGTCAGCGGCGTGGGGTTGCCCTGGGCGTCGTGGCAATCGGGATTTCCGCAGAAGCGGCGGTTGGGCGGCACTTGCGGGTTGGCCATGATCACCTTTTCCGGATCGATGGCCGGCAATTCCGGCACCTGGACCAGTCCCAGGCCCAGGTGTTTCCGCGAACTGGACCGCGCGCTGCCGGTGCTCCGCCGCGTGGAGCCTTCGCCCAGCCGCCACGAGGTCGCCAGCGACGCCGATCGGGCGCTGCCGATGGCCGCGGAACCCGTGCCGCCGATCAAGGCCGAACCGCCCACCCCCGCGCCGCCGGCATCCGCCGGTTCCAGGCCGCAACGATTGCAGAAACCGCAATCGATCGTGCCGCCACAGCCCGGCTGCGCGCATTTTGCTCCGTCCATCTTTTCCGTCCTTAAAGTAAACGTTGTTGAAAATCGGCCACCAGGCGTTGCAACGATTCCAGCGGCGTGGGACGCGCGGCCAGCAACTCGTTTGCTTCGCGCTCGACCTGGGCCAGCGCCGGATCTTCCGCGCGGCCGTTGGCCTTGGCCTTGGCCTTCAGCGCGCCGAGCAGCCCCCGCAGATCGCGCCGCTGGTTCAATAGCGACTCGGCGGCGGAGCGGGCCTCACCATCGATGACCAGATACTGCCGCGCCGTCGCATTCCAGTGCTGGATGCCCACGCACACCGGTCGCCAGCGCCCAGCGGCAACTTCCGCATCGAGCTTTGCCAACCATGTTTCCAGGGCGGTTACCAGCTTATCGTCGGCCGGGCAAGGCGGGGCGGTTGCCCGGTCCGAGCGAACCTTCAATTGGCATGAAGCCAGCGCCTCAATCGCCTGCCGGTGCGACTCGCCCACTTCGGCGAGTAACCGCCGCGCGGCGAGCAGGTCGTCGGCCAGGCGGCGGCGCTGGGAGGCCGATTGTTCCACGCGATTGCGCATGTCCGCAATTTCAGCAGCCAAAGCCTTGCCGCCATCGGCCGCCGTCAGCGGGTCGCTGTCGCATTGCGCGCGGAGCGCCGTTAATCGTGTCCGGACGGCAGCGATTTCGTTGGGAAAACTGCCGTCCTCGGCGGCTAGACGGGAAAGCTCGGCCTCGAAATCGCTGCACTGCTGCGGCAGTTCGTCCCAGGCCGCGCCGATGGCCACTACCACGTCGCGCCCCTGCTGAAAGAGCTGGTTCATAACCGCCAGCAGGCGTTCGGGCGAAATCGACTGAGTGATTTCCGAAGGGCCCAGGAGGCCCCGTTGTTCCAGGGGCATGGCCACCGCCGGGAGTTGAATGGACGGCCCGTGCAGCACTTTTTCAATGTCCGCCAGCAGACTGCGCGAAGGCAGGAGCAGAGAAACCGACTCGCGCAGCTTGCGGGCACGGCCGATGCTGTCGCGGATCAGAGAATAATACGTCCAAAGCGTGTGCAGGCCGTCGATGGCTGGCTGTGCGCGCTGGGCCGTGGCCGCCGCCAGTTGGGCTTTCGGCCAGTGCCCCTGGCCCAGCAAACGCTGGTAGCCCACGGAATCGCTCAGCTCCAGCATGTTGTCGCTGGCAATTCGCAGCTTGTCGTCCCACCCGCGCAACTCGGAATCGATCTGTTCCAGCGTCATCATGGTTGGCCCGATTCCCGCCATACTGCAAACGGTTGAGGTTGGCACAATTCATACTAACCCGAAGCGCCAGCGAGGAAACGACTTAATGCCCTCGCTTGCGCTTCGGGTTAGTGTCGGTCGTAGCCGTGGGCAGTAAGCTTGCACAGTCCAACTATTATGGCACCGGGGCGGCGGGGTGACAACGGGATCGTTTTTTTCCTGGGGCGGGCCGTTTGGGGACGCTGTTGGGAACGCCGGGGCATCCGCGCAGCGGGTCGATGGCATTCCCGGGCCAGCGGAACGCCACGGAGGGCGTTCCCTGCAAAATTTCGGGCGGCGGGGCAGCAGCCGGATGAGTTTTTCGCGCCCGCGCGGCGCGGCACAGCACAAAAAGCAAATTTTTTTGTTCGGCCTGCGTCCGCTGTCTTGCCCAGTTTTATGCGAAAACAACGCCATTTCCAGATTCGTAAACTCTTTCAAATAGGACACTTATGTCGGTCGTGCCGGCCACGGGGGCGGCGGCTGCCGAGCGGCACTTTAGGAAAATCCGGAAAAATCTTTTGAGCGGTCTTGCAAAATGCTTGCAAATGCGGCGACTTTTAGTATGATAGGTATTGTATGGAGTTCATCGGGGATGAATTCTGTGCGGTGCTACCGTTTACCCATTGTGTGAAACAGCGTCTTAGTCGCAGTTGGGCCTGGAGTGCTTACGGGTTCCGACGCACGCGCTGCGGAGCGAAGCAATTTAAATTGAGGCAGCGTTCGTCTCGCAAGCACAAGTAAAGGATCTCGGCTTATGGTGCGCAATCATTGTGGCGTGGCGTGGCGACCTCTCGTCGCTTTTTTGTCTCTGTTCTTCATCTTGAGTTGTCCTGCGGTGTATGGTGCGCCTGGTATATCGGGAATGCCGCCCGTGACTTTGGTTCTGAGCTCGCGGCCTTCAAAGTCGCCGCCGCCGGCCACAACCTACTCGCTGTCGGGCTACGTTTATGACGATCTAGACGACACGGGGCAGATGCTGCCCGGAGACGTAGGGTTGCCGGCAGTGCTGATGACTTTGATCCAGACCGGCGGCACCGGCGGCACGCAGACCTTGACGGCGTACACCAACAGCGCCGGCTACTACACCTTTGGAAATCTGGTTGCCGGCGATACCTACCAAATCCAAGACACGCTGCCTTCCCTCGACGTGGCCACTGCGGCCAACGTGGGATGGATTCAGACCAGCAGCGGCGGATCCACGCAGGTCGGTACCGCACTTTCCCCAACCACCATTGCCAACATCACCTTCGCCACGAGCTCCAGCGGCGCGAGTACGGGTGTGGACTACAACTTCGGTTATGCCCTTGCCAACGATTATCAACCCGCGGGGCTGCCGACCAGTTACGTGATCAAGGGACGCGGGGGCGTGGGCCCCTCGGCTAGTTTCAGCGTCACTGCGACGGTGCCGGGCAGCGACCGCTTCCTCGCCACGCCCAGCGGGCAGTCGGGGGCCGGAACCCTGGACTTTACGGGCAGCGTTTTGAATACGGCCAGTTCGGGCAGCTTGACCTGGACTTTCGTCCCTTCGCAGTCTATCCCCAGTTCCGGCGTCAGCATCGTTCCCACGTCGGGTTCGAACCTCGCTGCCGGCCAGAGTGGGCCCTTCACCGGAACCATCAGCGGCGCCGGCTTGGCTAATGGCCCTGCAACCGCAGAAGTGGCGATTTCCGGCCAGGCCGGTTCCGGCCCGTCCAAAACGAACGTTGCCTCCTTGGCGATCGATCCGGTCTACAGTCGCCAGATCGATTCGGTGAGCACGGCCAACTTCGGCCGGATCATGCAGGGTGGCACCGCCACGGCGAACTTGACCATCACGTCGGCCGGCGCATACACCAGCTTCGCCAACCTCACCATGAATCCCGTTTCAGTCACTTCGCTCTCCGACAGCAACGGCAGCTATACTTTCACCAACACCGCGTCGGTCCTGTATAACGGCACGACGACAACCAATTCGGCCGCGGCGACGAGCATCAGCGGCATGTTTTCCAATACGGCCTCGGGTCCGACCACTGGCACCGTGTCGATTGCGGGAAATACCGCCGGACTCTTCACACCCGAAACGATCGGCTCGGTCACGGCTTCCGCGCCGACGGCTTTGAACATTCCCTACACGGCCACGGTCCTGCAGCAGCGGACCCTCACCAGCGGCGGCACGCTGAACTTCACTTCGCCGAATCCCGGCGGATTTCTCACGGGGGCCATCGTGCCGGCGACCTATTCGGTGACGTCTTTCGGCGATTCGAGTCATTATACGAACGTTTGGGTAGGCTCTAGCAGTGGTACCGGCACGTTCAACGCCACTTCCCCGGTGGACGGCACACAGACCGGGCAGGTGCTCGTGACTTCGACCACGGTCAATAGCGCCGGGACCACGAATGTTCCCGTACAAATTGCCTTGACGGGGCTTGGTGGAAACATTCCAGGCACCACCAACCCGCCGTATTATGTCGGCAGCGGCACGATCGCCGTGGGCACGGCCGAGGCTGCATCGGTGGGAGATACCACCCCTTATAATCCGGTCAGCCTGACCTTTACCGCCAACAACGTGGGCTGGGCAGTCACGGGCAGTCAACCCAGCGTTACGGCTACTGCGCAGGCATTTGGAGCGCCCCTGGAGGCGAACGTTGCGAAAGGCGCAACGCTTGCGACATTGTCTTCACCCCTGGCATCGGTAGTTGTGGGTTCTGGAACCTCCGGCGTCAATACCACGTATGCGAACGCCACAAACTTCACGACCTTGTATGCCACGGGCGCAACCTCTGCCGTGTCGGCTCAAGGCAGCACGGTTGGCACCCAGTGCCAAATCCTCGACAGCACGGCGCTTCCCACCAGTACCACGGTGGGCATGGCATGGCGCAATCGAAACGCCTCGGAAAACGGCTCGTTTACTTCGTCGGCCGAGTCGCTCCCGTCGGGAGTCCAGTGGTTGACCAGCGATGTCGTGCAAGTCACCGGAGTCCCCAGCGGCACGGTCTACGCCATGGAGATGTCGTTCGACGACAGCATTAACAACGAGTTGGACAACAATGCAACGGCAACAGTTGCCGGTTCTTACATCGGCCAGTTGCTCGGCACGAGCTGGAAGAACGCTGCAAGCGCCAGTTCGGGGAGTTTGGCTTCGCAGTTCCAAGGCGTTTCTGAAAGTCTGCAAACTTTCCTAGCCAACGAATATAGCAATTTGGGTAGTCAAGGCATGACCCACGACCAGATCCTGCAGGCATTGGCCGGAAGTTGGGGCGTCCAGATAAACGGTGTCGGCCAGGTCGACCAATCCTGGGCGATTCTCACCGGCGACGGCAACGCCGACACGTTCGCCGTGGTGCCCGAACCGTCGACCCTCGCGCTCTTGGGGGCGGGACTGGCCGGAGTGTTCGTCTATCGAATCCGGCGAAAGAACCCACGCAAAGCGCTTGCCAAGCAGAACGTCAGGGTATCCATGAATTAACCTCATAGTTCGAAGCACGTTAGTCAGACCTCCCAAAGCGAAAGGGCAGGGGACCGCATTGGTTCCCTGCCCTTTTTTCTTTTGGAAATTGCTTTGCCGGTTTAGAACCGCAGTTCGGCCCCTAGGCGCAAGCCCTCGGCAAAGTAGTGCGTTTCATTGAACACGGCCGAAGACAACAGTTGCGGCAGGTTACCCGAGAAATTACCCGTCGCGGTCCCATAGAGCGCGCCGCTCGAGGGGTCCACTGCAATCTGGTTCGGCGCGCGAACGACGGCCGACCAGTAGAGCAGATCGTAGCCCACAGTAACCTTGAAGTGGTCCGTCACCTGATATCCGCCGGTCACCATGAGTTCCGGTATGGCCGAGAACTGGTTCCGCGAAAACTCCTGCAGCGGGCTCGGATTGCCAACCAGGGGCGGCGTCGGGCCTATGGCATTGCTGACATCCACAGTTACCTGATTGTACACGCTGGCATACTGGTTGTTGACGCCGATGGCGGCCTTGCCGACCACGTCTAACGACCAACGGCCAAAGGTATATACGGCGTTCAGGCCGAGTTCGGCTCCATTGAAGTTGTTGACGGTCTTGTAGTTGTTGACCGTGTTGTAGGAGTACTCATAAAAGGCACTATTGGTGTTGTAATCGAAGCTGTTGTCCGTTTCATTGACCGTGTCGATCAGCCGCGCGAAACGGTAACCGGCGAGGGCGTCCAGGCGGAACGTGCGGGCGGAAGAATCCGTCCAGTTGACGTCCCGGTTGCATGTCGACCATTCCATGGCCCGCAACTCGTGGCGGACGGTGATCCCCGCTGACTGGAAATAGTTGCTCGAATCGATCGAGATGTTGCCGACGATCTTATTCCCAGCGTCGCCAATATAGTCGATGACTTGGCCGCCTTCATTAGGATTGGAGAGCACCCGCAATACCGAGTAGGGATTGCCGTTGACGAAGCCATCAGTAAAATTGTTTACGTAGCCGCAGGGCTTGCCGCTGAGGTCCATGTAATCGGCCTCCACGCCCCAGCAGTGCTGGCAGTCCAGCCACATGCCGAAGTTCATGCGGTAGCCGTCGTGGTTGCCGTCGTAGACCGTCCGATCGCCGAAAATGGGCTGCGCGATAGTTCCGTTGTTCGTGAGCGTTTCGACCATCGCAGGCATGTTGGCGCCGCTGGTCCACCAGTGGACATACTCGCCGCGGAACCAGACCTTGCCCGGCGCGCCGAGGAAGCAGTCATAGGCTGGCGCCGTGCCTGTCGGCGGCAAAGCGGTTGCCGTGGTGGTTTCGCCAGTGACGGACTTCGCTAGCGTGCTGGCCGATTCATCCTTGAACGGACTTGCTGTGGCCGAACCGGCGGCCGATGCGGACGGACTGTCGGCCATGGCCAGGAAGTTCTGCGATGCGATGTCTGCGGCAAAGTTCCGCCCTTCGCCCATTGCGGCCAAGCTCAGCAAGAGCAAGCCGACTCCTTTCAAGTTGCTCCTAGTAACCTTCATCTTTTCCCCCTTTGGACTGATGGTGAGTGGTTTGCGTGTCCTACCGGAAATTCGGGAAGTAAGGACTGTTCCTGTTGTAACGAATCGGACAGTTATAGCGATTTGCATTAGAATAGCTTCAAAACAGGTGGTTCTGGGGATTTGGGATAAATTGTTCCGATAGCTAATTATGGGAAGAAGGGAGAATGTTTAAGGAAGGTACCGCCTGTATGGCCGGCAATTACGACGATAACCCCGCAGACCACCCACTTTCATATGGGCCAGCAAGACAAAGCGGCCGCGGCAGCGGGCGTTTCACTGGTACCGCCAACCTTGTTGCGCCCGACTTTCTGGTCTAATCGCTTTCCATTGAACAAGACGGGTTGCCTCCCGCCCCTGCCGTCTCTTAAAATGCAAGGTTTCGGCAAGGTTTTCCATCGATGGCAGATTCCGACATCCTGATTCAAGGCGCGCGAGAGCACAATCTGCGCGAGGTAAGCCTCGTCTTGCCTCGAAATCAATTGATCTGCTTTACCGGAGTTAGCGGCTCGGGCAAGAGCTCGCTGGCCTTCGATACGTTGTACGCCGAGGGGCAGCGCCGCTACGTTGAAAGCCTCTCCAGTTTCGCCCGCCAGTTTCTCGGCCAGATGCCCAAGCCGGACGTCGACCTGATCGCAGGGCTTAGCCCTGCGATCTCCATCTCGCAGAAGTCCAGCGGTACGAACCCGCGGTCAACGGTGGGCACGATCACGGAGATCTACGATTACCTCCGCGTACTCTTTGCGCGAGTGGGCAAGGGTCACTGTCCGGAGTGCCGCCGGCCGATCACGGCCCAGACACGGGTGCAGATTATTGACCGCATCGGCATACTGGCCACGGGTACGCGGTTCCTCGTTTTGGCCCCGCTCATTCGCGGCCAGAAGGGAGAATACCGCGACCTCTTCGAAGATCTGCTGAAACAGGGGTTCGTCCGCGCCCGGGTCGACGGACGCGTTGTGCGGCTGACCGACGATCTGCGGTTGGACCGGCAAATGCGGCACAACATCGAGGTCGTAGTCGACCGGCTCGTGGCTGGCCCCAAGCTTCGTCCGCGGCTGGCGGAGGCCGTCGAGGCGGCCTTGCGCCTGGGCGAAGGCAACCTGATTGTGGCTGCGGATGAAGGGGACGCGGAGAAGAAGGAAGGCGGGGACGCGGAGACGCGGAGACGCGGGGACTCGGAGACACGGAGACGCGGGGAAGAAGATGTCTCCGCGTCCGCGCGTCCCCCCCTCTCCGCGTCCTTGCCGAACGTCCCGGCATCCCTTGCTTCCGACCTCGCCCTCTCCGCCCACTACGCCTGCACCCACTGCCAAAAGAGCTTCGAGCCGCCCAGCCCACAATTGTTCAGCTTCAACAGTCCGCAGGGCATGTGTCCGGAGTGCAGCGGGTTGGGACAGATCTACTCGTTCGACCCCGAGCGGTTGATCCCCGATCCTAGCCGGTCTTTTCAACAAGGTTGCATCGAGTTGCTGGGCAAATGGCGGGAGATGGGCCGATGGAAACGGCACATCTTCCGCGGCGTAGCGGAAACGCTCGAGCGAAGGTACGGGCTTCCGCCTGGCGGCGTGCTGGAAACGGCCTGGGAGGAACTCGACCAGCGGGCGCGGCACGCCCTGCTCTGGGGCACCGGCGACGAGCACGTCACCTTCACCTGGCGTGGCGGTGCTTCGGGCTACAAGTGGGGCGGGACCTTCGAGGGGATCATTCCCAAGTTTTTGGCGCAGTACCGTAACACCCGCAGCCGCCCTCAGCGCCGCCAACTGGAAAAGTACATGCGCGTGTTGGGCTGCGGGCGGTGCCAGGGCCGGCGGTTGAACGCCCAGGCCTGCGCGGTCACCATCACCACTGCCGCGGAATTCCCCGCTGCCGTCCGCGAGCAGTCGTTGCCGGAGGTCTGCCAGCTTTCCGTCAGCGCGGCGGCCGACTTCCTTTCCGCTTTGAAACTTGATGCCACCGGGGCGACGATTGCCGCCGAGGCCGTCAAGGAGATCCGTAGCCGGCTGCAATTTCTCAAGAACGTAGGGTTGGAGTACCTGGCCCTGGACCGCACGGCCCCGACCCTCTCAGGCGGCGAGATGCAGCGTATCCGCCTGGCCGGCCAGATCGGCTGCGGGCTCGTAGGCGTGCTGTACATCCTCGACGAGCCGTCGATCGGCCTGCATCCCCGCGACAACGACAAGTTGCTGGAAACGCTGGCGCAGCTTCGCGACCAAGGCAACACGGTGGTGGTCGTCGAGCACGACGAAGACACCATGCGGGCGGCCGACCATATCGTCGATTTCGGACCCGGGCCGGGGGTCCGTGGTGGCAATGTGGTCGCTGCTGGATCGATTGCCGACGTGATCGCCGCGGAGGAGAGCCTCACCGGGGCCTATCTTTCCGGCCGTCGGCAGATCGACGTTCCCGCCGTCCGCCGCGATTGTTGCAACGGGCGGGGGAAGCTGGCCATCCGCGGCGCGCGCCACAATAATCTCAAGAACATCGACGTCGAGATCCCCTTGGGTGTGTTTGTCTGCGTGACCGGCGTTTCCGGCTCGGGCAAGAGTTCCTTGGTGAACGATATTCTCGTCGAGACCCTCCGCCGCGACCTCAACGCGGGTCTCGGTAACCCGGGCGAGTTCGACAAGCTCGAGGGCATCGAGCATCTCGACAAGATGATCGCTATCGACCAGTCGCCCATCGGCCGCACGCCCCGCTCCAATCCGGCCACCTACATCAAGGTCTTCGACGAAATCCGCCGGCTCTACACGCAATTGCCGGAGGCCAAGGCCAAGGGCTTCGAGCCGGGCCGCTTCAGCTTCAACGTCAGCGGCGGCCGCTGCGAGGCCTGCGAAGGCAATGGTTCTACCAAGCTGGAGATGGATTTCCTAGCCGACATCTGGGTCACTTGCCCCGTGTGCGAGGGCCATCGCTTCAACCGTGAGACGCTGCAGGTCCGCTACAAAGGCAAGTCGATTGCCGAAGTGCTGGAAATGGACGTGCAGGAGGCGCTGACGCACTTCGAGAACATCCCCGCCGTCGCCGACAAGCTCCGCACGTTGCACGCCGTGGGGCTGGACTACGTGAAGCTCGGCCAACCGTCGCCCACGCTCTCCGGCGGCGAGGCCCAGCGGATCAAGCTCGCCCGCGAACTCGTCAAAAAGAGCACCGGCCGGACGCTCTACCTGTTGGACGAACCGACGACCGGCCTGCACTTTGCCGACATCCAATTGCTCTTGACGGTGCTGCACGGCTTTGTCGAAGCGGGCAACACGGTCCTCGTCGTCGAGCATAACACGGAGGTGATCAAGACCGCCGACTGGATCATCGACCTGGGCCCCGAGGGCGGCGCCGGCGGCGGCCAGATCATCGCCACGGGCACTCCCGAGCAAGTCGCCGAGAATCCCGCTTCCTTCACCGGGCAGGTGCTCAAGCGTTGGCTTGCTAAGCGGGGAAAGGGGGAAAGGGAGAAGGGGAGAAGGGGAGAAGGGGAGAAGAGCAGCCCCCCGGCCCCCCTTTCCCCTTTCCCAACTCCGCCCCGCGCCGAACTGGCCAAGGCCATCAAGGTCCGCGGCGCTCGGCAGCACAATCTCAAGGGCATCGACGTCGACATCCCCCGCGACCAGATGACCGTCTGTTGCGGCCCCAGCGGCAGCGGCAAGACCTCGCTGGCCATGGATACGATCTATGCGGAAGGTCAGCGGCGCTATGTCGAAAGCCTGAGTTCCTACGCCCGGCAGTTCGTCGACAAGATGCAGAAGCCGCGGCTGGACCACATCGAGGGGCTTTCGCCGGCCATCGCCATCGAGCAGAAGCATGCCGGCCACTCGCCCCGCAGCACAGTGGGCACGGTGACCGAAATCTACGATTACCTGCGGATCATCGTCTCTCGCCTGGGCCAGCCGTATTGCCCGGCGTGCGACCTACGGGTGGGCACGCAAACCGCCGACGAGATCATCGATAAGATCATGCAGCGGCCGGCGGGCACGCGGCTCTATCTCATGGCCCCGCTGGAAATCGAGGTAGGCGAGAAGTACGAAGTCCTCTGGGAAGAGCTGCTCGCGGCCGGATACGTCCGCGTGCGGATCGACGGCCAGACGCACACGCTCGACCAAATGCCGCAGATCGATCGGCGGCGGAAACACGACGTCGAGGTGGTCATCGATCGCGTTACCGTGTGGCCCGACGGCCGCAGCCCGGGCGGGGCACCTGGTACTCCGGGTCGCTCGCGGGTGGCTGGCAGCGTAGAGGCCGCCCTGGCCAAGGGCCGCGGCGTGCTTCGCGTGACTGAGCCTCGCGACGACGTGCCGGAAGCCCGCTGGCCCGTCGAGGTTCATAGTCAGCACTTCGCCTGCCAGAAGTGCGGTCGCAGCTTCGAGCCGCTCTCGCCCCACAATTTCTCCTTCAACAGTACACTGGGCTGGTGCCCGGCCTGCGAAGGCCTCGGCATGCAGACCGGCACCAACCCCGCGGCTCTGCTCCGCGATCCCAAGCTTTCCCTGGCCCAAGGGGCTGTGGGCTTGTGGCCCGGCGCGTCGAACCGGCTCTTCCAGCGAATGCTGGAGAGTTTTACCCGCGGCGCGGGCATACCGATCGACGTTCCTTACGATCAGCTTGGCGGCAAGCACCGCCGCCTGATCATGCACGGCACGGGCGACCAGTGGTTCGACGTCAATGTATCCGGCACACGCCGTGTGCCGAATCCCGACGACGGCACACGGCGTTTGCCGGATACATTGCCCCTGCCCTCTTTCCGCTTCCAATACAAGGGCCTTTACCCGGCCTTGGAGGAAGCCAGCCGCGTCTCGCCCGGTTTCCGCGGCCGGCTGGAACATCTCGTCGACGAGGTCGATTGCACGGTCTGTGGCGGCAGCCGCTTGCGCGACGATGCGGCTGCCGTGCGCTTCCGCGGCCGCACGATCGACGAGATCTGCCGCCAGCCGCTGGGCAAGCTGCTGGCCGACCTCCGCGCCTGGAAACCGAGCGCCACCGAGCAGAAGATCGCGGGCGAAGTCTACCGCGAAATCTGCAATCGCACGCAGTTCCTCGTCGACGTGGGGCTCGACTATCTTACCCTCGCCCGGCCCGCGCCCTCCCTCTCCGGCGGAGAAATGCAGCGCATCCGCCTGGCCGCCCAAGTGGGCAGCGGGCTGTGCGGTGTGCTCTATGTCCTGGACGAGCCGACAATCGGCCTGCACCCGCGCGACAACGCCCGCCTGCTGGACGCTCTGAAAAAACTTCGCGACCTGGGCAACACGCTCTTGTTGGTCGAGCATGATCGCGAGGTGATCGCCAATGCCGACAAGCTCTTGGATTTCGGCCCCGCCGCCGGCCGCCACGGCGGACAGATCGTCGCCGAGGGGTCTCCCGCGGTGGTCGGTAAGCGCCGCGGTTCGGTTACCGGTCCTTATCTTACGGGCAAGAAGGCGATTGCCGTGCCCACGAACCGACGGATGGTGGGCGGGGGAAGCGGGGAAGGGAAAAAAGAGAAGAAGGGGAGAAAGGGAGTAGGGGAGAAAGGGAGAAAGGGAGAGGCGAACGTCTCCCCCGTTCCCTCCTGGCTGGAGATCCGCGGCGCGCGCCAAAACAACCTCAAGAACATCGACGTCAAGATCCCGCTGGGAACCTTTACTGTGGTCACCGGCCCCAGCGGCAGCGGCAAGAGTTCGCTGGTCGAGGACGTGCTGTATGCGTCGCTGGCTCGCACTCTGCACCGCGCCAAGACCTTCCCCGGTGCTCACGATTCGATTATCGGCATCGAGCAAATCAACAAGGTGATCCGCGTCGACCAGCAGCCCTTGGGGCAGACCCCCAGTTCCAACCCGGCCACGTTCACCGGCGCGTTGGACCTGATCCGCGCGCTATTTGCTCAACTGCCCGAGGCCAAATTGCGCGGTTACCAGCCGCGGCGGTTCAGTTTCAACGTGCCCGGCGGCCGTTGCGAAAAGTGCGAAGGCAATGGCCAGCTTCGTATCGAGATGCACTTCCTGCCCGACGTCTGGGTCGAGTGCGACACTTGCCACGGGCAGCGTTACAACGAAGAGACGCTCTCGGTCCGCTATCACGGCAAGTCGATCGCCGAGGTGCTGGATATGCCCTGCGGCGAGGCCGTGCAGCTCTTCCAGAGTATCCCCAAGATCCGCCGCATTCTGCAAACGCTCTGCGACGTGGGGCTGGGCTATGTCACGCTGGGGCAACCGGCCCCGACGCTTTCTGGTGGCGAGGCTCAGCGCGTGAAACTGGCCGCCGAACTCTCCCGGCCAGACACGGGCAACACGCTCTACCTGCTCGACGAGCCGACCACGGGGCTGCACTTCGACGACCTGGCCAAGCTCTTGGACGTGCTCAATCGCCTAGTCGAATTGGGCAACACGGTCGTAGTCATCGAGCACAATCTGGACGTGGTCAAGACAGCCGATTGGGTTATCGACATGGGGCCGGAAGCTGGGGAGGAAGGCGGCTACGTCGTGGACGCGGGAACACCGGAAGACATCGCCGCGCATGCGGCGGGACAAAGAAAGGGAGAAGGGGAGAAGGGGAGAAAGCGAGAAAGGGAGATGCGAATTTCTCCCCCGCTCCCCTTCTCTCCTTCCTACCTTCGTTCCTACACCGGCGAGGCCCTTGTACCGGTCCTAGCCGCCGGGCCTCACGCGCCGCGCAAGCTGTTCGATTTCGCTGGGACGGAGGCCCAGCACGAGGGTGACCGCGAGATTGCCGAGCTTGGCCAGGACGCCCGCATGCCCTGGGAGATCGATGGCCGGCACTGGCACACGGTGGCCCGCGTGGGCCGCAACGGCAAGCCCTGTCGCTGGGAGGGACGCATCCTCGGTGACGTGATCGACCGCATCCAGAACCAGTCGGAACTGTTCAGTGAGACCGACTGGAACTCGCGCTCGGTGGTCGAGATCCGCGCGGCCAAGAAGGCGGACGGTTGGTTCTTCCACGCCATTACCGGCGAGGAATGGCTGTTGAAGATGAAGTTCCGCACAGCCCGCAACACGTTTTCCCGCGACGACCTGCTGCGGCGGCTGGACCTTAAGCCGTTGAACGACATGCCCGAGTTGCCCTTGTACGGGACCGAGCCGCGGGTCAAGCTCCGCAGTCTCCGCGGGCCGTGGCAGGAGGTCGAGGTCCGCGTAAACAGTTACAGCGAGATCGATCGCCCGGAGTTCTGGGCGTTCATCGACCAAGCCGTGGGCGGTTTTGGCAAGTACTCGCAACAGGCCAAGGAGCAGAGCGATATCTTGCAGCCCTGGAAGCAACTGGGCCGCAAGTGGCACTTCGCCCGCCGCGGCTTCCCCTTGGGCGGCAAGGTGGAGTGGGAGATGGAAGTGCTCGAGGAGCTGATCGAGTTGCTCAACGAGACCGCACCCTATGGCCAACTGCTCTGGAACAACAAGCAGGTGGTGCCGCTGTACGTGCCGCAGCAGCGCGAGGCCTGGGCTGCCGTGCAGACCAAGAAGCTCGACGCGGTCTACTTGCACCTCACGGGTCCCAAGGGCCGTTTCGCCCAGGGGCGAATCACCGGGTTGGGGTTCGACGCCCAGGTCGACGGCGAGAAGACCGGCATGGACGTCTTGCGGATCAAGTTCCGCTCGACCGAGGACCTTCGCCGCGGCGAGTTGGCCGCGTTTCTCAAAGAGCACCTGGCGGCGCTGGAGAAGAAGGAGTAAAAAGAAATTCACAGGATCAGGCCCACGGCCAGAAATCCAGGACGCATCGATAGTGGGCGGAATCTAACCCCAATACTGAACCTTGAACCATTAGGAGGAATTACCATGCAAGTGATCTTCACCCTCATATCGGCGGCCCTGCTGCAGGCCCCAGGCGCGGATGCCCCCATGCAGCCGTGGGCCTCCAAGGCCCAACCCGGCGACGTGGCCAACCGCCACGTCGAAGAGATCTCCCAGGCCGAGCACACCTACACCGTCGTCCACGGCGGCACCGTGGACGGCGAGTGCTGCCGCACGCCGATGGGCTGTGGCATCAACCGCGAAGGCGTCATCGACCAAAGCTGGCAGTCCAACCGCGCCGTGCGGATGGAGAACGTGGGCCGGTCCGACCTGATCAATCCCTGGCTCTCCAACGGCCGGAACAACTTCCGCACCTTGGACGAGATCGTGGCGTCGGCCGTCACCCCGGAGATGAGCGACAAGGAGAAGGCCATGGCCCTCTGGTTCCAACAGGTCTCCCATCGTTTCCACCGCAGCGGCTACGGCGCGAACCTCGGCGACCCGGTGCAGGTCTTCAACATCTACGGGCACAACCCCTGCGGCGCCGACGCCCTGATCATGGGCGCGTACTGGCACAAGGTGGGCCTCAAGAGCGCCCCGGACCGCCTGGTGTCGCACGCCATCGCCCAAGTGGCGTACGACGGCGGCTGGCACGTGATGGACGGCGACCTGGACAGCTTCTTTCTCCTCCGCGACAACGAGACCTTGGCCAGCGACCGGGAATTGGCCCACGATCACGACCTGATCAAGCGGGCGCACACCTACGGCATTACGATGGCCGACATCCGCCGCCTCGATGAGTCGTATGCGGCCATGTTCGTGTGCGAAGACCCGGTCAGCGGCGATCGCGCCAACGAACCGAAGACGACCATGAACATGACGCTCCGGCCGGGCGAGGCCCTGGTCTGGCGCTGCGGGCACCTGACCCCGGCCAAGTACAGTTGGCGGTCGTCGGAGCAGCCCGACTACCCCGACACCGTCTGCGACGGCCTCTGGGAATACCGCCCGGACTTCAGCAAAGACCTCTGGAGGAAAGGCGCAACCAGGATCGAGAACATCGCCAGCGGCCCGGACGGGCTTAGAGCCGAGGAAGGCAAGACGGGCACGATCGTCTGGACGATGCGCAGCCCCTACATCTTCGTGGGCGGGCGATTCGAAGTGGAAGGCAACGGGGCCGTGTTGGAGATCTCCGAGGACGGCAAAAAGTGGCTGGACGCGAGGGATAGAGTGGAATACTGGTTCTTCACGAACTGGGGACCGCAACGCTTCCACTACCAACTCCGCTGTCGGCTCTCCGGCGCCGCCCGGCTCAAACGACTGGCGATGATCAATGATCTGCAAATGGCCCTGTTGGCGCTGCCCGAGATGGTCGTGGGGAAGAACACGTTCACCTATACCGACCAGTCTCCCGGGGAGCGGCAGGTGCAGATCACGCACGAGTGGGTGGAACGCTCGGCGAACGTTCCGCCGCCGCCCGCCGCAGTCTACCCGCCCGACGCCGGCGAGGCCGAGGGCACGGATATTGTCTTCCGCTGGAATGTCCCCACGAAGGCGGAAGGGGACAAGATCGTGGACTACCACTTCGTGCTCGCCGACCGGGCGGATATGAAATGGCCGCTCTCGACCAACTTCTACAAGCTCATCTCCCGCACCGCGGACAAGGGCCAGCCGCAATACGCGCTGCCCTCCGCCGGTCTGCTGACGCCGGACAAGAAATACTACTGGCATGTACGGGCCAAGAACGAGAAAGGCGTCTGGGGGCCGTGGAGCAAGACGTGGAGTTTCACGCCGCGCGGGCCGGCCTATCCCTTGGACGTGAGCGTCGATTTCGACCGGGAAGAGGGCCTGGGGACCCTCAAGTGGAAGGCCAATCCGCTTGGCCGGCGGCCCGCGAAATATCGCGTCTACGGCAGCGACGAGAAGGGCTTCTCCGTCAGCGACGTGCCGTACACGGTCAGTGTCGGCATCTCGAAGGAGCTCTCGCCGCAGTTCCCGGCGAACTTCATCGGCGAGACGACGGCCACGGAACTGCCGGTCTTGGGCGCCGAGGTCGCTCTGCGCGCGGCCAATAAGACCTACTACCGCGTAGTGGCGGTGGACGAACAGGGCAAGCGGAGCGGACCATCGGACTTTGCCGTCGCGCCCCGCCCGGTGATTTACAGCAAGCCGATGCTTCAGGCCAAAGTGGGCGCGGAGTACCGCAGCCGGGTCTCGGCCAATCGCTCCCTGGGCGACCTGCGGAAACACAGTCCGGAAGTCGCCAACTTCTGGGACATCGAGCACCCCAAGTATGCCTTGAAGGGGCCAAGCTGGCTCAAGCTGGACGCAGGCACGGGTGTGCTCTTGGGCACGCCCGATACGGCGGGAAAGTTCGAGGTGGAAATCACTGCCACCATCGACCGGCAGGTGCGGAAGCTGGATGAGGGCACACTCGGTTGGGGCAATGAGAAAGTGCTCGCCACCTCTACGGAGCGGGTCGGCAGCGCCCACCAGCGGTTCGTCATCGAGGTTAGCCCGTAGAGCGGGTGCGCCGGAGGTTGCACGGTTACAGGAACCATATGGGTAACATATTAGCGTTCGGCTGCCGAGGATGGACGTGATGTTGGCGTGAATTGATAGGCGCCCAGATCGTTGGCCGGGCCTTGCGGCCGGGGTATGCCGGCCAGGTCAGGGCTGGGCGCTGGGGTTGCGTTGCCGGCGCGAATTGCTGGACTGCCGGCCTGGAGATGGAAATCGGCCACGGCCGGATCGTCGCTCGGATTCACGAATCGCGGATCGGCACGCGGGGTTCCGGTTTCAGTCAGCGCCACATGGTCATTCACCTCGCCGGCGCCGAAGAGCAGCTTGTTCTTCAACATCATCGACAACGTGGGGCCGAACGAGTGCAGGGCCAGCGCCGCCGACCAGGTGTTGGTGCTGCCCATCGCGATGTTGTCCTCGGCGCGGAATCCGGCCGAGCCGTCGCTTTCCAGTTCGCCTCGCTTCGGTGCTCACGCACGTCCGCGACCAAATCACCGGCTCGGTGAAACTGATCTTCCAACCGGCCGAGGAAGGTGTCCCGGCAGGCGAAACGGGAGGCGCCAGCCTGATGGTCCAGGAAAACGTGTTGGCCGACCCCGAGGTCGCTGCGATCTTCGCCTTGCACGTCAACCCGGAACTGACCACGGGCACACTCGGCTACCGACCCGGGGCGGCGATGGCAGCCTCCGACTACTTCCAGGTCACCGTGACCGGCAAGCAGTCGCACGCCGCGATGCCCTGGCAGGGGGACGACCCCATCGTCACGGCGGCCGCGATCATCACGGCGATCCAGACCATCCACAGCCGCGGGATCGACGCGCGCAAACCGGTGGTGGTCTCCGTCGGCACGGTGCAAGGCGGCACGGCTTGGAACATCATCCCTAACCATGTGTCGCTCCAGGGCACGATCCGCACGTACGACGCTGACGTCCGCGCCAAGGTCCTCGAACAATTCCGCCGGATTGTGGAGCACACGGCCCTGGCCCACGGGGCCACTGCCCAAATCTCCCTGCGCAGCTATGGGCCGGCTGTATGGAACGATCTTCAGTTGGGCGAGCGGATGATACCGACGTTGTGCAGGACCGCCGGGCAACAGAACCTGATCGAGGTCGAACCCCTGATGGGCAGCGAGGATTTCGCCTTCTTCGCCCAGAAGAAGCCGGGCCTCTACTTCTTCCTTGGCGTGCAGAACAAGGAGGCGCATGCCACCGGGGCACTGCACACGCCGACCTTGGTCATCGACGAAGCGGCCTTGCCGTTGGGGGTACGGACCCTTGCCATGCTCGCCATCGACTTCCTCCAAGGTGAAGCAGCCAGAGGAAAGGAAGCGGGCGGCCGTAAAAAGGACAAGAAGTGAAACGGGGGGCATTTTGGGCACCAGTGCCATATTGTTTACCCGAATTCGCCAGCCCTGCCAAATTTGGTCGCTGAAAGCTTTTCCTCTGCCCAATTTCAGCCGCCGCCTGCCACTCACGCCGGCTGCGGCAGCGACCCCTGGTACCGCCTCGGCACCTTCGTGGTATAATGGAGAGAAAGCGGGGCGTCCCCGTTCCCTCAAGACCTCTTGAAGTCTGAGATTTAGGTATGAACAACGCGTCGCTGTTACGAAGCTGGGATGTCTTCCACAAATTCGAGGAGCAACTCATCGCATCCGAACCCGTGGATTTCGCGAGTAATCTTCGCCTCGCTGATGACTTCTACGAGTACGCCCGCCGACTAGGAAAGATCCCCGGACCGGATCCGTTGGAAGGGCTGGACGTCAACATTCGCATGGTGAAGGTCTTTCGCAGTGTTCACGGAACTACTTAAGAAGCTGGCGCGGGGACTGGACTCGGCAGGGATACCGTACATGGTATTTGGCGGTCAGGCGGTGCTGTTGCACGGCGAATTCCGCGTTACACGCGATATCGACATTACGCTGGGAGTCGAGCCCGCGGCAGCAGCCCCGGTGTTGGCAGTAATTGGCCGCTTGGGCCTGCGAATCCTTGTGAGCGACGTCGACGAATTCTTGCGGCAGACTTTCGTTCTACCGGCAAAGGACCTGGAAAGCGGTATTCGCATTGACTTCGTTTTTTCGCTCTCGCAGTTTGAACGCGACGCCATTCGGCGGGGCGTAACCGTCGCCTACGAGGATGTCGACGTTCGCTTTGTATCCGTTGAAGACTTGATTATCCAGAAAATCGTTGCCGGACGTCCGCGGGATCTGGCCGACGCAAAGACGGTTGTCCTCAAGAATGCCGAATTCGACCGCGGGCTCGTGCGGCACTGGCTGCAAAAATTCGATCAGGAATTAGATACCGGCTTCTTGCAGGTGTTTGAACACGTCTTGGAGAAGCACGCGTGAGATTTCAGTGAAGTGTCTCTTCGGCTCCTTCATTCGCTTTTCCTTGCCAGCTTTGACCGGCGCTTTCTCTGACCCTGGCTTCGCCATGCCAAAACTATTGTCTATCTCTTTGCGCTGGTTAGAATGAGCACTTTGGACGCGGTCCCAGGCATTTTGGAATGTCGGGCGGCCGCGGGCCTTGCTCCCCACAATCCTGAAGAAAGGAAGGCGACCGATGCGACGAACGATCCTGGTGATCTTGGCGGTTCTCGCTGTCCCCGTGGCAGCCATGCCGTCGGACAAACCCACAGGCCAGCATCAAGCTAGCAAGCCCACACGCACGATCGCCCAGGCTGAATTTCGGATGGCTGTCATCGCTTCTCGTCCGGCAGCGACAGCCGCAAGTCGAACGGCTCGTACTTGATCCAATCGAACACCTGCAATTCCATCAGCTGCATGATGCGTGGGGAGGTGACTTTGAATTTCACGTACCGAGCCTGAACTCCCTTCGGCAAAACGAGTTCCGCGATGAAACCGCGGGCACCCTCGTCATCGGGAAGCATGACGTTTGCCGGGACATCCTTGAACCGCATGTTCATACGAAGGTGGCCTTGTGAGACGTATTGCTTCCCGTCCATGGAGGTCAGGACTTCGATCTTGTCCTTGACTTCTCCCCTGAGGGCATCCCACCATGGCCAGCCGCAGGTAATCGCGGCCCGGAATGCCCCGCAGGTTTGCGCCTGGCCCAGGTCAACGACGATCTCGGGGTTGAGATTGTCGGTCCAGCCGATTCCCCCGCCGTTCTCCGTCAGACTGCCGATCAGGCCGTCCGTGAGACACGTGGCGGGGACGAGCTTGGCGCTCCACCCGACGACAGGCTGTACGCTGAAGGCATAGGGCTTGCCCAGCGCCAGGTTCTTGCCGACGGTGACCCAGGCGGGCGTCCACCTGGCCGCGTGGGCCTTGCGGCCGTCGGAATAACCGAACGAGGGCGGCGGTGTGGTTGCCGAGGCGGCGGCCTCGCCGCCGGCCAGGCTGACCGTCAACGAGTCCATGACGGGGTGGTCCGCGCCGCCCACGTCGATAACGTACTGGAAGGGAAGCTTGTCTACGATCTGGGTGTGGCTGCACGGCACCAGCGTGTAGTCCGCCAGTCGCTCCTTCCAGGCGAAAGTGATCCAGATGGGTTCACCGGCAGGTTTGGCCGCGGGCGCGTAGTCGGCTTCCATGCGGACGGAGTAGATGCTAGCGGAGGGGCGCTTCGCCGGGTCCCGCGACGCAAGGTACTTGTACAACACGCTGCGGGTACCGGGCGGCACGTTTTCGAGCGTCTGGTAGTAAACTGCGTCTGGGGCCGTTTGGGCAAGAGTCCAGTCCGTGGTCCAGGTCTTGCCCTCGTCGAAGGAGTGACGGAGTTCGACGCGCGACGCGGAGTTGAGCACTGCGAAGCGGCCGCCGTAAGTGACCCGCGTGATGTCGCCGGGTGCATCCACGCGGAAGACGATATAGCCGTCCTGGCTGCCCTTGGCGGGAAACATGTTGCCCACGCCGTATTCGTTAGCGCCGGTGGTCATGTTCTCGCTGTCGCTGGCATAAGGCTTCCAGGTGTCGCCTCGCAGGTCGGGCCAGTAGACGATCGACTCGCTTGGGGCGCCGGCGGCGACATACACCGTATTCCGGCCCCAGTTCAGGGCCGGATTGGTCTTGGTGTTGAACTCCGTGAGCGCCGTTAACCGCAAGTCCTTTAGCAGCGCGTCGCCGGGCTGGGATTTGGCAAACAGTTCCGCGCGGACGAGCGTCTCATACTGCCCGTTGACCTCGTCGCGCAACTTGACTCTGGCCGACGCCTGGCCGGGCCGACTGGCCCACATCTGCTTCCACGTCCGCCCATTGTCGGTACTCACGGAGAGCTTCGCCTGGTCTTGATCGGTACGAAGGACAAAGTCGGCGGCGATGAGCAAGCTGGCGGTGGCGTTGGCGGAGTTGAGCTTGAAGACTACCTCCGCAGGCCGGCCGGCCTGCGCCGGGGCCAGCCCTCTGTCCACGGTTTGGATGTTCTGCCGGCTGACGATCTGGCGGGCAACGTTCCTGGCGGAGAGGTCCGGATGGAAGTCCCATCGCCCGGTGCCGCGAATGCGATAGCGCGGATTGGGCGACTCCCCGTCGCCGCCGAAGTCTTTGACCTCGGGGTTGGAGACAAAGGCGTTGGCATCGTTCTTGTACTGCTTGCGATCTTCCGGGGCGGGCTTGTCGCCGCCGTCGCTGCGGGTGTACGTCCGGGTGTAAACCGCGTTGGGCAGCAGATTGAGGATGTAGCGGTGTCCCCATTCCTGGTTGTAGAAGCCCTTGGGCTGATTGCGATTGCGGAAGCAGCCGCCCCAACCCGCCACCGAGCGCGTGTCGTCGGAACCTTGGAGGTAGCCGTTAGGGCTTGTGGCGTAGAGGCTGTGGTACAGTGCCCGATGCCCGCGCTGCTTCGCGCCGCCGGAGGCCTCGCAGCCGACTTCTTCCCCGATGTCCTCGACACCAGCGATCGTTTTGCCGTCACAAAGCGTACAGAGGTTGGACATACTGCCGTCAAACATGTGGTAGCGGCCCTCATACTCGACCTCGGGCACCGTGTGGTTGGCGATGTCCCAAAAGCGGCTCTTGTAGCCCATGTAGTTCCAAATGCCGCAGTTGATGCCCGCAATCGTGCTGCATTGAGTAAAGCCATAGTCGTTGAACTGCCGGATCGGGTCGGTTAGTTCATAGCCGTGGAGGACCATGGGGGTGGTTTGTCGGCGGGCAAGGTGGTTCCAGTAGTACAGGGCCCAGCACTTCTCGCGCGGCGTGGGCCACTTGGCGGTAATGCTGTGGACCATGCTTTCCATGTCGGAGTAGTCCGGACGCGCGTCCGTGACGATCTTAACGTTGTAGACTTGCGCGGTCGCTGACGGGGGCGGGAGAGTACTCGCCGCCACTGCTGCCAGAAACGTGGACAAAGCTATTCGTTGGGCCATGATTCGTGTCCTTGCATATGATCGCGGCAAATTGCCCTCGCCCTAACCTGCCCGGTGCTGCCGAGCAACGACATCGATTCTACCATGAAGTCCATTAGGAATTGCTGCACATAGTTGGCCAAGGACCTTGATTTGCCCGGGCGATTGGGGGACAATGGCCCCTTTCCGATCTAAAACCCCCCGTTCGCAGCAAGGAGTTTTTGCGATGTCCGCCACGCCGGTCCGTACCAAGGTACATCTTTGCGCAACAAACGGACAACTCATGTCAAGCAAGAGACTGTTCTGGGCAAATGCCATCCTGGCGGGAATCGCCGCGTCCTCGTGGGCTGCGGATACCGCAGGTCCGGACTACCTGAAGGTCAAGGACCTGTCGCCGGTAAAGATCCTGGCCACGCCGCAGCACGCCCCGGTGGTGTTGGTGAGCGACGGCGAGGCCAAAGCCAAGGTCTACGTCGCGGTGGAGAAGCCCAGCGCGACCTTGGACATCCTCGTGAAGGAACTGGTAACGGCGGTCAAGTTGTCCACCGGCGCCGAGTTGGAAATCGTCAAGCAGATACCCGCGGGCGGTGTGGCGGCAATCGTGATCGGCGACTGCCCCGCCTCGCGGGCCGCCGGCATCGAAGCTGGCACCATCCCCGTCGAGGGTTTTGTCGTCAAAACGGCGCCTAATCGCGTGTTCCTCGTGGGTAGCACGATCAAGCTGCCGGAGGTCGTCGATTTCAACGGCCCTTACGGCAATGAGGGGATGGCTTGGGCGGTGGCCGACTTCCTCGAGCGGTTCGTGGGCGTACGTTGGTACTGGCCCGTGAATGCCGGTGGCCGCAGCGTCGTGCGGGCAGGGCGTCTGGAGATCCGACCGGCACACTACAGCGACCAACCGGTGTTCCAGAAGCGCGAATGCTTCCCCGCGTACGGCTACGATGTGCCGCGCGACGGCGCACCACTCCTCAAGAGCGGCATTCCGGCGGGCGTCGCCAAGCTCGACACGTCCGTGATGCTGGCGGGCCTGCGCAGCGGCAACAGTTGCCGCTACATGATCAAGGTCCACATGCCGCAAAATATCTGGCAAGACCAGAAGCTGGTCGATACGCACCCGGAAATGTTCAAACTGATGAAGGACGGCAAGCGGAACTACAGCCAGCTCTGCTATGGTTCGCAGTCAACCTTGGACTTCCTCTTGGCCGGTTGCGCGGCAGTCTGGGACAAGAAGGCCCGCGCCATGGCGCCTTGGTGTGGTCACGGCGTCAGTTGGGTCACTACGACCTGCGTCACCCTCTCTCCCTGCGACGAGCCAGTCGATTGCTACTGCCAGAACTGCCGGAAGCTCTATGACCCTAACGGTGGCAACCGCGGCACGGGGTCAAAGATCATGGGCGTGTTCCTCAAGAAGTTCGCTGGCGAGGTCACGCGCCGCTGGCCCGGCAAGAAGGTCCTGTACCTGCCGTACTGGAACTACACCGTGTTCCCCAAGGGCCTTGATCTGCCCGACAACATCGAGATCCAGATGTGTACCATGTCCTTCGCGATGATGCGCCAGCCGACCTGGCGCGGGGCGATGGAGCGGTGCATGAGGGACTGGAGCCACCAGGCCAAGGGCAAGATCCAGACTTGGGAATACCACCACCGCACGATCGAGTATCCGGGCGTTTACATCCAGTACCCGCACCTGGTCAGAGATTACTACCAGAAGAATCGCGAGGTGCTGGTCGGCTCGTTCCTGAACGGCGGCGGGATCACCGACTGGACCGTGGGAGCACCGACGCATTACGTGTTGATGAAGGTCCTATGGAACCCGGAGTTGGACGTGGATGCGGCGTGGGATGAGATGTGCCAACGGCAGTTCGGCAAAGCTACCGGCACTGCCGGCGCGCTATTGAAGTTGGCCGCCGACCGCTGGGAGAACACCCCGTGGAGCATCGAAAAGCAAGGCGGCATGGACGACATGGGCTACCTGGAACCCTCGATCTACCGTGAGACCTGGCCGGAGGATGTCGTCACCAGGATGAAGGCGCTTTGGCAGAAGGGCCGCGACGAACTCAAGGACGATCCGGCTGCGCTGCAGAGGTTCATGTACGTGACCTGGAAGATGGCAGGATTCGCCGATGAGATCCGAGCCAAATCGGCCCCGATCGGGCGGCCCGGCGCACCCTAGTAAGATCCCAGCCGCTTCGGTGGATCTCTGCTACCTTCCGCTCAGTCCGCGGACGATCTCTTTCCTCGTCTTATAGCGTTCGTAGGCGTCGCGAAGTTCTGCTCGCGTCAGGGCGGCGGAGCCGGCGAGTTCGATCTCGGCGAACTCGTCGACCGGGATCACGTAGCGGCTGTTTCCGAGCTGTTCCGACGTGACTTCGGTCCAGGACTCGCCGCGGCCCTTGGGACGCAGGCGCGGCGGCCGGGAGTAGGATGCCTCCAGATGCGCGAGACGTACGCCGAGCGTGGCCCAGATGCGCGTCTTGCCGTGGAGCAGATCGACGAAGATCGGCACACAAACTCGCGTGTCGCAGCGGAGGTCGGCGTTGTCTGCCAGATTACCGAGCCAGTCCATCGCCGCTTGCTTCGCGGCCGGCGGGTCGGCCAACTCGCCGTCGGCAAATTGCGGCTTCATGCTGATGTCTTCGCAGGAAAGCAGGTAAAAACCGTAGAAGCGGGATCGGAGCGCGCTCACTTCCGAGTCGAGCGTGAGCGGTCGCTCCCAGAAGGGAAAGGTCATTCTCGATAATTTGGCCGCCGCGGACGATGCGTCTATGCCTCAATTGGCTTTGCACATGCCGGTGCTCGACGGCGTGCAGCTTATTGTCGAGGGTATCGAACCGGCCCGATGGACTCCCGAAGCGGTTGCCCGTCTCAAGGGTCCGCTGGAGCTGCTCGCTCAAACTTTGCGGGATCTAAAACTAACAACCACCCCAAGATGTTAGAAACGTCGTAGGTTAGCCTTTCCAGGCTGACCGTGGCGGACAAAGTCAGGCTAGAGAGCCTGACCTACTGAGAGTTCTTTGGAAGCATGCCACCACAGGCAGCTTTGGCTTCGGGCAGGAGGCGCTCGCGATCAGCGGCAGAATCCCTGCCGACAATCCCGGACGTTATCAAGGAACTTCGACACCTTTTGGGAACGAAGAAAGACCTCGGCCGTCTGAAACCGAGATCATTGGCAACGCACTTGGCGACGGTCATCGCTTTTCTGGAGGGATTGGCTTTGCTTCTACAGCAGTCGAGCCATGGGGCGTTGCCGATCTTGAAAAGGCGCTGAGCGACGGGCAAGATTACCTAGCGGAATTGACCGCTTCAAGCCCCACGGCCCCGGATGCCACGAAATTGCAGGAGTATTTTGCCGACATCGTGGCGATCCTCGACGCGATCGAGAAGCCGCCAGAGGAGAAGGCAGAACGGAAGGGGTTCTGGCTGTAAAAGCGTACGGAAGAAATGAATGGGGTGGCTGGGGCATACGGGCACCATGTACTCATGGTCGGCGATCCTCCAGCCACCCTCGACAACGCAGCACTTCGTCATTTCTTCTGGACGCTCTTAGACATTGGGGATCACGCGAGCGTTCTGCAAGCGGTCAGAAACGTTGCGACCGGCGGGTGTCGGCGAACTTGCGATAGAGCCGGCAAGACGGGCAAAATCGTGCCGGAGTTGGCTGCGATATTCCCTTTGCCCGAAGCGCAAGCGAAGTAATAGATTGTGGCCCTCGCTTGCGCTTCGGGTTAGTATCGTTCCTGGCCGCGTGAAGTATAGCTGCTTCACAGTGAACTGTACCTATATATAGAGGAGAGGAGCTTTCCTACGATCTGCCGCCGCCAAGCTCAAAAACCTGCTGGGCCACGATTTCTGGCGCCAGGTCGCCGGCAACAGGCACATAGCGGCATTCGCTCAGGCTGCGGAACCATGTGGCCTGGCGTTTGGCAAGCTGGTGCGTATGGATTTTCACCAGTTCCACCGTGGCTGCCAAATCCTGCTTTTCGCCGTAATAGTTGATAACCTCGGCATAACCGACCGCCTGCCGGGCAGCGGTGCTCAGCCCGAGCGGATCGGCAAGCAGCCGGCTGACTTCCTCGACCAAGCTTGCGGCAAACATGGCTTCCACGCGGCGTTCAATGCGGTCTTGAAGTTCCGCTCTGGGGAGATCGATGACGAAGACTCGGCACGCCTCGGCCGGCAGCCCCCACTCAAACTGTTGTTGCAACTCGCTAATCGGGTGGCCTGTCTTATGAAAAACCTCTAGGGCACGGATGATTCTTCGCTGGTCGTTGACATGCAGCCGTGCGGCCGTTGCGGGGTCAATCTCCTGGAGGTGACCGTGTAGCCAGCCCGGCGCGTGCGATTTGGATTCTTCCAATAGATCATGGCGAAGCTGCCAGTCGGCAGGCGGTCCTTGAAAGATCCCCCGCAACAGTCCTTTCAAGTAGAGTGGTGTCCCGCCGACAAACAACACTTGGCGTCCCCGCGACCGGATCTCGACGGCAGCGGCGTCGGCCATTTCCAGATAGCGGGCCAAGCTGAAATCCTCATGCGGGGCCACGACATCGATCAGGTGATGGCGAATTTGTTCACGTTGCTCGGCCGTCGGTTTTGCCGTCCCGATATCCATCCCGCGGTAGACAGCCATGGAGTCCATGGAAATGATTTCCGCATCGATCTTTTCGGCAAGCGCCAGCCCGACGGCCGTTTTTCCGACGGCTGTGGGACCTGTAAGAAACCAAGCTTGGGAAGCGTGCGACATAAGACTGACGTTGACCCGCTAAGACGATGTTGCCAAACTAATTTTCGGCACCGAACGAAGAGCAATTTTACCACATTCTGGGGGGTGATTCAAGTGCCCTTGGTGGCGATAAACTTCGCCCTTACGAATTTCGATTCTTCCAGGAGGGAAACTATGTTGTTAGGGTCGAGCATTTTGGGATGCGTCGCAATGATCTCGTTGGCATTGGGATGCAACAAGTCTACCGCTTACAGCGCCGAACTGGCCACGCCAGCCGCGGCGTCAGATGCGGCCTGTGCTGTATCGACCATGCCAGCCGTCTTCCCGCGCTGGCATGGCAGATTGAAGTGGCGCCGACGGCATAGGACGGCCGTGCCGCGCACTGCACCGCAAGCGGCTGGGGCTGTGCCGACTAGCCGGCCGCCAGACCCGAAAGCAGTCGTGACCCGCTTTCTTGACGCATTGCGCAAAGGAAATAGCGATGCAGCGGCCGAACTGTTAACGAAACTTGCCCGCCAGAAGACCGAGGAAAGCGGGCGGGCCATCGCTCCACCGGCCGATGAAAACGTGAAGATCGAAGTTGACAATGCCTCATATCCCTCGCCGGACCACAAGACCGCGCAAGTGTCGATCCGTTGGATAGATCTGGACGAAAAGGGCAAACTGTGGACGGACAAGGCCACGTTGACTTGCCGCTTGGAGTCGGACGGGTGGCGAGTTGCCGGGTTTGCGGCGTATGTATTCGAAGGTGAAGATCCGTTGTTCTTGAATTTTGAAGACCTGGATGACTTGGCGAAGAAACAGCAGTGGCTCAGGGAGGAACTCGTCCGACGCGAAAAGCAAGCGGCCTCTTCATCTCCACACTGACCTTGACCCGCAACGCGATTCTTGCGACACTCCGCCACCTTTCTTATTGACTGGAGAATGTGGGAGGAGAGATATAATGTCAAGATTCAGCGTTTTGGGGTGGATGGCAATCTGCTTGCTGGCGTTCGGCTGTGGCAAGTCGGCCGATCAGGGCGCTACGCAGGCTCCGCCCGCCGGGGCGAACGGGGCCGCTTCGGCGACGACCGCGCCACCACAAGATGTAAAGACGGTGGTCACCTGCTTTCTCGAGGCCCTTCGCAAAGGCGACAACGACGCGGCGACCAAGCTCCTTTCGAAAGTTGCCCGCCAGAAGGCTGAGGCCAGCGGTAAATGTGTGGCGCCGCCACCCAGCGAGAGCGCGAAAATCGAAGTTGAAGAGGCCACTTATCCCACGCCCGGACATGAAATCGCCCACGTGCCAACCAAGTGGATCGATCTCGACGAAACGGGCAAGCCGCGCAGCGACAGGGCTATCTTGGTGTGCCGCCTGGAGCCCGAAGGCTGGCGCGTGGCCGCGTTCGCCGCTTATGTCTTCGAGGGCGAAGATCCTCTGCTGCTGAATTTCGAGGATCTTGAGGACATGGCCAAGAAGCAGACGTGGTTGAAAGAGGAGATCGCGCGAAGGGCAAAACAGGCAACAATTCAATCTGCCGACGCGGAAAATTCTGTCCCGGCCGAAAAAAAACCTCAGGACGCATTTCGCCGTTAACCGGAGGCACTCCTAAGGAAAAGTCTTACGAGCGAGCGTGTCTTTCCCCTATTTGTGTGGGGAAATGAGAAACTTTTTCCTTTTAGGTAAAAGATTACACGACGCGTCGTAAATGTCTTTATAGAAGTAACTTAGACATTTTTTTCAAAGAGGCCATCTCGCCGAGATGCCTCTTTTTTTGTTGGAGGGTACTTGTGAATTACGAAACGTGGTGTAAACTTCCGTAACTATGGTAGAGTGTCCCCAGACAGCCGAGTTGACCCAAGACGGTTATTTTCTGCGGTCTCCCCGGTTGACATCTGTGGCAGCTATGCTAGCTTATGGTTCAATGCTGTGTCTTCGAAACCAGGAGTTTGACCGGTTTGCCGCTTGAACAGGGCAGTAAGGGCCGGTAAGAATCTGGGTCACAGCAAGAACTACCGTCTGTTTCCGGTTGAAGCCGTCAGGGCCGGGAACGGGAGAACCAGTGACGGCGTTAGTGCGAGTATTAAACGCTACGGTACCTGTTAAGTAGGAGGTTTCTCGAATGAATCGCACCTGTGTTCTTTGCGCCGCATTGTTTGTTGCGGTGCTTGGCATCGTCCTGATGGGCGGCGTCAACCTGGCGGTGGCAGGCGATGCCTGCGCTCCGGCTGCCTGTGCGGCTCCCGCCGCTTGTTGTTCACCTGCTCCGGCAAGCTGCCATCCGCGGCTTTTGGAGCGTCTGCATGCTCGTTGTCACAAGAGCTGCTGCCCGGCGCCTTGCTGCGCTCCGGCCGCTTGTGCTCCTTGTGCGGCACCGGCCCCTTGTGCCGCTCCGGCCGCTTGCGCCCCGTGCGCTTGTGAGCCGGCCTGTGCGCCCAAGAGCTGCCATCCGTGTCTGTTGGAGCGTCTGCGTGAGCGTCGCTGCCACAAGAGCTGTTGCCCGGCGCCTTGCTGTGCTCCGGCGGCCTGCGCTCCGTGTGCGGCTCCCGCCCCCTGTGCGGCTCCGGCCCCGTGTGCGGCTCCCGCCCCGGCGCCTTGCGCTCCGGTCGCTTGTGCCGCTCCGGCTTCTTGCTGCGAGTCGTGTGCTCCAGTGAGCTGCCGTCCGCGTCATCGTCGCTGCCGTCGCTGCTGTGCCGTTTCGGCTTGTAGCGCCTGCGCCCCGGCCTGCAGTGCCTGTGCGCCATCGGCTTGCGGTTGTGCGGGTCCGGCTCCGGCCGCCCCCGTGACGTCGCCGTCGGCTGCCCCGGCACCCGCTCCGGCTCCGCCGGCCCCCGCTATGGCTCCGGCGGCCCCCAAGGCTCCGGCTCCGGCTGCACCGGTTGCCCCGGCCCCAACCAAGTAAAACCGGACCAGGGCCCAGGGCAACCTCCGCTGGTTTTCTAGCGGTGGGCTGCCCTGGGAACGACCCGCGCTCAGCTACGACTTGCCCTGTTAGTCGGGCCGAAGCGTCCGAATTAAACTCCGCCGAACCTGTTTTCAGGTTCGGCTCTTTTTTTGCGCGCAAACAAAAAAGCCGCGGCTTTGCGGGCCGCGGCTGCGTCAGTTTCCAGTCGGGATCAAGACGACTTACTTCGTCGAGTCATCCAGGTTCTTGGCAGCGAAATCCCAATTGACTTTCGTCCAGAAGCCCGCGATGAAATCCGGCCGCCGGTTGCGGTAATCGATGTAGTAGGCATGCTCCCAGACGTCGAGCGTGAGGATCGGCGTACAACCGTGCTTGAGCGGCGTGTCGGCATTGCTCAAGGGCATGATCTCCAGCTTGCCCTGCTTGTCCACCGCCAGCCAAGCCCAGCCCGAACCGAACAGTTTGGCGGCCTTGTCGGAAAATGCCTGCTTGAACTTGTCGTAGCCGCCGAAATCGCGATCGATGGCCTTCAGCAGATCACCCTGGGGATCGCCGCCGCCCGTAGGCGACATGCAGTGCCAGAAGAAATCGTGGTTCCATGCCTGGGCGGAGTTGTTGAAAATCGGGCTTGCCGGCGCCGCGGCAACAATCACTTCCTTTAACGGAGAGTTGGCTTCCGGTTTGCCCTCCAGCAGGCCGTTAAGGTTCTTGAAATAGGCGGCCTGATGCTTGTTGTAATGGTAGTCCATCTGCTCTTTCTTTAGGAAGGGCTGCAATGCATCCAAGGCATACGGCAATTCGGGTTGTTTGAAACTCATCTTGGGATCTCCTTTTCGTCGTCGTACAGGGGGTTTCGATGGATCGTTTGTCTGGCCTTGTAGAGCGGAACCACCCAGAACCACTCCCACGCCGGCAGCCAGGGAGCCGGCCAAAAACTTGCGTCGTTCCATTTGCTGCATTCCTTTTCCAACCATGCAAACTTATGTCAATCGACGGACTGAAGTCCGTCCTACGGACTACTGAAGGACTAAAGTCCATCCTACGGACTCGTCCTCCACAGGTACTTGAGGCTGTTGCCGGGCTGCATGGGTCCCCGGGTAGCCAGTCGCGTCATTCCTCCTGCTTGCGGCACAATCATGGTACGGCGCGAAGCCCTTTGGGCAAGGGGCCGCTTGAGAAAAATGCGCAAAAAACCAAAAATAGCTGCCAGATGTGTGTAAAACCCCTCATATGAGTATGTGATTTTTGCAAATCGCTATTTAATCGCTTCCTATCTCACGGTACAGTCTGTGGGGGAGTGGAGGAACTGTTTCTTTTTTCACCCGATTGCCGGACGACGAAGGGAAACTTTTCGCAAGTCCTGAAGTTGCCAAGGGTGGCATATGAAAATTCTCGCTGAATCGCTGTCGCGGCCCCGCCTCTCCGTGGCGATGATCGTCCGGGATGAACAGGACGTGCTTGCCGCATCAATGGAAAGCGTCGGCCAGATCGCTGATGAGATCGTGGTCTTGGACACGGGGTCCACGGACCGGACTGTGGAACGGGCCACCCAGCTTGGCGCGAAAGTTCACTGTGCTCCTTGGGAAAACGACTTCTCCGCGGCTCGAAATCACTGCCTCAGTTTCGTAACCGGTAACTGGGTGCTCTGGCTTGATGCCGGTGAACAGATCCGGCCGCAAGATACGGCCGAGCTTCGACGTTTCCTGGACGGACAAGCTAACCCTGCATGCGCATACTTACTCTGGGTGGAAGTGCCCCCGCGCGAAGATTCGGCTTCGGCCGAGCAATGCCTGCAAGTCAGGTTGCTTCCGACCCGCGCGGATCTGCGGTTTTCCGGCCGGGTCCGCGAATCGTTGAGTGAATCGCTCCGTGCGGCCGGCTTCCAAACCGCCGAGGCCCCCTGCCGGATAGTCCGCCACCCGCGTCAGCACGACCCCCAGCGGCTCATGGCCAAGGCCCAACGCGACTTGGCCTTGGCCAGCGCAGAGGCGGACGCTGCCGGAGACTGGGCGCCGCGGTTATTGCTGGCTGCCGGTCAGGCCCACGGTATCCTGGGCAATCAAGAACAGGCCCGCGAGATGTTGCAGCGGGCCATCGAAACGTCGCCGCGCGACTCAGCCCAACGGCTGGAGGCTTTTTATGGACTTTTGACAACCTTCGACGACGATCCGCAACGCCATGCCAACCAGTTGACGGCATGTCTCGACTCGCTGGAGGACTTCCCTTTCGACGTGCAACTTTTGCTGGCCTTGGGCAACTACATGCTGGTCCGCCAGCGGCTCGACCTGGCGATCCGGGCGTTCGAGGCGGCCGTCCGCTTCGGCCGAATCACGCCAGCCGTGTGGCACTTGTGCGAAACCCGGGAAATCGCCGCCGCTTGCCTGGGGCTTGCCTTGCAGGCCCGGCAGCGCAACGAAGAGGCCCGCGATGTGCTGGAGACTGCCCTGGCGGGGCAGCCGAATTCGCTGCGCTTGATTCATCAGCTCTACAATCTTTATCGCAAACAGGGTAAATCGGCAGAGGCCCTGGCGCTGGCCGAGCGCCTACCTACTCTACTTTCAGAGCTTGGCTCCGGTCCCGAATCGGTATCGGAAGACCGGCAGCAACTGCGGTTCGATGCGGGCCAGACGGCGAGGCAGTTGTCGCCCCACCTCGCCGTGCTCAAGCCGCAGCCCGTCGGGGGGTAAGTCTCCTGAAATCTTCTCGCGCCATGGTTGACAGACCCCCGTGGCATTCATAACAATGGCTTTCGGCTCGTCTTGTTGCCATTTCCGTTGAGCGAGAAATCTCATGTCCACCACCTGCCAGTTCCCAACGCTTCGCGTCGATTTCCCCAGCGACGTCCTTTCCGGCCCCAAGTTGCCGCTTCCCACGATTCCGCCAATCGCCGCCGGCGACGAGGACGAGGACATCGATGAGTTCGACGACGATGACTTCGATGACGATTTCGACGACGACTTCGAGGAGGATTTCGACGACGATTTCGACGACGATTTTGACGACGACGAGGACGAGGCCCTGGAGGAAGAGGACGACGACTCCGGCTTCGCCCCCGGCGAAGCGGAGGACGAAGAGTAATCATGCACGGACTTGCAGCGCTAATCGACGAAGCCGTGGTAGCGATCCGCAGCCAGTGGGCAGGCAATCCCCGTATCGGCATCATCCTGGGTACCGGGTTGGGTAGCCTGGCGGGCCATATCCATGCCGAGGCGACGATCAACTACGCGTCGATCCCCCATTTTCCGCGTTCCACCGCCATTGGCCACGCGGGCCAATTGGTGTGCGGTCATCTGGACGGAGCCGCCGTCATGGCCATGGAGGGCCGTTTTCATTTCTACGAGGGCTATAGCCTCGCCCAGATTACGTTTCCCGTCCGCGTAATGAAGGCCATGGGCGCCGAGTTGCTCATCGTCTCCAACGCCTGCGGCGGCATGAATCCGCAGTATGCCCAGGGCGACATCATGGTCATCGAGGATCACATCAACCTCATGACCGGCAATCCGCTTATCGGCGTGAACGACGATCGCCTTGGCCCGCGTTTCCCCGACATGTGCGCGCCCTACGACCGCAAGCTGATCGACCGGGCGCTGAGCATCGCGCGGAAGGAGGATTTCACGGCCCACAAAGGCGTCTACGTGGCCGTGACGGGGCCGAACCTTGAGACCCGGGCCGAATATCGCTTCCTGCGGATGATCGGGGCCGACGTAGTGGGAATGTCCACTGTTCCCGAGGTCCTCGTGGCCGTGCATGCGGGCATGCGCGTGCTGGGGCTGTCGATCATTACCGACATGTGCCTGCCGGACGCCCTGCGGCCAGCCAATATCGAGGAGATCCTGGCCACGGCCGCCGAAGCGGAACCAAAGCTCAGGAAGATCGTGCTGGGAGTGGTGGCAGAAGAGGCTACATAGCGATGGCGGCACCGGCGGTCGTGCGGGAACTGGTCGAGCGTTTTCAGGCCCAGATCGAGTCGTACCGGGCCAGTGCCTACAACGAGGCGCAGCTTCGCCGCGAGTTTCTTGACCCCTTCTTCGAAGCCCTGGGCTGGGACGTCTTCAACCGCAAGGGCTACGCCGAGGCCTACAAGGAAGTCATTCACGAAGACGCCATCCGCATCGGCGGGCGGACGAAGGCCCCCGACTATTGCTTCCGTGCAGGCAGCGGCATGCGCAGCCTCTTCGTCGAGGCCAAGAAGCCGTCGATCGATATCCGCGATGCGGCCAGCCCTGCCTATCAACTCCGCCGCTACGCATGGTCGGCCAAACTGCTGCTGAGCATCCTCACCAACTTCGCGGAGTTAGCCGTCTACGATTGCCGCATCCAGCCGCAGAAGAACGACCCGGCGGTCATCGCCCGTGTCCTCTTATTCGACTACACGCAGTACCTGGATCGATGGGACGAGCTCTACGATCTCGTCTCGCCGGAGGCCATTCGTCGCGGGTCGCTGGAGAAGTTTGTTGCCTCGAAGAAGATCAAGAAGGGGACCGCCGAGGTCGACAAGGCGTTTCTGCTCGAGATCGAATCTTGGCGCGACGTGCTGGCGCGGAACATCGCCCTGCGGAACCCGGGCATTTCCAGCCGCGACCTGAATTTCGCGGTGCAGCGGACCATCGACCGCGTCGTCTTCCTGCGGATTTGCGAAGACCGCGGCATCGAGCCTTACGGCAACCTGCAAGGATTCACCAACGGCCAGAGCATCTATGCCCGACTGGGCGAATGGTTCCGCCGTGCCGACCAGCGCTACAACTCGGGCCTGTTCTGCTTTGAGGGCGAGCGGGACCACGGCGAGCCGCCCGACGAGATGACGCTCGGACTGGCAATCGACGACAAGCCCTTGCGGGACATCATCCGCAATCTGTATTTTCCCGACAGCCCCTACGAGTTCTCCGTGCTGCCGGCCGAGATTCTAGGCCAGGTTTACGAGCAGTTTTTGGGAAAAGTCATCCGCCTGACGCCGGGCGGACAGGCCAAGGTCGAGGAAAAGCCGGAGGTCCGCAAAGCGGGCGGCGTTTATTACACGCCGGCCTACATCGTCGATTACATCGTCGAGAACACGGTCGGCAGGCTGCTAGGCTCCCATCTCCTTCCGGGAGAGGGGCAGGGTGAGGGCCGGTTTTCGCCGAAAGAGGCCGCTAGGCTCCGCATTCTGGATCCGGCCTGCGGATCAGGCTCGTTCCTCATCGGCGCTTACCAGTTCCTCTTGGATTGGCATCGCGATCGCTATGTGGCCGACGATCCTGAGCGAAACGCCCGTGGCCGAAATCCCGTGCTCTATCGCAGCGTCAACGGGCAGTGGAAATTGACTACAGCCGAGCGAAAACGGATCCTGCTGGACAACATATTCGGCGTGGATATCGATCCCCAGGCCGTCGAAGTGACGAAGCTCTCCCTGTTGTTGAAGGTCTTGGAAGGCGAGTCCGACGAGACGATCTCGAATCAGTTACGGCTCTTCCACGAGCGGGCACTGCCCGATCTGGCGGGCAACGTCAAGTGCGGCAACTCGCTGATCGGCCCGGACTACTACAACGGCCATCAGTTGAACATGCTGGACGAAGAAGAGCGAAACCGCATCAATGTCTTCGGCTGGAAGACGGAGTTTCCCGCGGTTTTCAAGGCGGGTGGGTTTGATGCCGTGATCGGAAATCCGCCCTACGTTTCCATCCAGACGATGAACGAGCGCGGTCCGGAAGAGGTTGCGTACTTCAATTCGCATTTCGTTTCTGCAGGTGTGGGCAATTATGATATTTACGTCGTGTTCGTCGAACGCGGGTTATCCGTCTTGAATCCGCGCGGCCTGCTGGGCTTCATTCTACCGAGCAAGTTCTTCGCAACCGATTACGGTAGGCCGTTGCGCGGCCTGCTGTCCCGTACGCGCGCGTTAGCCGCGATCGCCGATTTCCGACACGAACAGGTTTTCGCACAGGCAACCACCTATACTTGCCTGCTCTTCTTGTCGCGTACTCCGCGCGACTCCTTGGAGTACGCCGCATGTTCGCCCCCCGAGGTCATTCAAGAGGGGGCGCCCAGCGGCTTTTCCGTTGATTCCAGCACGCTGACGGACGGCCCTTGGACATTCGTGCCCAAGCGCAGTCACGATCTACTCGAGAAAATTCGAAACGCCGGAACCGCTTTGCTCGGTTTGCCCTCGCGCATCTCCCGCGGTTCATCGACCGGAGACGACGAGGTGTTCGTTCTGCGGTCGGTTCGTAATGGATATACAACCCGCAGCGGAGACCCGGTTGAGATCGAGCAATCCATTCTGAGGGTTCCGATATTTGCAACCGATTTTGGCCGTTATCGCTTTAGCCCTAGCAGCGGCGAAGGAGTGATTTTTCCCTACCGGTTGGAAGGCGGAAAATACCGGCAGATGACCGAGACCGAGATCGCCGATCGGTTTCCGAAAGCGTATTCGTATTTGAAAACTCGAAAACGGGAGCTTTTGCGGCGGAAGCAATACAAGAGTTGGTTCGGTTTTAGCGCCCCGCGGAATCTTGACAGCCATGACTCCGCCAGCCTCATGGTGCCGCTCTTGGCCAATGTCGGCTCCTACTGCACGCTGCCTCCGGATATGACGCGGTATTGCCCAATGGCAAGCGGTGGATTCACAATCTCAATCTCGACAGAAGGTGGGATCGATGCACTTTATGTCCTTGGCGTGCTGAACTCGCGCCTCCTCTTTTGGAATTTAGAGAGGATCAGCAATATCTTTCGCGGGGGCTGGATCACCTGCACAAAACAATATGTTGGAACGCTTCCTATCCGCCTGCCCGCCCCTGAAGATAAACGCTCACGGACGTGCCACGATCGCGTGGCGAGATTGGTCGAGACGATCCAGACGCTTCACCAACAACTGCCGAAAGCCCGCACCGCCCATGACAAAACGCTGCTCCAACGCCAGATCGACGCCACCGAGGGCCAGATTGACCGACTCGTCTACGAACTTTATGGCCTAACGGAGGCGGAAATCGCCATCGTGGAAGGCATACAGTGAAATTGCACCCCTCTGGCGGCACACGGCCTTGCAAGTCCCGCCCCGGCTTGCTCTATTGTAGGTTTACCCTCGTGCCTCCTGGTTCCAATGGGGGATTGGGGCCTTCATTTTCGCAATTTTACCATGTTCGACCCCGTTGCTAGCTCAGTATCCCTGCCCCAGCAGGAAGAAAAGATCATCCGCTTCTGGAAGGAACGGCAGATTTACGAAAAAACGCTGGCCGCCCGCGTCGGCGCGCCGCCGTTCGTATTCTATGAAGGTCCGCCTACGGCCAACGGCCTGCCGCACCCCGGCCACTGCCTCACCCGGTCGATCAAGGATCTCTTCCCCCGCTACAAGACCATGCGCGGCTTTTGCTGTCAGCGCAAGGCCGGTTGGGATACGCATGGGCTGCCGGTGGAAGTCGAGGTCTGCAAGGAACTGGGCATCCACGCCAAGGAGGAGATCGAGGCCTACGGCGTCGAACCGTTCATCCACAAGTGTATCGAGAGCGTTTTCCGCTACATGCAACAATGGGAAGAGCTGACCGAGCGACTGGGCTTCTGGATCCATCTCGACGATGCCTATGTCACGTTCCACCAGAGCTACGTGGAGAGCGTCTGGTGGGCGCTGACGACATTCTTCGAGCGCGGCTTGCTCTACCAGGGACACAAGATCGTTTGGTGGTGGGCACAGGGTGGCACGGCCCTGTCCAGCGGCGAGGTCGGACAAGGCTACCGCGAAGTGGCCGACCCCAGTGTCTACGTGAAGTTCCCGCTGCTGGGTGACGACGGCAAGCCGCACGGTCCAAGTTTGCTCGTATGGACGACGACCCCCTGGACGCTGCCGAGTAATCAGTTCGCCGCGGTCCATCCGGCGCTCGAATACAGTCTAGTCGTTGCCAGCGACGACGAAGAAGTTCACGGTTATTTTTGGATTGCGTCGGCGCTTGTCGAGCAAATTGCCGCGAAAACGAAACTCAAGTTCGAAGTCGAAGCCACCTGCCACGGCAAAGACCTTGTGGGCAAGCGGTACAGCGCCCCATTCTACTACTATTCCTCGCAGTTTGGCGAGGTCCAAGGCCAACTCAAGTCCGGCGGGCGGCAGCATATCGCCTGGCGGGTCGTGGCGGCCGACTTTGTCACCATAGATACGGGCACCGGCATCGTCCATCAGGCCCCGGCCTTCGGCGAAGTGGACTTTGACGTTCTGCTGGCCGAGCAGGATCGGTTCGTCGATGGCCAAGGGCCGCAGCTTATCAACGCAGTTGCTCCCGATGGCACCTTCACCGCCGAGGCCCCCGATTACCAGGGCCGCTGGGTCAAGGAGGCCGATCGCGACATCATCCGCGACTTGAAACGTCGCGGCCTGCTCTTTCACCAGGAACAATACCTGCACGAATACCCGTTCTGCTGGCGGGCCGAAGAGGACCCGCTCATCCAGTATCCGCGGAAGAGCTGGTTCATCCGCACGACGAAGTTCCGCGACGAGATGCTGGCCAACAATCGCCTCATCCATTGGCTGCCGGAGCACATCCGCGACGGGCGTTTCGGCAACTTCCTGGAATCGAACGTCGATTGGGCGCTCTCGCGGGAACGCTACTGGGGCACGCCGCTGCCGATCTGGGTTTGCGAAGCCACCGGCTACATGGAGGGCATCGGCTCCTATGAAGAACTGCGGCAAAAGCCCGGGGCGGCGGGCTTTGACGTCTGGGAAAAGGCCAAAGTGGCCAACCCGGCGCTGGCCGACCACTTGCGGATCCACAAGCCGTATATCGACGCCGTGACCTACGATTCGCCGCGGGTGCCGGGCAAACGCATGCGCCGTGTGCCCGACGTGATCGACTGCTGGTTCGACAGCGGCGCGATGCCATTCGCCCAGTGGGGATATCCGCACAGCGAAGCGTCGAAGCAGCAATTCCGCGGACAGTTTCCCGCCGATTTCATCAGCGAAGCGATTGACCAGACCCGCGGCTGGTTCTACAGCCAGTTGGCCATCAGTACGTTGTTGTTTGGAAAGCAGCCGAGTGGGGAGCTTCCCTCTCCTGCCTGCCGTACTCGGCAGGATGGGAGAGGGGCAGGGGGTGAGGGCGGGTTGCAGAGTAATACCGATCTGGGCCCAATCGCGTCTTACGCCGATCCTCTCTCGGCGGGAGAGGGGGACACGACGCCCACGTTCCCCTATCCGCATCCCTTCCGCAATTGCATCGTGCTGGGGTTGATGCTTGGGGAAGACGGCCAGAAGATGTCGAAGAGCAAGCGGAACTATCGCGAGCCGCGGGAGATCTTCGACCGTTACGGGGCCGACGCCCTGCGCTGGTACTTTTTTGCCAATCAGCCACCGTGGACCTCGATCCGCTACAGCGAGCAGGCCATCAAGGAGACGATCCCCGAGTTCCTCTTGCGGCTCTGGAACGTCTACAGCTTCTTCGTGATCTACGCCAACATCGATGGTTTTGATCCGGCTGCGGAGATTGCCGGCGATGCCGGCCAACTGACGCCCGACGAACTCGCTACCGGCCGCAGTTACCGTCCACCGCGCGAGCGTGGCGAATTGGACCGCTGGATCCTCAGCGAACTGAACCGCACGGCGGCTGCCGTAGTCGATCGGATGGACGACTACGACAACTTCAACGCCTGCAGCCGGTTGATCGAGTTTGTCGATGCCCTGAGCAACTGGTATGTCCGCCGCAGCCGCGATCGCTTCTGGAGCAGCGTACACGACACCGACAAGCGCGACGCCTACTGGACGCTCTACGAATGCCTTTTGACCACCGCCAAACTGATCGCCCCCATGGTTCCCTTCCTGGCCGAGGAGCTTTGGCAGAACCTGGCCGTCGCCGCCTTCCGTGGTGCGGGCGTCTCGCCTGCCGATGCAGCCCACGCCACTACGCCTGTTGAGAGCGTCCATCTTTGCGACTACGCAACCGGCGATGCCACGCTGATCGACGAGGCCCTCTCGGCCCAGATGAAACTGGTCCGTGAGATCGTTTCGCAGGGCCTTTCCGCCCGCATGGGCGCCAAGCTCAAAGTCCGCCAGCCGTTGGCCAGGGTCGAGGTCATCTTGGCCGACCGCACGCACTTGGCCTGGCTGGAAGAGCACGCCGAGTTGATCTGCGGCGAACTGAATGTGAAGAAGGTCGAGTTTCCCGAGCGGGCCGATCATTACATCATCTATACGGTGTTGCCCGACTTGAAGCGGCTTGGCCCGCGTTTGGGCAAGCGACTGCCGCCTGTGAAGAAGCTTCTGGCCCAGGCCGACGGCGGCGCCCTGCTGGCCGAGTTGAAGAGCCAGGGCAAGGTTACCCTCGCCTTGCCCGACAGTCCGGTGGTGCTCGATGCCGACGACATTCAGATCCGCCTACAGGCCAAGGAAGGCTGGGCGGCGGCCCAGGGCAACGCCTGCGTCGTGGTGCTTTCCACCGAACTGAACGAGGACCTGATTCGCGAAGGAATCGCGCGCGGGCTCGCCCGCACGGTCAACGATCTCCGCAAGGCGATGAATTGCCAGTTCACCGACCGCGTCGAGATCGCCATCGTCTCCGATAGTGCGGAGCTGCGGGCGGCGATCGAGCAGTTCTGCGAGTACATCATGACCGAGACGCTGGCCGTGTCGATCTCCTTCGAGCCGATAAGCGGCGTAGAGCCAGTGGAGGTCGAGATCGGCGATTACCGGACACAACTCTATCTTCGCGTTGTCAACCAGTGAAAACGATGGAGAACCACGAAATACACGAACGACACGAAAGGAGAAAGGAAGGACAGAAATATGGGTGACAGAAATATAGTCTGAAAGCAGAACAGACCATCCCAGTCCGGAAGCCTATTTCTGTCACTCATTTTTCTGTCATTGCATTTCTTTCGTGTCATTCGTGTGTTTCGTGGTTTCCTCCTTAGCATTTTGAATTACTTTCGGATTTCGGCATTCGGATTTCGTGTTTTCCTTTCCTTCCCATGTCGCTTACTGATTCTGCCTTCCGCATTGCCGTACTCATTTCCGGCGGCGGCACGACCTTGAAGAACTTGATCGAAAAGATCGAGGCGGGGCGTTTGCACGTTCAAATCGTCCTGGTCATTTCCAGCAGTCCCGCTGCCCGCGGGTTGCAATTCGCCCACGACGCCCGTATCCCGACGACGGTCGTGCCGTCGCAGTGCTTCGCGTCGCAGGAAGAGTACAGCCGGGCGATTTTTGACCACTGCCGCGCCGCGCGGGCTGACCTGGTGGTGATGGCCGGCTTTCTCAAGCGAATGACGATTGCCGACGACTTTGCCAATCGCGTGACGAACATCCATCCGGGCCTGATTCCGGCCTTCTGCGGCCAGGGTTTTTACGGCCACCACGTACACAAAGCCGTGCTGGACTACGGTGCCAAGATCAGCGGCTGCACGGTCCATTTTGCCGACAACCAGTACGACCACGGCCCGGTGATCCTGCAACAGGCCGTCCCCGTACTGGACGGCGATACCGCCGACACGCTTGCCGCGCGGGTCTTCGAGGCCGAGTGCGAGGCCTATCCCGAGGCCATCCAGCTTATCGCCCAAGGGCGGGTGCGGGTCGAAGGCCGCAAAGTGCGGATCTTGTAAGGATAAAGTTGCAAAAGATTGGTAGGTCGGGTTCTTGCGTCCACCGTCACCAATTAACGACACCGACTTGCAGGGTGCATAAATTGTCCGTTTGGCGACATGGTTCAAACCACGGTAACACTTCTACCGGCCGAAATTCTGTAGGGAACGCCCTCCGTGGCGTTCCGGGCCGTGGGACGCCACGGAGGGCGTTCCCTGCAGTGTTACGGGCGGATGCAGGAATCACTGGCTCACCTGCGACCACTTCGAAACGGCATCTCGCAACCCAGCAACCTTCTGCTCAAGGCGGGCAATGGCCTCGGCTGCTGGCGAGAGGTCGCCGGATTTACCAATCTTCACGACCTCCTGCGCCGCCGCGAGGGCTTCTGGCTCGCCCAGATATCCCAACGTCCCGGCGAGCCGATGGACGGTGGCGGCGACTTCGGCCGCATCTTGCCTGTCAAGTGCCTCGCGCACCTGCCCAAGCATTGCCGGCGATTCCGTCAGGAAATGGCTCGCCATATTCTTGAGGAAGGCGGGCTTCCCGAAGCATCGCTTGAGTGCCGAATCAACGTCGAATACCGCAGCGTTGACGCGCGCGGTTGTGTCCGCGCCAGATGTTGGCCCCGTAGCATTCGTCGCTGGTTGCCCGGCCGTAGCCGCCGCAACAGCTTCAATCACGGCTTCGCGTGAGGCCGGCTTCGTCAGATGGGCGGCAAAGCCCGCTTTGCGGCTTCGCTGGATGTCATCCTCCTGTCCGTAGCCACTCAGCGCGATACCGGGGAACTTGTACCCATGCTCGCGTAGTTCGCGCATCAGGTCGTGGCCGCTGCCGTCCGGCAGCCCAAGATCGCTAACCAGCAGATCGAAGGCGTGTTGGTTAGCCAGTTGCATCGCCGTGGCCACGTCCCCCGCGGATTCGACTGAATGGCCTTCCGCGGTGAGCATCATGCGCATCATTTTCGCGGTGACACCGTGGTCTTCGACCAGCAAGATGTGCAAGGGGCGCAGGGCGTGCTGCCGGGGCGGAGCAGATTCCTCAGCCTGATCGGCACACGTCACAAGCCCTCCCAGCAGAGTCGGTCCCTCACGAGGAGCCCCAAGCGTCTCGAATTGGGAGGCGTTTTGCTTCAGCCGCTCCTGGTTCGCCAGGTACTGCTGCCAGGTAATGTAAGCCGGGAATACGTCATGAAGAAGCACTCGCCACCGGTCCATGGGAAGTCGAGTCTGGCCGGTGCCTGGCCGACCGGGAATCTTCCGCCGCGGATCGACGAGGGAGCGGCCATAAGCGTAGGCTCCGACATATCGGGGATGACGCAAGATACGGTGCAGTGTGGAGGGGGCAGGATCGCGCCACTCCAACTGTCCCTGGTCGACCGTCTTCAGACCCAGCAGCAACCGATCGGCCACGTCCTCCAGCAGTACAGGCAGGATATTGCGGCCCAAGACGTCCTTGGCATAGGCCATCTGCCGTTCGGCCTCGACCCAGTCGGACTCCAGCGCCTTGCGGGTGCAGCAGATCATCACGAACCGGCTGGCCGCGATGCCCTTTTCCACGGCGACCTGGATTGGTTCGCGGCCGACGTTCCACGCATCGTACCAGGCCCGCAGGCCACGCTCGCGCAGGGCCACGGCAATCTTTTCGACCCGCGGCTTGCTGGCGTGGTTGTGGCTGAGGAAGAAGTCGAACGCGGCGGAATCGGCGGGCTGCGCTGCAGGAGCGGCGGCCACGGCAACACTCGTGCCCGGCGGATCCAACCGCGGGTCGTCGCCCCGCTGGTAGAACTGCGGCAGGAACCAATCGACAAGCGGCACCGTGCGTCCGCCGGGACCGGGCTCGATCCAGCGATCGGGCTCGACGCGCGGCCCAGGTCGAGGGCCTGGCCGATCCTGTGCCCGGCCACCACTCGCGGTAGAACCGTTCCATCAGCACGCGGGCCGCCTCCACGTGGATGGCGTGGCTCATGGTCAGCTCGCTGCTGACGCCAGCCTCGATCAGCCGCGGGGCGACCGACCGCAACGTGGACTCATCGACCCGGCCGCTGCGGCAGGCATCCAAGATCACCAGCGGGATCT
The DNA here is from genome assembly GCA_964615095.1 of uncultured Planctomycetaceae bacterium. Taxonomy (GTDB): domain Bacteria; phylum Planctomycetota; class Planctomycetia; order Pirellulales; family Thermoguttaceae; genus JANXQG01. The sequence goes on along the minus strand of CAZTPX010000016.1, from coordinate 45,174 downwards.
GGTGGGCCGAGAGCAAATCGCCCAGCTTGGGGGCCGCGACCGCATCGGTCTCGACCGGCCCCAACTCGCTCGAACGGCGCGGTTTTTCGAAGTACAGTCGGCCTAGCAGTTGGCAAGCCTTGCAAGGCCGGCTTGGCCGCCGCTCGGAATTATTTTTGAACCCATCCATTTTGTGACATGGTGAAGGCGCAACAATCTGTTTCAAATTTTTAAACAGGCTCATCACTGTTTTTCCGGCCGCGATTTGTGCCACCCCGAAAACACAGCGGGAAAAGGCGGCCAGTTCCCCGCGATCTTCGCGGCCTGTTTCAAAAGACGAAGCAGATCCCTGGCAAATCCATCACTCGCGCTGATGAATATTTGAAACGGAACACAGGCCCGCTTCCATAATTCAAGGAAAATCAAGGAATCAAAGAGCAAAACTGGCGGAAGGCCGCTGGTCTTGCCGGTCACCCATCGCGCCGCCCTACCAGGCGAGTTCTCGGCTCGATCGTCAGCTTGCCAACTGCTAGCCGTCTGCTCGTAATGCCATAAGTTCGCCACGTTACGACCAAGGCCATGCGCAACCGATTACAAGGAACTCAACAACTTCAGGTTACCTAAATTATTGGATTTGCATCAGGTCACCCCGCGGCGGTGGCGAACTGGCGAAGGCAGCGAGTTGAGTGGGCTGGCCAATTGGCCGGCGAGTTGGCGGTCGTCTCCATCAACCGGTTTCATGCTGCATTACAAACCCTAATGAATAGAGGGTTGCGCAATTTACTTCCGGCAGCGACAGTTTTGTTCCAAACAAAGTTCTAACAAACGGTCCCCGTTGGTCCGTGCTAGGTTTGTGTGGCTTATGACCTCAGTCCGACACCCTATGATCTTGCCCGCACTGACGAAGATGTCACGATCACCCTACTCAAAAGAATTTTTCCTGACAGGTCTACTCACCCGTAGATCCCCGTTTCGCACGGCCTTGGAAGCATGCCATCGTCCGCAGCCCGGGGATCTATCATGAACCAATCGAACCCCGAGAAGATCCACGTGAATTCCACCTTAGCCGACTTGCCGACCGTAGTTTGGAGCGTGGATGCCAATACGCGGACGGAGTTGATCAAGGCCGAATTTGATCGCCGCCAGGATCTTCCCGGCGCGATCGTGATGGCCGACGGCAATCTCTTGGGGGTCGTTGCCCGCGATACGTTCTTTCGCCGGCTGAGCGGGCCTTATTGCCGCGAATTGTTCCTGCGGAAGCCGATCAAGGAGTTTCTCAACAACTGGCCGATCGAACTCTTGCGGCTGCCCGCGGAGTGCTCGATCCACGCCGCCGCCGAGCTTGCCTTGGCGCGGACGAACGAGCACTCCTACGAACCGATCCTCGTGGACCACGGCGGCAACGATCTCCGCTTGCTGGATACGCACGCCTTGCTAATCGCCCAATCGCAGTTGCTGGCCCTCTCGAAGGTGATCGTCGAGCAGCGCGACGCGGCCGAGGCGGCCAACCGCTCCAAGAGCGAATTCCTGGCGAACATTTCACACGAGCTGCGCACGCCCTTGCACGGGATCTTGAGCTACGCCCGTTTCGGCGTGGACGAGTGCCAGTCCGACGATCGCGGCGAATTGAAGGAATTCTTCGACAACGTCGGCCACAGCGCCGAGACCTTGCTGGATCTCGTCAACGACTTGCTCGACCTGTCGAAACTCGAAGCCGGACGCATGACGTTCGACCTGGAGCCCGTGGCCTTGGACGGCCTCGTGGAAGTCGTCGTCGACGAGTTCCGTTCGCTGATCTCGCGGAAAGGCATCTGCATCGCCTATCGCAAGCCGGATGAGCCCACGATCGTGCTGGCCGATCCAGAGCGATTCAAGCAGATCATCCGCAATCTGCTGAGCAACGCGGTCAAATTCTCGCCGCAAAGTAGTACGATCCACGTCAACAGCCGCCGCGTGGGCAAGACCTGCCTGATCAGCGTCCGCGACGAAGGGCCCGGCATCCCGCCCGACGAGCTGGAACTGATCTTCGGCAAATTCATTCAATCCAGCAAGACAAAGTCCGGCAGCGGAGGCACGGGATTGGGCTTGGCGATCTGCCGCGAAATTGTCGACGGGCACCACGGCCGCATCTGGGCCGAAAACAACGTGCAAAAGGGCTGCATCTTCTATTGCGAACTACCTTTGGCCCCCGCCGAGGAAGACAACGAAGACGACGAGGACAACACTGACAGCGGTGCGGTTCTGGCCACTTGCGGAGAAGACCCATGAGTACGAAGGGCCGCATCCTGATCGTCGACGATGTTCCCACGAATGTCGACATCCTCCGCCGCATCCTGCGGAAAGATTACGACCTGGAAACCGCCGCCAGCGGCGAGGAATGCCTGGCGAAGCTGGCCGCGTTCGATCCGCAACTTGTGCTGTTGGACATCATGATGCCCGGCATCGACGGATTCGAAACGTGCCGACGAATCAAGGCGAGTGATCGTGGCGGCTCTATACAAGTCATCCTTGTTTCCGGCAAGGGTTCACTCGCGGAAAGACTGAACGGCTATGCCTCCCAGGCCGACGACTACGTGATCAAGCCTTTCGATCACGAAGAAATGCTCTCCAAAGTGCGAGTCCACTTGCGCCTGGCCGTCGCACAGAGACAGCTCAAGGAGACGTTGGGAGTGCGCACCGATGAGTTGATGAAAGCCAATCAGGAACTGTACAACGAAGTCCAGCAGCGACGACAGGCGGAAGAGGAGTTAACACAACAGGCGGTAGTCCTCCAAGAGGCGAACGCAGCCGCCGTTGCCGCCACACGAGCGAAGAGCGAGTTCCTGGCCAATATGAGCCATGAAATTCGCACCCCGATGACGGCGATTCTCGGCTTCGCCGAACTGCTCCTTGACGAGGTCGAAAGTAACAGTGTGCTGCCAGACCGTATCGAGGCCATTCGTACCATCCAACGAAATGGCAACCATCTACTGGAACTGATCAATGACATCCTTGACCTTTCCAAGATCGAAGCGGGAAAGCTGACGATCGAGCAGATCCGTTGCTCGCCCAGAGAAATCTTGACCGAAGTCGCAGGACTGATGCAAATTCGCGCCGACGCGAAGGGGCTGCCGCTGGAGATCGAATGCGCCGGCAGCATTCCTGTTTCGATTCGGAGCGATCCGCGCCGCTTGCGTCAGATCCTCATCAACCTGCTAGGCAACGCCATCAAGTTTACCGAGACAGGCAAGGTGCGTGTCGTGGCTTCCTTCGTGCGGGAGTTCTCCGGACCCTCGATGCTTCGGTTTGACATCATCGATACGGGCATCGGCATATCGGCAACAACCATCTCCGAGTTGTTTCAGCCGTTCAATCAAGGCGACTCTTCGGCGACGCGCCGATTCGGCGGAACGGGGCTGGGCTTGACGATCAGCAAGCGGTTAGCGGAAACGCTCGGCGGCAACATCAGGGTCGAGAGCGTGCCCGGCCAAGGGAGTACCTTCAGCTTGACGATTGCCGTAGGCAACATCGAGGAAATCCCGCTGTTGGAGAGACCTGCGGGAGCGATTGATCCCACCGCAAGGTGTTCGTGCGAAACCAATGTTGCGGCCATCCACCTCGATTGCCGGATCTTGCTTGCCGAAGATGGCCCCGACAACCAACGGCTGATAACGTTCCTGCTCAAAAAGGCGGGAGCCGAAGTGACCGTAGTCGAAAATGGACGACATGCCTTGGAACAAGCGCTGGCCGCTTGGAAACACGGCCGGGCATTTGACGTGATCCTGATGGACATGCAGATGCCGGTCATGGATGGCTATACGGCGGTGCGTACACTTCGCGAACATGGATACGGTGGCCCCATCATTTCCCTGACGGCCCACGCTATGGCGGAAGACAGGCAGCTATGCCTGAACGCCGGTTGCGATGACTACGTCACGAAACCGATCGACCGGCAGACTTTACTGGCGTCGGTTGCCCGGTGGATCGTCCGAAATCGAAGCGATGAGCATGAATCGCAACCGTCGTCTCAGCAAGCGCTGCGTGACCAGTCTCCGCGATGAAAATCGCGGCGTTCCGTTGGATGAATTGGAACTGTTCCTCGGCAAGTTCATACAATTCAGCATGACAGAATTCGAGGAAGAGGCCGCCGGCGGTCGTGCCGTTGCAGCGGCACAGGCAAGCTATGGAGAAGACCTATGAGCGCCAAAGGCCGCATCCTGATCGTCGACGATGTTTCCACGAACGTCGACATCCTCCGTCGCATTCTGCGGAAAGATCACGACCTGGAGACGGCCGCCAGCGGCGAAGAATGTCTCGCCAAGTTGCCCGTCTTCAAGCCGCAACTCGTCTTGCTGGATATCATGATGCCGGGCATCGACGGTTACGAGACGTGCCGGCGCATCAAGTCCAGCGAGGTGGGGCAGCTTATCCAGGTCATCCTGGTTTCCGGCAAGGGCTCGGCTGCGGAACGGATCCAGGGCTACGAGGCGCAGGCCGACGATTACCTAGTCAAACCGTTCAACCACGACGAGTTGCTCTCCAAAGTGCGTGTGCATATCCGCCTGGGAAACACGCAGAGAGAGCTTTCGGCCGCCAAGGAGCAATTGCAGATTCATGCCGACGGCCTAGAGGAACTGGTTGAGCAGCGCACCCGCCAGTGGGCGGCGACGCAGGACATGACGGTCTTCGCCCTGGCCCGCTTGACCGATTCGCGCGATACGGAAACCGGCGAACACGTGCTCCGCATGCGCTACTACGCGCAAACGCTGGCCGTGGACCTGGGTGAGCGCGGGCCGTACGTGGACATCATCGACGATCGCTTCCTGCAGAACCTCTACCGCTCCAGTCCCCTGCACGACATAGGCAAGGTGGCCGTCCCCGACGCCATCTTGCAGAAGCCGAGTCGGCTCGATGCGGAAGAAATCGAGATCATGAAGCGTCATGTACTGGCCGGGGCCGAAACCCTGGAACAGGCCCGCGACTACGTGGGCCGCGGCAGCTTCATGGACATGGCCGCGGAAATCGCCCGCTACCACCACGAGAAGTTCGACGGCAGCGGCTATTGCGAAGGCCTTGCTGGCCAGGCGATCCCGCTTTCCGCACGGATCGTGGCCCTGGCCGACGTGTACGACGCCTTGACGTCGCGGCGGGTGTACAAGCCGTCCATGCCGCCGGACGAGGCCTATGAAACCATCCTGGCGGAGTCGGGGGCCCACTTCGATCCGGTGATTGTCGAGGCTTTTGTGCGCTGCTTTGATGAGTTTCGGACCGCGGGTGGCGTAGCGCCCTGGATGCAGAGCATGCCCCATCCTTCGGCCCTGAGTTGCAATCCGTTCACCGAACTCGCGCACTACCCGTCGGCCGCCGACGCCCTGCAACTGCAGTTGTGAGGTCGACAGAAGCACCGTCATCGACCCATGACGACTTTCCAGGCCGCTTGCAGCGAGTCCGGCAAAGCGAAGATGTCCATGGCCGTAATCAAAAGGGCACTGCCCCAACCGGCGATCAACAAGAACCGACCGAGTTTCCATCTGCCCATTCTCTTGTGGGAAGACGTGAACAACAAGAGCGGGAACATGGCAAAGGGGAGTTGTAGCGCAAGTACGACCTGGCTGAGACAGAGCAGATTTGTCACGCTGCTGTCGCCGCGCAGGCCGATCACGAAGACCGCCGGCAGAATGGCCAACGTGCGCGTGATCAACCGTCGCACCCAGGGAGAAATCCGCCAGTGCATGAACCCCTCCATCACCACCTGCCCGGCGAGCGTGCCGGTGATCGTGCTGCTCTGCCCGCTGGCGAACAGGGCCACGACGAACAGCGTGCTGGCGGCGACCGTTCCCAACAGCGGCGCAAGCGTCAGGTAAGCGATGCGAATCCAATCGCTGTCGCGGGAAAAAGTCACGATCTGGCCGCCCGATACGGCAACGCTCTCTTTGCCGAAAAACACCATCGCTGCCAGCACCAGGATAGCGGCGTTGACGAAGAAGGCAATGGTCAAGGCCACGACCGAGTCGATCGTGTTGAAGTGGATCCCGCGGCGAATCGACCGTTCGTCCTTTCCCAGCCTGCGCGTCTGCACCAGGGCCGAATGCAGGTAAAGGTTGTGCGGCATGACCGTGGCCCCAATGATGCCGATGGCCAATACGAGCATGTCCTTGTCGAAGATCCCCTGTACATTGCGAAAGCTCGGACTTACCAGGGCCAGCCCCATTTCGGCAAAGCTCGGCTGCGTTTGCGGAAGAACGAAAATCTCGATGAAGTAGCACACCGTCATGGTCGCCACGAGCAGCAGAACGACGGCCTCGATGGTCCGCATCCCAAACCGCTGCAGTCCCAAGAGCAACAATACATCCAACCCCGTGATGATCACCGCCCACAGCAGGGGGATGTGGAACATGAGGTTCAGGGCCACGGCGCTGCCTAGCACCTCGGCCAGATCGCATGCGCCGATGGCCAGTTCGCACAACAGCCAGTTAGGCCAGCGGGTCCAGCGCGGATACCAGTCGCGGCAACATTGGGCAAGGTCTTTGCCGGTCACGACGCCCAGACGGGCGGAGATCACTTGCATGAAGATGGCCATCAGGCTGGCCATCCCCACGACCCACAAGAGACCAAACTTGAACTGGGCGCCGGCTTGCAGGTCGGTGCCCCAGTTGCCCGGGTCCATATAGCCCACGCTGACCAGGACCGCCGGTCCGGAAAACGCCCACCACTGCCGCCAGAAGCCGGCTTCATGGTCGGGCAGTTTCACGCTGCCATGCACGCCTTCCAAGGAGACGTGGCCGTCCGCCGCAGCAATGGCAATTCCGCCGCTCCGGTCTTCCTCGCTGGACGACAAACCATCGGCCGGCCGAAGCGTGCTCGCGGGTTTCGTCTTTCCACCACCCTTGGACCAAGCCACGATCGACCTCCTGCAGTCACTGGAAACTCATTTTGGCAGGCCAAAATGCCTTATTTGGCCCAAAAAATACGCTGCTCCAAGTTTAGCACGAATGCGAAGAACCGCAAACCCATTCGATCAGTCGATCAGTTCAAACGGGGGCAGGTTCGTGGCTTTGGCCTCCACCGTGACGTGAAGGAGAGGGCGTTTTGGGTCGGCATAGCGGCCTTTCAGCACGTCGGGGACCTGGTGCGGACGCCCCCTGCTCGGGCCGCTAAGGCGCCTCCATTCGATCAGGACATCGTACGCGCCGGGCGGAGCGCCTTTGCCTGGCAAGCCGGAGACGAGTTCAAAGGAGCCGTCCTCCTGCACGATGCCCATAATCGCGTGGTCGTTCATGGCGTCGCCGCCCGGACGACGGAAGTAGACCGTAGCGCCGGATGCCGGGGAACCGTGGTACGTCACCTTGCCCGACACCGGATATTGGTTGTTGTTGCTGCACGAGGCACAGGCCAGCGTCAGTGCCGCCATCTGGCAGAGGACGACCTTCTTCATGCCCGGATACCCCCTTAGTAATCGAAGTTGATGAACTCGCCCCCGGCGCGACTGAGCAAGGCCTGGACCTGATTCATCGTCAGTTGGTTTATAACGAACTGCACCGACCCGTCTCCGAACAGCGTGTTGCTCCCTCCAGGGTGAAAGGCGAAGATTTCGCTGTCGTTAGAACAGCCGTTGGCGCAGGTCCACGGCGCTACGGGGATTCCCATGAACCCGCCACCGGCGGCGATGCCGGACCCGCTCAGATCACTGCCGTTGGTGGCGATGTAGTTGAGCGGGTCGGCCCATGCTCCTCCGCCTTGAGGCGCAGTTCCGCTCGCGCCCGTGTAGCCCGACACCGCCGCCGCGCCTTGGCTTCCGTACCAACCCGGCCGCCCTGCGTCTTCGTTGACCAGGAACGTGTGGGACATGCCATCGGTGATTTGGGCGACGCGCACCGGGCCGTCCGGCGGTTCGCAAATGATCGAGGCGCCCGCATTGATGCTGATGCCCGGCAGGTCCGCCTGCATCCCGGCGTCCGGGGCGTAGTCGGTGCGCCCGAAAATCAGCCCCGGCGCGAAGCTGACGCTGACCCCGAAGTTGTTGAAGCTGTTACTCAACTCTGCCGAGTAATCGACCGTGGGGTTGCCCGGGGCAGAAGGGCAGAGGAACGTCGGGATGGCGGTCGAGTAGGCCGGGTTTTTGGGCGGCATGTTCACAGGATCGAGGGCCGCCTTGGTAAGGTTGATCTGCCGATACACGCTGTTGTATTCCATAAAGGGCAGGATCAGGAGGAACGCCGAAGGACCGTAGCTGCCCGTCCCGCTAGGCGCCGCAGGATCGGGAACGGGGAACGGCCTGAAGGCTTGCGGGAAGGCGCCATAGTTGCCCTCGAAGTTGAGCAGGGCCAGGCCGATCTGCTTGAGATTGTTGGCGCATTGCGTGCGACGACCCGCCTCCCGCGCCGCGTTGACTGCCGGCAGGAGCAGGCCGATGAGGATGCCGATAATGGCGATAACCACCAGGAGTTCGACGAGCGTAAAGCCGGCAGGAGCTGGTTTCGAGCGTTGCATTTTGTTTTCCCAATAGTAGAATTTATGTTGTTCAAAAATAAAGATTTGGCATACAAAAATATCGGTCGAAAACAATAATAGGGGCGTCGCGTGGGGGCGGCAAGAGGGCGCGGTTGGATTTTTCGGGGCCCCAGGGCACACATACCCTCCAAGGGGTATGAAACACGACCGCCGCCGCAAATCCGCAGGCTGGGTGCAACCGCGTGGAAGAAGCTTTCGCTCCTGTTCCATTTCCTGCCGAAGGAATCGTGAACCGGGGGATTACAGCGGGCGGACCAGGATGCTGGCCGCCATTTCCCGGCTCAAGCTGATCGTGCGGCCACCGACCTCAAGCGTTACAATGCCAGCCGAGGGCTGGTTTTCTAGCACGGTCCCATCCGCGCCAACCATCAAACCGCTGTCGCGGAGGTAGCGAAGAAAATCGGGCGACCGATCCGGCACGCGCAACAGCACAAAGGGAGTCTTGGCGATGCACTCAGCCAAAGGAGTTCCCTCCCTGGTCCTCATCTTGCCGTCGGCGTCGGGAATCGGGTCTCCGTGGGGATCGCGGGCGGGATGCCCCAGGTATTCGTCAATGCGGGCCACCAATCGGTCGGAAACGGCGTGCTCCAGATTTTCGGCTTCCTCGTGTACCTCATCCCAAGGGAGTCCCAAGGTATTGGTAAGGTAGAGTTCGAGCAGGCGGTGGTTGCGCACGACGCGAATTGCCACCTTCTGGCCCTTCTTGGTGAGGCGAACGCCTTGATGGGCAGCATACTTCACTAGCCCCGCCTCGGCCAGCCGCTGAAGCATCAACGTAACGCTGCCCGGCGTGATCTCCAGGCGGCGAGCCAGCTCGCCGGTCGGGACACCGCCCGAGGCGTCGGACAGTTGGTAGATTGCCTTGAGATAGTTTTCTACCGTAACGCTTTCCATGAAACCCCTCTCGGGTCAGTGTTCTTATTCAAGACAACCAATTATCCCTTGTTTGTCCATTTTTCCCAACAACACTATCTTGCTTGGTAGCCATATTCTATACTAAAGAAGCTAACCACCCGCCAGGATTCTAAGTAGGTCGGGCTTTCCAGCCTGAGAGTGGCGACGAGTCAGGCAGGAAAGCCTGACCTACGACGGTTCTTTGGCGAGTGGTTGAGAAGTTCCTTGGCGATGCATGACAATTTTGGCAGGAAACCACTTGTTCGGAAAGCCCCCGTGGCGGCTGGGGGCGAGACTGGAGCATCGGCTCCTGTTCTGTGGATGGTTGCCTGCCGCCCAATTTGCGTATAATTCGGTCGAACAAATTCTGGAGTTTGGGGAGTAAAACTCCCAGTAGGCGTTTGGCACTGAAACCTGTCGCCACAATTCGGAGATCGTATGCACATCCTTACCGGATTCCTACTTGCCGGCCTGCTGGGCAAGAGTAAGGGCCGTCGCCGGACACTCATGCCGATGCTCCGCACGGGGCCGGTCCAAACCGCGCATTGGATGCCCGGCCGGGTACGGCTGCGCGTGCCTTCCCTGGCCGAAAACGGCGCCGGAGCGGCAATCCTCCAGGAAAAGCTGTTAAACGTCCAGGGCGTGCAGTCCGTCAAGCTGGACCCCGCCACGGGCAGCGTGCTCATCGTCTACCGGGAAGACCAGGTACGTCCCGAATTGCTCTTCGCCGCCGTTGTCCGCCTGATGGGCCTGGATGCCGAGTTGAAACGGACGCCGGAGCCGGTTGTCGTTGGGGAATTGAGGGAGATTCTGGGCAGTATGAATCGGATAGTATATGACCAGACGGGCGGCTTGGTCGATCTCTGGTCGGCCGGACTCATTCTGTTAGCTGCCATCGGCGTGCAACGCGTGTGGACACAAGGCATGCGGGCCTTTCCGGCGGGGCTCACGCTTGTCTGGTGGGGCTTGGCCTCGTTGATCGGCGGCCGGCAATCGTAGCTCTGTGTGAGAATGGGTGAATAATGTTCTGGCGCAAACGGCAACCGCTTCTGCATTGCGAGATTGTCCACGCCCTTCCGGGAAGGCTGCGAATCGGTTGCCGCGCGCTGCGCTATCTGGACACGTACACCGCCGAAATCCGGCAGCGCTTGCAGGACTTGTCGCCGGTCCGCCAGGCCCGCGTCAACATCCGCACGCAGAATGTGCTCCTCCACTATGACCATGCCCTCGTGTCGCCGCAGGATGTGCTGGAACTAGTGGAATTGGTGATCGGCTCGTACTCCTTGACCGCCTACAAGGCCGAACGGGCCGAGCAGAACCGCCCGACCGTGAACGAGCGCCGTCTGCAAGAGGGGCCGATCTCCGACATGCTCGTGCGCATCGGAGTCACCACGGCGACGCTCGTTTACTACTTTTTCCGCAAGCCCGCCAGCCACGCGCCGGCCACGCTCGCGGCACGGTTCCTTACCGTTCCCTCGCTGACGGCCGTCTCGTTGGCAGTCCCCATTTTCCGTAGCGGCCTTAGTTCGCTGGCCACCACGTATCGTCCCAACGCCGATACGCTCAGTGCCACGGCGATTCTGGCGAGCATCGCCAGTGGCAGGGGACTTTCGGCGCTGACGATCATTTGGCTGGCGGACATCGCCGAACTGCTGACTGCCTACACGATGGGCCGCACCCGCCGCGCGATCCGCAACATGCTCTCGGTGGGCGAAGAGACCGTCTGGCGCTTGCGCGAGGATGGGGCCGAGGAGTGCGTGGACCTCGATCAACTCCACGCCGGCGATCGGGTCATGGTCCACACGGGCGAGAAGATCAGTGTGGACGGGGCCGTGGAGTCGGGCGAGGCGGCGGTCGATCAGGCCTCGATTACCGGCGAATACATGCCCTTGCGCAAGGCCCAGGGCGACGACGTGTTTGCCGGAACCGTCGTCAAGAGCGGGCGGCTCGTGATTCGGGCGGTGAAGGTGGGCGACCAGACCGCCGTGGCCCGCATCGTCCACATGGTCGAGGAGGCCACGCACCGCAAGGCGAACGTCCAGACCATCGCCGACCGCTTCTCGGCCCAGTTCATTCCGGTCAATTTCCTGTTGGCCTTGATCGTGTATCTGGTGACGGGCAAGAGCAGCCGCGCGCTGAACATGCTCATCATCGACTACTCTTGCGGCGTCCGGCTCTCGACGGCCACTGCCCTGTCGGCGGCCATCTGCACGGCGGCCAGGAACGGCATCCTCATCAAGGGGAGCAATTACCTGGAACTGCTGGCCGAGGCCGACACGTTGATCTTCGACAAGACCGGCACGATGACCGTGGGACGCCCGGAAGTGACCAGCGTCATTTCCCTGAAGGCGGAGGTCCCCGCCCGCGAGATGTTGCAATGCGCCGGCGCCGCCGAGGAGACCAGCACGCACCCCATGGCGGCGGCCATCGTGGAAAAGGTACGCCGCAGCGGCTGGCAGATCCCCGCCCATCAGGATACCCAGGTGTACACGGCCCGCGGCGTCCAGACCAAGGTAACCGACCGCATCATCCGCGTGGGCAGCCGGCGCTTCATGCAGGAAAACTCCATCGATCTGGCCCCGGCCACCGAGGCGGTCAATCGCCTGGTCCGCGCGGGCGAGAACATCGTGTACGTGGCCGAGGATCAGGCCCTCTTGGGCGTGCTGGGCATCCAGGACGCCCTGCGCGAGAACATGAAGAAGACCATCAATCGGCTCCGCTATTCGGGCATCGACGACATCGTGCTCCTCACCGGCGACGTGGAGCAACACGCCGAGATCATCGCCGACCGCATGACCGTCGACCGCTACAAGGCCGAGGCCATGCCCGACGACAAGGCGGAAACGGTCCTGAGGCTCCAGTCCAAGGGCACGCACGTCGTGATGGTGGGCGACGGGATCAACGACGCGCCGGCCTTGGCCTACGCCGACGTGGGGATCGCGATGGGTGGTTCGCGAACGGATATCGCTATGGAAGCGGCCGACATCACGGTCACCGGCGACGATCCCTTGATGATCCCTGCAGTGATTCACCTGGCGCGGCGGACGATGCAGACCGTGCGGCAGAATTTTACGGCGGCGGTGGGCGTGAACACGCTGGGAATCGTGCTGGCCTCGATCGGCGTGCTGCCCGTCTTCTGGGGCGCGGTGCTGCACAACAGTTGCACGGTCGCCGTGGTGCTCAACTCGTCGCGGCTGTTGTTTCACGACGTGGAACGGAGGACCCGATGATCGCAGCCAGGAAACCGGTCGTGACGGTGGTCCACTCTCTTCCGGGGCGGGTCCGCGTGCGGTTGTCGGTTGCCCCTGCCGACGTTCAACGCATGCTGGCTGGCGTCCGCGAACATCCGGGGATGAATTCCATCAGTTTCTCGCCCATCACGCGGTCCATTCTGGCCCGCTTCAACCCGCACGAGATCAGCCAGGAGGAAATCGTCCTCCGCATCGCCTTTCACCTCTCGTTGGACTGCGGCTCCGCGCCGGTGCGACTCTTAGCGGAACCTGAGCAGCGGCCCGCGCTGGGCGGCAGCGCCGCGGTGTCTGCCGTCCTGCTGGCCTTGGCGCTGGCGCTGCGCGGGCTTAAGCGGGTGAAGACATTACACACGCGCTGGGACTGGCTGGCGGGGTTGGGCACAGCCTGGGCGGTGGTGGATCATGCCCAGCAGGAACTTCGCGAGCGCCACACGTTCGATCCGGAAGTTCTTTCGCTGGCCTATCTTGTCACGGCTTTTGTGCGTGGGAACTTCCTGGCGGCCTCGGTGGTCACCTGGCTGGCTTCCTTCGGACGGCACCTGGTCGCGCTTCCGCCCGCTGGCGTGCAAGTCCGGCCCGTGGAGGTGCGCGGCCGCGGCGACGGCGAGGCCCGCTATGAAGTGATGATCGGGCCCGACGTCGACGCCCCCGAACGAGTGCGCGTGCTGAGCGCGCTGCAGGGGCTGCTCAAATACGCGATTACGGGCGGCGGAGCGCACCCCTTCCGCAACTTGCTGGAGGAACTTCGCGATGTGTCGAAGGTCCACGGCGAGGTCCTGGAGGGATTCGGGCGAATGCCGCAGGGAATTCCCATACGGTTCAACACTAGATAGTCTTTTTTGAGGAGCAAGACATTTATGAGTATCAGTTCAGATCACGTCACCGGTTTCGTCGCGGGCGTCGGCGTTGCCGCGCTGGGGTTCTACCTTTACAAGAGGAACGAGGCGCAGATCGACGAATGGTTGCGCAGCCAGTCGATCAGCATCCCGGGGCTCCAAGCGAAAGGCCAGGCCGGCGGGTCGCTGGAAGAACTCTTGCGCGAGAAGGAGCGGCTGGAAGACCTGATCGCCGAACGCGAGATGGCGGAGAAGTCCAAGACCCAGGCCGCACCGGCTTCCGTCTGAGCTTCCTTTCTGGCAGAACCCGACAGCACGTCCAGGTGGAAGATGAGCAAATGCAATCGTAACCCCAAGCTATCACGACATGCCTATCCCGGCAACGCCGGGACTAGGGCATGCCACCCGCGCCGCGTTAAGGCATGCCATCTGCCGGCAATGACGTAGGATCGGCATCGCCCCGTTCACTGGGCGGCGCCTTGCAGGGGCCGAGATCCGACCCGTTCGCCTTGCTCGTCAAGTGCCTTCATCTTGCCTTCGTCGATCTTCAGAGCGGCGGCAGCGACATTCTCTTCCAAGTGCTCGACGCTGGAAGTTCCGGGGATCGGCAAAATTGCCGGCGACCGCCGGAGCAGCCAGGCAAGCGCGATCTGCGACGGCGTGGCTTTCCATTGCTCTGCCAGGCGACGAAGAGCGCTCTCGGGACCGGCGGCAAGCGGAAACCAGGGGATGAAAGCAGAATTGTGTTCCTCGCAATAATTCAAGACATCTTCCGACCCGCGGTCCGTAAAGCTGTAGCGGTTCTGGACACTCACAATGGGCACGCTCTTGGAACGGTATGTCTGCCAGCGAGAATCGGGCAACGGTCGCCGCGGAAAAAGGAAAAGAGGAATAATCACACTTCAGATGCGATACGCAAGACGTGGGGAAAGAAGTCCCCGTTTGGCCGTGTGTGGCCCTACTCGTTGCTTTGAACGCCTATAATAATTACAGCAACCCTTCTATTTGAGAACTCCATGGAAATGACGACGACGATAACCGGTCCTGCCCAAGCGGAAGTGACGCTCTCGGGGCGGAGTATCTCGCCCGGATTGGGTATGGGGCGGGCCTGGGTCGTCGGCGACGTTCTGAAGTGGACTGGCCCGTCTGTTCCGATTGCTCAAAAGGACGTTGCTGGCGAGTTGCTCCGGCTCACACATTCCGTTGAGGAAACACTGGCGGAACTTGATCAATACGCCAAACGCATCGAGGTGGAATTCGATTCCACGCTGGCCGGTATCTTTCGGGCGCATGGCGAGATGCTGCGGGAACTGGCGGCGAGCGAATTCGAACGTGAACTTCGAGCTTCGCTGTTGACAGCCGAAGCGGTCGTTCGCCACGTATTGCAGCGCTGGTATCAGAAGTTCGAGTCGCTGGAAAACCAAACCCTCCGTCAGCGCGCCGATGACGTGTTGGATTTGGGCCGCAATATCATCCGGCGACTTCGCGGCGAGCAGTACGCGGGCCTCAAGGCCATTCCCGAGCACAGCATTCTGGTGGCCGAGCGACTTCTGCCGTCGGATGTCGTCTTGCTGCCCAAGGCGAATGTGGCTGCGGTGGTCGTCGAAGCCTTGGGGCAAGGGTCGCACGCGGCACTGCTGGCGCGTGAAAAAGGAATTCCCACGATTGCGGAGATTCCGGGAGTCCTCGACCTGGTTGGTAGCGGCACGGAGCTCTTGGTGGACGGTTTTCGCGGCACGCTGGTGATCGCCCCGACAATTGCCACGCGAAGCGACTTCCAGGAGCGGATAGAAAAGTGGCGGGCGACCCTCGTGCATTGCAAGGCGGCCTGTCGCGATCCGGCGCGGACACTGGACGGCCAGTTGGTCAGCGTGGAGGCCAATATCGGCATCCACGACGACGCCGAGATCGCCCTGGACAATGGCGCCGACGGTGTCGGGCTGTTGCGGATCGAGCAACTTTACTTGGCACGGCCGATGCCGCCGACTGAAGACGAATTATTCCGGGAACTCCAAAGCTTGATTACACCCTTGGGTAACCGGCCGGTGACCATTCGCCTGCTCGATATCGGCGGTGACAAGCCGTTGCCTTATTTGGCCTTGCCACCAAGTTCGAATCCCGGATTGGGACGCCGCGGCGTGCGATTGCTCCTGAACTACTCGCACTTGGTCAGAACGCAACTAGGAGCGATCTTGAGACTTTCCCGGGAGCAATTGCTGCGCGTGCTGATACCGATGGTCACGCTTGAGGACGACATTCGCCGCATGCGGGAGGCCTTCGATGCGATCAGCGCCGAGCGAAAGGTCGCCAATCCGCCCGAGTTTGGCGCGATGATCGAGACGCCGGCCGCGGCGCTGTCGGTTACCGCACTCTTGAAGCACGTCGACTTCTTCTGTGTGGGCACCAACGACCTCACCCAATACACTTTGGCTGCTGCGCGCGACGACGCCACGGTCAACGATTACTATCTGGATGGCCACGAGTCGGTCATGCGATTGTTGCGCATCGTCGCAACCGAGGCCGTCGGTCGGCCCGTAACGCTCTGCGGGGAGTTGGCCGGCCGGGAGGCCTACGTGCCGCGCTTGCTGAAAATGGGATTTCGCGCGCTGAGCGTCGCTCCCACGGTTATCCCCACAACGAAGGCGCTCATACGTACGCTGAATTTTGGCGCATAGCTTGCGGTGGCACCAAGTTGGCTTTTGCGGCAACCAAAGACTTGCCCGGCACACCTACTGGCTAATTGAAGACTAGGCACTTGCTTTGCCGGCCGCGGGAGGTTAAAGTAATTGCCAGTACTTGAATCGCATGGGAGGTGAAGGCCGAGCCTCCATCGATGGTCGTAACTTGGTGCATCCCTAGAGAGTCAATAATTGAGGAGAACTGCCATGATAGAAGCGAAGACAAGCGTGAAGAAGACAACCGTTACTCGGCGTCAGTTCGTGGCTGGCACCGCGACCGCCGCCTTTATGATCGTGCCCCGTCACGTGCTGGGAGGCAAGGCCGGGCCCGCGCCCAGCGAGAAGCTCAATTTGGGTTCGATCGGCGTGGGCGGCATGCAGGGCGGCAGCGATGTCGGCTCCGTCAGCAGCGAGAATATCTATGCCCTCTGCGACGTGGATCTGAACCACCTCAACAACACAGCCGCCCGCTATCCCAAGGCCAAGCGCTACCGGGACTTTCGCCAGATGCTGGACAAGGAGCATAAGAATCTCGACGGGGTGACGGTCACGATCCCCGATTTCATGCACGCCACGGCGTCGTTGTGGGCGATGGAGCGGGGTATCGCCGTCCACTGCCAGAAGCCGCTCACGGCCACGGTCTGGGAAGCCCGGCAACTGGCCAACGCCGCGCGGAAGTACAAAGTGGCCACGCAGATGGGCAACCAGGGATACTCGTCGGTGGCCACGCGCATCGCCTGCGAGTACATCTGGAATGACGAAATTGGGGACATCAGCGAGTTGCATTCGTGGAGCGGCGGCGGATTCTCGCGCGGCATCGTGAAATGGCCGCCGCAGGAACCGGTTCCCGCCACGCTGGACTGGAACCTCTGGCAGGGACGCTCCCAGGAACACAGCTACAGCTCGAAGATCCATCCGGTCAACTGGCGCGGGTTCCTGGATTACGGCACCATGATGATCGGCGATTGGGGCATTCACCAACTCGGGCCGGCCAACTGGTCTCTGGGCCTGGGCGAGACCGGCCCAACCAGCGTGGAATGTTTCGCGGTGACGGGAGTCAACCCGGTCACGTATCCCAACTACGCGTGCAAGTTCCAGTTCCCGGAGCGTGCCAGCAAGTACGTCAAGTCGGGCAAGATGCCTCCTGTGAGTGTTTGCTGGTACGAGGGCAGCATGGCCGGCATGTTCAAGCCGCCGCACGGTCTCACGCAAAAGGACCTCCAAGGCATCAACGAAGTATTCATCGGCAGCAAGGGCTTCCTAGGCACCAGCGACCGGGGAGAGAGCTACACGCTGCTGCCGCGTTCCAAGCAGGTGGGCCATCCGCGGCCTCCGGAGGTCATAAAACGTTCGCCCGGCCACTTCCAGGACTGGATTCGAGCCTGCAAGGGCGGCCAGCCGGCATGCTCCAATTTCACGATTGCCGGCCCCTATACGGAATGGATGCTGCTGGGCGCGATAAGCTGGCGGTTCCCCCACGAGAAGCTCTTGTGGGACAGCAAGAACCTGCGCTTCACCAACAACGAGAAGGCGAACGAGTTCGTCAAGCCCAACTTTCGCAAGGGCTGGGAACTTCAGGACGTGACGGTCTAGCTGTTCTCGCCACCAACAATGCCGTTGGTGGCCAAAGGCCACATATTAGCGTAGATAATGGCATGGTTCAAACCACGGTAACACTTCCGCCGGCCGAAATTCTGTAGGGAACGCCCTCCGTGGCGTTCCAATACCCTGGAACGCCACGGAGGGCGTTCCCTACACTGTTACCCAAACCGCCCGCAAATTGAACCATGCCTAGATAAGCAGTGCCGCTCCCAAAACACAAAGGCGCCGGCAGCAAATTAAATGCCAACCGAATTTCGGAATGATGGAGGCAAGCTGGCAGGGGTCCATTCCTGCATTTCGCTGAGTAGTTACGGCGGTCTTTGCGCCGTATCCTGTATCGTAAGTGCTTGTGATATAATGACTTACATAGGCCTGCCAAGAATGCGCAGACGCGTGAAGCCAGTCTTGGTAAAATTGATAGACATAAGTTGTTGACAGGATGTGCTACCGTTTACAGTTCGGCGTCCGTGAAAGCGATGTTGTGACGACAGAGGAGATTATCGCCGAGTTTCGGGAGACTGCTCCGGTTATTGCGCCGTCACTGCTGGCTTGCGATTTTGCTCATTTGCAAGACGAAATCCAACGTTTGGAACAAGCCGGCGCTAGGTCGCTTCACTTGGATATCATGGACGGCCATTTTGTGCCCAACATCAGTTTTGGTTTTCCGGTGATCGAGGCCATCCGCCGTTCGACTGCCTTGCCCTTGGACGTTCACCTGATGATCTCCGAACCGGGCCGCTACTTGGAACGATTCCGCAAGGCGGGGGCCGACCTGATGACGGTCCACGTGGAATCCGTCGAAGATCCTCGGCCGTTGTTGCGGGAAATCCACCGGCTCGGAGCGGTTGCCGGACTGACCCTGAACCCGCCGACGCCGATCGAAGAGGTCGAGCCTTATCTGGGTGACTGCGACCTCGTGCTGGTAATGAGTGTGGAGGCCGGGTTTGGCGGACAGGAATTCGAACCGCAGGCCACGGCTCGCTTGCGGCGTTTACGTGGGGAGGGCGGGCCCGATTTGCTGCTCTCGGTCGATGGGGGTATCAATGACCAGACGATTGGCCTTTGCGCCGAAGCCGGCGCCGATGTCTTCGTCACGGGTTCGGCCCTCTTTGCCCATCGCGATTACCGCCAGGTGATGGACGAATTTCGCTCCCTGGCACTTGCTCATAAAGACGTTCAGGTTTGAATATGCTACGCATTGTGCTCATCCGCCCGGGAGCGACGGATTACGATTGCGAAGAACGGATTCAGGGTGCGCTGGATATGCCGCTCAATCGCCAGGGCTTGATGGAAATGGCCAAAGTTGTCGATCAGTTGCGCGACAAGGGCATTGAGATGCTTTACGCGTCGTCCTGCGAGTCGGCCATCCAAAGTGTGGAAATCCTGGCGAAAGATCTCGACGTGCGCTGGAAGAAACTCGATCGCATGCAGAACGTTAATCTCGGCCTCTGGCAGGGCCTGCAAGTGAGCGAAGTCCGCCACAAGCAGCCCAAGGTCTATCGCCAGTGGCAGGAGCAACCGGAGAACGTCTGCCCGCCTGACGGCGAAATGATCGAGCAGGCGGAAGAGCGAACCCGCAAGGTTGTGAACAAGCTCTTGCGGCGTCACAAGGAGGGCGTCATCGGCCTGGTTATCCCTGAGCCGCTGGCCAGTGTCGTGCGCCGCTGCGTGAAGAACGACGACCTAGGCGACCTCTGGAAGGCCCTGGCCGGCCACGGCTGCTGGGAAGTACTCGATCTGGAACCGGCCCAAGTTCCCGTACTCAATTGACAAAAATGCCCGAAGGCTTGCCCGAACCGAATAGTTGGAAGAATGCCATGGCCCGACCTAAACGGGGCGTGCCGGAAGGCCTGTGGATGCGTTGCCCAGGCTGCGAGGCAACCATTTTTCGCAAGGAGGCCGCGAAACGATTGGGCGTTTGTCCCGAGTGCGATTACCACTGGTACGTCTCGGCCCGGGAGCGAATCCGGCAGCTTTTCGACGACGGGACGTTTGAAGAGTGGGACGCCGACCTGGAACCGACCGATCCGCTGGAATTCGTCGACAAGGCACCCTACCGCCAGAAACTCGTGGACGAGCAGAGCCGCACCGGTCTGAAAGATGCCGCTCTGACCGGCACCGGCATGATTCGCGCCCGCCGCGTGGCCTTTGGCGTAACGGACTCGGCATTCATCATGGGCAGCATGGGCAGTGTGGTGGGTGAGAAACTCACGCGTTGCGTCGAAAGGGCTACCGAGCAACGACTGCCGCTGGTTATCGTCTCAGGTTCCGGCGGTGGCGCCCGCATGCACGAGGGCATGCTCTCGCTGATGCAGATGGCCAAGGTTTCGGCAGCACTGGCGCGACTCGACACCGCTGGCGGACTGTTCATTTCTGTGCTCACGAACCCGACGATGGGTGGCGTCGCCGCCAGTTTTGCGTCCTTGGGCGACGTGGTCTTTGCCGAGCCCAAGGCATTGATTGGCTTTGCCGGGCCGCGGACCATCAAGGCCACCATCCGCATCGAGCTGCCCAAGGGCTTTCAGACGAGCGAGTTCCTGTTGGAGCACGGTTTTATCGACCGCATCGTCCCCCGTTGCGATTTGCAGAGCGAAATCGCCAACACGATCGACTTCTGCGGGAAATAGGCTTCCGATTCGGGGACTGCTCTGCGTTGTTGTTGGGTGGACTTTAGTCCGCCCCTGCGGGAGGCGGACTAAAGTCCGCCCTACGGCGCCTCCTGGTAAACGGCCAGGATGTTCTCCGGCGGCACATCGGGCTGGAAGAGATGGGCCGGCGCCAAGATATATCCGCCGCGGCAACCGAGCGATTCGCAATAGCGGCGGACCTCAGCCCGAATCTCCGTGGGCGAACCGTAGGGCAACAACCGCTGCATGTCGATCCCGCCGTGGAAACAGAGCCGATCGCCGTAATTAGCCTTCAGCCGTTGGGGCGCCATTTCCGGTCCGACCGGTTGGATCGGGTCCAAAATGTCCACCCCCAGTTCGATCAGTTCGGCGATCAATGGGCTAATCGCCCCGCAACTATGATAGAGGGCCTTGCCACCCAGGCCGTGGATGCAATCGACCATTTCCTTGATATAGGGGGCGACAAAAGCACGGAACATCGGCCGCGAGATCAACAGGCCGGACTGGCTGCCTAGGTCGCTAATCAACAGATAGATATCGATCCGGCCGCCGGTTGTCTCGGCCGCGCGCGTGTAATCCTGGCGATAAAAATCAGTGAACTTCCGGCTTAGGAAATGGACCCACTCAGGCCGTTCGACCATATCCACGAACATGCCTTCCCAGCCGCGGACTAGGCCCGGACGTTGCCAGATGTCGGCAAACCCGTACTGTAGCGCATACGGCTCATAGCGGCGGCATGCGGCCGCTAGCGGCTTGTAGTCGAATTGATCCGGCGAGGGCCAGGGAAAGTTTTGCAAGTCGTCCAGCGTTTGCGCGTCGGCCAGCGCGCCGCGCACGTCTTCGCGCATCGGCCCCCAAGGCGTGGGTCGATAAACATAGCGTTCGCCCCAAAAATTCTGATACGTGCCGTCGCCGATGGGCCGTTCGGGTGGTCCGGCTACCTCCAAGTGGCGGACATCGATCTCTAAGCTATCCAATACGCGGTCACGGTCGTCGTGGCCGACATGATCCAACAGCCGCCGCCAAGTACACTCTTCCGCCCAGAAATCGCGCGGCGTACGATCGGGCTGCTCGTGGTTCAAGGCTACTCGGACTCGTTGGCGCGGTGTCATAGGAAGCTAATGGTCAAGATGGGAAAGAAATGGGGGAAATGCGTTGGAGGCGTCACGGACGGATCCATCGGCTTGATTCTACCAAAGAAACTCGCGTTTGTGGATCTGCCAGTAAGTCGGTCGGTGGCCAGAAGCTGGTTGAAATGCTTCTTTCGGGTAGCTGCTCGTAACCTATCCGATCTAAGGTGTTCCGTGAATCTTGGGCTCTCTGTTTCCCTAGTGGGCTAAGCGGTTTCTGCCGATTCTACGCTCAAACAGTTCGAACTACACTCAGGGATAACCTAGAAAAGGTCCCCTAAAGGATCGATCCGTGTTTCTTGACCCAAGGAGGTACACGATGTGTGCTGTGGCGTTTGCTGAAAAAGTTTCCCATCACCAGGCCGCTGAAGACTTGGTTTGCGAAGAACTCTTGACCAGAGAGACGGCCTTGGTGATCGAGTCGCCCGCGGGGGATCCGAGCGAGGTGTTCCAGCAGGCCATGGAATGTTTTCAATTGGGCTTGCGAGCCCAGGTTCAACTCAAGGAAGAGTCCGCCGCACGCTGCGCATCGATTCTCCATAATGCCGGCTCGCCGCTGGAGTGGGAAAAATCGCTGCCGGCAAAAGTGGCCAAGGCGATTGAGACCGCGCGGCAAGAGGTTGCCCAATCGATCCGCTCCATCGACAAGAATGCCGAGAAGACGGTGCGGCTCATGGAGACGGCCCTGCGGCTTCACCGCTTGAGTACTCCTGCGAGCGAGGAAATCAGCGACTATTGGACTTATGCCGTACATGCCATGCGCGCCAATACGCAGATCATGTATGAGGCCAATGCGCGGGTGCTGGAGTCGTGGGATCAACTGGCCGCGGAAGCCTTGAACCGCCTGGCCAACACATGGAGGGATAGCGCCTGCGCGGCGAATTGAACTACCTACCTGATCAACCGGTTCCAGCCACACGGTTTGCCAGATGCCGGAACTGGCTGTATGGCTGTAACCGCCGGGATGCAAGGATTGCTTGCCGTGCAGGTTCATGTCTGGGAAGCGGGCCTCTGTCGCTCTCCCAATCTGTTTATCACTGCCGTGTTGGGAGACTCCCCCCTCGCCGCGCGATTCTTGGTGTACTTCCCCTTGTGAAAATGCCCAGCCAACGACCGATAGTGGCGTCTTCCGCAGAAATCCCCGCGTTCCCGGTGTTTTTTCGCTCCGTTTACTCCTCTCAATCTTCTGTTACGGAACTGCCGGCCGTGCCGCTTTCGGATCGAGGGACAACTTGGTATACTGGCAAAATAACCGTCTCTTTGTCGATTTCCCAGGCCCCGGTAGCTCAGGGGATAGAGCAACGGTTTCCTAAACCGTAGGTCGATGGTTCGAATCCATTCCGGGGTACTTTCATGAGGAGGGCAGTCACGCATGGACGCTGAAGTGGTCGTATTCGTCATTTCGGGAGACTCCAAGACGCGCCGAAATCTTTCCCTGCGCCTCAAACTACTCGGTTACACCCCGAGGTTGTGCCACTCTCCGGAAGACTTTCAGCAGAACGCGTTGCCGCACGACGCCGGCTGTATCCTGCTCCACGTGGCCCATGCCGAGCTCGATCTGGATTGGCTTGCCGAACTGGGGCGGCCCGAGGACCATTGGCCGGTGATTGGCATTGCCGCGGACGCCGGCATGGAAACGGCGGTGCTGGCGATGAAGCGGGGGGCGTGCGATTTCTTGCTGGAAGCCTGTGGCGACCAACGGCTGCAGGCTGGCATCGACGAGGCCCTGCGCCGCGTGGCTGCCCGCCGCAAACACATCGCGCTGGTACAATCGATTCGCCGCCGGCTGAGGCAACTCGCCCCTCCGCTTCGCGAGGTGTTTGAACTGTTGGTCCGGGGCAAGCCGAACCGCGAGATTGCCGAAGCGCTAGGCAAGAGCGTCCGCTTGATCGAAGTTCGCCGGGCCAAGGTCATGCACGCGATGAAGGCCCGCACCCTGGCCGCCTTGGTGCGGCAGGCAATGTTGGTGGGCGCGGAGCCTAAAGAGACTCTGGCCGTTCCGGGGGTAGGGCCCAGCGACGAGCAGCAGGCGTCAGTCGCTGGAGTTTCCGCCAAGGAACGAACTGCCGCAAGAGTACGGCAAACACGATGATCAGGCCCACCGCGCTGGGTGACAACCACAACCACCAGGCCAGCCCGATGCCGAGGCCAAAGAGATAAGGCCGGCGGTCGAACCAGTTCCCCAACAGATGGCGGCGGAGCACGAATGCGGCGAGGCCCACGACGGCCAAGAGCCCGGCGAGGCCAGCAAGCCGCGGCAACCAAGACTGTGTTTGCAAGGGGCGATAGTCCAGTTCGATCGCATCGACCGTGCCGCTGGTGGCGGAGGAAGCGACCGCCAAGCCGGCGACGGACCGCTGCCAGCGCGCGACAATGTCGCCCGGCTTGGCGTTGACCGCAGGCGGCGGAGGCGGCTGGTCCCCGTCACCATCGACAAGGCTTGCCTGCAACGTCCCGGGCGCCGCGATGGTCCATACGATGCGTTCGACCGGCAGATCGCCCAGTTTCGGGGCGGAAAACGCGCAACGGCGGGTCCACACGGCGGGGGCCGGAGGCAACGCCGAGGCGGCGAAGAAGAGCAGTTGCACGCGCGAGACGGAAGCCTGGGAGGCCACGGGCACGGTCCATGTTCCCGCCGCGCCGTGCATGGCGTCAACCGGCAGGCCGTCAACGGTCAATTGCAGAAGTTCGAAACCTTCCGGGAGTTGCAAGGGACAATCCAGCGCGGCGGCCGTTTCTAGGTCGAAAAAGGCCGCGCCCAGGCAGCGGCCGTCGGCTTGCCAGGCGTAGCGCACATCGGCCTGCACGACCCGCGTCGTGGCAATCGACTTCTGCGGGGGCGAGGACACGGCTTGCCAACGCTCGCCCACGACTTCATACTTCACCGCATCGCTGGGGACCGTTTCTTGCCCGTCGCAGCGTCGCAAGTTTTTCAAGGTCCAGGCAACGGGCCGATTATCGATCGCCCTGGGCAGGACGACGTACCTCTTCACGCCGTCGATGTGTTTCAAGGCCACGTTGGGGACGGCGAACTGGGTGGCAGCAAGGGGCGGCCCCGAAAGCGAGAATGCGCCTTCACGGGGAATCGCCGCCGCCGGCACGAGCAACAGGCTTGCGCGTTGATCGGATTTGTCGGAAAATGTGGCTGCCATAACAGGGCTGGTCGCCAGGTTTTCCTTCCAGGAAGCGGGGACGTCCAGTTCGATGGAGTCCAACAGCCCTTGGGAAACCTGCAGGGAGAAGTCGCAGGCGGTGCGCCAGAGGTTGTTCTCGCAGGTAATTCGTGTCACTTGCTGGGCGCGCACGTGGGGACGATTGTCGCGGACCGTTACGGACAAGGGAGAGGTGGCGGCAAGATCGCGGTAGAACGACCGCACGGGCCGCCCCAAGTCGCCCGGGGCGACATCGTCGCCTGTTGTCTTGACGTCGGCAAGCCCAACCGCCCCCGCGACCTCGATCAGGATGTCGGGCTGGCGGTAGAGGCTGACCAACGAGTTCTGAATGTGTACATCCTCCAGGCGGATTTGTGGCAACGGCAACTTGCCGGCGTCGGATAGTCGTATCTGGCCGTGAAGATGGAACTCGTGATGTCCGGAGACGGGCGCCGCCAGAATGACGCTGACGTGGCCGTCCTTGTCCTGCAACCAGCGGGCGACGTGGTTGGTGGCGTCGGCCAGCACGGTTACCGAGTCGACCGAAAGCCCCGGTGGAACGTCCAGGCGATATTGAAATATGCTGCCGCCCGCGGCGGTCAAAAGGGCGTCGAACTGCACGGCGGCGGATTGGGTGCTAAAGCCGCAAGCCAGGCTTTCATCGCCGGAAATCTCAGCCCGGCGAGGCACCGTGACCAGGTTCCACTCGGCGGCGTTGCCATTGAGGTGAAACGCCAAGTCGGGTGGCCGGTCGCTGGGACCCCAGCGGTTGACGAATTCCGTCACGGCCCCGGCTTCCGGCGGATAGGTCGGCGGAAGTTTGTACTCCAATGGGGGATCGATGGAGATCGCCAGCGAGCGTCGCGCGAGCCTGGCATCGACCACGTCGATCTGGGGGATGCGGAATGCGCCCTGGCTTGCCGCGCCATTGCAGAGGAAGTGCAGATCGACGGTTGTCGCCGACCCAGCCGACGGCGACAACAGAAGTTCGTAGGTTTGCAACGCATCGTTGCGGCCGCGAATTTGCACGGCGGACAGGGCGGGACCCGTGGAGGGGAGCAGTTCCAAGGCTGGATCGGTGCGGACGAGCAAGCGGCGCAGCGGCCCGGCAGCGGTCTTGGCCTTGATGCGGGCATCCAAGAGAACACAACCCTGCTCGATCTTCATCCAGAGCAACTGCTCGACGTCGATAGCGGTGGCGTCCGTCGGGGCGGCAGAGCGCCAATTGGCGGCGAGGCGATCGCTGGGGCCCAATTCGACGGTCCAGCAGGACTGCACGTCTTCCCAGCGGACTTCACCCAAGGCGGAGGGGAAATCGACGCGGGGGCCGCCTGCCGGCACTGTGAACTCGAGTCGCGCCGTGGGTACGCGGGGAATCGCCAGGTCGAAGCCCGAAGGCCGGTTGCCCGGCTGCACGGTCGGCCGGAGCGTTAGTTCCAGGCGATATTTTCCCGGTTCGGGAATATCCAGGAGCAAGGCGCCGCCGTCGGTCTCCCATTCGGGCTGCACGGCACGATCATCGAGCCTGGCCTGGCCCGGCTCCAGGCTGACCTCGTCGCGGCGCACGGGGATGCGGATCTGGGCGGCGGAGTTGAAGACGCGGATTTCGAATTCCGCCGCTAGGCGATCGACGACGTGTCCCGCTTGGGTCGCATCGTTGGCCAGCGCCGCGCGATAGACCGCCGAGGAGATCATCCAGCCCTGCGGCTTCTCGGTCTGCAAGGCGGCACGGCGGTAAAGCTCGGCAAAGAAAGGCTCAGGCAGGAAGTACTTGCCGCGCGTGGGTTGTTGCTTTTCATCGACGGGGATGAACACCGAGTAGGTCGGCGGCGAGGACTTGGCCGGTTCAGCCGCAGTGGCCGGGTCGATGCCGCAGAGGAGCGCGGCGGCAAGCAGCGGCGCACCGAAGGGAACGATGTTGGTCAGCGTGCTGGGCATTTCCGCGTACGTGGTGGAGACTACCGACTTGGCGGCCGTCATGCGCCGCCGGACCAGCACGAGCACCAGGCAAAAGAGGACGCCAAGCAGGCCGTGGGCAAAAACGGCGGCAATGACCGCGGGCAACAGCAGGGCGAGAAGTCCCAGCGCCGCCGCCGCCAGCAACAAGACCAGAGGACGCGTGCAAAGCTGCCATGCCCCAATGCCGACCACGGCCAAGAAGAGCAGCCAGCCCCAGGCCTCGAGCGTGGCGCGGTACACGACGACCACGTTCGATGCGTCATCGACCGCATCGATCTGGAACTGCGCCCAGCCGGGCGTTTCCGTCTCCTCGCCAGACCCGGCGCGGTGGTCTTCCTGCTGCCAGCCCAACGCCGCTAGCCAGTCGTCGCGGCGCAAAGGATTGAAGACCCGCTGGTCATTGGGCCGTCCCAGGGATCCCAGCAGCCAGCGGCGGAGATTGAAGGACTCGCCCTGCGCCGTATCCACATCGCCGCCGAAACCGCAGGCCGCATAGCCGGGCGGAAGCTCCAGCCTCCAATGCCGCGCGAATATCGGCAAGCCAATGTCCGGGAGCGGCGGGCGGAGGCGGCGGAACGTCTCTAGGGGTTGCCCGCGCGTGGATATCCGCAGGACGAGATCGACAAATTTCAAGTCGCCCGGTAGATCGATGGCAACCAAGTCCTCGCTGGCGTTTGCCCCGCGGCGGGTCACGGCAGGCTTGCCGTTGATCGAGATCACGTGGACATCGTGGCGCACGATCCCGGCAGGCAGCTTCAGGCCAATCTGGCGGCTGCCGGCGTTTTGAATGGAATAACTCACCATGTGATCGCCCGTGCCGTCGGCGGCCACTTGAGAATGGATCTGGCAATCCCAGGCCCAGGCCGTGGACGACTGGCTTCCGGCAGTCGACAAGACCAGTGCCGGCTCCGACTGCGGCGTGGATTCCGTCCGCGGATCGTATTGATACGACGCCCGCACCGTTTGCACTTGTCCTAGCGGCGCCGCCTCGGTGGGCAGCGGCTGCAAGCGATGGGTCTTGAACTGCAGCACTGCGGCGTCCAGACGGCGAACGATCAGCGTGGCCTCCTGCCGGGCGGCGTCGGGCAACGAGGCGAGACAGACGGGTGTCGGACCGAGAAGCCGGGTCTTGCGCGAGGCGCGGATTTCAACGGGCGCAGACCGGGGGCCGGAAAAAACCACGTCCCATGCCTCTTCGTCGGCTGTCAAGCCGGCGCTGGACTCTTGTTGTGCCGTCCAGCGACGAGCGGAAAAGCGGCTACCGTCCATCCCCGCCACCGACCAGCTCAGGGGACTCTGGCGACGCCCGCTGAAATGGACGACGGCCCGGTCGATGGGAGCGGACTTGGAAGGAGTGCAGGCAAAGGCGTAGTTTTCCGTCAGCATGCCGTCGCCGACAACCGCCTCGACGCGGATCGCTGCGGAATAGGCGGGCCGGCGGTGCTCCAGTGACAGTGTCAGACCGGCCGCGCCGGCGTCATCGCGGAACAGAAAGTCGCCAGGCGGTTCGGCGAACAGATCGAGTTCCGCAGCCGTCAAGTCTTTGACGTCCACCTGCCGCAGATGATCGCCGGCGGTCAAACTCAGTTCGTTGGGACCCGAAGCGTACAGGCTAACCCAGCGCTTGCTCTCCGCAAGGCCGGCAAAGCGCAAAGGCACGAGGTCGTCAATGCCCAAGTTCCGGCCGGGCGACGCATAGAGCCGACGGGCCGAGACGATCAATCGCAAGGGCCGCGCGGACGAGAGTGGCCGGGCCAGTCGAATCGACAGCCTTGCCGCCTTGCCTTGCCGCTCCAGCCTCCAATCGTCCAGCCCGTCGGTGGGCTGCGACTCGACCGAATCGATCGTCCAGTTGGGCAACACGTTGGCATCGAGCACGAACAGGGGACCTTCACCGGTTCGGAAGTCGGTCGCCACGCGACTGACCATCTTGCCCTGACCCAGGCGAGTTGCCGCGGCGCTAACGGCCTGCACCTGCACGGCGCGCTGCGACAGGGAAATCTCGACGGCGGCGTCCGCCGCGAAGGACTCGAAGTCGAACTGTTGGCCCGCAGGGGTCTTCACGGCAGCCACGCCGGTTTGCCGGCAGCCGCGGGTTTCCAGGCGGTCGAGGCAAAGAGGCGATGCAAGCGAGAGACGGATGGCGCTCGAGCGAAAGACGAAACCCTCGAAGATGATGCGAGGCAGTTTCCAAAGATCGGCGGTAACCAGCGGGGCAGCCGCTCGCAGCCGCAAGTCTACGGCGCCTTCTTGCAGCGATGGCGGAAGATTGATCACGACTTGGCGCGACTTGCCGGCGTGATCTGCCCCGCTGGTCCAAGACAGCGCCAATTCGCCCACGGTAGCCTCGACCAGTTCCAGGGAAGGATCGAGGTCCAGCGTGATCCTTGGCAACGGCTCGCGGTGGGCTTCGATCTTGAGCTTGACCGCTAGCTCCGCGCCACGGAGCGAAATGTCGTAAATAGCCGACTGGCTGGCCAGAACGGGTTGCGGCCGGGCCTGCACACTGCCGGCCTTGGCGAGGCGGAGGTGGCAACCGGGCCGCCCTCCCAACGCAAGTCGCCAGTAGTGAAAACCCGCATCGGCAGGGCCCTCATCGGTGACGATGCCGTGATCGACCGTCGGCACGAACGCGGCCGGCAATTCGATCCGCAGCCCGCTGACCGAGCTTGGCGGCAGGGAAAGGGCGAAGTTCGCGTCGCCCGCCGCATCCTGCTGCCCGGCCAGCGACCAGTCGAACTTCAATTGCCCGGAGCGTTCGGCTAGGACTTGCAGTTTGCCGTCGGCGGTTGGCCCGAGGATGGCCGTATCGCCGTCGGAAGTGACCCATTGAGCCCGGGCGATCGCCAGGTTGCAGGGGTCCAAGGACACGAGCATCGCGCCGGCGACCGTTTGCGAGACCTTGAACGTAGCACTGCCTTGCAATAACAGCGGAGCTTTGAGCCGCGCTTCGTATTGTGCCTCGACAAGGCCGGCGGAGTTCTGCGCTGGCCCGCCCGAAGGCGTCCGTTGGATCGCCCGGAGCAAGCGATCGAATTCATCGGCATCCAGGGGCAGATACTTCACGTTGCCCTTGGACCAGTCTTTCATCCCCTCGGGTACGTAAACGCGGCGGAAACGCAAATCGCCCGGCACGACCGGATTCTCGGCGGCCGGCGGAGGCGCGGCGAGTCCCGCCGCGCCCGCGGCCAAGAACACAATCAACAATGGCGTCAGTTTGACCAGGGTTCTCATGTCGCGGCGTCCGGAGGCAGCGGAACGATCGCCTTGCGTGACGAACCGGCAGCAGCGGCGGCTGGAACCTGCGTTTCACTTGGCTGCGGCATCGCCAGGATGGGCGTCACGGAACTGGAGACTTCGGGCGTCTGCGGCTGTCTACCGCCGGCGGTCAGGTATCGCAGCAGCAGGGCCAGCAACGACAGGCCCAGGCCGATGGCCGATGCCTGCGCGGCGATCAAGGCCAATTCGGGATAGGTCGCCGTCGCCCCGGCCAAGCTTACGGCGGCCGCGAGCAAGACAGCCGGATGCCGGACCGTGCGCACGTAGATCAGCAGCAATCCTGCCAACAAGGCCAGCGCGGATGAAAGGAAGACGATGGTCGATCGCCCGGCAGTCACGATCTCGCAGGGGCCGAACGTATCCAAGGAACTGAACAGATAGGCGTTCATGCCTACGGGAACGGGCGTGCTGCCGGGGTGGCTCAAACCGCACCAGGCATCCAAGTCCGCCTGGTTGAGCACAGGCTGCCGCCCGAAATAGAACTTGTTCCAGCCCCAGGCAAACTCTCCTGTCAAGTCGCGCGGCGACGTCACCAGGTGCTCCTCCGGCGGCAGGAGAAGTTGCCAATAGGCGCGGCGGATCCAAGCCTCGTCGCCAAGACCGGCAAACTCGAACTTCATCGCTCCCCGACTCGGCCGCTGCCCGGGGAAATGATATTTCAGACACAGCACATAGTAGCGCGGCGGCTCGGCGTCGGCAGATAAAGGAACCACCAGTACCCGCCCGGCCCGCGTGCGCGGAGTGACGGGCGCGCCGTTCAACTGCACGGAAGCCGGTTCGCAGGCGGCGCCGTCGGGCAAGGTAATCTCTAGTTCGCGGCGGCGCGTGGTGAACTGAAACACCGCGCGGTCCTGCCGTGCCGGCGCGCCCGACTTGGTCACGCAGGTCTGGAACCATGCCCGGTCGACCACCACGGCCGTATTTCCGGCATCGCCGTTGACATGGATGGCGATCTCCGTGGCGCGCCCGGTGGCGGAGAATTCCCGCGTGCGCGGCGCAGCCGCCTGACCCAGGCCGGTCTCGATCGCGGCCCAAACGCCGCCGGCCACTTCGATTTGCTGTTCCGCGGCAGGAACGACGAGGACGCTGTTACCGGTGAGTTCCACGTCCAACGGCATGGCCAGCGGCACGCGAACGGTCCCACCGGCGTCCGTCGCCGACGGCAACGAGTAGCGGGCCACGATCTCGCAAGGACCAATGCAGGCCTTAGGCAAGGCCACGCGCAGGCGGAGCGGCTTGACGCCGTCGTCCTCGCCCAGCACGACGGGCGTAAGCGACTGGCCTTCGTGCAAGAGCGTGAGCCGCCCTTTTCCGCCGAGCTCACGAGGGACCTCCAGCAGAAAGTAGTCGGTCGGCTCGTAGGTGATCGAGTAGACGAATTTCTGTTCGACGCGGATCGTGGTGGGGTCCATCGTCGCGCGGCTGGCGATGCTGGCAGTGATTTTTTGGCGATGGCGGCGCATTTCAGCAGCGAAGACGGCCCGGGGCGCATCGCTGCGGTAGAACAGCGGTTCCTGCTGCCGCAAGGGAAGCTCCAGCGGCACGGCTACCTGCTGTCGCAGCAGTCCGGCGGTGCGGCTGTCGGGCACGATCTCGATGTTGTCGGCAGGGAGCACCGCGACCACGGCTGCCACTGGCGCGCTGGCCGTTGGTTGCGGGAGCACCACGGAGAACGACTTCGCGTCCGGGGGCAGTGGCAGGTGGGCCTTGAGGCGGATTTCGAACTGGCCACTGGTGGGCGACGCCAGCGGCAGCGAGAGCAGCGGTCCCGCCGCCCCCGGCGGCACGCCGTCGATTGCCACGACATTGTCCGGGCCGGCTTCGTCGATCCGCCAATCCGGCATGGCGACATTGACGACAAAGACCTTGGCGCCGCGGACCGTGTAGCGCAGCTTGGCTTCCAGGCGGACCTGGTCGCCATCCACGAGGATGGCGTATTCCGGCTCGACACCGATCCGCGTTTCTCGCTGCACCAGGCGGGCCATCAACGACGACGTCGGCGCGAAGTACTCGAAGGCCGCGGCAACGTCGTTGCGACGAACGGCATCCGGAAGCTGCTCGACCTGCCGAACTCCGCTTCTGGTGCCCCACAAAATCTGCCAGTCGCCGGCCACGCTGACCGCGACGTTTCCCCATTGACGGGCCGCGTCGGGGAACGTGAAGCCGGCTAGTTCAAGCCAGTTCTCGCTGTGAGCCGCGTCGACAGTGTGCTTGGTCGCCAACCGCACTTCCACCGGCCCAACCGTTCGCTTGGCCAACTGCACGTCCACCAGTCGCCGCCGCTGCGGGCCGGAAGGGGGACTGCTGCCCTCAACCACGGTCAACGTGTAGCCGCTAGGATTGCCGGGTGCCAGCTCGGTGTCCGGCGGCAGAGCAATGCGAAATCGATCGAAGGCCTCGCCGTAACTGCGGACCGAGAAAGCGGCCTCCGTCTCGACGCCCCGGCCGTCCAAGCGGACTGCGATATTGCCGAAGGCCTCCAAGGCCGCGGCCTTGCTCGGGGCAGCGTCCGCCGGATGCCAACTCATTTCAAAATCGCCGCTGGGGCCGATCACACTGAGATCCGTCGCCTTCGCGTCGCCGCTGGGCGTTTGCAGCGTTGCCGCTTGCGAAACTCGCGCCACGGCTTTGGCAAGCGGCACCTTGAGCTTCAGGTTCGACTCCGTCGTCCGCGGAACCCAAAGCTGCAACCGCGTTTCCTGGCCCATGGCGGTCAAAGGCACGAGTACCTTCAGGGTGAACTGGTGTTGCTGCCCGGCCGGTCCGCGGACCCAGGCGACGTAACCCGCGCCGTCCCCCCCGAAACTCAAGACGTGTTCGCCGGGGCCTTGATATTGGGCCGTTTCGCGGAGCACGGCCTGATCCAGCCGCAGTGGGATTCGTGTCCACTGGTCCTCGCGGACCAGTACGCGAAACTGGATGTTCAATTCGGCCTGCCCGGCCGAATTGACGCTGCCGGTGGCCAGCATTTGTTGCAGGACATAGCGCGGCCGAGGGTCGCCTTGGGCAAGTTGATTCTTGAGCTTGTAGTAATACTCAAGATCTTCCAACGTGAAATTAGGAACGGGTTGAAGCGTTCCCTGCTTGTCTTTCAAATAGTAGAGAGAAGGTTGGACCTCTTCGACCGGTCGCGACGTCGCTTCCTTCGCCTCGGTGGAGGCAGGCGCGTCTTTCGTTGGACCGCGCGGCGATGAGTTGTCTTGGGCCGCCACGGAAATCGACCAGGCAATCATCAGGCAATAGAGAATGCCTGCAATCCAACTCTTACCGGGATGTAGCAAGACAGTTTCTCCCATTTACTGACCGAGCGTGTCAGCCAGAGTTCCGTTATGAAGCCCACGTGCTGCTCTGCCGGGAAGCCAGGAAAGATAAGCTGAATGCGACGAGCCCGGTTGAGCACTCACTCTAGTCTAGTTTACATGGGACAATAAATAAAGCATTGGCGCTGGGTCAGACGGCTTCTCGCACCAATTCCAGCAATTGCTGCTGCAAATCTTGGTTCGCCGAAGCCAGAAAACGCCCCGAGCTGAGAATGAGTTCCCCTCCTTCTGGTGACGTTACGATGCCGCCCGCCTCCCTGATCAACAAGACCCCGGCGGCAATATCCCAAATTTTCGTAGAAAATCCCCACAACACCCCGAAACGCCCCGCTGCAACGTCGCACATGTTCAGCGAGGCTGAACCGGTGCGTCGAACGCCCTGGCAGCGAAACAAAGCCTTGTCGAATACGAGCAAGTCCGGGGACTGGGGCTGAAGATTCGCCGGAAAGCCTGTTCCCGCAATAACTTCGGACAGGCGGTTCGCACTGGTAGTACGTATGGGCTGGCCGTTGAGAAACGCGCCTTGGCCGACTGCGGCTGTAAAGCACTCATTCAGCGACGGGTCGAAAATCGCTCCAACCAAGAGCTTTCCTTGGTACTCAAGGGCCAAGGACACGGCATAGTGGGGGATCCCGTGAACGAAATTAGTGGTTCCATCCAACGGATCGACGATCCAGCGATACTCGGTCTTGCTAGGCGTATCGCCGGCAAGTTGATCCTCCTCGCCGAGCACCGAGTGGTGGGGAAACGCCTGCAAAACCGTCGTCGTGACAACTTCCTGGGCAGCAAAATCGGCCTCAGTAACAAAATCCGCCGGACCCTTGTGTTGGACACTGGTCCTGCCAATCCAGCCCCTGATCGTGGCTCCCGCCGCCCGCACCGCTTTCTCGCAAGTCTCAAGATATGTTCGCAGTTCGCTCATAAAGCACGATTATAAGCGATCGACCCGGCGGCACAACCATGCCGGATGACATACCCCATAATGGTGGTCTTTGTTTGTCAGATGTACTTGTGTGCGGTCAGAAATGTATTTATTGGAGTCCCGGCTTTAGCCGGTAATCCCGCATAAGTGCTGGCTAAAGCCTGGACTCCAACGCACTGCGAAACGCCAGTGGAGGCCAGTAGCGACGAGGATATTTTGGCTTCCGGGAAAAAATTCATGTTCGGCGCTGGACAAGACTGAGAAACTTGGTATCATCAGGATATATGGTTTGGCCTCTTCTCTGTTCCGGCCCCGCCGTTTCGCATCCCTGCGAGCGGCGGGGTTTTTATTTTCTTGCCCGACTTCTGCTACAATTAAGTCTTTTCCCGGGCGGAGTTTCTGAATCGCTTCTACTGCTATGAATCCCCCTGATTGGCTTTTGGATGGCCATATTGCACGATTGAATCTGCCTGGGCTTTCGCTGAGCTTCGATGCCGATCGACCTGCGGCGGGCCTGACGAAGATTACCGTGGCTGGTCGGCCTTGGCCTGACGGAGGCCTATTGGGCGTCACCGGCTCGATGCAATCCGCCGGAATGGCGCTGACGGATTGGCATGTCCGCGGCAACGATTTGATCGCGGTCTACGAGACGGGCCAGCCCGGCGCGGCCCAACTAGACCTCTTCTGGCATACGGCCCAGCCGGCACCCGGCGACGCCTGGCTGGGACGCATTGATCTGTTGGTGTCGGTGCATACCGAGCGGCTCGATTGGCGATACGACGTCTACCTGGAAAGCGTGCTTCCCCAGGTGACGACGGCGACGAACTGCGACGGGGCCGTAAACGTGTTTTCCGCCGGTGAATGGTCGCTGGCGGTGATGGTCCATCCGGCCGACCTGGGCAGCCAAGAGTTGACCGCCGTGTCGGCCAGCAGCCATTTACGCCAGCGTTTGTATCAGACAGAATCTTTGGAGAAAGGCGTGATTCTCCGCGCCTGGGCGAGAGTGTGGTTCCTGCCGTCGGGCATTGACATGTATGCGGTGAGCGCGTGTCTGGCGGAGTTTGCCGCGGCCGATCCGCCACTAGGAAATTGAACATGAGCGACGTCTTCATCACCGAGGACTTTCTTTTGCAGAATGACCGCGCCGTCGAGCTTTATCAGCGCTTCGCCCGCGATCTGCCCATCATCGACTACCACTGCCACTTGCCGCCGCGGCAGATTGCCGAGGACCATTGCTTTGCCAATCTCAGCCAGATCTGGCTTTATGGCGATCACTACAAATGGCGGGCAATGCGCTCGGCCGGCGTGGCGGAACGCTATTGCACGGGCGACGCCAACGACTGGGAAAAGTTCGAAAAATGGGCCGAGGTCGTGCCCAAGACGCTCCGCAATCCGCTGTACCACTGGACCCACCTGGAACTGAAGCGGCCGTTTGGGATCAGCGACCGGTTGCTCAATCCGCACACCGCGCGGGGAATCTGGGAGCAGTGCAACGCGTTGCTCGCCCGAGACGACATGTCGTGTCGCGGCATCATGGGGCAAATGAAAGTCGTGTTGGTCTGCACGACCGACGATCCGCTCGATAGCCTGGAATTCCACGCGGCAATCGCCGCCGATGTGGCCTTCAAGATCCGCGTCCTGCCGACCTTCCGACCCGATCGGGCCTTGGCGATCGAAGTGCCCGAGAGCTTCAATCACTACGTCGACCGCCTGGCGGAAGTAAGCCAAGTCGATATCGGCGACGCCTTTCCTGTTTTTCTCGAGGCTTTACGGAAGCGGCACGATTTCTTCCACATGGCCGGCTGCCGGCTTTCCGACCACGGGCTGGAGACCATCGAGCCGGTAGAAGGCACGGCGTTGGAAGCGACAGGCATTTTTGCGCGTGTCCGCCGCGGCCAAACACCCTCGCCCGAGGACATTTCGCGTTTTCGCTCGGCCATGCTCTACGAATTGGCCCTCTGGGACCACGAGCGCGGCTGGACGCAACAGTTCCACCTTGGCGCTTTGCGAAACAACAACAGGCGGATGTTCAACCAGCTCGGAGCCGACGCGGGTTTCGATTCGATTGCCGACGCGGCCTGTGCCCGAGGGCTGTCGCGGTTCCTCGACCGGCTCGACCGCACGGACCAGTTGGCGAAAACGGTCCTCTACAATCTCAATCCGGCGCACAACGAGATCCTGGGCACGATGATCGGCAATTTCCAGGACGGCAGCGTGCCCGGCAAGATGCAGTTCGGCAGCGGCTGGTGGTTCCTCGACCAGAAGGACGGCATGGAAAAGCAGCTCAACTGCCTCTCGAACCTTGGACTGTTGAGCTGTTTTATCGGCATGCTGACGGATAGCCGCTCGTTCCTGTCCTATACGCGGCACGAGTACTTCCGCCGCATCCTCTGCAACTTGCTAGGCGCCGAGATGCGCCAGGGCCTGCTGCCCGATGACCTGGAATTGGTCGGCGCGATGGTCCGCGACATCTGCTATTTCAACGCCCAGCGGTACTTCGGCTTCGATCTGCCGGCAGAGCGAATTAGCTAAACGTCAATAGTAATAGCGGCGCGGCCGGCCGTAATAATAGCCTCCGACAACCACAGGCGCAGGTTGCTCGACGATTACGGCGGTTGGCGGGGGCGGAGCTTCTTGCATGACTGCGATCACCTGCGCGGTCACTCCGCTTTGCTGCAACCAGATGATGTCGGCCGTGCTCAGCGGGGCAGCCATGCCGTGCGCGCGGATGTGATTGATAATCAGGGCTTCATCGACATGGTACTGGGTCATGCTGACAATTTCTTCCTTGGTGACCCTGCCGGCCAGCGAGTGTCCGACCTGGGCTTCGAGAATGGCACGATTTCTTTTCTCTTGCTCATCGACCGAGTTGCCAACGACGGCACCAGTCAGCGCCCCTACGCCCGCCCCAATCGCCGCGCCCGCGCCGGCGTGTCCCGAGGCGCTGCCAATCAGCGCTCCAACCCCGGCGCCCGTCGCTCCGCCCACCACAGCGCCCGTGCCCGTGTTGGTGGCGCAGCCGGAAAGGAACAAGGGCGTCAGTATTGCGCAAGCGAGAAAAAAGCGAGAAAGGCAAGTCATCCAACACCTCCTTGGGCAGTCCGTGCCCAGCAATTATTTCGTGTCTCCGTAATCCGCCTATCCGCGTCAGCCGGTAAGCCAGGCAATTTGAGCCAAGTCTTACGGTAGATCGGATAATGATATATATATCGGCTGCGCCAAGCCACGCCAGTATTATTTGGCAATTGCAGAAAGGGGCCGGCCATTATTCTGGTAGATATGGGGGGAATAGGCATGCAAAAAAGAACCTCTGACGGCGGTGTCCCAGTCGCGGGGAAGCTGACGACCTGCCGTCGATACCAACCATCCCCACCAATTTTCCATTTCGCGAATACCGGACCTGTTCCCTTCTCCCCCACCCGCTGCTATTCCCTTCCTGCCTTTTCTTTGCTCGATGGCCATGCACGGCTCTTCTGCTTGCGGAAGCCAGTGATGCGGATGACGTCGCCGGGCAGGATGTCGAGCATGGCGTAGGCATTGTTCTCGGGACCCGAACCTTCCACGATGGCCTGGAGCGTACAGTAGTGGATGCCGTGGATCTCGCCGTAGTTGCCAAAGTGGAAGTGGCCCTGCAAAACGCCGATCACCTTGCCGGACTGCTCCAGAACTCTGCAAACCGCGGCGCCATTAGTGATGCCGTAGGGCGGCACAAGGTCGAGGCACTGGTGGACGCAGACGATGCTTTTGAGTTCCGTCCGCCGCAGATCCGTCCGCAGCCACTCCATTTCCGCGGGCGGGATGTTGGCGTCGCCCCACTTGAAATTCCTGCGGCCGTACGGCGCTCCATCGCGATTGAAGCAGGCGTCGAGAATCACGAAATGGCAGCCCGCCGCGTCGAACGAATAGTAGGACTTCTCCTGGCCGACGATGGCGAGGAATTCGGGTTTCGTGAGGTTTTCCACGCAGTGGTTGCCCAGCACGAAATGGTGTTTGCCGGGCAGGGGGGTGAACTGCCTGGCAACCTGCCTGAGATAGCCCTTCTCGGCGTCCAAGGTAGGCGCCGAGTCGATCAGATCACCCAGGGCGATGACGTGGTCCGGCTTCTCCGCTTGGAAGCGTTTGGCCGCCTCGGAGAACTTCGTGAGCGACTCTCGATGGTGGCGGGTTTCGCTAGGCGGCTTGTCGGCGTAGTGCAGGTCGGTGGCCAGGCCAATCCGCAGCTTGGGCTGGGCACGATCGTCGCTGGCCGCCAGCAGCCAGTCGGCCGAGGCCAACGTGGATCCTGCCAAGAGCAGCGTTCCGCCTTCGAGAAAGGCCCTGCGGCCCAGACGCCGAACGGTGTTCTTCTCGGTCTTGGCCTCGGTGAGCACTCGGCCCATGGATTTCATCTCCATAGTAGGGGATCCTGGGAAAAAACGTGGACTTTAGAGTGTTGTTCCATTATAGACAGCGAAATCGCGGCAGGGCAATTCTTGCGGCAAGTCAGCACGATGGCTTTCCCCGTCTTTGCGTTGTCTGTAGGAATGACAAAAATGATTGACAGAAAAATGGCCGGGCGCGAGTTTGGCATTTTTCTGTCAACCATGTTTCTGTCATCATTAGTTTTTTCGGTAGTTCGCCGTGTTTTCGGATTATGCCGTTGGGCAGGCCGGCCGCTCCACCCTTGCCAAAAAGGGGTCGATATGTCACACTCGATATCCATGTTTCGACGTCAAACCATCCTGGAAACGCTGCTGATTTTCTCGGTCTTCTGCCTGCAGGGCGCCTGGCCCGTGCCGGAGGTGAATGAGCCCTACTACTTGGGCAAGGCGATCCATTACTGGAACCCGCACTGGGCCTCCAGCGATTGGTTTCTGCAAACGCCCGACACGCACGTCGTGTTCTACTTCAGCGTCGGCTGGCTGGCCCTGATCCTGAAACCGACCGCCTTGGCCTGGACTATCCGGCTCTTGACCTGGGCGCTGCTGGCCTGGTCGTGGCAGCGGCTCAGCCGGGCGGTCGTGCCCAAAGCCTGGGCGTCGGTCCTGACCGCCACGCTCTTCGTCTTCCTTCTCCAGCACTACAACATGGCGGGCGAATGGGTCGTGGGCGGCGCCGAGGCCAAAGGATTCGCCTTCGCGCTCGTGTTTCTCGCCCTGGAAGCCATGGTCGAGGGCTACTGGAATCGGATGTGGCTGCTGCTGGGGTTTGCCGCGGCGCTGCATATCCTCGTGGGCGGTTGGGCGGCCATCGCGGCGGGAACCGTTTGGATGGGGAGAAACTGGACGTTCGGGCCGCTCACGCCTGGCGAACGTCCTCCGACCACAAGTGGTCTGGCTAAATGGTGGTCCGGCCTGCTTCCGCAGCCGTCGTCGCTGGTCGCGCCGCTGGTAGCGTTTCTGATGGCCCTGCTGGGCATCGTGCCGCCGCTGCTGATGAATCGCGGAGCGGATCAGGCCAAGGCAGCTCTTATTTATGTCTTTGAGCGGTTCCCGCACCACCTTAACCCGGCGAAGTTCTGGGACGATGGGTTCGTGCTGCCGTTTCTTTGGATCGTGGCCCTCTGGCTGCTCTTGTGGCCAACGGCGGCCGATAGTCCTGGTGCAAGGCGTCTGCGCGGGTTCACCGCGATGGCGGTGGTGATTGCGCTGATCGGCGTAGCAATTAGCCTCTTGAGCTTCCACAACCGGGCGCTGGCCGCCGGCTGGATGCGTTTTTACTGGTTTCGATTGGTCGACGTGGCCATCCCACTGGGGCTTGCCTTGCTGAGCGTGCGCTGGTTCGTCGAGCGGAAAATGCGTTTTGCGTTAGTCCTCGTAACCGCGACAGCCGCCTTCCACGCGCTGGATTGCGCCGTGCTCAAGTTGTTCTCCGACCCGCCCTTCGCCGACAGGCAGGTGGATGGCGTGGCCTGGCGGTCGGCCTACCTTTGGGCGAGCGGCCGGGCCGAGCTACCGTCTTTTCCGCGGAAATCGCGGGCCGACAAACTGCGGAACTTCGGCGATTGGCTCGACGTCTGCCGCTGGGTGTCGGACCCGGAGAACACTCCGCCGGACGCCCGGTTCCTGATTCCACGCTTGGCATACACGTTCAAGTGGTATGCCGGCCGGGGCGAAGTGGTCAATTGGAAAGAGGCTCCGCAGGACGCCGCGAGCCTGGTCAAATGGTCGGAGCGGATCCAGGACATCTATGCCACCGGTAAACCGCCGCCTGCGGATAAGTATTATTCGTCGTTGGCCGATGCAGGAGCCGCGAGACTGTGCGAACTGGCCGAGAAGTACGAGGCCGACTATCTGGTCACGCAAACGAGCGTGACGATGTTGCCGCTGCCGGTCGTGTACGTGTCTAAGAATGCGTCGTACGTGGTGTATGATATGAGGCGGAAGAGAATTTAGTACTCAGTACTCAGTACTCATCACTGAGTGGCGAAGCTCTATGTTCTAAGTTCTATCCCCCAGCCCCAATCCACGCTTAGGTTTCTCATGCTTGCAATCACTTTCGATATGGACGGCCTGATGTTCAATACCGAGGACGTGTACACACTGGCCGGCACCGAACTGCTAGCGCGGCGGGGATACGCGTTTACGCCGCAGCTCAAAGACGCCATGATGGGCCTGCCGCCGCGCGCCGCGTTTGAGGCCATGATCGACTACCACTGCCTCAAGGAACCGTGGCACATGCTCGCTGCGGAAAGCGACGAGATCTTTCTTGGTCTGCTAAGCGAGCGCTTGGCGACCATGCCGGGCTTGCCGGAACTGCTGGCTGCCCTGGAAAAGGCCGGCATCCCCAAGGCAATCGCCACCAGCAGCGGCCGCCGGCTGACCGAGGCCTGCCTGGCCCCATTCCAACTCGCACCGCGATTCTGCTTCATTCTCACCTCGGAAGACATCACGCGGGGAAAACCGGACCCGGAGATTTATCTGCTGGCCGCGCGGCGTTTCGGCGTGCCGCCAGCCAAGATGCTCGTGTTGGAGGACAGCCAGAACGGCTGCCGGGCCGCTTCCGCCGCGGGGGCCTTCACCGTCGCCGTGCCCGGCGACCACAGCCGCAACCAGGATTTCAGCATGGCAAATCTGGTACTCAAGAGCCTCGCGGATCGGAATCTTTACGAAGTATTGGGAGTCGAGGCGTGACAGAATTCTTCCATAATCTTTCAACATGTTGGCGCATTTTGCTTGCAAAAAAGGTAGTCTTGTGACATAATCACCTCAGACGGATTTCGCTTTCGGACGTCAGGAGTGACCTTATGCTAGGTGAAGAACGACGCAGCCGCTTGTTGGAAATGGTGCGAACCCTCCAATTTGCCTCATTGCCCCAGTTGGTTGACCACTTAGGGGTCTCGGAGTCGACGATCCGTAGGGATTTGGAACTGCTTGAAGAGCAAGGCGTTACGCGCCGTATTCATGGTGGTGTGTTATTTGTCGGTTCGGCGGCCAAGGTTTCGCACTTTGAAGCCCTCGATCCGGCCCAATGGGGCCTCAAGAGGGCCATCGCCCGCTGTGCCGCGACACTGGTGGAGGATGGCGATACGATACTTCTGGACGGTGGGAGTACGACCTACGAGGTGGCCAGGTTACTTGTGGGCCGGCCGCTGCACGTGGTAACGAATTCGCTGCCGGTAGCCAATCTTTTCGCCTCCAATGCCAACAGCGACCTAGTATTGATTGGCGGTAACGTTTGTCCGCGGACCGGCGTGGTCCGCGGTCCGTATGCCGACCAGATGTTGTCGCAGGTCCGCGTGCGGAAGACGATCCTCAGCACGGCGGCCGTGTGCGAAGAAGGATTTTTCAACAACAACATGTTGCTGATCGAGACGGAACGGGCCATGATGCGGGCCGGCAAAGAGGTGATCGTGGTCGTCGACAGCAGCAAGTTTGACAACCAGAGCCTGGGGCACGTCTGTGCGCTGGGCACGGTCGACCACGTGGTCGTCGATTCGCAAATTAGCGACGAGTGGCGCACGCGGTTGACCGCTGCGGGAGTAAACCTGCTGGTGGCCGAGTTAGGCGAGCCGGTCGCCGTCAGTTGACAATTGATTAAGGCCCGACGCGCTAGCGAGGAATGTGCGTGGGAACTCGAAAAGACACATTCCTCGCTCGGGCTTCGGGCTTCGATCGAACCAATCCATCCTTACACTTAGCAACCATGAGCATTGCCGCATCGCTTGATCGGAACCTTATCGAGCAGATCGTTCGCGAGATCGTGTTGGCCCAGGTAGGCGGCCCTCCGGGCAAGCCGAACCTGGTGGTCAGCGTGTCGGCGCGGCATTGTCACTTGACGGACGCGGACACGGAGACCCTTTTCGGCAAAGGGCACAAGCTGACCGTGCAGAAGGACCTATACCAGGACGGCTTCTTTGCCGCGGAAGAGACCGCGATGCTTGTCGGTCCCAAGCGGCGGATGCTGCCGACCGTGCGCGTGCTGGGCCCTACGCGGCCGGAAACCCAGGTCGAGTTGGCCTTCACGGACGGCATCTCGCTGGGTATCGACCTGCCCGTCCGGCTCAGCGGCAACGTGAAAGACACGCCGGGCTGTGTGCTCGTTGGCCCTAAGGGCGTGGTGGAATTGAAACAAGGCGTGATCCGCGCCGAGCGGCACGTCCACATGGGGCCCGACGATGCGGCGTTTTACGGCGTCCGCAACGGCGACCTCATGAGCCTGCGCGTCAACTCGCCTTGCGGGGTCGTGTTCAACGGCCTACAGGTGCGGGTTGGCAAGAACATCAAGTTGGAAGTCCACCTCGACACGGACGAAGGCAATGCCTGCGACCTGGATCACGCGGCGAAGGTGGAGTTGTTTAGACCATAATACCCCGTTCAACC
This sequence comes from uncultured Planctomycetaceae bacterium, assembly GCA_964615095.1. GTDB lineage: Bacteria > Planctomycetota > Planctomycetia > Pirellulales > Thermoguttaceae > JANXQG01. Next base: position 2,254 of record CAZTPX010000016.1, on the reverse strand, counting down.
CCGAAGTTTTTTCCTCAAGGGAGAGTATCGTCATGGCAAAATCGTTAGAAGCGTTGGGCATGATTGAAGTCAAGGGCTTCGTGGTCCTTGTCGAGGCCACCGACGCCATGCTGAAGGCCGCCAATGTCCAGTTTTACGGCTGGGACAAGGTCGGCAGCGGCCTGGTGAGCGCGTTTGTGGTGGGCGACGTGGCCGCCGTCAAGGCCGCCACCGACGCCGGCGCCGCGGCCGCGGGCCGGCTCGGCGAGGTCGTCAGTGTGCAGGTCATTCCGCGCCCGCACGAAGACCTGGGCATCGTCCTTCCCGCCGCCACCAAGGCCGGCGGCGCTGACTGAATCGAAACCACAAACCCCATTCACCCACAAATCAATAAGCATCGAAGGGAAACTACCATGCAAGACGCCATCGGATTATTGGAAACCAAGGGACTCGTAGCCCTCGTCGAGGCCACCGACGCCATGGCCAAGGCCGCCAATGTGACCATTATCAAACGCGTGCAAATCGGCGGCGGGTTGGTGACGACCGTCGTCCGCGGCGACGTGGGCAGTGTCCGCGCGGCCGTCGAGGCCGGCGCCGCCGCCGCGCAGCAGGCCGGCGAACTGGTCGCCAGCCACATTATCCCCCGCCCGGCCGACGGGATTGTCGCGGCTTACCTGTCGTAAGGAAAAACCGTAGGGTGGGACCAGATCGTAGGGTGGGACCAGGTCCGGGCACCGAGCGCAGCTTGGTCGACGAGCGCAGGCCCACCAATTGCGAGGACCGTGATCAGACTGGTGGGCCGGCGCACGCCGACCCGCATGCAGGTACCCCGGATCTGGTCCCACCCTACGGCACTTGCCCCGTTTCATTGAAAGGATTCCATGAAGATTCTCGTAGCCAACCTCGGTTCGACGAGCTTCAAGTACCGGTTGTTCGACATGGACAGCCAGCGCCAGCTCGCGCGCGGAGGTATTGAACGGATTGGCTCACCGGAGAGCCGTGCGACGGTGCAGATCGGCGAGTACAAGCAGGACATGCCGGTCAAGGCCGCCGACCACGTGGATGCCGTTCACCACTGCCTGGCCCAATTGACCGACCCTGCCCACGGCTGCCTCTGCGACGCCGGGGAAGTATCGGCCATCGCCTTCAAGACGGTCCACGGCGGGCGCTATAGCGGCGTGCAACGAGTCACACCCGACGTGTTGACGGCCATGCAGGAGATGTGCGGCGTGGCTCCGGCGCATAACCCGCCGTACATCGCCGCCATGTGCCTCTTGGCCGATAAGCTGCCGCAGATTCCGCTGGTGGCCGCCTTCGAAACGGATTTCCACCAGACGATCCCGACGTGCAATCGGCTGTATGCAGTGCCTTACGAATGGTTCGAATCGCTGGGCGTGCGCCGCTGGGGATTCCACGGGGCCAGCCATCGCTATATCGCCTGGCGGACGGCCGAGTTGTTGGGCCGCAGCGACTTGCGAGTCATCTCCTGCCACCTGGGCGGGTCCAGTTCGCTATGCGCCATCCGCAACGGCCAGAGCATGGCCACGACGATGGGCATGAGCGCGCAGAGCGGCCTGCCGCAGAACAACCGCGCGGGCGACTTCGACGCCTTTGCCCTGCCTTGGATCATGCAGAAGACCGGCAAATCGCTGGCGGAAGTGCTGGCGATCCTGGCCAACCAGAGCGGCCTGCTGGGGATCAGCGGCGTGGGCACCGATTACCGCGACATTGCCGAGGCCGCCGCCGCGGGCAACGCCCGGGCAAAGCTCGCCTTGGACGTTTACGCCGCGAACGTGCGGCATTACCTGGGGGCCTACCTAGTCGAACTGGGCGGGGCCGAAGTGATTGTCTTTACGGGCGGCATCGGCGAAAACGCCGCTGAATTGCGGACCGCCGTGTGCCGCAACCTTGCCGAACTGGGCATCGTGCTCGATGCGGCGGCCAACGAGAGGGCCCGCGGCGAGGTCTCGATCCACGCTCCGCAGAGTCGCGTGCAGATTTGGGTCATGCCCACCAATGAAGAATTGGTGGTGGCCCGCCTGGCCGCGAAGTTGCTGAAAGGTTAACGCCATGATGATCGCCAAAGTCACCGGTTCGCTGGTTGCGACACACAAGACCGAGACGCTGGTCGGCCACAAGCTGATGCTGGTCGAGCTTTACCGGCTCGATCCGGCCACGCGGAATGCCTTGGTCACTAGCGGCCGCATGCTCGTGGCGGTCGATACGGTCGGCGCCGGCGAGGGCGAAATGGTGCTCATCACGCAGGGATCCAGCG
>CAZTPX010000015.1:0-104140 GCA_964615095.1 uncultured Planctomycetaceae bacterium | reverse complement strand
ACCGAATGGTTCACCTGCCCTTCGCCGCCCTTACCACCGCAACCAGCGTCGAGCCACTTCAATTATCCGCTGCGGGGGCGGGATGCAAAAGCGGGCTGCGTGCGAGGCGGTTCAACGGGATTGCGGCCTGGCGGCGGCCCATGTTGGCAACCGCTAAAGACATGCGAAGTCGCCCGGGTTGGCTGCCAGATGCCGCTCAAACCGCTCAAATAGGGCCGAATCATCCGGGATGTAGCCCTGGTATTCTAAATCCAGTTGCGGTTCCAGTTCGCTGAGGTGGCCGTCCTCTTCGAGCAGGACTACTTCAACGGCATCGATGGCAGATCGTCCCAGTTCTGTAGGGTCCGCAGTTCCCGCAACCAAGATTTCCTTGGTCCGCAGCAAGAGAGCAGCAACTTGGTCGAAGCCGAAAAACCGATAGCCGGACATCGCGGCGGCAAGCTGCGACTCATTCATGATTTCGACGGCGTCCAGCACGCCGCCATTCATCACAAGGCCATGTGCAAGGAGCATTGCAGCAAGGGCATGGTCGCCCAAGACCGGGCTTGCTAGGCCGTAATCCTCTAGTGCCCTATTCCAGATCTGACATGCCGTGTTCATTGTTGCTTACGGATACCAACGGTCGGGCCGACCAACGCCGCCCCTACCAAGGCATCCAGCGTCCAGCCACCCCAATTATCCGCCGCGAGGGCCGGCTGCACAAGCGGGCGGTGGGCTGTCGCAGAGCAGCTTTGTGGCCATGGCGTGCCGCACGACGACGAGCCTCAATCCGCCCATCGCAGGCCAGGAAATCGCTTCTCGGCGTAATCGATAGCCTCGGCGATCGTCGGAAAACATAGGTCACCGTTGATGTACTGCCCCCTTGCATCGGCAGGCGTGTACCAGACGTAGAACCAGTCTCCTGCAACGTCGTTCATTATTTCAGGCGGGTCCTCATAATCGCCGCTGCCGTAGCGAACCATTGTCTGCTGAACGCAAACGTCGCAAGTTGCCTGGCCCGCGTACAGGAACGTGCCCTCTTTAACGACCTTGCCTTCATCGAACATAGTGACGCCCGCCGCAGCCCCGCCCTTTCACGAAGAACTCCAGCTATTCCACCTGCGGCCCCGAAGTCGAGCCAGCGGGTGGCGAGCTCGACGGGTGCGGTTTACCCTCGGCGTCAATTTTTACGCTGCTCTCCAATTTAGCCGCGTGATCATATATGGATATGATCTTGGCCGAATCTTTAGGCCAGTGCAAATTGTGATATGCATCGTTGAGTGTCGCATAGGACGACGACGATTCCTGCTGCATGACGGCCTTGCCGCCTCGATATGGCCCGGCAAACCAATGACCGACGGTATCCGCCATTGGTTCAAAAAGCGACATAGCCACTGCCATGAACGGTACGATGAGGAGCAGAAAGCTCAGCCGAAACTGGTACCATCGTAATGGGCTATGTTCGCCTGGCTCAATGTCCATGGCAGTTCTCCGGTTCAATCAACGAGCGGCTTTTCTCGCGTAAATCGAGTTTCTCCCCGCTGTCCATAGTATACGCCCACGCCCGCACTCGTGGCAATCGGCCACCACTACGGCCTTCACGTAGTACCCGTCCACATGTTCATCATGTGATCAATTTCTGTGGCAGTTCTTCCACGGCAAGCCCACCACCGGCCTCCTGCTCCTCACGCTGGCGTCGCTGGGAGGCATGTGCCCAGGCACGGCGAGGGGCGGCAGTAGGGGTGGTGGACTCGTTTGCTCGATCAACACTAATCGAGGTAGCCCCAACGCCGATCCTCGAAATTGTAGGTCACTCGGCCAAATGGCGGAACGTCGTACCAAAGCATAATCGGCCGGTTGCCGTCGAGGTTCAGGTACTCGAACTGGCCGTAAGCCAGGCAGTATTTGGCCCGCGGGATAGACCCGAGATACCGAGGCACGATTTCGTCAAACGTGTGCGGATACCTTGCGTGGGCAACGTGGAATTCTTCGCAAGCCTCGATAATCCGCTCGGCGTGTACGTGGGCAATCTTGCGTTGCACGAAGTTGTTGCTGAGTACGATTCCAAGCGTCAACGCTGGGACCGCAATCCTGAAAAGCATGATTCCCCGGCCAGGACGCTGGATGGCGTTTTTCACGACGCTCGCTAGAAACCAGATCGGGCAAACGAAAAAGGAGAACATAAAGCTCCCGTCAACGACCACATCGAACGCAACCAACACCATGGCACCCGCAAGACTTGTACCGGCGGCCGAGGCATGCGTCCTCAGTCTTTGCGAGATCGGCACGCCTGCATCTGGTGTCGTCGCAGCTGCTTTCGGCGATTCATACGGGTTCGGCTCATCCATTGTCTCGTCCTGCTTCGTCGCTCGCCCTGGAATCCAGTCTACGCCCCGCAAGGCACGCTGGCAAGCGGCAGCCACGGCCTGGCCGGGCACCGGCGGCTGGGGGCTCGTGGGGCTGGGGACGACTTACTCGCCCGGCATGTCCAGGGCTTTAGAAGATGTATGCGGCCGCACCGTTTCGGTCTGTCGGCTGATGGATGCCAGTCGATTTGTCGCTGTGAAGAACTGTCGATTCGTACGTTTCGTCCAGTGGGATGTCCAGGGCCTTGAAGATCGTTTCTACCATTGGCTTCATCCGGTCGAAAGAATGGTACTCGACTGGTATCTGAATACGGACCTGGGTCTTGATTGGACCATTGCAAGGATGGTGAACATCGAGCCAGCCGACCACGTTGAACACAAAGGGTCTGTCCGCTGACCAGACGGTCTCCTCTTCTTCGCCATCGTTAATTGGAAGCCGTAGCGAGTTCGACCATCGCCCAATGTCGAATGAGATGCTTGTCTCCGTTTTGAAGGCGAAGCGAGCCTTCAAATCGAGAATGTCGAACTCGTTGTCGCCGCTGGAAAACAGGGTGGTGTTCATGGCTTTCCCTCCGAGCACTGCTGCAAATGCCAACCACAGTACACAGTATACGCCCACACGTTTCGCCCGATAGGGTTTACTGGACTGGCTTCGTTCATTCGAATCTGCGGCGTGCTCGTCTTAATCGCGGCGATGCCCAGGATCATGCACGAAGGATGGCCGGACAGCGGCAGCCTCGCTGGCATTTTCAACGCGACCTTGCTGTTCGTGATGTCGTTCCTCTACGTGACCTTTGGCAGGACCAAGATGCTCATGGCTGCGGCTACGATCGTACTCGGGCTATGGGTTGCCAGCCCCAAGACCACAGCGAAGACGACCCCAGCACCACGAACAGCAACAGCAACGTCCGCAAGCTGAATTGGAACCGGGAGCGTTCGGGCGGCGGAATGGCAGGTTGAGGGTCTGCTACGGTCATGTCATGTTGCTCGTCGCCGCCAACGGGAAGGCTGGCCGACGCCGTACCATTCGACGCGAGCCAGGCCTGACCTATGGTTCATTTTATCAAGGTTTGGAGGACGGAACCACTGGCAAGGCGTCCTGTTGCCACTCCACACGCAGTTTTAATTTCGTCGCAGGCGTACCATTTCCAGGGTCATATTCCCAACTGCCATCCCACGAGTGGTAGTACACCGGCCCAGCACGCGAGTGGTTCGTTGTGGCTCTGCCGGGACCTTCCGTTGATGATCGTCGATGATCTCAGGTTCCGGCTTGGGTCACCGGCGGTTGCAGAGCTAGCGCGCTCCTTTGCCCGTCCTTTCTTGCTTGTCCCGCTCTCCCGCGCTCCGTTGCTCTGCCTCAATAATCGCTCGTATCTCGTCGATGTCCCGTGCTGGGTCGAGAATGCTCGGGGCTCCCGTCGCGTCCACGGCGAGAATGTGCCGGACCCGGCGGCGGAATTCAGCGCCGCTGGGGTCGTCTCGAAGCCACGAGGCCAACTCGGCTAGCGTCATATCCACAGGCTTCGCCCAGACAATATCGGATTCAACAAGCTCGACGATGAGCAGAGACCTCCCAGAAGCAGGCGGCAATCCGCCTTTCTTGGACCAGAGCGAGCCGCCGACAACGGCCACATAGTTGGTGATGTTGGACGACTCTACGTAGCCCGGGCAAGAATAATCACCATATGTTGTCCAAAACCGCTCGTTGGTAGGCGAGTCCCACGGCTCATTGAATTTATATTGACGGGTAATATGGTAGTCGTGGTCAGGCCAGAAAGGCATTAAGTGCGCCCGCCAACTATGCATCGGCCGCCCGTTCTGGTCTGTGCTATAGGGACGACCAGGAAACCGGCCGCAACTCTGGTAGTAGGCAAGCAGCGCGTTATACACGACCATCATGTGTTCTCGGCACTTGTCCTCTCGCGATTTTCGTTGCAGGTAGCAGATCAGTGAAAGGACGACCGCTACGGCCAAAGTAAAGAGGAGAAGCGAACGTAGGCTGAACTGATACCAGCGAAGCTCGGGTTTCGGCACGGCGGCTTGTGGTTCTGCTTCGTTCATGTCATGTTGCTTGACGCCGCCAACGGGCGGGCTGGCCGACGCCGTACCCTCCGACGCCGGGCAGGCCCAAATTACGGTTGATTGTACCAAGGTTTCGCGGCCGGAACCACCGGCAAGGCGACCACGCAGCGGCCCTGCGAACGGGCGATGTTGCTATTCTTGCTCAGCGCTCCAAAAGCGATGGCCGGAATCTCTTTCCCGTTCATCGGGCGCAAGAATGCGCCGGCGCTTCGGTCTCGTTGTTTCACACAGGTTAATTCGGATCTTCCCGTCCCGTAGGGACGACCGAGAATAGCCCAGCGATTTATCGCTGGGTGGAAAAGGCAAAAGGAATCGATAGTCCCGTAGGGACGACTGAAACCTAACTCTCGGAGAATAAGGCTGAACCGAGTTCCGCTCAGTCGTCCCTGCGGGACTGCATAGCTTCTTGCGTTACGGCTTCCCAGCGACGACCATGCTGCGCACGGTGCCCGCGCTGGGCTATTCTCAGATGCCCCTCCAGGGCAAAATCTCGCCGCTTATGGGTAAACTTTCGTCCGCGCATTCTTGAGACGGATGAGCCAAGACGGTTCCCACATTTTCCTTTCCCAAAATGGTTCGGTCATTCGCGGCTGTTGCCGCTGATTGAGAAGAAAGGAAAATGAGGGAAAGGAAGATGCATGCGAAGATGGAAATGCGAACGTTATAGCGGTTCCCATTCCTTTTCCGTGGGCAATCCATGTTTCTTCGGGAAAGTGCGTCATCACGCCCCCGCGCTCACAAAACTCCTTCACCGGCCAGACAAGCTGGCAGGGGTCGAACAACATTGGGGGACCTCCTCGTCTCGCTGACAAGACTCGTTCACCAACACATCTTCTGCGACCGACTGACGAAGGAATCGCGGTCACAAATTCAACTCACGGCTTGAACTCGTCGACGATCTTGGCATACTTGCCCAGCTCGTGGAAGTCGTTGGCCCAGGTGGTATACATCACGCCGCTGACGTTTTTGTACTTCACGGCCATCCTCAGCCACTCGGCCATCCGCTCCGAGGGCGCGTCGTAGTAGCCGCAAAGGATCTGCTTGTTACCGCGGGCGGCGAACCACTCCAGCGTCTTCTCCTGGTTGTTGTTCCAGTTCATGATGATCACGTCCTTGTCGAGCCCTTCCCAAGAGCCGACAAAGGGCGCCTCGCCGCGGACCAGGTAGTACTTGCCCTTGTCCGCGGCGTTGTGGTGCGGATCGAACATGTCGCTCCAGGCGTAGATCGGCTTGCCGGGGTCCTCCTGGCGAATCATCGAGATGCAGCGCTTGACGTTATCGGCCAGCATCAGCCCGCAGGTCTTGCCGGTCTTGCGGCAGGCCGGGTCCCAGCCCATGTGGCGCAGCTCGTCATGCACCATCATGTAGGCGTCGGGCCGCATCACCTCGTGGCAGGTCTTGAGGTTGCTGCCCATGATCGTCCACATCTTCGGCTCGTTCCAGCAGGCAAACACGCCGTAGCCGTAAACGATCATGGCGTGGCTGTACGAGGCCAGCACCCGCTGGCCTTCCTTCAGTCGGCTGCCCGGCGGCACGGCCACCTCGGGACCCGCATACCATGTCTGGAACGAGCCCAGGAACGGCATGTTGCCCAGCTTCGGATCGACCGCCTCGGCAAAATCGCGGCCCTCGCGGTAAACGGTCTTGCCGTCCTCGCTCGTGATCTGGAACTTGATGCCGGGCCGGCGGATGAGGTTCACGAAGCCGCCCGGCTCCAGGCGGAGGTCGTCCAGCCAGAGCTTGCCCTTCTGTCCGCCCCAGGAGCCGATGTAGATGCCCACCTTCTCGCAATCCAGCGTGTTGAAGACGATTTCGTACTTGGTCCAATCGGCGGTGGGCTTCAGCCCGAACTGCTGGTGTGCCAGGGCCTGCTCGCTGGAACCCGTGGGGAAGCCCAGGGCCAGGATATTGAATGTCGCCGGCGCGTCGAACCCGTCGGTCTTGACCTGCACACTCAGGTGGTAATAGCGATAGGATTTGACGTTCACCGTCTGGATGACGCGGCCGTTGCCCACCTGGCTGTTGAGCTTGATGTCCTGGAAGCGGATCGAGTTCTTGCCCTCGACTTTGATCTGCCTGTCGACGATGCCTGCGCGGCCCAGTTCGTCGACGTACCAGCCGGGCACGCGGCCGTTGTCGGCGGCCTCCAGGCCGGGGTTGACGAGTTTCATGTCCGTGTCGGCCGGCACGAGCCGGTGGTTCTTGACGAGAAAGGGCGCGTTTTCGACCGGCATGCCCTCGGCCAGGTTGGGATCTGCGCTGAGCAGGTCTGCGCCCTGGTCGCAGACAGAGACGATGAACTGGAGTTTCAGGTCCCGGGCGGCCTGTCGCAGCCGCTTGACGTTGTTGTCGTACTGCGCGCGTTGGTCGCCTTCGCGCTGCTGCCAGCGGCTGAATTTGCAGTCGGAGACAAGCACACCCGTGTAGCCGGTGGCGGCCGCATCCTGCATGATCTTCACGCAGCGATCGACGTCGGCGTTGACGAGGAAATTGCCGGCGAGAAAGACGAGTTTCGTGGCGGCGATGCTGCGCGGATCGCTGGCGAGCCGGGCATCCGCGGCCCATCCGCGGGCCGCCAAGAGGAGCAGGGCGGCAACCAGGGCAAGACGTTTCATGAGACAGTTCCTTGGCGATGTTGGGTGGTTCAGTGGGCCGTAGGTCGGTGTTGCCATTTTAGTCCGGGAAAACGGGCGACGCAACTCGGCGGGTCGTTCACGGCCCGAACCATGCAGAAAACACTGGCATCCGAGTCGATGGCGTGGTATCCTGAAAACCTTACCATACGTGTTGTCCGACCCCACCCGGCTTGTCCGGGTCGGTGAAGGAGGTTGAGTAGCTAACAGCGTCAACTCCCGAACCCGTTCGTTCGCCGCAGGTGGCCGCCGGAGGCGGCCACCTGCGGCGAACGAAGGAAGATCAAGTGGCGGGTTCCCATTTAGCCATTCAACCTTCTTCACCGACCCGGACAAGCCGGGTGGGGTCGTGCCCCGCCAACGAACCCCCTGGAGTCCCGCCATGAAAAGAAACACATATACCCTTCTGATTACGATCCTGCTCTTCGCCGCACAGGCTTGGGGCCAGTCGCCTGAGCCTACGTTGATCGATTTGACGGCCGTACGCCACAAACCGTCGGAGACGACCGCGAAGAACAACGCCAAAGTGCCGGCCGGCACGGTGGAACTGGTCGATGGCCAGTTTGGCAAGGCCTGCAAGTTCTCGTTCGTCGAATCCAGCGGGCCGCAGTTCTTTACGGCCTGGGTCAATCCCAAAGACGACTGGGACCAGTACGAAGGCTTCAGCTTCTGGGTCAAGGGCGACGGCTCCAAGACCTGCGGCGGGCTGGAATTCATCGACGGCGAGAATTTCGCCCTGCGCTATGGCTACTGCTTTCCCATCAATTCCACAAACTGGGTGAAGGTCACAGTGCCCTGGAGCGATCTGATCCCCGAGCTCTCCGGCCCGCCGGTCAACGCCCGGGGCGGCTTTGCGCCCAGCCACTTCCGCAACGTGTGGGTCGGCAAGTTCTATTTCTGGCGCGAGTGGCCCGCCTGCTCCTTCACGATCGAGCGGATGGTCTTGGAGAAGAAGATCCCGCGCGACACGGCCGACTACACGCCGAAGCAGCCGGGCACGCCCCGCGTGCTGGCCAAGCTCAAGGCCAAGCAGCCGATCACGATCGTCACCATGGGCGACTCGCTCACCGATACGCGGCATTGGGCGAACCAGCAAAAACTGTGGGCACGGATGTTGGCCAAGCAGCTCACGGATACTTACGGCAGCGAGGTGAAGTTGATCAATCCGGCCATCGGCGGAACGACACTCAGCCAGAACGTGATCCTCACTCCCCGCTGGTTGCAGGAGACGCCCGCCCCGGACCTGGTGACGATTTGGTTCGGCGGCAACGATTGGGACACGGGAGTCCGCGGACCGCGCTACAAGCAGTATCTGCGCATGGCGGTCGAGCAGGTGCGACGATTGACCAAGGGGCAGTCGGAAATCGTCATCATGACCACGCTGCCGGGCCTGCGCAACTGGGACACGACCGCCGAGTTGAGCAAAGCGGCCTACGCCGTGGCCAAGGAACTGAACACGGGCTTTGTCGACGCGGCCGGCGCTTTTCACAAGGCCGGCTCCGCGGAGGAGGCCATGAAACGGCAGTACTGGGGATGGGACGGCGTACACATGGGTTTTGGCGGCCATCAACTGATCGCCGACGCGGTGCTCCGCGGCGTACAGTCCGCGGGCCTTGCCGATCTGCAGACGGCCGCCGAGGCCTACTGGATGAAGACCGCGGTCCAGGAAGTGGCCGAAGGCGAGACGCCGCTGTGCAGCTTCGAGCCGGGCCAGGACATGATCGTTGCCAACTCCGGTGGCGAGGTAGTCCGCGAGCATGCCACCGACGGTCAACACGCCCTGCGGCTGACGAGCAAGGAGAAGGACTACGCCACGATTTCCCTGGAAGACGGCCGGTCGTTGCGGCTGGTGCATGAAAACGCGCGGTTCCTGGTCGACGTCTTCAATCCGCAAGCCGGCGACGTCGCGCTCGGCGTACTGGTGCGGGACGATAAGTCCAAGGACTATTTCACGCGTTACAACGGCACCGTGACTGTCAAGCCCGGCAAGAACACGATCGACTTGGACTATACGCAGTTGCCGCGCACGGGCACGGAAAAGAGCGACAAGCCCGACTACCTGAACCCCAAGCAGCTCACGTTGTTCGTGCTCGTGCTGGATCCCCACGGCAACAAGACGCCGACCAGGCTGTTTTTCGACAACGTGCGATTGGCGGGCAAGAAGGCGCCGGCGAAACAGTAACGAGTTCGTAGGCCGGAACAAGCCTGCGCAGTTCCGGCAGAGGACGGAAATCCGAAATCCGAATGTCGAAATCCGAAACAAATACAAAATGCAAATGAGGGTAAACGCAAAACGGCGCGAGGCTCTAGCAATAATATCTGATCATCGCGCCGCCACGTCTCTCAAGATGTCGGCCAGCGGCTGGCCGCCCGGCACCGCTTGACGGCGTGCTAATTCCTCGTCGCTGAACGGCGAACGCAGCGGTTGCTCTTCCGCGGTTGACGGTCGTACCACGGGGTGAAAGTAGCCGTACGTTCGACCCTCTGCGTCACGGAGTTCGACCGCCTCGTGGATCGTGCCGAGTCGGCCACGGAGCTGCTCATCAACCAAGACTTTCATCGAATGATGCCCCTCAGGAAACAGTTGACGTTCGGGAAATCCTTTTGAATTATGACTGGCGCTCGCCGCCGACGCAATGTGATGCTTCTGGACCTAAGATCGAAACCTATCGCCTTCGGCGGGGTTGAATTATACTTAAAGGGCAATAATCACGCCGCACCACCTTCAGGATATCCCCATGAAACGCCTTGCCATCGCAATTTTCCTCGCCGGTCTACTCCCTATCGGCAGCCAGTGGACGTTTGCCGCTGACTCCGATTCCGACGAGGCCAAGGTCATCGCCGAAATCGAGAAACTCGGCGGCCAGATTACCCTCGATTTGGAGAGCCCCACCAGGCCGGTGATCGAAATCGACCTGTCCGAGAGCAAGGTTGCGGACGCCGACCTGGAAGCGATCAAGGGTTTCACGCGCTTGGAGACCCTCAAGCTCGACCATACCGAAATCACGGATGCCGGCTTGGAGCACATCAAGGACCTGACCCGCTTGCAGGTCTTGGGCCTCTGGGACACCAAGGTGACAGACGCCGGGCTGGAATATCTCAAAGGATTGACCCGGCTTCGCAAGCTGGATTTGGAGCACGCCCCGATCACCGACGCCGGCCTGGAGATCCTCAAGGGATTGACCCGGTTGGAGACACTCGACCTTACGGGCAGCAAGATCAGCGATGCGGGGCTTGAGCGGCTCAAGACATTGACGGACCTTCGCAGCCTGCGGCTCGACGGCGCCCCGATCACCGACAAGGGACTGGAACACCTCAAGGCGCTGCCCCGCTTGCAGACTCTCGGCCTCTGGGAGACCGGCATCACCGACGCCGGTCTGGCCAGCCTCGAAGGGCTGACCAAGCTGCGCGAACTCGACCTGATGGCGAGCAAGATTACCGACAGCGGCCTGGAACACCTCAAGGGACTGACCAAGCTGCAGGCGTTGAATCTGGCCAAAACCGACATCACCAACGCCGGCCTGGAGCATCTCAAGCCACTAGCCCTGCTGGAAACGCTGGGCCTGTGGGACACGAAGGTCAGCGATGCCGGGCTGGAACACCTCAAGGGACTGACCAAGCTCAAGGGACTGTACCTCGACAGCCTCGATATCACCGATGCCGGGCTGGAACGTATCACCGCCTTGAAAGACATCGAGGAGCTTCGCCTGGGCGGCACGCAAGTCACCGACGACGGCTTGGAGCATCTCAAGGACTTGCCCAAGCTGGAAACGCTGATCTTGTCGGAAACCAAGGTGACCGACGCCGGGCTGGAACACCTTACGAAAGTCCGCCAGCTCAAGAAGTTGTCGTTGGCTGACACGGAGGTCACGGATATCGGCGTGTTGCGGCTGCGCGACATCCGCAAGCTGGAAGAGTTGGACGTCAGCAACACCGCGATCACCGACGACGGCGTGAAAGCGCTCAATGAGACCTTGCCGAAGTGCAAGGTGGAGCGGTGATGAGCATTCCAGATTGCTCAACGGAACGACGTAAGTGACGGCGACCGCCTTGGCTCGCAGATGAATGATGAATTGGGAAGCATGAATCGTCCGACAGGCTGCATTTGCCCCGGAGGGGCACGTGATAATAGCCCAGCGCGGGCACCATGCTTGCATGGTCGTCGCGGGGTTCCGAGTCCAACCATTCCTGATTTAGTCCCGAAGGGACGGTTGATGGCTTCCCCGTCGCGCGATTTCAGTCGTCCCTCCGGGACTATCAATTTCATCCTTACTTCTCACCCAGCGATAAATCGCTGGGCTATTCTCAGGCGTCCCTCCGGGACGAGCTAACGCGGAGCGCCACCTCGAATAGGTTGCGTTATTTTTGGCCGGGGCCAAAACAAGTTTCCCAAGATCCAACATGATGAAACACACCTCACTAATCCTCGTCGCCCTTGTTCTCCTCGTTGCCGTACAAGCCGCATTCAGCCAAAGCAACCAAACCGGCCCGGTCGGCACGCCACTCGTGGCCGAGAATCTCGATCCGGCCGCCTTTGCGCAATGGGTCGACGGGGTCGAGAAGCCGATGCCCCAGCGTGACGGGCCGCGGCACGTTATCTGGACCGCCGGCACGCAGCCCGAGTGGGACGGCGTGCTGTTTGGCGACTCGAAGACGCCCGGGCTACGGCATCTCCGCATCGGCTGGAAGACACCCATCACCGTAGGCTCGGTGCTCGTTCGCGCCGGCGGGCAGGTGAGTATGCTGCGGCCCACGGCCACGTATCCGGGCGACCTGGCCGATGAGTCGCAGTGGACGCCCGCCGAGCGGATCACGCCGCCGGCGGATAATCCCAAGGCGGCCGATGAGCAATACGTGCTCTGGACTTTTCCCCAGGCGGCGACGACGCGGGCCTTGCGTTTCACGCACACGGCCAAGCCGGTCGATAGCCGTTTTGCCGGTTGGCTGGGCGGGGCCTACGTGCTCTCGCAGCGAATGGCCAACGTAGCGCCTGCGGCCGTTGCCACCAGCGACGCCAACGGCGAGGCCGCCCCGAGGATCAACGACGAGAGCGCCAACAACACGTGGAACGCCTGGGACAACGGTCCCGACGGTGGCCGGCAAGCGGTCTCACCGCAGCACCCGGTGGACGTGCTGCTAGTCTGGCGGCAACCGGTGTCGATCCGCGCCCTGGCGGCCCTGTGGGCCGGTTTCGCCGCCGCCGAAGTGCAGAGCTTCCAAGGCCCCGCCGGCCGCCCGCCGCGCGAGGCCGCCGACAGCGACTGGCACACGGTCGCCCACTGGACGGGACTCGAAAATCAGTATCCCCGCGGGCTGGGCGTCAACTGGTTGGACATGGGAGAGACCATCACGACGCGGGCCATCCGCCTGCGGATCACGCAGGTCACCAAGGAAAGCCACCCGCACTTGGGCGGAAATACCAAGGGCGGCCGCCGCGTGTGGCTGGGCGAACTGCTGGCCATCCATCCGCTGGGCGATGCGCCGCTGGAGACGGCCCTGCCGCGGCAGACGCTGGCCTCCGCCGTACATGGGCCGGTTCCCGTGCGGTTCGCGCTCGACGCGCCGGGCTATGTGACGTTGGTGATCGAATCGGCCGACGGCCGCCGTGTGCGGAACCTCGTGAGCGAGACCCGCTTTCCCGCCGGCCCTAACACTGTGTGGTGGGACGCCACCGACGACCTGGCCCGCGACACGGACGCCGCCCGGCACGGCGTCTATCACGTTCCGCCGCAATTGGTGGCCCCGGGCACGTATCGCGTCCGCGGTCTGTATCATGCGGGCATCGACCTGCGCTACGAGTTCTCGGTCTACAACGCCGGCAGTCCCGCCTGGTCCACCGAGGATCACACGGGCGGCTGGCTGACGAACCACACGCCGCCCAGCAGCGCGATGTTCGTGCCCGGCGACAAGAGCCACAACGGTCGGCCGCTGGTTTACCTGGGCAGCTACGTGAGCGAGGGCGGCGACGGTCTGGCCTGGGTCGATCTGGAAGGGAAAAAGCAAGGAGGCGTGGGCTGGATCGGCGGGGCCTGGACCGGTGCTCCCTATTTGGCCTGCGATACCGGCCCCAAGGCGGTCGAGGACGTCCACCTCTACGCCGGCTCGGCCTGGGAGGGTGAACTGCGGCTCACCGCCATCACCCGCTCCGGCGACAAGCCAGTCATCAAGTACACGTTCCCCGGCGGCAAGGACGCCTCGGCCCTCTCGGGGCTGGCCATCCACAACGGACTGCTGGCGTGCAGCCTGCCCAAGCAGAACGAGTTGCTGCTGGTCGATGCCAAGGCCGGCAAGCTGCTCGCCACGGTTTCGCTCAAGGACCCGCGCGGCTTGGCATTCGACGCCCAAGGACGGCTGCTGGCGCTGGCCGGCAAGCAATTACACCGCTACCAACTCAAGGTATCCGGCACACTCCGTGTGCCGGAGGTCAGCGGCACACGGAGTGTGCCGGATACTTTGCCCGCTCCCGAGATCCTCGTTTCCGGCGGGCTGGAAGATCCGCAACACGTAGCCCTGGATGCCCAGGGGAATCTCTATGTCAGCGACCGCGGCAACAGCCACCAGGTAAAGGTCTTCGATGCAAGCGGCAAGCCACTGCGCGTGATCGGCGCTGCGGGGGCGCCGAAGGCCGGGCCCTATGATCCGCTGCACATGAACAACCCCAACGGATTGGCCATCGACGAGAACGGACATCTATGGGTTGCCGAGACCGACTTCCAGCCCAAGCGGGTCAGCGTCTGGACGCTCGATGGCCGCCTGGTCCGCGCCTTCTACGGCCCCGCGGAATACGGCGGTGGCGGCAAGCTCGATCCGATCGACAAGACGCGATTCTACTACCACGGCATGGAATTCCAACTCGATTGGACCCGCGGCGTCGACAAGCCCTTGCGGGTCTTTTTCCGGCCGGGCCCCGGGCAGCTTGGCCTGCCCAACGGATTCGGCGTGGATGGCCAGCCGGAAACGCCGCTCTACCGGGAAACGGCTTCAGGCCGGCGGCGTTACTTCACGAATTGCTACAACAGCAATCCGACCAACGGCGCCAGCCTGGCCATGTTGTGGCTGGATTGCGAGGGCGTGGCCGTTCCGGTGGCCGCCCTGGGCCGTGCCAGCGATTGGAGCGTGTTGAAGACCGAGGCCTTCAAGTCGCGGGTGCCCGCCGGCGTGGAACTTCGCAACGGGGCGTGGTCCGCGGATCTCGTGTTCGCCTGGTCGGACAGCAACGGCGATGGGCTGGTGCAGCCGGAAGAAGTGACGTTCCTGAAGGCCTCGTCGGGCGGCGTGACGCTAATGCCCGATCTTTCGGCCGTGGTTTCGCGCGTCGACAGCCGCACGGTGCGTTACGTGCCGCAGCGGTTCACCGCCTCAGGTGCGCCGGTTTACGACTTGGCCGCGGCGGAGACGCTGGTCGAAGGCGCGCAGCCGCCCACCTCGTCCGGTGGCGACCAGGCCCTGGTCGAGCCTAGCGGTTGGACGATCCTGACCGTAGCGCCCAAACCCTACGCCCCGCAGTCGCTGGGAGGTGTCTATCGCGGCCAGTCGCGCTGGTCCTATCCGGACCTCTGGCCGGGGCTGCACGCCTCGCACGAATCGCCCGCCCCCGATCGGACCGGCGAGGTAATCGGCACCACGCGGCTGCTGGGTGGGTTCGTCACACCGCGAGGCGGCGATGCCGGGCCGCTGTGGGCGGTCAACGGCAACCAGGGAAACGTTTACGTCTTTACGGCCGACGGCCTCTTTGTGAGCGAATTGTTCCACGACGTCCGTTGCGGCCGCTCGTGGGCCATGCCCGCCGCCCAGCGCGGCATGCGGCTCAACGACCTGACGCTGCACGACGAGAACTTCTGGCCGTCGATCACGCAGACCGCCGATGGCGAGGTCTACCTGGTCGACGGGGCGCGGACTAGCCTGGTGCGGGTCGAGGGGCTGGATCACATCCGCCGCCTGAGCGAAACTTCGTTCAGCGTAAGTCGTGAGGACCTTCGCAGCGCGCAGGAATACCTGGTACAAGGCGAGCTTGAGCGGCAGCGCGCGCAGGGCCGACTCACCTTGCGCGTGCCGCTGGGCAAGCCCGCGCCCGCGGTCGACGGCAAGCTGGACGACTGGGCCGACGCCCAATGGGCCACGATCGACAAGAGCGGAGTGGCCGCCTTCTTCGACAGCAACAGCAAGCCCTACAACGTCACCGCCGCGGTGGCCGTGGCCGGTGATCGGCTGTATGCCGCCTTCCGCACGGCCGATCCCAATCTGCTGCAAAACAGCGGCGAAACGCCGCTCGCGCCCTTCAAGAGCGGCGGCGCGTTGGACATCATGATCGGCGCTAATCCCCGCGCCGACGATGCCCGGCAGAACCCCGTGCAGGGCGATCTGCGGCTCTTGGTGACCCTGGTCCATGGCAAGCCGCGGGCATTGGTCTATCGGCCCGTTGTGCCCGGGACGAAAGAGCCGGTGCCCTTCTCGTCGCCTTGGCGAACGATCACGATCGATCGCGTGGATGACGTGAGCGGCCAGTTGCAGTTCGCGGCCGCCGAGGGCAACTATGAGCTTTCCATCCCCCTGGCCGTTTTGAATCTCAAGCCGGAGCCTGGCCAGTCGATCCGGGCCGACCTGGGCATCCTCCGCGGCAACGGTTTTCAAACGTTGCACCGCGTCTACTGGAGCAACAAGGCCACCGGTATCACCAGCGACGTGCCCAGCGAGGCGATGCTTGAGCCGAGTCTGTGGGGGAGGTGGGTTTTTCAGAAAGAGTGACTGGCCGCTCCATAGTCGACAACCGACCCCGAAAGGGTCAAAGCGATTAGCCGGTGGTAAGCGCAGCGCCACCGCCGGTCATGGAGCATCGTTTGGCAGATTGACCCCGAAGGGGTCGCAGCGCGCAGGTGCTGCGACCCCTTTGGGGTCAGGGGTATCGCGATGGTCGATTTCCCCGGGGTGCGCTGCGCGACCCCGGGCTAATTGCTTGCATCCCTCCGGGATGACGAACAACCCTCGCCGTTCGCGTTAGTTGGCGGCCCGGCCCGAGCTCACTGTCTCTCGATGGGAGGGAATGAAGCCCTCGCCTTCAGGCGAAACCTTTAGGATACGTTAGACGTTGTTGTGCGAGGGAATTCCGTCTTGTGGTTATGTGTTTTCTCGAAAAGGCTCGAACTGTGAGCTCTTTGTGTCAGGTTATTCAATTCGGGATGTGCGAAGGACTTCAGTCCGTAGCTCATCCCGTTGCCTTTGAAGCCCTCGCCTTCAGGCGAGGGTCGTTCACTTCTCTACCTCAATCTTCCCCATCGGATACCACCCTTCCGCGTCCGCACCGGCGATCGCCAGCTTGACCTGTGGCTTGTCGGACTGCTGCCCCACGATGCCGATCGCCAAGTCGTATTGCCCGGCGGGAAGATCGGCGGGCAGGGCAATCACTCCGTCGCAGAGATTGTCGCCGGGCAGCCATGTACGAATATCGGCGGTGGCAATCAGGACCGCGCTATGCCCGCCGCCGTGCAGGCGGAAGGCCAGGCGGAAGGGCCGATAGCAGGGGGCGACCCCCTTGTTCTCCCACCAGGAGGTGAACTCGAACGTCGCCGCCGCCTTGACCCGCACCGGGCACGTAAACTTGCGGAGCACGAAGCGATAGCCCATCCGCTTCAGCCAGCGATCCACCTGCGGCTGCCACTCCTTGGGAACCGCCGAAGACTTGCCGTTGAACGACGAAATGTGCCACTTCAACGACTGGTCGATGATGTAGTCGATGTTCCAGCCCATGTCCTTCCAGTGTTGCATCACCCAGCAGACCTCCAGGCTCACGGGGGCCTTCCGCCAGGCGTCTTGCATGCCGTTGCGGATGATGCCTTGAGGGTAGGCGTCGAACATGTGGCACCAGGTCTTGCTGAAGCCGCCCAGGTCGCCCAGGCAGTCCACTCGCCAACCGACGCTCCGCTTCGAGAGGGCGTAGCGGTTGCTCCGCACGTCGCTGAGCTGCATGAGCAGATCGGTCTTGGGGAAGGTGTCGAGGTAGCAGTCGACCAGCCCCGCGATGGTCTTCTCGCTCAATCGCTCGGTGCCCGCTCCCTCGCCGTACGGCCCGACCAGGGAAACATCCACGCTCTCCAGCAGCGGGTTGCCGTCGTAGCGTTTGCCCAAGGCCCGGACCATACCGCCGAAATACTTGACGTAGCGCGGATCCTCGGGGTCGATCGTCCAGCGGGGTTCGGGCAGGCCCCGCGCCGGGCCGACCATGGCGCGGTACCACGCGGGCACGTCGACCGTGCCTTGATAAGGGGCGATTCGCAGCAGGAGCGTCTGCCGGTGCTGGCCGGCTGTCTCCAGGGCCTTGTCGATCAGGTCCCAGCGATATTGGCCTTGGGCCGGCTCGATGAAACGCCAGCAAACGCGGAAGTAGGCCAGGGAGGTCAGCGGGTGGCCCTCGGTCTGGAGTTTGCCTGTCGGCGGCTGGTAGACGATGGGAAAGCCCTCGGTCCAGGTCTTGCCCTCGTTGAGCTTGTCGCCATTGAAGCGTTGGAAAGTCATGAATCCGATGCCCGGATTGACCAGCACGTCGTCGATCTCCTTGGGGCGCACAACGAGCGTGTCCTCCGCAGGCGCGGCCGTCAGCGGCAAGGCGAGCAGGACCGCCAGGGCCGCCAAGGACTGTGAAAACATGGAACGCATGTTTGTTTCTCCGGGGCGAACGTAACATTGTACAAGGGCAATAGTAATTCGACGCGGAAGTGTGGGCAAGTCCCTAGACCCAGAGGGCTAAAATACACTCCAAGCAAGGAAAGGAATCACGAAATCCCGAAAGAACGAAATAACGAAAGGAAAACGATCCGCCGACCGCAGGTATTTCGCTGAATTCTCTCTGGTTTCGCGTTTTCGTACTTTCGGGATTTCGTGATCACCTTTCTTTGTGGCTAAATTGTCCAATTTATCTCAGGTCCTTGAAAATCAGAGACGTTTCGAGTATACCGTCTGTTAAGTCCTCAAACCCCCAAAGGCGATCCCAATGAAGCGTTCTTCCCAAAAGACTCTGTTTCTTCTCCTCGGGCTTTCTTTTGTCACCACTACGTTATCGGCCGCCGATGCGCCCCCGAGCGGCAAAGCGGGTACGATTCGCGCCGGCATGATCGGCCTGGATACGTCGCACGTCGTCGCCTTCGCCCAAATGCTCAACGATCCAAAAGCGACCGGCGAACTGGCGCAACTGAAGATCGTGGCTGGCTATCCCGGCGGCAGCCGCGATATTCCCAGCAGTTGGAACCGGGTCGAGGGCTATACCAAGGAACTCCGCGGCCTGGGTGTCGAGATCGTCGATTCCATTGACGAGTTGCTCAAGAAGGTCGACGTCGTGCTGCTGATGAGCGTGGACGGGCGCCCGCACCTGGCGCAGGCCCGGCCGGTGATTGCCGCCGGCAAGCCGCTCTTCATCGACAAGCCAATGGCTGCCTCGCTGGCCGACGCCATGCAGATCTTTCGCCTGGCCGAGGAAAAGCACGTGCCCTGCTTCTCCGCCTCGTCGCTGCGCTTCAGTTCCGGCTTCCAGGCGGTGCGCGAGAAGGACTCGCGTTTCGGCGAGGTGAAAAGCTGCACAGCCTGGGGCCCGCTGCACCTGGAGCCGCACCATCCCGACCTCTTCTGGTACGGCATCCACGGCGTGGAAACGTTGTTCACGATCATGGGCCCCGGCTGCCAGACGGTCACTCGCCCGGCGGCGGACAAGGTCGTGGGTACATGGGCGGGCGGCCGCACGGGGATCTTCGTCGCCAAGGAGGATTATGGCGCTGAGGTCCAGGGGAGCAAGGCCAGTGGTTCAGCCGGCAAGTACGAGGGCTATCGGCCGCTGGTGGTCGAGATCGTGCGGTTCTTCAAGACGGGCCGGCCGCCGGTCTCGCCGGCCGAGACGCTGGAGATCCTGGCATTCATGGAGGCCGCCGACGAGAGCAAGCGTCTGGGCGGCGCGGCCGTGAGCATTGAAAGCGTGATGAAGAAGGCCGCAGGGAAGAAATAACGCGAAGGCATTTGGCCATCTACGACCCCACCCGGCTTGTCCGGGTCGGTGAAAGAGTCTTTTTAGCGAGTATAGCCTGCGCCAATCAATCCACGACCCCTGCCGGCTTGTCCGGCCGGTGAAGAAGTCTTATTAGCAATGCCCGCGGCCTCCATCGCTCACAAGACTCATTCACCAGCCGGACAAGCCGGCAGGGGTCTACGAAATATCTATTCGCCGTCGCCTCTTCGCTCACAAGACTCTCTCACCTGCCAGGCAAGCTGGCAGGGGTCGTCCTTTTCATTCCGTCAAATAGTTACGAAACGCGAAAGTCAATCTGGGCGAAATCCCCAACCCTTCGTCGATCATGCTTCGGCCAACTTGACCTTATGGCAGCTCCTCGATCACGATGTTGCGATACCAGGCCTCGCTCGGATCGCCGCCGTGGATCTGTAGGCCGATGATGCCGCTTTGGGGGATCTTCGGGTCGCGCTCGGTGTAATCGACCGTCTGCACGCCGTTGAGGAACAAGCGGATCCGCGGCCCTTCGCAGCGGATCTCGTACTGGTTCCAGCCGGGCTTGACGATCTTGCGGAGCAAGGCCTTCTCGGGGGCCACCAGATTGCGGTTCCGCCGCGATTCGTCGTAGAGTGAACCCCAGTAGCCGCCATCGGGACCGGTATCCATGTCGGCCTGGAAGCCCGAGACCTCGAAGTGATTGGGCACGCGTTGCGAGCGGAACTGGATGCCGCCGTTGGCGTTGCCCAGCAGCTTGCACTCGGCGCGGAGAACGAAGTTTTTATAAGACTTCGTCGTACAGAGGAAGTCGTTATGGGGAACGCGGGCCTTGAGCGTGCCACCGACAATCGCTCTGTCCTCGATGCGGAACGTCTTGGCCGTATCGCCTTCCCAGCCCTGGAACGTGTGGCCGTCGAAAAGCGACTGGCCCTTGAAGGCCGTACGCTCCAGCAGCGACTTGGCCCGTGCAGCCTGCTGCCCGGCCGGACGGGCTTCGAGCACTTGCTGCATGGCGACCGCAACGGCGCCCGGCTCGCTCCGCACGATCTTCTCGGCGATTGCGATGGCCGTACTGGCGGCTTCGTCCCTGACCCCCGCCTGGCCCAAGCAGGAGCCGGCCACGGCCAGCGTCTTGGGCGAGGGGATGCGGACCAGCACCGCCAGGGCGAGTTTCTTTTCGTCGTCGCGCTGGGCTGCACGCAGGGCCTCTTGGCACATGGCCAGGCGCTGCTCTGCCGACAGATCCATCTGCCGCGCCAAACGGATATAGCCGCGGAGGGCACGCGACTTGAGCTTGTCAGACCCCATTGTCTTTGCCATGTCCAGCAACGCCGGCGCGGCATCGACGCTCGGCCAATTGCCCAGTGCCCGCATGGCGGCGTCCTGGATCTCCATGTTGGCGTTGCGGGCATCGGCAACAACAATCTCCAGCGCCTTGGCACCAGCGACCCGCCCGATCCATTCCAGCAGCGTGCAATGCGTGGCGAGGGATGATCCGCTTAACTGGCCGGCCAGCTTCTGGGTACATGCATCGCGGTCGGAAATCCGAGAGGAGGCAACCTGGAGGGACTCTTTCAGCAACCTGCTCTCTTCCGCGTTCTTGGCGGTCAACAGCCTTGCCACCAGGACCGGGAATTCCTGCTGGCCCATGATTCGGCCCAGGGCGCGAATCGCGGCCAGGCGAACCTCAGGCTGCGGATCGTCGGCGGCCTTCATGACGGCGGCCACGGCGGCAACGATCCTCCGCCGCGCGACGACATCCAGCAGGGCCAGCCGAATCTTCGGATTGGCACGGTCCAACTCGGTGGCGATGGCGGCATCGATTCCCGGCCCGGCGAGTTTGGCCAGACTGGCTTGCGCCGTTTCGGACAGGGCCGGCTCGGGGGCCGTGAAGGCCGCCAGCAGGACCGGCACGCTCGACGGATCGGCCAGTTCGCCCAAGGCGCGAATCGCCGCCAGGCGGACCTCGGCCGGACCGCTGGTCGCGGTCTTTTGCACGGCGACAATCACCGCCGGGTCGTGGCGTTTTTCCAGCGCGCCGATCACGAATACTTGCCTTGCCGGCGGAACGGCGCTCAGCGTGTCCAGCAGCAGTCGCGTCACCGGGCCGTCCGGCAAACGACGGCTTGCGTCGACCGCCACGACAAACATCGCACCGTCGTCCGCCTTAAGTTCCTTGGCCAACAAGCTCGCACCGCCCAACAGGATTGCGCCGCGGGTTGCCGCCAACCGGGCCGGCTTGGGCACATCGGCCGTGCGGATGGCGTCGTACATCGCCGCCGCTCGGTCCCGCTGCCCCAGGGCCAGCAGCCGCTCGGCAGAGACCAGGCCGGCGTCGGCGGTGGCCGCGCGAGTCGCCGCCGGATTGGCCTTGATCGAATGTCGCAGGGTCTCGACGGCCGCGGGTGTGGCAATCCGCCCCAGGGCCATCAGCGCTTCGGCGGCCGCGCCGGAGGATGCATCCGCAGCGATCTTGGCCAGCGAGCCGACAGCCTTGGCGTCACGGCGGACTCCGATCGAGTTGACCACACCCACTAGCAGTTCACCATGGAGATGGCTCATCGCCGTACGCAGCGCCTCGGCGGCGGACGGATCGTCGATCGATTCCAGCCCGCAACGCGCGTAGGCGGCGAGTTTTTCGTCGGCCAAGAGATCGGCCAGCGCGGGCACGGCCTCCTTGTTGCCCAGAACGGCCAATTGTTGGCAGGCCCTGGCCTTGTCGAAGGTTGCTGCGTTGGACCGCAACACGCCAATCAGGCGTGCGGCCTCCGCGGCACGAGAAGCGGTTGCGGACGCGGGCGAGACGGCTTGGGCCGGCAAGGTTGTCGCGGCAGCGGCAAGGAGCGTCCCGGTGATGATGAACGTGATCGAGCGTTGGAAGTATTTCATGGCTATGTTTCTCGGTTATGGCGGGCAAATGAGGGAAAGACTGTAGGGTGGGACACGGACACCGTGCGTAGCATGGTCGGCTTGCGAGCGCCGGCCCACCAAGGCATGCGATCGGTCGTACTAAATATGCCACGGTTCGCGGAGCGCCCGGCTCCGCATGGCGTTGGCCTCGTCGTCGCCGACAAATTCCTCTTTGACTGGGTCGAAGGCGAGTTTTCGGCCCAAGAGCCAGGCGGTTGCCGCCGCGTGGCAAGCGATGTGCGAGTGGCGCATCACGCCCGAGTTAGCGTTGGGCAGCCCGCCCGACTTGATGCAATCGAAGAAGTCGCGCACGTTCTGCGTGGCCGCGAGACCTCCGGCGTGCGGCGTAGCGATCAACTCGCCGCGCAGCGATGCGGGCGAGACCTCGATGCCACCCGAGTCGCCCGTCTCGACCCAGCCCTCCTCGCCCTCGAAGCGGACCGGGCAGGTGCCCAGGCTGGTCCGATATTGCGGTGCGCGGTCGCCGAAGGGATTGGGCAGGAAGTCCATTATGAGCTGCACGCCGTTGGCGTAGCGGGCATTGAGCAACGTGGCGCCCGGGTCGTACTCGACCGGCATCGTGTTGTCGGCCTGGTTGGCCCACTGGCAGAGGTCCACTGTGTGCGCGCCCCAGTCCAGCAGCGTGGCCCCCGAATCGAAATCGAAGAAGGCCCGCCAGCCGCCGTTGACATAAGACTGGTTGTACGGCCGCCAGGGCGACGGCCCCAGCCAGCGGTCCCAGTCGACCACGTCCTTGGGCGGCTCCGGCTGGGCCGGCAGCCAATCGTAGCGGACCTGGGGTTTGTAGCACGACGCGTACAGGGTCTTGAGCTTGCCGAGCTTGCCGCTGTGGGCCAACTGCACGGCCGCCTGGAAGTTCGAGACGGTCCGCCGCTGCGTGCCGGCCTGGAACACCCGCCCGTAACGCCGCACCGTGTCGTCCACCGCCTGGCACAAGCCGATCGTCAGTCCGCAAGGCTTCTCGCTGTAGACGTGCTTGCCGGCCTTCATGGCGGAGATCGAGCCTAGCGCGTGCCAGTGATCGCCCGTGGCGATCAGCACGGCGTCGATGTCGGGCCGGGCCAACAGCTCGAACATGTCGCGGTACTTGGCGCAATCGTGGTTGCCGTACTTGGCGTCGGCCATGGCCTTGACCGCTTCGCGGCGGCTGGCGCGGATATCGCAGATGGCCACGAACTGCACGTCGGGCTGGGCAAGCATGCATTCCAGATCATGCTGGCCGCGGGGACCGATGCCGATCGCGCCCAGCACGATGCGTTCGCTAGGCGCGACGACACCGTCGCGGCCCAGCACTCGGGCCGGCAGGATCGACGGCAGCGCCGCCGCGCCCGCCAAGGCGAGCGAATGTTTCAAGAACGCGCGGCGGGCAATCGGCCGCACGGGTGTCTTTTGGGAGACCATTGCACATGCTCCTTGATTATGCACGAAACAGTCGGGCGGGCGGAAATCGTTGCGATCCGCTCAATCGCCCATGCCTCGTTGACGCCTACAGTCTAATTGGCGGTTGCACGCTTGGCAATCGTGCTGGGATGGATTTTGGATACCTGCTTGGAAGCCTCCGCCAGTTGCGAGTGGTTTAACCGACAAGGTACAATGGGAACACCCCCTAATGAAAGCCCGCCATGCCTCCTCCGCCCTGCACTGTTCGGCTGTTGATCCCACTGCTCGGCCTACTGTCGGCCATCCCTGCCGCCCCACTATGGGCCATTCCGTCGTCCTCGCCTCAAGCGGCAAAACGCTACCCAGGCGAAACGGTGCTTTATCTGGCCACAGATGGTAATGACCGCTGGTCGGGCCGAATGGCCGCGGCCAACGCGGACGGCAGCGACGGCCCGTTCCGCTCGCTACCGGCCGCCCGCCAGGCCATTCGCCGTGCCCGTAGCGCCGGCCAACGGGGACCGGTCACGCTGCGGATCCGCGGTGGCACGTACTTTCTCGA
This sequence comes from uncultured Planctomycetaceae bacterium, assembly GCA_964615095.1. Lineage (GTDB taxonomy): Bacteria > Planctomycetota > Planctomycetia > Pirellulales > Thermoguttaceae > JANXQG01. The sequence goes on along the minus strand of CAZTPX010000015.1, from coordinate 80,227 downwards.
CGCGCCGCTGGTGATCGAGCCGGCCGACTCGGGCACGGCCGAGGCGCCGGTCGTTTTTGAAGCGTACGAGAACGAAAAGCCTGTGATCAGCGGCGGCCGGGTCATCGCCGGCTTTCGCCAGAACGGGTCCTTCTGGGAGGCGACTATTCCCGAAGTCAAGGCGGGCAACTGGTACTTCCGCCAACTGTTCGTCAACGGCCAGCGCCGTCAGCGTGCCCGCTCACCCAACAGCGGCTATTACCGCATCGCCGGTTTGCTGCCCGGTCCGCGCGACGCCCAAGGTAACCCCATCGCCCGCAACAAGTTTGTCTTCGCAGGCAACGATTTGAAACCGTGGGCAAGACTCGGCGACGTGGACGTGGTGCTCATGCACTCCTGGGAGACGTCGATTCATCCGCTGAAGGCCGTCGACACGAAGTCGAACGTCGTTGAATTTGCCGCGCCATTGAAGGAGTGGTGGCCGATCGGCTATTGGGAGAAGGCCCAGCGCTACTACGTCGAAAACGCCCTGGAACTGTTGGACGAGCCGGGCGAGTGGTATCTGAACCGGGACACGGGTGTGTTGAGCTACTGGCCGAGGCCCGGTGAAAAACTGGGCGAGGCCCAGGTCGTGGCCCCACGATTGACCGAGCTGGTCCGCTTCGCCGGCAATGCCGACCAGGGCCGCTTTGTCGACTTCGTCACGCTCCGCGGCCTGACCCTGCACCATGCCGATTGGGTACTATCGCCACAGGGAAATAGCAGCACACAGGCGGCGGTCGAGGTGCCGGCCGCGGTGACGGCCGACGCCGCCCGGCACTGCGCGCTGGAGGGTTGCGAAGTGGCCCACGTGGGCACCTACGGCGTCTGGTTTCGCCGCGGCTGCAAGGACTGCCGCATCCAGCGGAACCGGCTCTTCGACCTGGGGGCCGGCGGGATCCGCGTGGGCGAGGCCAACATGGCCGCCATTGATGCCGCCGAATCGAGCCGCATCCTCGTTGACAACAACCACATCTTCGATGGCGGCCAGGTCTATCCGGCCGGTATCGGCATCTGGGTCGCCCAGAGCAGCCACAACCAAGTCTCGCACAACGACATCCACGACCTGCTCTACTCGGGCATGAGTATCGGCTGGAACTGGGACGATGCCCCCAACCGTACGCAGCACAACACCATCGAACTGAACCATGTCCACGATCTCGGGCATGGGGTCATGAGCGATATGGGCCTGATCTACTGCCTGGGTGTTTCGCCGGGCAGCGTGATCCGCAACAACGTCTTCCACGACATTTGGCCGTATTCCGAACCGCCGCTGGCCTGGGGCATCTACCTCGACGCCACCTGCGGCGGCTACCTGGTCGAGAACAACCTGGTCTACAACACGCTCTGCGGCGGATTGATGTTCAACAACGGCGGCCACGGGCACGTGATCCAGAACAACATCTTCGCCCTCTCAGCCAACCAGGCCCTTTGGCCTTATGCCGCGAAGCAGCCCAACACGTTCCGCCGCAATATCGTCTACCTGACGCAGGGCGAACTGATGGTTCCCTACGGCGAACGTTCGCTGCAGGAGCGACTGGCCGCCAAGGAGGCGTTGGGCACGTGGGATGAAAACGTTTACTGGCATACTGGCGGCGCCGAGCGGCTTCGCTTCTACCGCCGCAATTTCGCCCAATGGCAGTCGCTGGGACTCGATCGGCAATCGCGAATTGCCGATCCGCGGTTCGTCGACGCAGCCAGCCACGATTTCCGCCTGAAGGCCGATTCGGCGGCCCTGCAATTTGGTTTCCAACCGCTAGATATCGGCCGCGCGGGGCTGTACGGCGATACCGCCTGGGTCAACGAGTGCAGCCACGCCCGCTGCCCGAAGGTCGCCCTGCCCCCTCCGCCAGCGCCGCCCAAGCCGCTGGAGGTGGACGACGGCTTCGAGGACACGCCGGTCGGCTCGCACCCAGCCCACGCCACGGTCAGCGGAGAGGAACAGGGGGCGTCGATCGTCGTCAGTGATGAGCGTGCCGCCGCGGGCAAGCGGAGCCTCAAGGTCACCGACTCCAAGACGCTGCAACCCTCCTGGCAGCCGCATTTCTATTACGAGCCGCACATAACCTCGGGCGTTGTGCGCGAGAGCTTCGATGCGTGGCTGGAGCCTGACGCGGACTTCTTTACGGAGTGGCGGGACACGGCCGATTATCCGCAAAACGTCGGGCCCAGCGTGCATTTCGCCGGCAGCGGGAGCGTGGTCGCCGGCGGCAAGACGCTCGCCAAGATCCCCAGCCGGCAATGGATCTGCGTCGAGATCGAAGCCCGGCTGGGCAGCGGCGCGCCGCGGGTCTTTACGGTTTCGCTTACAGTGCCTGGGCAGGCGCCGCAAGTTTTCGGCAACCTACCGCTGCCTGGCAGCGATTTCCACGAGTTGCACTGGTTGGGTTTCAGCAGCACGGCCCTGGCCAACACGGTGTTTTACCTGGATAACATGAAGATCAAGCGGAGGCCCTTTGGAGTACAGTAGGTATTTTCTGCCGGAAAGGATTATTGTGCGCTGCCCCAGAGGAAACTCGGGGGCTTTCCAGCAGCGCTGAGCACGTTAGACTGTAGGCCGGAACAAGCGCAGCGCAGTTCCGGCATGACCGGCGTGAACCCAAATGCCGGAACTGCGCTGCGCTTGTTCCGGCCTACAACTACAACTTGTTCCGGCCTACAACTACTTTTCCCCCGCCCGCTCAAATCCCAGGTCCTCGCCCTCGTGCAGCACGACGCCGATCTGTTCGAGGCTGCCGTGTCGGCCGTTGTACCAGAGGAGCCACTGGCGGCCGTCGAAGATGGCATACGGCTTGTAGCAGGCGTCGTGGTCCCACTTGCCCTCTCCCGCGCGGACGATCGGGTTGGCCGCGTGCCGCTGCCACCCGCTGATGCCGTCCTTGCTGCGGGCCAAGCCGATCTGGGCGTGGTCCCTGTCGCGAAAACCGATATAGAACATCAGGTATTGGTCACCGTGCTTTTCGACCTGGGCACCGGTCACACGGTCGCGCTCCCAGGGGATCGACGGATCGCCCGTGAAGACCGGATTCTTCTTGTACTTGGTCCACTCCAATCCGTCGGGGCTGGTGGCGTAGCCGATGGCGTTCGGTTCATATTGCTCTCCGCCGGAGTACCACATCCGGTAAAGCTTCTTCTCGGCATCCCAGACGACGTGCGGGCACATCACCGCCACCTTCTCCCACGGTTCGTCGAACGAGAGCACGGGCTTATCGCTCATCCGTTTCCAATGCACGCCGTCGGGACTGGTCGCATAGCCGATCCACGAATGACCCTTGGCCTGGCCCGTGTACCACATGTGGTAACCATCGGCACGTTTCACGACCACGGGGCGGTTGATGTCCTCCTCCCAGCCCGTCTGCGGCCGCGGTCCCAGGACGATCTTGGGCGGTTCGCTCCAATGAATGCCGTCGTCGCTCTCGACCAGGGCCACGCTCTGCTTGGGCCGCCAGGAGAGCCACATCCGATAGGTCTTGCCCTCTTTCAAGACGGATATGTCGAAACACGTGCCGTACTTGCCGCCCATCACCGGGTTCTTCTCGTACTTGAGCCAGCCGCCCGACGTTTCGGCCGGAGCGGCCGTCGCGGGCGGTAGCGGCGCGAGAAGTTTGCCAAGCGAGGTAGCATGGCCGATTTCCCGGCCGTCGGCAAACAGCCGCAGGCCCTGGCCCTTGTGGTAGCGCTCGCCCGTCTTGTCGTAGAGGATCGTCAGCTGGCGGCCGTGGTAACGAACCTGGTCGAGGCAGAAGTAATCCCAAGCGTCCGCGGGCAGAAGCGGATTGACTTCGACCGTCTCGTCCGCCCGCGGTCGCAAGCCGATCAGGCCGTTGATGACCAGGTCGCAGTACGTGGAATGGTTGTAATCCTTGCCGCGTTCTTGGCCGCCTTTCCCGGCGTCCCACGTGCCGTTGTTCCAAGTCTTCAACCGCGTGCGGGAAATCCAGTCGCCCGTGGCCGGGTTGAGGTTCTCATCGATCCACGGCACGACGCGGTCGTCCGCACGTTTCAAGTGCTGCGACTTCGTATAGATTTTTAGCAGATCGAAGTAATCGCTGGCGTGTACCACATCTTGCCGGTAGTCGTTCAAGAAGTTGGCCATGGCCGTCAAGGTGATCGCCGTCGAAAACGGCCAACTCGGCCCGTTCCACTGGCACTCGTGCCCCTGGTAAGAGACCGCGAATTTGGGATGCCGCTGCTCGGCGGTTGTGGGCCCGAAGGGGGCATAGAAGCCGTGCGGGTCCATGATCTGTTTCCAGGCGACCGATTTGTCTTGATCGGGCAGGTGGAAGTACCATGGCGTGTAGCCGTGCAACTCGCGAACGTCGACCAGAGTTGCGCCCCGGCCACGGGGCAGCACCTTGAAGAACTGCGCCGCGGGGTCCCACAGCTTCTCTTGCGTCAACCGCCCGATCTCCGCCGCCTTGGCGCGGAATTGCGCGGCGATGTCATTCTTCCCTAAACGCTGGGCAATTGCGGCAATCGCCAGGGCGTCGCCGTACATGTAGGAATTGATAGTCGCCCGGTACCCGCTGCCACCGATCGAGACTTCCATGCCGTCGCGGTCGTCGATCTGCCAGAACAGCCCGTTGGCATCGCCGTGAGTCTGCTCCCATGCCTCGTAATTTGCGATCAGGTCGGGAAGCAACTCTTTCACGAGACGGTCGTCGCCGCTCACCAGGAAGCGGGACCAAAGCGAATCGGCTGCCCAGAAACTGTAGCTCCGCGGGCTGCCGCCTCGGCGGAACCAGAACCGCGCGTAATCGTCGAGATACTTCGGATCGTGCAGCCAGCGGCCCTCGCGGAAGTGATGGCCGGCGGCGCAGTCGATCGAGTTGTGCTTGCCGGCCCAGCCGACATTGGGCAGAAACTCCGTGATGATGAACCCGTCGGGCGTCTGCCGGATTGCCTTGCGGAAGGTCCACCAGCGGAAGTAATAGATCTGCTCGATCTCCTTGTCGGGGCAGTCCAACAGTGGGATGTTGCTCTTGAGGAATTCCCAGGCCGCCGCGTTGGGGATGTGCTGAACATACAGCTCGTTATCGTCGCGGTTGAACTGGTCGACATAGTGCTGGAAGGCGTCGGCCTTGAGCACCCGCGGCAGGGCGGCCGACGACTCGTTACAAAGAGCCTGACAGAGAACAACGAGAATCACGGAGATTGGCGGCGGGTAGGCGAGCATAGTTGGAGATCCTTCAGGGGCAAAGGCTTGACGAAGGTGCTATTATAAAACAAGTGAAATGGAAAAGGCAGTGATATTCTCATGCCTTGTACGCCTTGGAAATAGGCGATCATGCCGTCCTCCCTAATTCCACCGCGGGTAAAACTATGTCGCAGACGGAAAGAACCTTGAGCAACGTGCCTTCCGGCCACCGGATCCCCCTTTGGGTGAAACTGTTGTTTACGGGATTCGTGGCCGTCTTGGTCCCCTGCTACTTGCAAAGCTACGGGCCGACCAACTTCTTGTATTATTGCGACGTGGCCCTGCTGATGACGCTGGCGGCCGTATGGCGGGAAGATCCCCTCTGGGCGTCGATGCCCGCCGTCGGCATCTTGCTACCCCAGGCCTTCTGGATCATCGATTTCCTGGGAGGACTGGTTGGCCTACCCATCACCGGCATGACGGACTACATGTTTCTGTCGAGCAACCCGCTTTTCACTCGGGCCCTATCGTTCTTTCATTTCTGGTTGCCGTTGTTCTTGCTCTGGATCCTCTGGCGGTTGGGTTATGACCGGCGGGCGTTGCGGGTCTGGACCGTGTTGGCGTGGGGGCTGATGCTGGTCTGCTACTTTTTTATGCCGGCCCCGCCCGCGCCGTTGGACAACCCGAACCTGCCTGTGAACATCGATTACGTCTATGGCCTGAGCGACAAGGGGCCGCAGACCTGGATGCCGCCCCTGGCGTATTTCGGTCTCCTGATGGTTGGCCTGCCGATCTGTGTCTTCCTGCCGACGCACCTGGTGCTCTGCCGTGTTTTCCGCCCGAGTGAGGATATCAATCCGGAATAGAGCGGAAATCGGCAGGAGCGAAACTCAAAACGCTTCCCTCTGCGCCGATGTTCCATGCCCGATACCGCGGCGGGGGTGGCGATAGAGAACTTGAAATGCGGCCATGGAGGAAACACGGATTGAACACGGAAGCAAATCCGTGTTTTGTCCGTGTTGAATCCGTGGCTTCCGCCCGGGACCCTTATCCTAGGCACAGGCTCGACTACGCGCGGGTAGCCAACTCCTGCGGTTGGATCCGCGGCGAATGCGCGCCGCAACTCTCCGCCGCGACGCCCGCGGGCTCAGGCTCCGGATAGAAACCGAACTGCCGCAAAAGCGCCAGCTTGGGCAGCACGTTGCCCGCCAGGTCGATGTGGAAGAAGCCGGGAAAGATGTCCGCGTTGGCCAGGATCAACTGGAAGTATTCGTCGTACTGCGACGGTAACTCGATCCGCCCACCGCGGCACACTTCATGGCCCGTGAAAACGAATTCGGGCAAGAGGAAGGGGCAGAATTCCAACTCGACACGGGCGCTCCACTGGCGGTAGATCTCGGTCTGCGGCAAGAGCGAGAGCAAACTGGGCAGGATCCGCGCGCCCAGCATGCGGAACGAGACCATCTGAAACAGCGTTTGATGAAAATCCTCCAGGGTCTCGAAAGGGAATCCCCAGATGAAAAAGGCGTCGACCCGCGGGAAGACGTCCACCGCACGGGCGACGATTTCCAGCGACTCGGCGGCGGTGAAACCCTTCTTGATCTCCCGCAACACGCGGTCGCAGCCCGACTCGATCCCGAAACGCAGTTCCACGCAACCGCTTTCGGCCATGTTCCGCATCATCTCGTCGTCCACCAGATTCACGCGGCCGAAGGCCTTCCACTGCACGGGCATCCGCCGCGAGTCGAGTTCCCGGCAGAACTCCATCACCTGCCGCTTGCCGGATACGAAGAACTCGTCCTGGAAGAGGAACAGGTCGACGCCCGCCCGCCGGTGCAGAAACTCCATCTCGTCGACAATGTTCTTGGCGCCGCGCGAGTAGCTCTCCAGGTTCCAGACCGGCGCCACCGAGCAGAACGTGCAGGGATAAGGACAGCCGCGGCTGGTCATCACGCCGTAGCCCGCATAGCGGCTGAGATCGACTTTCTCGAAGGCCGGGAAGGGGATCGAATCGAGATCGGTGATCCGCTGCCGGTCGGGCGTGTGGACGATGCGGCCGTTGCTGCGGAACGAGAGGCCGTCCACGGCGGCCAGGTCGCCGCTGCGGCGGATCGTCGCCAGCAGTTCGGGGCCGGTCCGCTCGGCCTCGCCGCGGCAAATGATGTCGATCCAGGGAAAGCGGCTGAGGATTTTCTCCTCGACCGCCTTGCTGCCCACGCCGCCCAAGACCAGGGCGTGTCCGGGATACCGCTGGCGCAGGGCCTTCATGGCGAGGATCGTGAAGGGCAAGAGGTTCGCCATGCAGGACAGCCCGATCACGGGGGCCGGGTTGCGCAGGAAATCGAGAAAGACGTCCATGTCGAAGGGCCGGTCGGAGTCGACCGTCTGGTAGTCGCGGAAATCGACGGTCAACCCGCTGTCTTCCAAGGCCCTCGTCAAGTACAGCGGTCCCAGCGGCACGTGCAGTTCGCGTTCGACCTCCTCGCCGAAGCGCATGAAGAGCATGTTGAGATTGATCAGGGTGATGTCGGCTGGCACGGGGATACTCCGGTTTACTTTGACGTGGGGTCCTGCGGCTTGGCGGGGCGTATACCGCGCATGAGGATTTGCGAGGGATGGTCCTTGGCCGGCGCGGCAGGATTCTTTTGCCGCTCCCGCTCGCGCTTGTCGACGGCCTTTTGCACGCAATCGACCGCGCCTCCCACCGTGTGCAGCTTCTTGAATTCCTCCGCGGGAAGCTCAATCTGAAACTCCTTTTCCAGGGCCTTCCTCTGCTCGGTCAGTCCCGCCGGAGTAGTGTCCAAGTCGACAGCCAGCCATTCCTTGATCGCGAGGTCTTTCTCATTGAGCTTCAAATGCTTGGCAATTACGGCGACAACCCGCTGCTGGAGCGTCTTGGACTTTTCGATCGATTTGGGTGGGGGCATCGTCCGCGGGATGCCTCCATCGGGCAGATCCCTCCCCGGCCGGATGCCCCCTTCGGGTAGATCGGGCCGAACGCCTCCGTCAAGCTGAGGTTCGTCAGCCCTCGCGACAGAGTCCGGCCGGGTGGCCACCATGCCTACGGCCGCCAGCATGGCTGCCGCAGCCTGGCCGAGAAACGCGCGGCGATGCTCGATGGGCACGCTGGTGCGGGCGATGATCGCCTCCAGTTGCGCGGCCGGCGCCACGGCAAGCATCATGGCCTCGGCCGGGGCGAGGGCCAAGCCGATCAGCTTGGCCGCCGCGGCCCGCTGGGCCAGCAACAGCGACTTGAATTCCGCATCGACGGCCGCTTTCTTGACCAACACTTCAATGCCCCTGGGGATGTCGCCCAGCGGCTGGCCGCTGCCGGGTGGACGCCCGCCCACGATCGTCGTGCGCACGGTTTCCTGTTCCAGCGGACGGTCCGCGCGGAACTGGGGTCCGGAAGGCTCGTTCATGGCAATCTCCAATCAATCATCAATAGGCATCGCTAAATCTCAACAGTTCAATGAGGGCGCACACCACCCGCCATTGGGTACGGCGCAACGGGGGCAGCGGGCGTCGGCGGCTGGGGTTGTTCTGCGGCTTTCACATCCTGCTTGGCGTGCTCGGCGGCGCGCTTTTCGATCGCTTTTTTCACATAATCGATGGTCTCTCCCGCCGTTTGCACCTTCTTAAACGCGTCGGTGGGAATCTTCAGGTCGAATTCCTTCTCCAGACCTGTTCGCAATTGCACCAGCGCGGGCGGTTTGGCGCCGAGGTCCTCCACCAGCAGCAGTAACTCGATTGGCTTCTTGTTGCGCGTAATCAATAGCTCATGGACCTTGAGTTGCTTGGCCATCACGCCAATCACGCGTTGGTCAATAGTTTTGGGCTTCTTTTCGGGCAAGTCCGGGCGGATGCCTCCGGGGGGCAGATCCGGATTGGGGTCCCGACTCGGCGGGCTGTCGGGTCGCACACCGCCGAACATGGGGGGGGCCGGCACATCCGAGGCGGGGCTAGGCTCCGCGGCATTGCCCGATCCGGCAGCAACCAATACTAGGGCGCTCAGCATGGCGGCCGCCGCTTGGCCGAGAAAGGCGCGGCGATGTTCCTCCGGCACGCTGGTCTTGGCGATGATGGCCTCAAGCTGCTCGCGCGGCACCAACCGCAGCATGGTCGCCTCGGCCGGTTCCAAGGTCAGCCCAATCTCCAGGGCCGCTTCACCGCGGAGTTCCAAGAAAGCCGCCTTGAATGCTGGATCGACCGACGCCTTTTTCAGCAGCACTTCAATACGTTGAGAAATCTGTCTGGCCACACCGCGCTCCTTTCAAGAAAATGCCTAGCGGGAAGATTCCACCGCGGTCTTTTACTGCACTCGGTCAGAAATGAGCGGTTGGACTCCCGCCTTTTGGCGAGATCTTGGCGGGACTACCGGCTAAAGCCGGGACTCCAACCGCCCATTTCTGACCGCGCAAACTATAGATGATCGTGATCTGCAAGAAGTTCTCCAAATAATCGCTCGAGATTCTCACGGCTCTTATTGTAATCGATCGAGCGGCCTGAAGTCCACCCACAGGACAGCCCCAGCCGGACCTCGATATGCCTCCGATCCGTGCCGGAACTGCGCTTCGCTTGTTCCGGCCTACAACTGCAACCTATATGTTCCCTGCGCGATCATGATCGGGCGTAAACAACGAGAGGCCAGGCAAAACGCCGGGCCTCTCACAACGCTCCGAGAAATACCACAAAAGGGTGGGATGCACGCTCAGCAGCCGCAACGCCACCGCCGATGCCAGCGGGGCGGGCAACAGGAGTCGCCGCAAGACGTGGTTGCACAGGGCACTTCCACGGTCTGCTCGACCATCTTGCACACCTGCACCTGAACTGTCTTCTGGACCGTGTGGGGAACCATCACCGTATAGTTTTCGCTCTTGGGGACCTGGTGGATCTCGCAGACGGTGATCTGCTCATTGCGCGTTTCCATCTTCGGCACGCACACGGTGTACGGCACCTCGCGGCTGCGCTGCTCGAGCGAGCACTCGGTGAGCTGGTACGTGCGATTGCGATTCTCACAGTGATATTCGCAAACTTGCTCCGAGCAAGTACGGGTCTGGGTCTCGAAGTGGCAGACCTTCACCGTACAGGACCGCGTCTCGGGTTTGCAGACCTGTACCTGGTACGTGTAGGGCTCTTGAGCCGTCTCGATCTTATTGACGGTCACGTGGTAGGTCTCATTCACCCAGTTGGGCACGTAGCAGCGCACGGTCTGGGTGCAAGCCGTGGCACAGCCGCCACAGGACGACCCGCCGCACGTGCTGCATGAATCGCCGCCGCAGCTTGCGCCGGCGTTGTAGCCGCAGCAACGTACGTTGCAGCCGGAACTGCAAGCCGCAACCTGGCGGTCCTCCCAATGGCCCTTGTCCACGCAACGGCTGAGGGTCTGTTGGACCGGCACACAGTGTTGCACACAGCGCATGCCTTGACGGGTCTCGAAGACGGGGACCATGACGGTATACGTCTGCGCCTGATCGGTCCAGACGGGCACGGAAACCGTGTACTGTCTTTCCACCGTCTTGGTCGTCGGCACTTGGACCTGGTAGGTTTCCGTCACCTCGCGCGTCTTGGGAACCGAAACGCAGTACGTTTCGGTCCGTGTGCGCGCTTCGGGAACCATCGTCGTGTAGCACCGCTGTACGGTCTTCGTAACTGGGACAGTCTCGCAAACCAAATAGTTCCGCGTGCGGGTTTCGGCCACACACTGCGTCTCGCAAACAGTACGATCTTCGGTAACCATGGTCGGGACGAGGATCGTCTTCTTCACCATCTGTGGAGCGCACGGCGCCGCGCAACCACCACACGCCGTTGGGGCGGCACAACTACTACAACCACAATCGCCCGCCCGGGCGACGTGGACGGCCAGCAACACGGCGGCTGTAACGAACAATGAACCTGCAAACCTCATTTTGATTCTCCTGTGCAAATGCTACGGAAGCTAGGAATAGTTGGCCGGGACAATCATGTCCGATGAGGATTTCACCAACCAAAACAACGAAACGTTGTGCGTGTGCCACGAACTGGCAAGACATGGCTTATTGTCCGCGCGGCGCGAGTCGGATTTCCTCTCTCGCCAAAACGATCGAGACCTTCCTCGGACTCAAGCAGTCGTAAGACCTTGGCCAAGGAAGGCTCGCGTCGCATCCTGCCAAACGCTCCCCGGCGAGAATTAGCGTGGCGCAATAACAGACACGGCATTACTGGGTGATTGCATCGGTGCAGGCGGCGGCATCGCGGGGGCGGCCTGGGCGGTGGAACCGCACGACGAGCAGCCGCGGTAGGTATAGTAGCCATAACCGCACGACGAGCAGCCGCGGTAGGTATAGTAGCCATAACCGCACGACGAGCAGCCGCGGTAGTAGCTATAGCCGCACGAATTGCAGGCCGGCGCATTGTACGTAGTACACGAGGAAGTGCCGCAAGTGTTGCAACTGCTGGAACCGCAGGTGTTGCAACTGCCGCAACTGCTACAGCCGCAGCCCGAGTCCCAGCCACAGCAACGATTAAACAACCAACCGGCTTGCGCGTCACCGGCCGTTGCCACAATCACCACTGCTGCGCACAAAGCGGCTCCGATCGCAAAGAAACGAATTCGATTCATCCTAATGCTCCTTCGAAAAATGGTAACTGAAGTCTACTCCATCAATCTCCGTTAAGGACCGGTGAATCACTTGGTGTCGCTAGAACGGCAGCAGGCACGCGGTACTCGCTCGCAGGTCGTGTGTCGCCTGCCATTCGCGACATGTCGCTTTGATCGCGACCGTCATAATTCGCCAATCCTAACGTGCAATAGTACGTTTGATTATCGGAAGACAGAATCGGCGAAAGCCGGGCAGCCGTAGGCGAAAAGATAGAAGTACAGACTACAGAATTGCATTAGCCCCAGAGGGGGTCGTGGTACGAGCGTTTTGATATCTGAAATCGACCACTTATGGGTCGTCCCAATAAATTCGCATCATCGTAGATTAAGGCTTCCAGGGGCGTTTTACGGGCTTTTCAGGGTCACATACGTTGCAGATTTATTGGGATGAGCCATAGGACCGGCAAATCAATGACTGTCGGAAGTCGACGCCGTAGAGGTGACTTTAGTCGCCCTATTGTCGAAGAGGGCGACTAAAGTCACCCCTACAACACGACACTTATTGATTCGCCGCTCCTTAGGGGCGGGGCGGCGGCATAGTCGCCCCATCGATCCAAATGATCTCCGAAGCACAATCGCCGCTCATGCCCGCGACCGTGACTCCAACATCCATGAGTTTGGCGCCGCTCATCAGGCAATTCAGATTCGTCCTGTCTTGGAAGGTCAATGCGTAGGATGCGCTCCTTGCAAGGCCCTTGAGGCGGATGACCTTGCAATCGCCGTCCGCGGCCTTCTTCGAAGGCTTGAAGAGGAATACAGACCCCTTCCGCAAATCGGTATTGAAGTATTCGAGGCCATCCCAGTTGACACCGTCCGCCATGGGAAGTATGTGGTAGACGTTCGCGCCGCGGAGGATCGGCCTCTGTCGGGCCTTGTACAGGGCGATGTGTTGCCGATAGATGTCGCCGTGTTGCTCTTCGGTCAAGATCGATCCGAGCATATCCGTGCGCAGATCGAATGCCGTCGTGCCGGCATGGTCCGCCTTGAGTTGAACCGGGTTGATGGCAAACGAGTTGGAATAGTAGGTAGTTCTCGTATCGGTCACATTATGGTCCGAGTCGTTCATGGTGCAGAAAGTCATCCGCCGGCAGATGGCGAACCCCTTGTACTTCCCGCCGTTGCAACAGTTTTCGTAGCGGTAGCCCGGCCGGTTCTGGATCAGGTGGTCCTGAATGTACAGGAAGTTCCTCACGCCGATATAGGTCTGGGGGATAGGCTCCTTGGGCGAGGTATAAAGATCGGTGCGCCAGATATCGAACCAGCCCCGATCGTAGCGGGCCAGAACGGCCGCCAACTCGGCGTCTCTTCCCGCTGTGGTGGTCAAATCACAGTCATTGTATGCGCCACCCATATATAGAGAGGCCTTCATTCCAGCCTTGTGGGCCTTGGCACAGTAATCGAAACCCTGGGGCCAGAGATTGGCATGAAACATCCAGTCTCGATCCGTGTACCAGCAATTGCCGCTGCCATCCCAAAAATCGAGTTTCACGCACTCGACGCCCGTGGCGGCAATCGCATCGTAGTAGCTTTGTGGCGTTTTGCCCGTGCTGGATGGTCCGCCGTTCCCCACACAAGCCTCGGTCCACGGCTCGTCCGCATTATCGTGCAGGCTGCGTGTGATCTTGTGATTCCAGAACCACGTCTTGAAGCGGTTGCCGCCATCGTCGGCATCGCCCTGATAGGTTCCGTAATACACGCTGGGAATCGCGAATGTCTCGCCCGGCCCTTGATAGACCAGTTCGCTGAGCGGATGGACGGTTGCCGCGATCGCCAGCGGATCGGCGCCCGAGGCTAGCGTGAAGCCACCCAGTTCCCACTCGTAGCCGAGGTAGGCCCCGTGGACGGAGCCGACATCGAGGATGACCAAGGGGATATGGCCGCTGTCGGTTTCGAATGTGGCCTTGGGCCCGATGGCATCCTTACCGACCCAGCCCTTGCCGACATTTGTCTTGGCAAAGCGCCAGAGGGTGACGCCCTTGTCCGCCTTAAGCCGTGGCGCGCCCGCGAGGATCGCGGGACTGAAAACCAACTCCCCACCCGTTTCGTTCTTGATCGTCACCCAGTTCTCTACCGGTCCCGGCCCCGCTTGGGCGCGCCAGACGGACTGCAGCTCGAGCGCCGGGGTTGTGCTGAGGAACCGCAGGATCACCGTATATCCATGGGCCTTGTCTTCGCTGGCGCCGGTATAGGTCCAGTCCGGCGTCTGGTCGACGCTTCCGGTTTTGATATCGGCGGCCAGGCTTCGGATACTGTTTTTGGCGGTGGGAAGCGGGACTTCCCAAGGGACCGGCGCCCAGTTCCAATTCTGCGCAGGATTCTTCAGACTGCTCAGGAATATCTTGTTGTTCGACACGGACAGGGTCACCTCGGTGTCCGCCGTAGACAGCGTCCATTGCGACGCTTGACGTTGCTTGCCCGGTTGCACGTCGGTGGACGGCTCCGCCGCCCCGGCACTCGCCGCCAAACTCAGTGTGATCAACGATCCAAAGATCAGGCGTCTTGTCCTGGTGTTCATGTTTTTGCCCTTGCTGTGCTGGTTTGCCGGGTCCTTGCCTTTGTCGTGGCCGCCGGGACCTCAGAACGGTAGCGCGACGACGTATAGTTTCGTTGCGGATCTTGGCGTTGTCAAGCGCCCTTTGGAGTGCGGGGACTTGTCACCGCTTTGGTCTTGCCGCGGAGCGGCTTTCTTGGGCGGAGTTTCTCCGGAGAATTCATGAAGGCACTTGACATCGCCACCTTCCGCAACGAAACTAAGGCTCGTCATGGCGCCGCCGGTGTACCCGGCCGCCGCGGCAAAAATTACTATTTCGTGAATTGGAACTCTAAAAGCAAAGGGACGGTGGTTTATGATTAGGAAAGTATTGGGAACTTGCTTGGTTTGGGCCGTGCTCGTGACGGGCGCCCGGGCGAAGGACGCGGGCTTCTTCTTCCACGACGGCGATTGCATCGTATTCCTGGGCGACAGCATCACGGAACAAAAGTTATACACGACCTACATCGAAGCCTATGCCCTTACGCGTTTTCCGCAGGCGAAATTCACGTTCCGGAACGTCGGCTGGGGCGGCGATACGGCCTGGCTGCGGCAGCGTGCTCATCCCGATGAGGGAAAGCTGTTCGCCGCCAAGGAAGAGGAGCAGCAGAAAATGGTCGAGAAATCTGTCGGCGCCGGCCTTGCGCGTGACGTGCTGCCGCTTAAACCTACGGTCGTGACCGTCGACTTCGGCATGAATGACCACGCCTACACGAAATTCCGCGAGGACATCTTTCGGGCCTACTCGCTGAGCCAGGCTGAAATCGTCAAGGTGCTTGCAAAGCATGGCGCCCGCGTGGCCCTGCTGACGCCCCAGCCGATCGAGGATCGCCGCCCCGATCCGGATAAGGATGTCCGCAACCAGTCGCTGCGGAAGTTTTCCGACGGCCTCGAGGTGGTTTGCTCGAAGGAGAACGCACTGTTTGTGGACGAGTTCGCTCCCTACATGGCCATCATGATGAAGCAGCGCGCGGCCAATCCGCGTGCGTTCATTGGCGGCGGCGATGCCGTGCATCCCGGCCCGGCTGGCCACACCCTGATGGCTTGGGCAATCCTGAAGGGCCTGCACGCGCCTTCGCTCGTGTCGACGGTCGAGTTGGACGTGACTGCAACCGGCGGCGGAGTAGCGGGGACCGAGAAATGCCGCGTATCGAACGTCAAGATTGAGCAAGGCGCGTTGAGCTTCGACCGCGTGGACGACGCGCTGCCGATGCCTGTCGACCGGCGTGCCGAGCCGGCACTCAAGCTCGCATCCGTGCTCGACGACCTGAATCGCTACGAACTGAAGGTGAAAGGGCTTACCGCCCGCGGTTACGACCTGACCATCGACGGGGAACCAGCCGCTACGGTGACCAAGGACGATCTCTTGAAGGGATACAACATGGCAACTTGCACAGGCCCCATCAGCAAGCAGGCCCAGAAGGTCCTGGCACTCGTATTCAAGAAGAACGACGTGTACTTCCAACGCTGGCGCAACGTTCAACTCGGCGGTGGTGCGGCAAGCCGTCTGCGCGAACTCGACAAGCAAATCAGCGACATCGAGGCCGAAATCAATACGGCCCGGACCCCGAAGGCGCATCATTTCGAGTTGAAACCGTCGCCAAACTAGCAAGAACGCAGGCGACCAAGGGAATCGGAATCGAGATCCAAGACCGAGGCACCCGATGAGACGCATAGTCTTGTTGCTGTTGTTCTTCGGGTTGTCGTTCCCGCTCGGGAGCGGCGGTCAGGAACCGCTAGGCTCCAAAGACTCGGGCCGGAAAGCCACGTCGGGGGACGTCGTAGTCTACCGCCGCCTGGCCGTGGTCGATTTGACCAAGCCGGTCCCTCTCTCGCTGCAGAGCCTGACAGGGCTGAAACTGGCCTTCCAAACCAGGGGAACCGTGGATGCCGAGTTCACGCTGCATAACGATCTCGCCAAACCGGGCGATTGGTGGCATACGGATATGCGACCGCAACGCGGTGTGTACAAACTCACGGGCGCCAGCCCGTACGTGAAGGATTATCGATGGGGCGGCGGTAACTGCGTGCCCTGCCTGTACCGCATGGATTTGTTTGCCCAAGACGGCATATACTGGCGGCACCTGGGGAAACCGGTGGAGGGGAAATTCAGCCGGCTGGATTTCAAGAGACCGGGGAGTGCCATCAACAGTGCATTTCAGGTGCGCAACCTCGTGATCTACCGGGGTGAAGATAACGTGGCACCGGAAGCGCCAACCGGGTTGACGGCTCAGGCCGATGAGAATGGGATTCGTCTTTCCTGGAAACCTGCCGCGGACAACGTCGGCGTGGCCTTGTATGTGATCTCCCGTGCAGGCGGCAGCGACACGACGTTCGCCAAGATCGCCCAGACAACCGAACCGGAATACACCGATGCGCCGCCAGCGGCCGGAAACTATCGTTATCGTGTCCTGGCCGTTGATTACGAGCGCAATCTTGGCCCCTGGTCCCAGGATCTCTCCGTGCAGGCCGGGAAGGCCTTTGCGCCGCCCGCGATGACCGCGCTCGTCCAAGACAGCCGCTGGTACGCCGGGCACATCCGCGCCACGCACGAGGCGGGCGAGGGAAAAGTCCGCAAGGGCACGATTCTCTTCTACGGCGATGCGCTTCACTATCTGGACCGCACGCGCAATTTCGCCGCCGCCATGGAGGGCCTACTGACCCACAGTTGCGTGAACGAGAACGGCATCAGGCCCTGCAGGCCCACCGCCAGGTTGCTCGCGGAACTCCCCGCCGAACTCGAGCTAAGGCCGGAATTCTGTTTGATCTCCGCAGGCATCGAGGACATTCATCCGACACCTTTTTCCGAGGATGCGCAGACCTCGCCGCAGGTCCGGAAGAAGACGCTCGAGAACGTGCTGGCGATGGTCCGACTGTGCGAAGAGCGCCATGCCGTGACCATGGTCGCGACGCTCACGCAGTTCGGGCACACCGCGCCCAAGGGTTCGCCGGAAGAGAAACTGAGCGACGACTTGGCGCGAATGTGCGAGGAACACAAGATTCCCGTCGTGCGCGTTTTCGACATCTATCGCCAGGCGCAGGAGAAGGGCGAGGACTATAAACGCCTGATGCATTGGATGGAGGATCCGCTGGACAAAAGGCCGAAAGAGAATTCTATGTGGAGACGCGGTTATGAGTACAGTTCCTATGAGCCGTCCTTCGAGTTTGGTATCACGAAGCGCTTTATCGTAGTCAAGGAGACGCTCGACCAGGTGCTCTTCACGCTTCTGGACCGGCCCGACCGGTAGATGAAAAGGGACCACGCAGATGCAAGTCAACGTGCGAATTCTGGGCACGGTTCAAAGCGGGACAACATTTTGGCAACGTGGTTTTGTAGGGAACGGCCTCCGTGCCGTTCCGCCCGGTTTGGAACGGCACGGAGGCCGTTCCCTACAGATTTGTTACGCAAACAGCCTAAGGATTGGACTATGCCAAATTCTGGCAGCGGCGCTGGCCTTTCAGGTCTTGCTGGGCATGGGAGCTGCACATGCGCAGCCACCGGCCTTGCGGCAACTCACGCCGCACCTGTGGGTCTATTCCGGGCCGATCAACGTGGGCGTCCTTTGCGACGGCCCGAAGGCGCTTTTGATCGATTGCGGCGACGGCGCGGTCGCCGACAAGCTGGGCGAGTTGGACGTGAAGTCCGTCGATCAAGTCATCTTCACGCATCATCACCGCGATCAGGCCTGCGGCGCACCGGCGTTTGTCGCTGCGGGCGCCAAGATTGGTGTGCCCGCGGCCGAGCGAGGCTTCTTTGAATGGGACAAATTGCAATGGCAATGGGAGGCCCGGTATAACAACATGACTTTGAACTATCCGAGTGGGCCCATGTTCGCCTTGACCGAGGGGCTCAAGGTGGATGCGGGATATACCGACGGGCAGACGTTTATTTGGGGCAAGGCGGAACTCAAGGCGCTTGCCACGCCCGGCCACACCGCCGGTTCGATGAGCTACGAGGTACGTGTCGACGGGAAACGGGTCATTTTTTGCGGCGATTCCATCTACGACGAAGGCCAGGTCTGGGACCTGTACAGTCTCAATCGGGAATACGGGCCGTGCGGTCCCACGGTGACCGACAAGCATGGCCAAACTATCAAGTACCGTGTGTTGGGTTGGGCAGATTACGAGGCGTTTCTGGGGGCCAGGCAGATCCTTGAGAAGAGCCTGGGGCGGGTCAAGGACGCCAAGCCGGACATGCTGGTGCCTTCGCACGGCCGCATCATGAGCGATCCGGCCAAAGCGATTGACACGCTGCGGACCCGATTGGATGCGTGCTTCGAGAATTACATCGCCATTTCGCATTTGCGCTGGGATTTCGCCGATTACTACGAGGTCTGCACGGACAGTACGCGCAAGGACTTGCTGCCGCTTTGGAAGGATGGAAAGCCCGGCCCAGCGCTGCGGAACAAGGCCGCTCCTGCCTGCGTCAGTCATCGCGGCGAGACCTCCTGGGTGCTGAAGTCCAAGGACGGCCCAGCCCTGGTAACAGACTACGACAACGGAACAGAAAAAGAATTGCAGAAGATGGTTCAAAAAGGCGAGATCAGCGGAGTGGAATGCCTGTGGATCACGCATTACCACGACGATCACTGCCGGGCCGGCGTGGCCCCTTTCCGCAAGGCGTTTCCTAAAGCCACTGTCATCGCCGACAGCCACGTGGCTGAGGTCGTCACGGAGCCGTCCACGTGGCCGCCGTTGCCTTGCCTGAATCCGGACAGGGTGCATGTGGACCGCGTGACCAAGGACGGCCAATCATGGCAGTGGCACGAGTTCAAGCTTACGGCGTACCATTTCCCCGGCCAGACGCTGTATCACGGCGGCCTGTTGGCGGAACGGGGCGACCTGCGGATCCTGTTTGTCGGCGACTCGCTTACCGCGGGCGGGATTGAAGACTACTGCGCGTTCAACCGCAACTGGCTGGGCCGGGGGCTGGGCTACGACCGCTGTCTGGAACTCGTCGAGAAGTTGCAGCCGACGGTGCTTCTCTACGCGCACCGCGACCAGGCCTTCGCGTACACGGTGGAGGACTGCCGCTTCATGCGGGCCAACCTTGCCCGGCGGGAGAAGCTGTTTGCCGAGTTGATGCCCTGGGACAACCCCAACTATGGGCTGGACGGCTGGTGGGCGATGTGCCGCCCGTACGAAGTGCATGTGAAGGCTGGCAGTCGGGCGTCGTTCGCGGTGTTCCTAATGAACCACTCTGCGGTTTCACAGACGGCCGCCTGCCGGGTGGTCCCCCCGCGATTTTGGGGCGGGCTGCCGCTGCCGCCGGCCTCGCTGGCCAATGCATCCGACTGGCCGACGGCCGAAATACCGCCCAAGACGGAAGGCCGCGTTCCGCTGACGCTGGCCGTTGCGGCCGGCGTCCCGCCCGGTCGCTACGTGGTCCCGGTCGACGTCCGCTACGGTTCTCGGATGTTGCCGCAATTTGCGGTGGCACTGGTCATCGTGGAGCGCTAAGCGGGTAATCGCCCTTTGGAGTGCGGGGACTTGTCACCGCTTTGGTTCTGCCGCGGAGCGGCTTACTTTGGCGAATGTTTGCGACGTCTCGACAGGCCATTTTTTGCGTACCGTTCTGTCGCCGCCCGTGCTATACTGATGGCATATGATTCGTATCTTCCTGCTCTCGCTTCTTCTAGCCGCCCCCGCGTTTGCCGACTCCACGCCGGCCGAAGGCGAAGTTGCCCCCGTGCCGCCGGGCGAAACGGCCGCCGCCGAACGTGTACTGAGCGGAAACGTGACGCCGTACGATTTGCAGTGCGAGTACTTGACCGATCCCTTGGGAATCGATGTCCAGTCGCCTCGGCTCTCCTGGAAGCTCCGCGATCCGGACCACGTGCGCGGCCAAAAACAAACGGGCTACCACTTGCTCGTTGCCAGTCGGAAATCCCTGCTGGACCAAGGCCGGGCCGATCTCTGGGATAGCGGCCGGATAACTTCACCGCAATCGGTCTTGGTGCCCTGCGGCGGAAAGAGGCTCGTTTCAGACCAGGACTGCTATTGGAAAGTCCAGATCTTCGACAAGGACGGGCGGTCTTCGGTCTGGAGTCCCGTGGCGCGATTCTCTATGGGCCTGCTGCAGAAGGAAGATTGGACCGGCCTATGGATCAAGCACCCGGACGCTCCAACGGCGAAGCACCTCTGGTTCCGCAAGGATCTTATCCTAAGCCAGCCCGTTCGTTCCGCCTTCATCCATGTCGCCTCGCTGGGCTATCACGAACTTTACGTGAACGGGACAAAGGTGGATACAAGCGTGCTGGCTCCGGCCCTGACGCGGCTCGACAAACGGGTGCTGTACGTGACCTACGACCTCGTCCCGTTTCTCAAGACCGGCGCCAACACGATCGCTCTCTGGACCGGACCCGGCTGGTCCCGCTACGGGTTTTTTAAGACCGGTCCGGCGCTGCGCGTGCAGTTGAACGCCAGGTGCGTCGATGGGAAGATCGTCGTGATCGCCTCCGATAAGACCTGGCGCACGGAGATCAGTTCCAGCGAGAACCTGGGTGAAACCCAATATGGCGACAACGGCGGCGAGGAAGTGGACGCCCGCAAGGATCTGGCCGGCTGGAACGCCGTCGGCTTCGACGACAGCCGGTGGCCAAAAGCGGCGGAAACGTCGGTCCATGCCGCGCTGTCGGCCCAGATGATGGAAGCCACGCGCATCATCGAAACCGTCAAGGCGATTGACGTCCTCGGCAGCGGCCCCGCGTACCAGGTGGTGCTTGCCAAGAATTTCACCGGTTGGCTCGATATCAGGATGAATGGCCAGGCCCCCGGCGACGTGGTTACGATCAAGGTCGCCAACCAAGACAGGACGGCACAGGACTTCGGCCAAAAGAGCCAATACGTGTGCAAGGGCCAGGCCGGGGAGGCGTTTCGCAACCGGTTCAACTTCTCCGCAGGCCGCTTTGTCACCTTGGAGGGCCTGAAGGCCAAACCGCGGCTTGCCGACGTGACCGGCTACGCGGTCGCTACCGACCTGAAACGCACGGGGCACTTCGCCTGTTCGAAGGAGTTGTTCAACCAGATCTACGAAACCGACTTGTGGACGTATCGGGCCAATACGATCGAAGGCTATACGTGCGACTGCCCGCATCGCGAACGACTGGGCTATGGCGAAGAATCGTTCGCGAATGCTTGGGGCGTTGGCCTGCCTAACTATCAATCGGGCGCCTTTTATATGAAGCATATTCGGGATTGGTCGGACGTGCAGGAGGAGAACGGTTGGATCCAGCACACCGCGCCCCAGGTCAACCAGCACTATGGCGGTCCGATGTGGAGCAGCGCCGGATTGAATATTACTAGGGAGTTTTACCGCACTTTTGGCGACCGGCGCGCCCTGGAGATCACCTATCCTTCCGGCAAGCGGTGGCTGGAGTTCTTGGCCTCCAAGGTACAGGGCGGCCTGTTGCGAAATTACGATGCACACTGGGGTAAATTCCTGGGCGACTGGGCCGCTCCCGGGCAACGGCGGGAGCGGGGCGATTCTCCGCAGGCCGAGTTCTTCAATAACTGCGTTTACGCCATGAATCTGGCTACCTTTGTGGAGATTGCCAAGATCCTGGACAGACCGGCGGACGTGGCCCGCTACGGCCAGCGATTGCAGGAACTCAAGACGGCCGTACATGCCCGATATTTCTTGCCGAACCAGGGCCTTTACTGCGATGGCACCCAGGTGCAATTGGCGTTCCCGCTGTTGACCGCCATCACGCCGGAGAATCTGCGCCCCGCTGTCGTCGCCAGTTTCGATCGCGAGATCGCGCAACGGCATCCTTATCTGGACATGGGCAGCTCGGGGCTTCCCGTCCTCTTGAAATACCTTATCGAGGAGACGGACGGGAGCGATTACCTGTTTGCGCATTTGTCGAAAAGCAACGAACCGAGTTACGGCTACTTCCTGCGCCGTGGTGAAAGCACCTGGCCGGAATATTGGAACGTCGATGTTCCCAGCCGCATCCATACCTGCTACACGGGCATTGCGTCGTGGTTCATCAAGGGCCTCGGCGGCATTCGGCCAGATCCGCAGCGTCCGGGATACCAGGCATTCATTGTCAAACCTGCGATCGTGGGCGACCTGACCTTTGCCGAGGCCGCTACGGAATCGCCCTACGGCCCGATTGCCAGCCGTTGGGAGCGACAAGGCGACGTCGTACAACTCGCAGTGACGATCCCCCCGAACTCCCGCGCGACGGTGTATGTCCCCACGAGCGACGCGAAAACGGTGACGGAAAGCGGAACCGATATCCGGCACGTCGTTGGCGTTACGCTGTTGGCGGCCGAGAAACGCAATGTTGTCTTGGAAGTGGAATCGGGGCGTTACAGATTTTCTTCCGAGTTCCGAGATATTACCCCGGCGCGGAAGAAATCCTCTGCCTTGGCCGTTCCGGCCGTCAACACCACGTGCGGCCGTTGCGAAACGCCGTTGGGCTGCACGGCAACACGCACCCCGTAAACACGCTGGATCGTCTCCGGGGTGACGACTGCCGCGGGCGTGCCCAGCGCCGCGATGCGGCCGTTTTCCAGGAGCACGAGCCGGTCGCAATACTCGGCCGCCAGATTCAGATCGTGGAACACGGCAACCACGGTCAGGCCATCGGCACGATTCAGCCGCGCGATCAAGTCGAGAATCGACAACTGGTGCGCCAGATCGAGATGGTTGGTCGGCTCGTCGAGCAGAAGAACCTGCGGCTGCTGAGCCAGGCACATGGCGATCAACGCCCGCTGCCGCTCGCCGCCGCTGAGGGCCGTGACCGGCCGGTCGGCCAGGTGCAGCACGTCGGCCAATTGCATCGCCTGCTCGGCCACGCGGCGATCTTCGTCCGATTCCCGCACAAAACGTGAAAGGTGCGGACTGCGGCCCATCAAGGCCAATTCGCGGACGGTGAAGTCCAAAGTGATGGCAAGGTCCTGCGGCAGATAGGCCATCGTCCGGGCCAGACTCCGCTTGTCGATAGTCCGCACGTCCCCTTCACCCAGGCGCACGCATCCCTGCCGCGGCTTGAGCGTACCCCGCATGGCCCGCAGCAGCGTTGTCTTGCCGCAGCCGTTGGGTCCCAGCAGGCCCAAGAACTCGCCGCCCGCAACCGCGAATGTCACGCCTTGCAAGACGCGCTTGTCGCCATAGCCGGCATGCAGATTCTCGACGGTAAGCATATCAACACTCCGCGACGATCTTGTGTTTGCGCAAGAGCATGAGGAACATCGGCCCGCCGAAGAGTGCCGTGACTACGCCGATGGGAATTTCACCTTGTTTGAGCAGGGTCCGGGCGAGGCAATCGGCTAGCACCAGAAAGGCAGCCCCGGCCAGCGCGGACGCCGGTATGAGGCGGCGATGGTCCGGGCCGACGATCAATCGCACGGCATGCGGCACGATCAGCCCCACGAAG
The DNA here is from genome assembly GCA_964615095.1 of uncultured Planctomycetaceae bacterium. Taxonomy (GTDB): domain Bacteria; phylum Planctomycetota; class Planctomycetia; order Pirellulales; family Thermoguttaceae; genus JANXQG01. The sequence continues at coordinate 56,516 of CAZTPX010000015.1, read as the reverse complement.
CCGATAATTCCGCACGCCGCGACCGTGGCCCCGGTGACGAGCGAGGCCACGACGAAGAACAGGTGGCGGCTGCGCGTGACGTTCAGCCCCAGGTGGGCGGCCGGTTCATCGCCCAAGGCCATCAGGTTCAGGTCGCGGGCACAGAGGATGGCAACCGTCAGCCCCGCGGCCACGACGGCGGCGACGATCTCCAGCAGCCGCCAATCGACAACTTGCAGGTTGCCCAAGAGCCACCAGACGACGTCGTGCAGTCTTTGGGAAGGGGCCACAGAAACAACAAACATCAACAGGCTGTTGAGCACCGCGCTCACGGTAATGCCGGCCAACAGCATGGTTTCGACAGGTACAGCGCCGGATGGCGTGCGGGCCAGGGCCTGCACCAGGAGAATCGTGCCCAAGGCGCCGACAAAGGCCATGCCGGGCACAGTCCAGAGTCCGAACATGGTGATGCTGGTGACGATCGCGAAGGCTGCACCTAGGCCGGCTCCGGCTGTCACGCCCAGCACGTACGGTTCGGCCAATGGGTTGCGCAAGAGCGACTGGAAAACGATGCCCGCCACCGAGAGTCCGGCCCCGGCGACGCACGCCATCAAGGTCCGTGCCGCTCGAAGCCCGAAAATGCCTTTATTCCACGTCTCGCTCCAGCCAAGCTGCGTTGGTCCCGTCAGGACCGAAACGATGCACGCAACCGCCAGCAACAGTGCGAGCAGGCTGTAGACGATCGGGGCGGATTTGTGACGGAGGAAAGACATGAGTGGGGTCGGAAATCTGGGCCACGGATGAAACACGGATTGAACACGGATTTTCAAATCTGGAATCCGTGTTCAATCCGTGTTTCATCCGTGGCCTTAACAATTCGAATTTGTTTAGGATTTAGGATTTCGATATTTGTATTTCTGGTTTTGTGTCCCTATCTCGCGTGTAATCGCAGGGCCAGGGCTTTCACTCCGTCGACCAACCGTGGGCCGGGGCGAAACAGCAGGTCGGCATCGATGTCGTCGATGACTCGCCGCTCCCGCACGGCTGCAACCTGCGACCAGCCGATGCGACGCGACAGACGCTCGGCGGATTCTCCGGGACAGTCACTGTGGGCCACGAGAATTACTTGCGGATTCCAGGCGATTACTTTCTCGGGGTCGATCCGTGGATAAGCATTATTGATCTCGTGGGCCACATTCCGGCCTCCGGCCCTGCTGATGAGATCGTCGAGGAATGAGCCGGCCCCGGCCGTCATCAGCGGGCTTTCCTCGATCTCGACGAAGACGCGGGGACGCCCGGGCACCATGTACGCATGGTCGGTGTCGATCGGGCCGACCCGTGCGGCAACGGCGTCAAGTTCAGCCTGCATGCCGGCGACGAGTTTGCGGGCCTCATCCGTGCGGCCGGTGGCCTCGCCGATCTGGCCAATGGCGTCGAACAACTCCGGGAAGTTGGCGATAAAGCCGGTCTTTTGCACGTTCACCACGCGGATTCCCGCCTGACGCAGGACCTCCGTAAACTCCGGCTTCTCCAATCCACAGGCGATGACCATGTCCGGACCTAGCGCCAGCAGCTTTTCGACATTCGGTGTGCCGAAGCCGCTGACGCGTTCGATCCCCTTGGCCGCGGGTGGATAGTTGCACTGGTCGGTCGCGCCGACAATATGCTCGCCCAGGTTCAGGGCGAAGAGGATCTCCGTGACGCTGGGGGCCAGTGAGACAATCCGTGGCTTGTCGGGCGGACGGGGCGCCGGTCGGTACGGGCTGCGCAGCAACACGAACGCGGCGGCGGCGCTTGCGGCAACGATGGCGAGAACGATGCGAAGTTTTGTCATTTTGGAGCGCGGCGGCTTGCGCCCGCTTTTCACAACGCGCGGAGAATGTGTTGGTTCCGAAATGGACGTATTGAAAAGCGGTGGCAAGCCCCCGCAGTCCAAATGGTCAATTCTACACGCCTGCGCCGCAAAAAGCGTCTGGCGATAAAACAAAGTCCTCCAGCCGCTAGCAGCGCCAACATTTCCGGCTCGGGCACGGCAGCGGGGCTATCCTGTGAAACGGAGAGCGATTGCGCGTCGGCCGCCGAAGGATCGAAGATGAAAACACCACCGGCCGCGACGGTCAAACTGGTCTCTTCGGAAATGGCGTTGGTGTCCGTCACATAGAGCGTCCCGCCGTTGACCGTTGTGCCGTTGGTATAACTATTGCTGCCGCTGAGGATCAGCGTGCCGGGACCGCTCAGGTTCAGTGAATAATCGCTATTGATGGGGCTCTCGTCGATGTTGCCAGAGATCGTCAACTGTGTATTGGCAGCCGGGGTAATAGCAACGCTCCCGGCCAGTGTGATCGGCGCGGAGATCGTATGCGTGCCGCTGACGACGGTGATTGAGGCCCCCGCCGACGTGCCCAAGGTCAACGCCCCGCCGCTTCCCGCAGTGATCAAGTAGCTGCTGATGGCCGAGGAATCGCCGAACTGCAATGCCGAGGCCGCTTGATTTCCGTCCAGCGTCACGACCGCCGTGCCGCTGGTGCTGCCGGCGAAGACCAGCGCGCCTCCGCTTGGAAGGGATCCGCCGGACCAATTCGGTCCCGATCCCCAGGTCCCGCCCTGGGGATTGATCCAGCTCCCGCCGGTCGCCGAAGACGCGGGCGATAGCACCAGATCGTCCATGGCAAAGTAGGCGGGAGTATTCATGCCATACAGCCCCGTATCCGAAGAGTGGAGGTCGAATTCCAATGACGTGGCCAAAGACAACGAGCTAAGGTTGACCGTTTGCCACTTGGTAGTGATCGTGCCGCTGCTGGCCAGGTAATAGTTGACGCTCCCCACGGAACTGCCCGAGGAATTCAGCCCGCTGATCGTGAGCAGGAACCAGTCGCTGGGGCCGAACTGCTTGGCGAACTGGTCGCCATTGAGCATCGAGGCCGCCGCATAAGTCGTGTTGGTGAACATCGCCGATTGGACTTGCATTCCATTGGGAATCGCAATGGTCGGCAGTACGCCGTCGCTCAGCATGCCGGAATTTCCGTAGCCTACAGCGTAGATCGCGTTGCCGCCAACGCCCGTTCCGGTAACTGCTGCGAACTGGTACCATGGATTCCCAATGGGGTCCAGTTCGAAGGATGTGTTGGAGTAGTTGACGTTGGAATACGACCAGCCGCTCCAAGAGCCGTAATCCGAGTCGTAGCTGTTGTTGAAAAACGCGCCTCCGCTGCTGAAGCCACCCGAGCCATCAGAACCGTTCCAATAGGAATTTGACGCCAGCGATAGGTCGGCAAAATTGATGGTCTCCGCGCCACCCGTTCCGACAATCGCGGCGAGTGCCAACAGAATGGCAAGGATCGCGCGTGAAGCGCCCCGACAAGGGCGGTCGAGAGTCGTGACGCGACTCATGCTATTACCCCGGCAGGAAAGAAAATCACTGAGCCTGTGGGACGGATTGGCAATCTGTCTTACAACTCGCTCGCCGCACTCGAGTATCTTTCGTGCCGGCGTTATATGGAAAGTTCTTGTTGCAAGAAACATGGTGGTTCAATACGACGAGCCGTCGGTCACGTCGCTTCCGTCCCGGGTAATCAAGGCGGTGAGTGTTTCGACTGAAAGGGAATTGGTCAGGAAATGGACGGCCCCGTCCACGAAGAGCGTGTTCGCTCCACCGGGATGGCTGCTGGAAATCCCCCACGTGCCCCCAGTCCCTTTTCCCGGTCCCCGCTCCGTCACGGGCAAGTTGGACCCGTCCGGATAGACGGAATTCGGGGCGTTGTTGTATCCGGCGAACGAGTTGATGGCGTAGGCAGCCTGGTTATAGTGTGGCCGGCCGTGAATCCAGACACCGCGGCCGAAGTTCACTGTTTCCACGACATGGATGGTCTGGGAGGCCCCGTCAAGGAAATGGGCCATTTTCAACTGCTGGCATTCGGCGAAGCTGCCGTGGTTTTGCAACTGGTCTGCACTGGGGGCGGCCGTGAAAAGCCGGTTGGCCCCGTTCATGCCGTTGTAGTCGATCGCGGCGAACTGCATGCTCGGATCGGCCAGCGGCATGGAGTGCGGGGCTTTTCGCAGACCGTAGACGTGGTTCGACGACGGGCACAGATACGTCGCAATCAGCGTTTGACCCAGAGTGATATTCACGTCTTGGTCCATCGCCAGATCCATCCGCAGGCTCCGGTAGAGGGTGTCCTGGTCGAGGTACGGCAGGATCATGGCGAACGCGCCCGGGCGGTAAGGCCCAGTAGGGAGAAGTCTGACCGGAATGGTGTCGGGACTCGTCCCGTCCGGGTAGCCCACCAAGGCGGTACCAATCGGGAAACATTGATTCGCGTCGTGAAAACAATGCAGCGCCAGCCCAATCTGGTGCAGGTTATTGCAACAGCCTATGCGCCGGCCCGACTCGCGCGAGGCCTGAACTGCCGGCAGCAGCACGGCGATCAGGGTTCCGATGATCGCGATGACGACCAGCAATTCCACCAGCGTAAAGGCCCGCGATCTTGATCGGTTCGTGCTTGCAGCCACGGTTTTCCTTTCACTTGCGGCAGGGCAACCGTTTATTACCCCGCCACGAAAGCACCTCATAGTAACCCGAAGCGTAAGCGAGGCGTTCTCGCTTACGCTTCGGGTTACGATTGATCAACTTCAGTGCCAGCGTAATACTACGGAAGCGTGCGGCAAGAAAACAGGCTCCCCCTGCCGCCAACAACTCGAACATCGCCGGTTCGGGCACGGCGGCGGCGCTATTCGCAGCGACCTCAGCGGGCAAGGCGGCAAGCGGCTGTGCGTCGGCCACCGAAGGGTCGAAGATGAAAACGCCCCCGGCCCCGATGGTCAAACTCGTCTCCTCGGGCAGGGCGCTGGAGTCCGTCACGCACAACGTACCGCTGCTGACCGTCGTGTCACCGGTATAGCTGTCCGTCCCGCTGAGGATCAACTGCCCCTCGCCACTGAGGCTAAGCGATGCGAATACGCCCGTAGCCTGGCTAACGCTGCCCGAGAGGTCCAAGGAGCCTCCGCCGGACATACTTACCACCAGGTTTCCGGCCAGTACGATCGGCGCGGAGATCGCATGGGCTCCGCTGAGGACCGCGATCGTGGCGCCCACCGACGTGCCCAAGGTCAACGCCCCGCCCGTGCCCTGCGACAGCGTGTAGCCGTCGGTGCCCGCGACATTGAACACCAACGCGCCGGCCGACTGGTTGCCGTCCAGCGTCACCGTGATGCGAGCGCCGGCGAACGTCGCCGTGCCGCTGCTGGGAACCGTCGCCGGGGACCAGTTTGTTCCGTTGCTCCAGCTTGCCGACGTGCCGCTGCCGTGCGTCCAAGTCCAGACGGGCAAGGCGTTGACCACGCCCACGCCGGCCAGGCAGAATCCCTCGGAACCGGCCGTTGCAGCCGCCGGCCAGGGCGCGTTGATGATGTTCCCTTGTGAATCGAAGGTCGCGTAAGCCGGGTTGATGTCACCGGTAACGCTGGTGATTCGGACTTCGGTCACGGCGTTGACGTTCAAGAGCGGCGACACTCCAGCCAGTTCGCTGAGGTCGAACGGTGTGCCCCAGCCTGCCGGAAAATTCCCCGCAATATCATAAAGATCCGTTGGGTCGAGTTCCGCGGAGCTTCCGACCTGGGTCGTGGTCTGCGTAAGCGAAACAGAAGGGAATGAGAAGAAGTTCACGCCATCCGAACTCACCGAAACCAATCCTGGCTTGCACCATTCCGTCGTGCCATTCGAGAAACCGTTGTTGAATACGGCAAAGTCAGGTCCCGGCCCGTTTGTGATGGGCTGGTCGAAAGTCAGGGTCGCCGTTCCGTTTTGGCCAAGGGCGACCGCGTAATAGGTGGGCTGCGGTTGCGGCGGCGCACCGATGGGAGCAGTGTTCGCGGTTGTAGCGATCGGGTTGCCAGCGGCAGCAACCGACGCGGCACTGGCAGCAGCGCAGGCGCCATCCGACCCGCCGTAAAACGCATAGTTCAGTGGGCTATTGGGATCTGGAGAATACTCTGTTGGGTTTTCAATACTCCTCAGCCCGCGAACAATCGTTGCCCCCGAAGCCCATTCGACAATACTCGAACTAGTCGCTGAGATGGCGGTGCAGCCGGGTTGACCGGGCAGCGGGGAATAGGGCCCCGCCAGGCCGGCCGCGGCCGTCAAGCCCCATGCGGCTCCAATCCAAATCGAGATTTTACACTGACGAAACATACACACAACTCCGTGCGCAGTGCGTGGCGCGCCGCCGAGTTACTTTAGGGTGGAGCGAGTGAAACGAGTCACCATCCCCGACGTTTCTCATGGTGGGACTCGTTTTACTCGGCCCACCCATACAACAACCTAGGACCGTCGCTTACGCCAGGCAACCAGGCCCGCCAAGGCCCCGGCGCCCAGCAGCGCGAAGGTCGAAGGCTCCGGCACGGTTTCGAATTCGGTCGCACTATACAGGATCCCCGTAGACGAGCCGTATGGCACATAAAGCACGTCGTTATTGGCTGGGTCGTAGGTCAGCGTATTATCCAAACTTGTTGTATCGTAGGAGATTGTGCCGTCGGGCCGAAAGACCGTAATCCCCTGCCATCCGCCAGAGAACAGATAGCCGTTGTTATCGAAGAACATTCCCTCACCGCTCTGGTAACCATTTCCGTTCTGATTGAAGGGCGTGCCCGAGGAGAAGGCCATCATCGTCCCCGAGGTCGAGTTGTAACTGGCGGCAATGTCGCTGAGCCTGAAGCTGTAGATTTCGCCACCGGACGGGCCGACATAGACGCTTTCGTTTGTGGGATTGTAGGCGATCGAAGTCGATGCTCCCGGGATGCCACTGACGACAATCTTGTTCGTCCCGGTCACGGCATCGAAAATCGATAGTGAACTGCTTCCGTAAGGGCTACTTCCTTCGTCGACGAGATACTTCGTTGCCGATCCGGAAATGGTTGTGGCCGGCAAGGCGATAGCATCCCAGGTGTTAGGCACGCCGCTGCCCGTAACCTGCGTAGCTGATCCTGCTCCCGCCACCGGCATGGTAAAGAATTCGCCGTTGTAACCTGATTGACTATAAGCTAGTTGGCCTCCGCCACCGTTGCTCAATAGCAGGGTTGTGCCGTCTTGCGACAAGGTGATCGGTCCCGGATCGGCCGAATTGCCGGATGCCACCGAACCGACGTAGGTGAAACTGCCCGTACCGCCACTGCTCTTCCAGACGCTAAGTCCGTCCCAAGCGTAGAGATTGCCGCTCGAATCGTAGCGGAGCGACGACACCCCATACGAATTAATATCGCCGGCCGGGATGTTCGCGACGGTTCCGATCGGCGTCGGCGATTGCGCATAAACGGTCCCGCTGAGACAACCAAGGCCCAGGGCCAACGAGGCGAGCAAGGGCAGGCAAAAGTTCTTGATAGTCTTCATCGAAAGAAGTCTCCACAAAGCTGTTAAATGATTGAAAATGCTGAAAGGGACAAGTGAAAAAACCATACACGTTCCTTCCGCGCTCACGATTTCGCACTCCTTGCTCGCACCCGGTCACGCGGAAACGACTTCAAGAAACCGGACAAGCCATCGTTATACGGGCATGGGCATTCGCCATACGCGCAGGGCACAACTCAAATGGAGCAACGACTTGCGGCGCGCGGGTTATGGGGAAATCGAGGTTGCGCAAGGGGTGCAAGATCGCTGGCGTAGTCCCTGAAGAACCAATGGACCGTTCACCGCCCACGCGGAGGCCGGCATGTAATGCGCTGGTAGGTCTTCTGACTTCCGAGATCGGTCCAGCCGGCCTTCTCGTCGCTCTTCCGATTACACCGGAATCATGTGCGACAATGGCCAGGAGATTGGAGGACCGTCGTTCATGTCCTATACAACACTCGGTTACAGCGGCGGGGGCCGTCCCGGAATTGCACCGGGTTCCCTGTACGTCGGCCCTCCCACAGGAGCGGCCGACCACCAACGCCCAATTCAAGCATCCCGAATTATACCGGAGACCGATGGGACTGTCAAGCTGCCCAATTCTTCTTTTGAATTTGTTTCGGATTTCGACATTCGTATTTCGTATGTTTTTCCGATTTGGTGGGAGTCGTGTTACGCGGCCCAGTCTACCGACTCTAACGTCTTGGCGCTGGATCCTCGATGGGTACGTCGCAGAACGTCAGCGCGGCAATCCCATCGACGCCGACGAGCAGCTTGTCCTGGCTCCAGTTCATTTCCTTGAGATAGGTGATCTTCCGGGCGGCGGAGGTCGCCGGTAATTTGAGCGTGAGGATGTTACGTGAAACCGCGCCGGTTATGCCCTTGTCGGCCACGCCATCCAGATAGAACTGGGTTGACAGAGAGTCTTCCCAGACTACCGGCTGGTCGAATTCCAGGGCGATCGCAATCCGCGCGGTGTTGGTATAGTACGCCCGCTGGAGATTGGGCGGCGTAATCTGGACCGTGGGCACTTTGCCGTAGAAGTCCCGCTCGATCAGGGGTTGTATGAGACGCGCGAACTCCGCCCAGCCGGTCAACGGATAATGGCAGCCGCCGGCCGGCTTGATACCCAGCGTCGACATGACGTCCATGTTCGAGTACAGCCGCGGCAAAGTGCGCTGCACTTCGCGCAACATGTCGCCATGCCCGTTGCCCATGCTGCAGGAATTGGGCCAGATCTGGAAAACGTAATAGTGGCGGATATTGGGGAAATCCTGCTTCCAGGCCGCCGACATGTCCAGGAAATATTGCTGGTAGGTCTCCCAGCCATAGCCGCCACTGGGACCGTCCGCGCCCTGGTCGTTCTCGCCCTGATGCCAGATTACGGCCCGAATGCCGTGCGTCAGCCGTGCCTGCCGCACCCGCCAGAGCATCCGCCCGTAGATCGTGTTGGGGTCGGTGGGATCGGTCTCGCTCCGCTGGTGCTGGTCGATCCGCGTGCCGCCGACCGCCGCGTTGATGACGAAGATCGGCATCTTCTGGCTGGCGACGAGCCGCTTAGCCAGTTCCATGCCCCAATAGCCGAGCTCGGCCTTTTCGCCTTCTTGGGCCTTCCAGACAGGATTGCACCACAGGTTCGGCCGCGCGCCCTGCGTGTCGCTCGCGGGACTGCCGTAGCTACGGATCCAATCGCTGGTTTCGGCGGGAGACTTTTCGCCCGTATCGGTCGCCAAGGCGTTGGATTGTCCATCGATCAGGAAGGCGTCGCCACACACCAAGTTACGGGCCGTGTGCAGCACCTGCTCCCGCCCGTCGGTCTTCGTACCGAACTCCACGCGGTACTTGATTAAGCCCGCCTTCAGCTTGACCGCCAACGCATAGGTCTTGTCGGCAGCGATCTGCTGCGTTTCGGTCTTCAGCAGCCTGTCGTCGGCATACAGCCTGAGGAACACCGCGTCGGCGGGCCGGTCCAGCTTCCCGTTATAGTACAACGTGCCTTCGTTGTGGTCGTCACGGGCATAGAACTGATTGACCTCGGGCTGCTCATCCTTGTCCGGGGTCCGCTCGACCCACGGATCGGTCTTAGGTTCGGTCACTTGGATTTGGACCCTGCCCGTCACCGGTACGCCGCCGTTGTCGATTGCTACGCTGACGGTAATTGGGCCGGTGTATTGCGATCGCTTGAGGACCAGCCGGTCAAGATCCACCTTTTTGATCACGGCGCCGCCGGATACGGTCCACTGGAAATGGAGGTTGCGCGCTCCATAGGTCTGCATCGTCTCTGTGTTGATCACGGGCGCGACTTGGATGGCATCCCGGCCGTTCCAGTTTGGCGGTGCATGGAGTGTGAACGTCGGCTGGCGAATCGCCTGCCGGATTGTTATCGGGATGTCCTTGGTCTTGACCTCGCGGGCATAGACTGCCTTGAACCGGAGCGTGCAGCGCGTATCCCGGGCGACGCGGCCCGCGTCGAATGTGTAGGAATAACGGTCGACCGCGACGACTTTTTCGGCGCCCTCTCGTTTGAGAATCCAATAGATCTTTTCCGCGCCGCCGGCCCGCGCCGTAAAGGTCCCACTCAGGTCCTCGTAAATTGTCACGCCGGCCTTTAAGACCGGTAGATCGTTGTCCGACGGCAACGAGTTGATTCGAGGCCCTAGCCACCTGGATCTGTTGTCCGGCGAAACGGAGAACTCGCTACCGGGCTGGACGAGCGGACCGACCAGTGTCTGCAGGGGATTCTGGTTCTCGTACTCCATCCGCACCCAGTCGGCGGAACGCGTGACCTTGGAGACCCGCACCTCGTCGATCTCGCCGGTAAAAGTGAAATTGTTGTACCAGCCGCCGATGTACATCCGCGCGGGACTCTTGATCGCCAGCGGCGGGCCTTCGGCCAGTCGGACACCGTCCAGCAATCCGTTCACGTAGATCCGCGACTCGCCGTTCTTATAGGTATGGGCCACGTGGATCCACTCGCCGATGGGCAGTTTGCTGCGGCTGGCGACGTTTCCGCCGGAGAAGTAGCAGTCCATGTTGATGTGTGGTGGGCTGACAAACTGCATTACCACTTTGCCTTGCGCCTCCTCATTCCCCCAGCCCAGGACGGTGGCATTGGGCTTCTCGGCCCTGATCCATGCTTCGGAGGAGTGGGGGCTGGAACCGGTCGGATAGTCCGCATTCTTTTCCCCGCAGTTGATACCCTTGCCTGGACCAAAGCGCTGGCAATTGCCGATTACTCCGGGTGCCGACCTGGTGCCCGTATCGTACGACTTCCGCGTGCCGACCTCATTCTTCACCGGGTTGTTCATGTGCCAGACACTGAGGTATCCGTTCGAGGCGTCAAAGACGGCCGCTCCGCTGGACTGGCTGGCTGCGTCGGCCTTGCCCCAGTACATGCGCAGTTCCTGCCGCGCGTTGCCCTGGATCTTGGGGATGCGAACCCAGATGCTGGCTGTTCCGTGGGCCCGGTCCCATTGATCGATCTCGTAGGCCAACGGCGTGCCATTGCTGGTGGCGAAGCGAATATCGGCGCCGTCGGCCTTTGCCTGGCGGAAATTGAAGAAGTCGCTGTTCAGTCGGACCAATAGCGGGAAGTCCGTCTCCAAGGCAGTGGTCGGCAAGTTCGCCCCGTCGGGCGTGGTGAGGATATAGAGTGACCCTGAGTGTTGCCAGCCCTGGTATTGGGCGGAGGCCGCTGGCAGAAAGAGGGCGAGCATGGCCGTGGCCAGGATCATGGATTTCAGCATTTTCGTTTTCCTTCAAATAAAATGGTCACTCGCCGCGAGGCTTGACCTGTGCGCCTTGACGTTCGAAGTGGTCGGAAATCTGCGGTATCTGCGGGCCAGGGCAGGGGAGGTCCACGTCGAACGAGGACGGGGCCGCCGAGCGGTCGCACACGGACCAGACCCACGCTGCCACCCCCGGCTTGGCCAGTCCGGCGGTTCCGGCAAAATGGACCAGTGACTCGCCCGGGCCAACGGGACAGATATACCAGGTCCACTCGCTGACATAGGGGATCAGGCCGGCCCACGGCGACTTCGGATCGAACATGTGCATTCCCTCGGGGTAACCAAGCGGTTTGTCGGACGTGCGTCTCACCAGCTCCGCCGCACGTCCGTTGACCGTGGCCGCACACGTGCTCGGCAGGTGCTGCTTGCCCGAGAATTGCAGCAGGAGCAAGACGCTCCCCTTGGTTGCCGCCGCAGGGATGGAGACCTGGCAATCGAACTCGTAGCGGCAACTGGGCACGGAGGCCGCCGGATATTTGGCGGTGGCCGTCGTCCGCAGCCAATCCTTCTCGGGCAGCGACGCAAGCACTTGCGAAACGGCCTTGCCGCTGGGCACGATGGAGGGCTGGGCCGCCACGGGAATGTTGCCTGTAGCCCCGCCCGACTTAATCACTTCAACATACCTGACGCCGGCATCCGGGGCGACCCGCATCTTGCCCTGGGCATTGCGATACCAGCGGGCGCCGATGGCCACAGGCTCGCCAAGCTGGCGACGGGGCCTGATCTCGACAAACAGCAGTTCCCAAGGCCCCAGGGTAATCGGCAACTTAGAGACGCCGGTCACGCCGGCGGCCAGCCCGTGGCGATACGGATACTGCGTATAACAGACGGCGTCGGCCAGATTGCTGGGAGCGCCCGCAGCGCGAAGGTCCAGCAAGTAGGACTTTGATTCGTTGCTGGGGTTGCGGACGGCGATCAGCCCGCGCTGGTCCAGCCAGTGCGCGTAGGCGTACGGTTCGCCGCGTTCCGGCCGCGAGGGCAGCACGATCGTGTTGCGAAGGATCGCCTCGTTGGCCCTGGCCCAGCGCATCAGTCCCGCCAAGACGGCCATGCCGTCGTCGCTCACGTACTTGGGATTGACATAGACGGGCACGAAGAAACGGCCGCGGCCGACAGCCATCGCCACATGGTTGGCCAGGCCCTCCGCGGCGTCACAGTGGACAATGTCGAAGTACTGCAGCGAGTTCTGCGGCAGCCAAACCTCGCCGCGCGACGCGAAGATATACCATTCGCGGGCGTTGGTACACGACTCGCGGTAGTCGGGAGCGGGGCCGATGGCCCGCGGGTAGTCACCGCCCGCATTGCCATAGACGGTGTCGGCATACTTGAGAATCCAAGGGCTGATGTAGCAACTCCACGAGTTGAGGAACGTCGGTTCGGTCACCAGGTCGGGATTGCAGCGTTTGGCGGCAAGCATCAGGGCGACCGCGTGCTCGGCCAGCGGCTCGATGGAGTCCAGGCCCGGCAGGAGATCGTGATGCGGCGCGTCTTCGAAGGGGATAAGGCCATCGAACTTGACGTGGCCAATATGATTCTCGTGGATCAGCCGGCACAACTGCTCCTCGGTCTTGGTCCGGTAGACAGGGTCGGCCAACGAAACGCCCAAGGTTTTGCCGCCCCAGGTCTCCGCTTTTGTCGCGATCGCCAGGCCGCTGCGCTTCGCCCAGGCGGGGTCGAGGGCGATGGTATAGATGGCGCTGGGCGAGATCCAGAGGCCCAACTTTCCGCCGGCCGATTCCACACTCCGCCGCACCGGGCCGAAGCCCTCGGGAAACGCCTGGCGATCGAGTTGCCAGACGCTTTGCAGGTCCGACCAGCCCGCGTCGACAGCCAGAACGTCGAAGAACACGCCATGCCGGTCGAAGAGCCGGCGCTTCCACTCGTTTGCCAGCGCTGCGAGATCGTCCGAGCGGAACCTTTCCGCGAGCGTCCACCAACTGTTGTAACACCAGGTCATCCGTGGCGGAGCAAGGCGAACGTCGTCGATATAGCGCAAGAATGCCTCGCGGACATGGTTGCGCTCGGCCGCACCGACCACGGTCGCGTGGAGATCCAGCCATTGCGGACCCAACCGTCGGCCGCCCGGTCGGCTCCGCAGCACAAAGCCGCTGTGGGAGTATTCGTTGAAGGCGGCCACGAACTCGACGCCCGCCCAAAGGTCCTCGCAATAGATGGGATGACTGCCATAGGGATAACGATCGGCATGCATGCTCTGCCAGTTGCGCCGCACACCCTGCCAGTTCTCCAGGTCGGCCCGTAACAAACGCCGCGCAGGGCCGCCATCCTGCCGCAGGCCAATCTGTTTCCGCAAATAGGGCTTTTGGCCGGGCAAGGCGTAGTGGATGCGAATCTCGATTCCCGCCAGCTTGGACGACGTGGGAGCGAACGCGAGTTCCAGGTTCTGGCCGTCGGCAACCGCAACTCGGGCGGCGCATTGCCCGGTGTCGAGCGTCGTGCCGTCCTGGAATTCCAGCAAGAACTCGTCAAGCGGCAGGGAAACCGTCGTCTGCGTAAGGCGGTTTTGAAACTCCTTGGCAACCAGCTTGCCATCGCGCACATCCATGCGAAAACGGATGGCGTCGTTCTGCAGGATGCTTTCCGCCGCAGCCGGCAGCGCGACGGCAAACAGTGCGAGAAAACTGAGTATGGCGCTAGGAAAACTTTGGGATGTCATAGCAACCGTGTACTTCCCGGAGGTGGTGTTTCGACAATTGGACTTAGAAACGACCGGCCGATGTATTATCGAGGGCACAGCCCACGGACACAAGATGCCTTTTGGGCGGCAGTACCATGTGGGCGGGCTATGGTATAATGTCAGTAACGGCCGATTTCCGTGCGAGTCCGCATATCGCCGTTTTATCAAGGTCCCCCGAGCCACAGAAATGCCGAAACGAGTATTCGCCGCCATGTTCGCCGTGATCATGATTGGCTTGGCCTTCATGGCCGGCCACTTGGCGTTGCGACACGTGCCGGCCGAGCCCGCCCCGCCAGTGCCCGACGGTGCGCCGGCGATCACCGTCGATTACCCCGAGGATGGCTCGATCTTCCCGCCGGATTTTACGCCGCCGACTTTCCTCTGGCACGATGGCAGCACAACGGCCGTGGCCTGGCGGGTCGACGTGGAGTTTGCCGACGGCTCGCCGGCGCTGCATTGGTCGCTGCGCGGTGAGCACCCTCAAATGGGCGAGATCGATTCTCGCTGCATCGCCGAAACCAATCAGTTGCCAACGCTCGCTCCCCAGGAGGCCTCGGCGCATAGCTGGACCCCGGACGCCCCGACATGGGAGAGCATCAAGCAACACTCCCAAGCCGGGCCGGCAACCGTCACGTTCACAGGACTCTCCGCCGCCAACCCGGCGCAAGGCGTTTCCCGAGGGCGGGTCGCCTTTCAAACCTCCCGCGACCCGGTCGGCGCGCCGATTTTCTATCGCGACGTGCCGCTGATGCCCGCCAAGCTGGAGAAAGGCCTGATCCAACCCATCGCCAAGAATGCCCAGCCGCTGATCGGTTGGCGTTTGCGCAACGTGGCCCAGCCCAGTAGCCGGCTGCTCTTGGAGAATCTCTCCACGTGTGCCAACTGTCACTCCTTCCCCCACGACGGCAAGACCCTGGCCATGGACCTGGATGGTCCCTTGAACGACAAGGGGGCTTACGTGATCGCCCCCATCGAGCCGCAAATGTCGATCCGCGACGAGCACGTGATGACCTGGACCTCGTTCCCGGACAAGCCGCCGGGCCACAAGACGACCGGTTTCATGTCGCAGATCTCGCCCGACGGCCGCTTCGTCGTGAGTACGCTGAACGAATCGCTGTACGTGGTCAACTTCACCGATTACCGTTTTCTCCAGGTGTTCTACCCCACGCGCGGGATCATTGCCTACTACGACCGTCAGACCCGCCGGATCCGCGCCCTGCCCGGGGCCGACGACCCGCGCTACGTACAGACCGGCGCTGTGTGGACTCCTGACGGAAAGGATTTGGTCTTTATTCGGGCAGAGGCCAAGGATCCGTATCCCAAGGACCGCAAGCTGGCCACCTACGCCGGCGATCCCAACGAGGTCCCGATCCAGTACGACCTGTACCGAATGCCCTTCAATGGCGGCCGGGGCGGCCATCCGCAGCCGATCCCCGGCGCGGTCGGCAACGGCCATAGCAACACGTTCCCCAAGGTCTCGCCCGACGGCCGCTGGATCGTCTTCGTGCAGTGCAAGAATGGTCTTTTGATGCGGCCCGACAGCGAGCTGTATATCCTGCCGATCCAGGGCGGCACACCGCGGCGGATGCGCTGTAACACGTCGCGGATGAACTCCTGGCACAGTTTCTCGCCCAACGGCCGCTGGCTGGTCTTTTCCTCGAAGAGCCGCTCGCCCTACACGCAGATGTGCTTGACACACTTGGACGAGGACGGCCACGACAGCCCGGCGATCCTGATCCCCAACGCCACGGCGGCCAACCGCGCCGTGAACATCCCCGAGTTCGTCGACATCCGGCCGGACGGTCTGCTGAAGATTGACGTGCCGGCGGCGGAGATGTACAGGCTCCTCGACCTCGGCAAGGAGTTGGCGGAGAAAGGCGACAACTTGGCGGCCATCAAGGCCTTCCGCAAGTCGCTGGCCATCGATCCGCACTACGACAAGGCCCACTACGAACTTGCCGTGGTCCTGGCCAGGCGCGGGCAGTTGGACGAGGCCGCCGACCACTATCAGGAGGTTCTGAAGACCGACCCGAAGGACGCGGCGAGCCATAACAACCTTGGCAACATCTTGTTCGACCGGGGCCGCCTGGACGAGGCGATTAGCCATCTTCGCGCGGCGCTGGAAAGCGAGCCAACGAATACGAGGTACCACGCGAACCTGGCCATCTTCCTGGTCCGCCGCGGACAATACGCCGAGGCGATCAGCGAGTTTCAAAAAGTCCTTTCCGCCAAGCCGGAATGGGCGGAGGCCCACAACGGTCTTGGCGATGTCCTATTCAAGGCTGGCCGGCTCGCCGAGGCCATCTCGGAGTTCGAGTTGGCGCTGCGACTGAAGCCTGGCTTTGCCTTGGCGCGCAGCAATCTGGAACAGGCCCGTGCGGCGGCCGCAGCCGCCAAGGCTCCGCGCGAGAATTAGAACAGGGCGGGCCGCGGCGGCTATGGATCGGACGAAATACCTTCCGAGTTTCTGCGAGGGTGGCATGCCTTAAGCCTTCTAGGCTAGGCATGTTTGCCGCCGACATGCCTAGCCTAGAAGGCTTAAGGCATGCCACCCAAATCCGGAAGTTATTCGTCGGTCTCCCCTATATCACCCTTCTGTCGTCCGTATCGCGATGATCTCTCGCGCAACCTCTTCGACCGCCTTGCCTGTCACGTCGATACGCGTCCAGCCATATTTCAAGCATTGCTTTTCGGCGTAGCGGTTCTCCTTGACGATGTTGGCCAACGAGGTGTAGGCCTCCGTGGGAATGCCCTCCTTGCGTGCCCGGGCAGAGCGCCGTTCTTGCAATTGCTCGGCTTGCAACGCGAGACAGAAGACTCGTTCGGCAGACATGTCCGCCAAGGCGCTGTCCAAGGGGAGGTCGGGAATGAGCGGCACGTTGGCGGCGAACCAACCTCGGTAGGCCAGATACAGCATGGTAGGAGTCTTCATGCTCCGCGAGACACCTACAAGGACGATCTCCGCCCGTTGCAGGTCGTGCGTATTCTGGCCGTCATCGTGGTGAAAGGCGAACGCCACGGCCTCGATTTCCCTGGTCTTGGCTTCGTCCAACTGCTGGAAGAGGCCCGGTTTCTGCTGGGAAGTCTGCCGCAGGTGGATGGCAAGACGTTCCAGCACCGGCCCCAGCAGGTCCAGGCAATCGACGCCGTGCCGGCGAGACTCGGTGAGGATGAGTCGTCGCAATTCATCGGACACCAAGGTATGGACGATGAGCGCGTCGCCACCACTCGCCTCTTGCACAACCGTCCGCACCTGATCCGGCGTCAGAACGTGGGAATGACGCAGCAATTGCACCGCCGCCCCTTCGAACTGCACGAGCGCGGACCGTGCGAGTCGTTCGGCCGTGCTGCCCGTGGCGTCGGAAACGACGAAAATCTTGAACATAGGCGCGACGCCTTAGGGCACCTTGCCGCCTTCCAGGTAGGTGTACCCTTCCAGGCCGTCGCGATAAAAACGCATGATGCGGCCGGCCTGCTGCTCGTCGATGCAGTTGCGGCGGACGGCTGCCTCCACAGCAGCGTGCATGCGGTGCGCGAGTATGTCGGGATCGAACTGCATATAGCGGAGCACTTCCCGCACCGTGTCGCCGTTGACGATCTCCTCGATCACGAGGTTGCCCTGCGCGTCGGTGCTGACGTGTACGGCGTTGGTATCGCCGAAGAGGTTGTGCAGATCGCCGAGGACTTCCTGATAGGCGCCCACGAGGAAGGCCGCGAGGTAATAGGGCTGGCCGTCGAAGGGGTGCAACAGCAACGTCCGCTTGACGTCGCGACGGTCGATGAAGCGCTCCACCTTGCCGTCCGAATCGCAGGTGATGTCGCCCAGCACGGCATGGTGCGTGGGCCGCTCGTTCAGGCGGTGGATGGGCATGATCGGGAAGAGCTGCCGCACCGCCCAACTGTCGGGCACCGACTGGAAGAGCGAGAAATTGCAGAAGTAGGTCTCGGCCAGCAAGGCATCCAGGGCGTCAAGTTCCTCCGGCACCTCTTCTGCCTGCCGCAGCAGGCGGCTGATCTTCCAGCAAATCGCCCAAAACAGGTTTTCGGCCTGGCTCCGCTGTTCCAGCGGCATGTAACCGCCGCCGAACAACTGCAACGTCATGTCCAGCGCCTCCTGGGCGTCGTGATAGGCCTCGAGCATGTTCCGCTGCGAGAGTTCCTTGTAGGTGTCCAGCAGGTTCCATAGCGGCTGCTCGGCGCTCTCAGGCAGCTCGGTGGGCACGTTGTTCTCGCCCTGGCCGACCGTGCCGACCACATTGAACACCAGCATGCTGTGGTAGGCCACGACGGCCCGGCCGCTCTCGGAGAGGATCTTGGGATGTGGGACCTTGGCTTCGTCGCAGACGCTCTGGATGTGGAAAACGACGTCGTTGGCGTATTCCTGCAGGGTATAGTTCACGCTCGACTCGAAATTGGTCTGCGAGCCGTCGTAATCGATGCCCAGTCCGCCGCCCACGTCGAGATACTCCAGGCCCGCGCCCTGCCGCACCAGGTCCACAAAGATCCGCGCCGCCTCGTTCAGGGCCAGCTTGATCATGCGGATATTGGTGATCTGGCTGCCCAAGTGGAAGTGCAAGAGCCGCAGGCAGTCTTCCATACCTTGGGCCTTCAACTCGGCGAGGGCGCGGAGCGTTTCGCTGGTGGTAAGACCGAATTTGGAGCGATACCCGCCGGAACCCTGCCAGCGCCCGGAACCCAACGTGGCAACCTTCACGCGCACGCCCAGCATGGGCCGCACGCCGACCTTGGCCGCCACGCGCAGGACTAGGTCCAGTTCCGTGTACTTCTCGATGACGATGAACACCTGGCGGCCGATCTTCTGGGCCAGCAGGGCCATCTCCATGAAGTCCTCGTCCTTGAAACCGTTGCAGATGATCGGCGCGCCCTCGCTGGCCAGGGCCACCACGGCCAGCAACTCCGGCTTGCTGCCCGCTTCCAGGCCATAGTTATAAGCCTCGCCGAAATGCACGACCTCCTCCACCACCTGCCGCTGCTGGTTCACCTTGATCGGGTACACGCACTGGTAGGTGCCCTGGTATTGGTGCTCCTGCATGGCGGTCTGAAACGCCGCATGGATTTCCCCCAGCCGCTGTTTGAGCACGCCGCCGAAACGGATCAGCACGGGCAGATCGATCTGGCGGGCACGAAGCTGGTCCACGAGCAGTTTGAGGTCGATCTTCTGCTGGACGTCCTTTTCGGGGTGGACGCAGACGTTGCCGGCCTCATTGACGGAGAAGTATCCTTTTCCCCAACCGGCTACTTCGTAGAGTTCCGCCGCATCCACCGGGGTCCATCGGCGGGTTTCCTGCTCATTCATGCGCAATCATCCTGTTTTGCCTGAGAGACTCTAACCATAGGGCTTGTTTCAAAAATGACTCGTGGCCTATATTTCCAGCAAGCCCTGATTCTTCTTGATATAAGTTCCTGCCGACAGCGTTGACGGCCGTTCGCAAAAGGTGCATTCTATTCTAGCGGAGCATAGGCTTGCAAGCGACATTTCGAGCGATCGTCTAATGGGCAATTTCGCCCTTCGTAACATCACCGGGCACGTCCAGGAGCTGGATGCTGGAAATCGTCTTCATCGTTTTGTGATCGGCAAAGGTCCAGACAACCTTCTTGTCCGGCGTGACTTCGATCACGTGCGGGGCCTTGCCAAACTCGCCGTGCCCGAGCCAGTTGGTCATCACCGTGTTGCCGTTGGGCAAGCGTTGCAGACCGGTCATGAATTTCAGGCTGATGCCGGGCAATTCGTCGCTGGCGACCTGCCAGACGGTCTTGCCGGTCTTGTCCGCCTCGAAAACCCGGGCTTGCTTGCCCATGTCGCCGCAAGCGATCAGCGTGTTGCCATTGGGCAGGCGGACCACACTGTGCGGCCCGCCGGGGGCAGAAATTTCCATAACGACTTTACCCTCCGCGTCGTACTCCTTGACCACCTGCTGACCGAAATGGGTGACCAGGTAATGGCCGTTGGGCAGTCGCCGGGCGTTGCGCATGTAAAGATGACCGCCGTCCTGGCCTTCCGGCAGCAGGCGAAGCTGCTTGACGTCCTTGCCCGACGGATCGACCTCCAGCAACCGGCCCGCGTTGCACTCGGCGATGAACGTGTCGCCGTTAGGCAGGCGCTGGCAGGCGTAAATCTCGCTTTTCGACTGGTAACAGAACACGATCTTCTTGTCGCGCGTGACTTCTTTCACGCCGTGGCCGGTCACAAAGAGCAGGTTGCCATTGGGCAACACCCAGAGGTCGTCGCAACTGGCCGCGGGATACTCCCATTCCACTTTGCCCTGGGGCGACACCAGGAAAATCTTCCCCTGGCTGTAGTCCGCACAGGCCATGGCGTGCGGTTTGCCTTGCTGGAAGGGCAGGGCAGGGGGCTGGGACGGTTCGCCGGTGGCGGCAGCGGAAATCACCACCACCCAGCGGTTGGTTTTCCCTTTCTCCAGGGCAAGCGCCTTGACGACGGCCGTTTTGCCGCCTGCGCTGACGGTCAGTTGATAGTCGCCCAGGAACCCGCGAAAGCCGGCCGTGCCGTCCGGGCCACTTTGGATCTCGGTACGCGTCCACCACTTGCCCTTGATCAACTGTTTGAGCGCATCGTAGACCGGCTTAGGCGTCATATCCTTCCGCAAGAATCCCGCGGGGGCGTTTTTCCAGGAGTGGAGGTCAGAAAAATCCCACCAGGTGACGGCCGCAACTGCCGGGTGAGAAAAGAGCATGGTGTAAAAGCGCGTTGCCTCGCGGGCCTGGTAGGCCTCGCCCTCGGGCGTGGACGGCCAGGGGCTGCCGGGCCGCTTGTCCCAGGTCCGCTCGCCGGAGAGGATCGTGGTCTCGGTGAAGTGCAGCGGCACACCAAACCGCGCGAATTGTTGACACACCTTCCAGACCTGCCCAGTGGACCATGCGCCGCCGTGCATGTGGCTCTGAATGCCGATGACGTCGTAGAGCCGCCGGCCTTTCTCGTCGACCAGTTGCTCGATCACTCGCTCGTAGCCCGGATCGGTGCGGTAGTCGTTGATCAACAGCACGGCCTGCGGGTTCGCCTGCCGAGCATGAAGGAAACACTCGCGGGGCAGGGCGATCTGCCCGTACTTCTTCCACATCGCGGTGTACTTGGGGGCCGTGTGCTTGGCAAATTCGTCGCGGTCATAGGCGGTCACCTCATTGACCACGTCCCAGCGGTCGATCTGCCCGCGGAAACGTTTGACGCAATCGTCGATGCGGGCCATTTGTGAGTCGTGGATCGTCGCCGCATCGGCCGGCAGCCACGCCGGATCGGCATGATTCCAGGCCAACGGATGCCCTTTGGCCATAATCCCCTGCGACCGGCACCACTGGGCAACTTCCTCCGCATGCGCGTGCTGGGGATTGCCGCGCTGCGGTTCATACATCTGCCAGTAGAACGGCACGGTGGCGTAGTTCAATAACTCCGCGAACCGCTGCCGATAGGCCTGCTCCCGCTCTTTGTCGGGCAGTTTCCCCCAGAGGAAGATGTTGCAGCCGAAGAGAAAGGCATGTCGCGTCTGCTGCACCTCGATTTTGGCCCCGGCGACCGGTTTACCCACCGCATCGACCACGGCGACTGTCGCGTCCGCCTTGCGGCACTGCTCGATCCGCGCATCGGCGCCCGCCAGCAGTTCCTGGTCTGTCGGCTCCGCTGCCGGCAGAAAATTGGGCAGGGCGAGCACGGCAACGAGTGCTGCGACCAATACCAAGCGGTAGTGTAATGAACAACTCATACTGATCCTCCGATGTCCTGACGGCGGTTAGGAATGACGCAGAAATTAGTGTCGCCTTTCGCTCCGCGAAAGTAGCGCAACTTTCGCGGAGCGAAAGGCGACTATAAGACAGTTATTGATTCGCCAATCCTTACTTGCCGTCGAGGATCAGGTCGAACCGCCGGCTGTGCTCTTTCGCCGACAGGTCGCCGCCTTCGATCGACATCCAACTGTCATAGTTCAACTCGGCCAGGGCGGCGCGGACGAGCGGCCAATTGACGCTGCCGTCGCGGATGTTGCAGAAGTTGCCGCCATGCCCGTCGGCATTCAGCTTAAAGTCCTTCACGTGGCACTTGACGATCAGCTTGCCCAGCGTGCGGATCCACTTCTGCGGCGGCGAGTAACACACGTGGTTGCCGATATCGAAGTAGGCCCGAATCCAGGGGTTGTCGAACGAGGAGACGAAATTCTGGGCCAACTCGGGCGTGACCCACATGTTGTTCCAGACGTTTTCCAAGGCGATGATGATGCCCGTCTTCTCAGCCACGGGGATCAGTCGCTTGACCGCCTCGCGCGAGGCGTCGGCCGAGCGGTTGTGGTTGGCAATGTAGTCGGCATACGGCGCGTTGTCGCCCGCTACCACCTGCTGCAGGTGCCCGCTGGCGGGATCGAACCGGACATCGAACTCCCACGGCTTGGGCATCTTCCCGTCGATGCGGCAGGGAACGAGGAGCACCGTATTGGCCCCGTAGGCCGCCGCCGCCTTGAGCGAGGTCTCGACCGTCTTCAGATCGCCTTCGACCGACGCCGGCTTGTTGAAGTTGGCCCAACCGTACATCACACTGTGGATCCGCATGCCGAGTTTTTCGGCCACTTTGCGGGCGGCCTCCGCCTTGGCGGGCGAGGCCCCGCGGTCGGTCGATTCCATGCCCTCGAAACCGGCCTCCTTCCATTCCCTCAATTGGGCCTCACTGGGAACGCCGATCATCGCCTTGTGGGGTCGAGGTTTCGGGGCGTCCGCCCAAGAGTTCTGGGCCAAGAGACCCGTTGCGCCGATCGCCGTCGCAGCCAGAAAATCGCGTCGATTCAAAGAAGACATGGGAAATCTCCACGTGGGTAAGGAGAGAAAGGAAGGTAAGACGCCGGCCGAAAACCGATTGCAAGTCGTCGCCGACGCAACTATTCTATAACACGCCGCGACAAGAATGTCGAATTCTTGGAGGAAAAATCGTAGAGAATAAACTTACATCCCTCGCTCCCTTGAATGGGTCACATCGTGAAACTGCCACCTGTCTTTGTCTGTTTATCCTGCCTTCTGGTCATTTCGTTGACCGGCCTGGGCGCTGGAACCGCGCTTGCCGCCCCACTGGTGTTTTGGGCCTCGGACCCGGTTGGCCCGAACGAAACCGTTTTGCTCCAGGGCGACGGTTTTGGCAGCGCCGCGGTGGTTGAGGTCACGCGCTTGGAGGATGGCAAGCCCACGGCCGCTGCCGCCACAAACGACTCGAACGGTTGGACCCGCGTGCCGGTCTTGCAGGCCAGCGACTGCTCTTTGAAGTTCGCCCTGCCGGCCGACTGGAAGATGGGTGTGTTCGCCTGTCGCGTGACGTCGGGCGGTGCGTCGTCGTCGGTGCTCATCAATGCCCCCGATGCGTGGTGGGTGCAGGGCGACCGCGGCGCGTCGGCCACACCGGGCGGCTGGCTGCGGGTGCTGGGCAAGTCGCTCTCGTTTGGCCATCACAGTATCGTCCGCTTGCAACCGGAGCAAGGCCCGCCGCGTTCGATCCAACCGACGGCCGAGGATTGCTGTTCCTTGCGGTTGGATCTGCCCACCGATCTCAAGCCGGGCGATTATTCGGTCCTGGTCCATAACGGCTTTGGCGGCGCGGCGGCCGAGCGCAAGGCCGGAGTGCTCCGCGTCGAAGCGCCGGTGCCCTGGCCAACCGATACGTTCAGCGTGCTGGAGGTCTACGGCAAAGATGCCGTGCAGCAGATGCGTAAGACGCTCAGCAAGTACAGCCCGGTGTCCGATCGCACGGAAGGAATCCTGGCGGCCCTCAAGAAGGCCAAGGCCAACGGCGGCGGCATCGTCTATTTCCCCGCCGGCCGCTATGGGATCAAGGGTGACCTGGACGTGCCGCCGCGCACGGTGCTCAAGGGTGAAGGCATGGGCTTGGTCGTCCTTTGGTGGGGCGTGGGCCGTTTCAATCTCGACGGCGGCAGCGACGAGGGCCTGGAAAGCGAGAAGGACCGTACACGCGTGCCAGCCACGCTGATCCACGGTACGGAGTTCGCCCTGGAGAATATGAGCCTCTATCTGCCGCTGGCCTATCAGACGGGCATCAGCAGCGCCCAGCGGTTCCTGATGCGGAAGGTCCGCGTTCGCATCGATCACTACTGGGCCATGGACGGGCGGAAGCGGCCCGAGGGCGTTGTCGCCTACCTGGGCAACAATGCCGAAGTGACCGACTGCGATATCCTTGCCAAGGGCGCGGCCGTGATACCCAAGGACTATTGCGTCATTGCCCGCAACCGCATCATGGCCGGCAAGACGAACTGCCCCCTGGGCGGCGCCGAGCAGGTGATCGTCGAAGACAACCACCTCATCAGCCTGTATCCGACCGCCTATCAGAACATTGCCGGCAACGGGCGGAACCTATATTACGCCCGCAACCGTCAAGAGAGCTTCCACGTCCACCAGGCCGATTACTCGTTCACCTTCGATGCCGGCGATGCGGCCTACTTCGGCAAGACCGCCACCGTCCAGGGCACGCAACTCACCCTGGCGGGCGACCCGACCTACCCGAGCTGGGCGCCGGAAAAGAGCGGTTTGTGGCGAAAGGCCGTCGTCTGCATCCAAAGTGGCCGCGGGGCCGGCCAATGGCGGAACGTGGTCGCCAACCACGGACGGCAGTGGCAGATCGATCGTGCTTTCGACTGCCCGCCTGACGACGCGTCGCTGGTGACGATCGTGCCCATGAACGGCCGCGTGCTGGTCGTGGGCAACTGTTTCGAGGACGCCAACTGGGTGAATGCGGCCTACGGCACGGCGATCGACGTGGTCTATGCCCAGAACCGTTTGTACCGCTGCGCGCAACTGCTGAACTACGGCTGCGCGCCGGACAACGCCTTCCAGCCGTCCTGGTACGTGCAATTCCTCGACAACGAGCTTTATGAAGGCCAGACGTCGGTCGATACGACGGGATCCATACGCGACCCGCGGAAGTTTCCCTGCCCGATCACGTGCTGCACGGTCCACCGTCGGCAGCTTCTGGCCGACGACAACAGCGGCGACATCAATATTTCCGGCTTCACCCGCGACGTGATCGTGGAAGGCTGCGTGTTGCGCCATCCCAGTAGCAAGATCCACGTGCAGAAAGAGGCCAAAGACGTCTTGGTCCGCAACAACGTGGTGGAGGGAAAATAGCGCGACCCGAAGGATGCCTGCTTCCGCACGACCCCACTTCGCTTGCCGAGATGGTGAAGGAGGTTGGACAGCTAGCGGTTCACAGTAATGCCTTGGTAATTCGTAGGGTGGGACCAGCTCGCGTAGCGAGCGCAGGCCCACCATAATTTGTTTTCCAGCCGATAATGGTGGGCCTACGACCTTCTCCACCAACCCGCACTCAAACGGTACCTGGCCGGGTCGGGTCTGGAACCATATTGCAGCTTTCTGAAGATTGCCGCGTCTTGCAAACCAAGCTGCCCGCATGTTAACATTTGATTACTTGAAACCAAGCCGCCCGAACGGCTCGAACCCTTTACCACCGGAGACTCGATCGTGAAGAAGATACTGACCAATCGTCGTGAATTCCTGGGCGCCGCGGGGGCCGCCGTGGCGGCGGTCCCCATCGTGCCGCGATACGCCGTGGCCCGCAGCGGCGCGACGCCGCCCAGCGAGAAGCTGAACATCGCCGGCATCGGCGTCGGCTCGATGGGCCGGGGCGACGTGGGCGCGGTGGCCGGCGGCAACAATGTCGTGGCCCTCTGCGACGTCGACTGGGGCTACGACAGCGTCGTCGGCTCCTTCAACGACCATCCCAAGGCCGCGAAGTTCCGCGACTTCCGCCAGATGCTCGACAAGTTGGACAAGCAGATCGACGCCGTCGTGGTGGCCACGCCCGACCATAACCACGCGGTGGCCTCGATCGCCGCTATGAAACGCGGCAAGCACGTCTACTGCGAGAAGCCGCTGGCCCACTCCGTCCACGAGTGCCGCGAAATGGCCAAGGTCGCCCGCGAACACAAGGTCGTTACGCAGATGGGCAACCAGGGCCACTCGTTCGAGTCCTGCCGGCTGCTGGTCGAGTGGATCCGCGACGGCGCGATCGGCAAGGTGCATACCATCCACTGCGGCTGCAGCGCGGTGAATTCCGGCATCGACCGCCTGGGGGACCTCAAGAAGCAGTGGAAGACGCCCGAGAAGCTGAACTGGGACCTCTGGCTCGGCCCCACGCCACAGCGGTCCTATTGCCCGGCCTTCCTGCCGTACGTCTGGCGCGGATGGGTGCCTTTCGGCAACGGCACGATCGGCGACTGGGTCTGCCACGTGGTCGATCCGGTCTTCTGGGCGCTCGATCTGGGCTCGCCGAAATCGATCGTTTCCGAAACGCCCGAGTATCACATCAAGACCCAAGGCGATGCCTATCCCAAGGGCGAAAAGATCACCTACGAGTTCGCCGCCAAGGGCGACCGTGGCCCGGTCACCCTGCACTGGTACAGCGGAACTATGCACATTCCGCGGCCTGCCGACCTGGAACAGGGCCGCAATCCGGTCGACACCGGCGCTATGGTCCTCGGCGACAAGGGGACGATCATGTACGGCTCGCACGGGGCGGGTGGCGTGCGGATCATTCCCGAGTCCAAGATGAAGGCCTACAAGTTGCCGCCCAAGAGCATTCCCCGGGCGCAAGAGCACCACCAGGACTGGCTCAGCGCGATCCGCGGCGGCGGCAAAGCCGGGTCCGATTTCTCCTACGGCGCGGCGCTCTCGGAAATCGGCATGCTGGGCGTGATCGCCGGGCGCTTTGCTGGCACGAAGCTCCAGTGGGATGCCGACGCCATGAAGTTCACCAATTGCGCGGAGGCCAACGCCCTGGTTGCTCCGGAATATCGCGCAGGCTGGAGCCTGTAGGCGGTGATCGTATTGTGACCGTATTACCGCCCGCCCTTCGATTCCGTTCCGATGCGCTGCTGCTACTCGCGGCCCTGCTATGGGGCAGCGCCTTTGTGCCCCAGCGAGTGGCGGCAGCGCACCTGGGGCCGTTCCTGTTCAACGGCCTGCGTTTCCTGCTGGGTGGGCTTATCCTGCTGCCTCCGATCTACCTGGTTAAACGAGCGACGACCGGAACCGCTAGGAGTTCCTTCTTCCGCTGGGCGTCGGTCGCCGGAGTCCTCTTGGTCGGCGCGTCGGTCTGCCAGCAGGCGGGGATGAAATACACGACGGCCGGCAATGCCGGGTTTCTCACGGGACTGTACGTGGTGCTCGTGCCCTTCGTGATGCTCCTGGGCTGGAGGCAGCGGGTAGGCTGGCAGTCGTGGGCGGGCGCGGCGACCGCCACCGCGGGCGTGTTTCTCTTGGGTGTGGACGATCACTTCCGCATCCACCCGGGCGACGGCCTGGAGCTTTGCGGCGCTGTTTTGTGGGCCTTGCACGTGGTGATTGTCGGGCGGGCGGTACGGCAACTCGACGTGTTCCTGTTCTCTGTCGGCCAGTACTTTGTCGCCGGCGCGATCAATCTTTTGATCGGGCTCGTGCTGGAAAGCGATACACTGCCGGGATTGGGCGACTGTTGGTGGGCCGTAGTTTATGTCGGCGTGCTCTCGGTGGCCGGCGGTTACACGCTTCAGGCCCTTGGGCAGAAGCACGCCCCGGCGGCCGACGCCGCCATTATCCTCAGTATGGAGGCCGTCTTCGCGGCACTTTTCGGATACCTGTTTCTCAACGAGTTGTTCAGTTCGCGGCAGTTGCTCGGTTGCGCCTTGATCCTTGCGGCCATTGCCGTGGTACAATTCAAAACGGGGGACTCGCCGTGCGCTTGAAACTGCGGATTATCCAACTGCCTTTGCGGCACGTCTTCCGCACGGCCCACGGCGCCAGGCGGGTACAGGAGAACCTGCTCGTGGAGCTTAGCGACGGCGATCTGACCGGCTTCGGCGAGGGCGCAGCATTCTCTTACTATGGCGTAACGGCGGCCGACATGCTCGCCCATCTGGAAGCCGCCCGCAGCCAGATCGAAAGCTGGCCGCTGGCCGAACCGGCCGAGTTGTGGCAGAGGGCGTTTCCACTCCTGGCCACCGACCGTTTCGCCCTGGCCGCCCTGGACGCCGCCGCGCACGACCTGTGGGGCAAGCGATTGGGCCAGCCGACCTATCAGCTTTGGGGACTGACGTTGGATCGTATGCCGCGGAGCGATTACACGCTGGGGATCGATACGATCGAGAACTTGCGAAAGATTCTCGCGGAATTCCCCGACTGGCCGATCTACAAGATCAAGCTCGCCGCGGGCGGCGACCTGGCGATTGTCCGCAAGTTACGGCGGCACACGGCGGCCATCTTCCGCGTCGACGCCAACTGCTCGTGGACCGTCGAGCAGACAATCCACAACTCGCACGAGCTGAAATCGCTGGGCGTGGAGTTCATCGAGCAGCCGCTGTCGGCCGGCGACTGGGAAGGCATGAAGCGGGTCTGCGCCGAGTCGGCACTGCCGGTGATGGCCGATGAAAGCTGCCTGGTGGAGGACGACGTGCCCCGCTGTGTGAGCTTCTTTCACGGTATCAACATCAAGCTGGTGAAGTGCGGTGGCATGACGCCTGCCCGGCGAATGATCGACATGGCCCGGCGGCTGGGATTGAAAGTGATGATGGGTTGCATGACCGAATCGACA
This sequence comes from uncultured Planctomycetaceae bacterium, assembly GCA_964615095.1. Classification (GTDB taxonomy): domain Bacteria; phylum Planctomycetota; class Planctomycetia; order Pirellulales; family Thermoguttaceae; genus JANXQG01. The sequence continues at coordinate 28,074 of CAZTPX010000015.1, read as the reverse complement.
GTGGGCATATCGGCGATCGCCCAGTTCCTGCCGCTGCTGGATTACGTCGACATGGACGGCGCGGAGTTGATTGCCCGCGACGTGGCCACGGGCGTGCGTCTGGAGCGCGGGCGGGCCGTGTTCCCGGACGAGAATGGAAATGGTGTGCGGCTACTCTAGGTACGCGCCTTCCAGAGGTTTCTGAGCCCGGGCCAGGTTGCTCCGTGCCCGATTCAGCCATTCCCGCGGGTCGTTCGGCGGCAGGCGCTTACGAGCCATAGACGACTCTGCCCCCTCTCAGCGCAGACGCGACGATCAGGTAGGGATCATCGCGATAGCGCTGGATTTCTTCGGGCATTACCACAACGACATCGACCGCAGCCCCCGCGCCGCGCAGGCCGCGATAGATTGCTTCGATAAGCACAAAACATGAGCACTGAGCGCGGGGCGGCATTGCCGGTCGTTTATGCGCCCGTTTCTGGAAATCGCGTACACGGCCATAGCTCTCGTGGTCACTACACTTGATGCTTCAGGCGAGCGGCAAGTTTTGCCAGAACGAGTTGGTTGAGGCTGGTTCCCTCCTCGGCCGCCTCCCGCTCCAGGGCGGCATGCATGGTTCTGGGCATGCGCACGACGAACCGTCCGCTCTTGGTTGGCTCGGCCCCTGCAGTGACACCTGTCTGCTGCATTTTTTCCTCCACGAGTTTGTGCAGAAGATCGTAGGTCTCAGTTTTACGGAATGCGGCGCGGTCCGCGGCATCCGGGAAATGTTTGCTGACCAAACCGTCAACCGGGCCAAACAGGGCATTCGACAGGTCAGCCCACGATATCGCCTTCTCTGCCAACTTTCGTGCTTGCACCGAAATGTCGCCGTTTTTCTTCATCACCGTCCTCCACCATTCTCGGTAAGAGGTCGAACGAAGTCGAAATCGACTTCGGTCACCTCGAAGTAAATGCTCTCCTGTTTCAGCATTACTGCGATCCGCGCAGCGAGTTGCCGTAGTTCCTCGACTTTTTCGGGTTCCACCACCGCCCAAACCATGACGGGACGGTCGCGTACCTTGCTCCCGTCGTCCATTTTGTAGACGCCGTCACAAAGGCCGCCGACGGAGTAACAGTCCAGCGTTTCCTCAATGCATCGCAGAACGCCGTTGAATACGCTCGCGGGGACCTCTTGGCCATCGTTGAACTTTGTTGGCAACAGGATCAGACATTTCTTTCTCTTCATTGGATGATACTGCCTATAGTATTATAGCTTCGCGCGAGTTGGTGTCAATGTCTTGGAATTCGTCGCATTGGCCAGTCTATTAAGACGGGGTTGCTTCTGCAAGGCAGTGAGGGTGCGGCAAGCAGATGAAATCCGGGCAGAATTCTTGCCTTTAAGTCACCGCGATAGGGGTTTTCGGGGCAATAGCAGGAAAGATGCCGGTTGTCGGGCTTCGCGTCGTACGCGCGGATTTACGGGGCAAGTGCGGCCATTGCGGTTTTCCCTCTGCTGTTTGACATTTTCATTCTGCCTTGCCCGCGTTAGCTACGGCCGTTTGCCGGCGTCCTTCGGCTGTAGCCAACGTCGCGCCCACGGGTTTTACACTTTCCCTCGTCGGGTACACGCTTTCGCGCGGTGCGTGCTGTGCTTCCCTCGACCGATTCACTGGGGCAAACGACAGTCGCACACACGCAATCGAACGCCGAACGCTGCCCCGATAGAGCGCGAAAGCAGGCCGTGTCGCGAGAGGTTTTTGCCTGTGGAAGAGAGTCTTTGCTCAGGCTTGGCAGATTTGCGCCCGTAGCTCAATGGATAAGGGAACAGGCAATCGACAATCGGGAATCTCGAATCGGCGCGGGTTGCGGATGGCGCGGAAGGGGTTCAAACTCTGGCCCTTTGCCAGTCGATAGGGCCACCCAGCCGCGCAGATTTTTCCGGTCGTAGGCTATCCGCCCAAATAACGCTCCCTCCCACCCTCCCGGCCGGACAGGATCGGCACGACCCGGCAAGCCTCGACCCTTGCCTATGCGTGCAAGTAGCGTTGCACGGTTCGGCGCGCCACTCCCAGGGAATTCCGGGGGGAATTCCGGGGACGGGGAATTCCGGGGACGCATGACTCGATTCAAATAATCTCGTTCTGGTATCCGGAGCCAGAGCTTAAAATAAATGACCATTAACATGCAGACTTTCCATTTCGAGTTAATGCTGAGCCCGCAAACCGAATTGACCGACGATCTTGTCAGGGCCTTCTACGGGGCCGGCTGCGATGACGGGAGGATGGGGACGTGCAACCAGGCGGCGCCCATCCTGTTTGCTCGCCAGGCCGAAAGCGCTGGAATCGGCCATCCGCTCCGCGATTACCGATGTGCAGAAGGCCGGCTGCGCGGCGGTTGAAGTGCGGCTTGAAGCCCAAGCGTTCGCCAGCCCGTGACGGTTTCAGGCTCTTAATCTGCTGGTCCATCGGCCCAGAGTTTGCGCAGATCGTCGGGGCTGGCAACGGTTGCGGCGGCGCGGAGAATCTCCTTCAATTGTTCCGCGTTCTTGATCGGGCGAATCTCCGGCATGAGTTGCAGCCCGGCGTCCTGAAACCTCAGTTCCAAGATCATCTCAGTATCCTCGGGGCGGCCCTCGATGCGGCCATATCGTTCTGGCGTTGTGATAAAGGGCACGTGTTTTTGCTCCTCTTCATGCTATCAGGACGCGCGTCAAGGCTTTCGCTTCCTCTTACTGGGCGGAGCAATTTGCCGCTCGGCCCAGCGGAGCACGGCCGATGCGATGCGGACGCTGCGGCCGTACTTCCCACGCGTTACCGTGGTGAAGTCTGGATAACGGGCCACCACGGCAAAACGCGTCAGCACCTTTGCGGCCTCGACATACTTTGGAACTTTCTAGCCATTCGCTTTCAGCAGCCTGATCAGTGCCTCCAGATCGTGGGTGAAGGGAAAAGCCTCCCCGCGATGGATGAAAACCGCCTTGATGGCCTTTTCGGCGGCTTGCTGCGCATCGAAACACAACTCCGCCAGATCGACCTCGTCCGCCTCGGCCCGCGAGTGGACCAAGTTGCTGCGCGCCCGACGAAGCCATTCGCGCGGATCCGTCGGCGGAAAACGCTTATGCCTCATAAATGACCTTTCCCTCGCGCAGGGCGGGACAGATCACCAGACAGAAGGCATCGCGGTAACGCTCGACCTCCGTGGTCGAGGCGACCACGACGTCGACCGGCGCCGTTCCAGACAGGTTTCGATAAATGGCTTCGGCTACTCGGTCGTGGCTGAACTTGCCTTTCTTGATGACCAGAATGTCGTAATCGCTGTTCGGCCCCATCGCGCCCCGCGCGGCGGAACCGAAAAGTACGATCTTCTCCGGCCCGGCTGCCTCCACGACCTCGCGAATGATGGTCGCCAAGACCGCCGGATCGGGCTTGCCGTCTTGTTTCTTTCGCTTTGCGCTCATGGCAGGATACCCTAGCAGCACGTCGATGACTTGTCAATTATACCAGGAAAAGAAGTTGCTTTGAATTCATTTTCCCCAATCTTTCCGTTCCCTACTGCCGAGTTCGAGATGCGCCCTACTTGTACTGAATGTCATCCAGATAGAACGTCAGCGGTTTGCCCTGGCCGGCCAGCGACCAGAAGAATCCGCTCTTGATGCGGCCGACGTCCCGCTCGTTGAGATCGATCGTATATTGCTTCCACTCCTTCGTGAGCGTGACTTCGATCTCGCCCTTGGAACTATCGTGATACTTCTTTTCCAGCCCCAGGATGCCATAGCCGAACTTCACCTTTTCGCCGCCGTCGGCGCCGCGTGCCCAGAAGGAGAGCGATTCCGCGCCGCTGACGTCGTATCCGCCGGGCTTGTCGCCCCAATCGTTGGCCGGATGCTGCCAGACCACGCCGGCCCAATTGTCCGCATCGCTGTAGATGAACTTGATGCAACTCTTGCCGGAGTGCGGATGGTCCGCGCAATCCGCATCCATAGTAACGGCCTTGGTGTTGCCCATCCAACCCGAGGCGACATAGGGGCCGGCCTTGGGCTTGCCGGCATAGACCGCCAGCGGCAACTTGGCAACCAGCGGCTTGACGGGGGCCATAGGACCGGTAACCTTGATCGGCAGGGTGCCGACGGCCGCTCCGCCATGCGTGTCGCGGACGAAACAGCAGAGGCGGTAGATCCCGCCGGACTTGGGCATCCTGACGACCACCTCCGGCCGGCCGTTGGTCTCGATGGCCTCGGCCAAGGGGGCCGTCGGCTCCGCGCCCGGGCCCTCCACCGCGTAGCTGGCCTGCTCGCCGAACAAGGCCCATTCGAATTTCACCGGCCCGCCCTTGGCGCCGAGAACCACGCTGGCGCGGACCTTCTCGCCGCTGCCAACCACTTGCTTGCCCTCGACGGTCAGGCTCTTCATCACGGGGCAGGGGACCGCGGGCGGCTTGCCGGACCACAACTCCTGCAAGGCGTCGACGCCCGCCAGCCGACTGCCGTCGGGCAGGAACAGGCCGAACCAGGTCGGCGTGGCCTCGACCTTGTATCCCCAGGTGAACGCGTAGGAGCCCAGGCAGAGACCGGGCGCGCCCAGGACCGATTTGGTGTAGGTCTCGCGATAGCAGGCGGCCTTCTCCGTACTGGTAAGCTCCGGCGCAGCGCCGAAGGCGTTCATCTTGATCTCCCACGTGCCGGGCGGGCCGAACTCGGTGACGATGAAGGGCCGCTTGCCGCCGGCCTGGCCATAGCGCGTGGCCAGCGACGGCCCGCCGCCGTAAGAATTGATGCCGATGATGTCGATGTCGGGGCACAACGTCTGGATCCTCGGCACCTTGTTCTTGCCCAACTCGGCGATCACGGTCATGGTCGGATGGTTGGGATCGACCTGGTGGACCATGCGGGCAAGGTCCTCGATGGCATCCCACATGGCGGTGCTGTCGTCGGCCATTTCCATCTCGTTGCCCAGCGACCAGACGAGCAGGGCAGGGTGGTGTTTGAATTTCATAACCGCCCGTTTCACTTCGTCGAATTGCCGCTTCACCGCGGCCGCGTCGTCGTAATGGAATCCCTGCTCCTTGTGTCCCAGCCAGCAGCCCAGCGAGACCGTCAGGCCGAGCTTTTCCGCCTGGTCGAGCTCTTCCCCGGTTGACGGGCCGATGCCCCAGGTGCGGAACGAATTGCCGCCGCAGCGGGCCAGGACATCCTTGGGGCCGCCCCCGCCACCGCCCTTGATGAAGTACGGCTTGCCGTTGCGCACAAGCTGACATTGGCCGCCGTGGTCGACGAGCTTGACCAGGGAGGGTTCCGCGGCCCGCACGCCGGCTTCGGGCAAGATCGCGGCAAACAGGGCGAGAAGAAGGCTCGATACGGCAAGAATCGATCGGGTGGGCATGGCAGGCTCCGCGTGAAAGTAGTTTATACAATGTCCTTACGAAAGTGGCACGTCCCGCAGGGACGTGCCACCGCTATCGATCAATTTATCTCGGCATGACGGCGCCGTCAAATCCTATCTTCCGGCATACGCCGCACGGCGCCGCACGCCCGATCGTCTGGATTTTCCGGCATAGCCGAACGGCCGCGGGGCAGGCACGCCCTTGGCCTTCGAGGCGACCGGCGGTTTTGCCGCCGCCGGAGCCGCGGGCAAATTCTTGGGCGTGGCGTCCACCGCCAGCGTCTGCTTCAACAGGCGCTGAATGTCGCGCAGCCGCTCGTGCTCGGAAACATCGCAGAACGACAAGGCCACACCGTCCGCGCCTGCCCGACCGGTCCGCCCGATGCGGTGTACGTAGTTCTCCGCGTCGACCGGCAGGTCGAAGTTGATCACGTGCGAGACCAAGTCGATGTCCAGCCCCCGGGCGGCAATGTCGGTGGCGATCAGCACAACCGGGTCCGGCGACTTGAAGCGGGCGAGGGTCCGCTGCCGCGAGGCCTGGCTCTTGTCGGCATGAAAGGCGTCGGCCTCGATGCCCGCCCGCTTGAGCAGTTTGGCCACCTTGTCGGCCCGGTGCTTGGTGCGGGTAAAGACCAGCGTGCGGGTCCAGTCAGTGGTTTTCAGCCAGTGCGTGAGCATGGCGATCTTGTTGGCCTGGTCGACAAAGACCACCGACTGCCGGATGGTGTCAACTGTGCGCGCAGTGGGATTGACGCGGACATCGACCGGATCGCTGAGCCACTGGTCGGCCAACTGGCGGATGGTCGGGGGAATGGTTGCGGAAAACAGCAGCGTCTGCCGCTGCTGAGGCACCTTGGCCACGATCCGCCGCAGGTCGTGGATAAAGCCCATGTCGAGCATGCGGTCGCCCTCGTCGAGGATCAGGATCTCGACGTGCGACAGGTCGATAAATCGTTGCTGCATGAGGTCCAGCAGGCGGCCGGGCGTGGCCACGAGCACGTCGACGCCGGCCTGCAAGGCGCGGACCTGCGGATCCTGACCCACGCCGCCATAAACCACCGTCGGCCGCAGGCCGGTGTGGCGCCCATAGGCCTGAAAACTCTCGTTGATCTGGATCACCAGTTCCCGCGTGGGAGCCAAAATCAAGGCGCGGATCTTCCTTCGCCCGCCGCTCGGGGGTGTGCGGCCCAGCCGCTGCAACGTCGGCAGGGCAAAGGCGGCCGTCTTGCCGGTCCCGGTCTGGGCACAGCCCAGTACGTCGCGGCCTTCCAGGATCGCCGGAATTGCGGCGGCCTGGATCTGGGTGGGGGTGGAGTAGCCTTTCCCGCGCACGGCGCGGAGCAACGTCTCGGCCAAGCCGAGTTCTTCAAACTTCATTACGATTCCTTCAATAGTAACTATCAGAGAAAGCCGCATCGGGGCCAATCATCCAAGGGCAAACAATGCCGGAGATTCAAGCCGAGATCGGACATTCATTTCGCTCGCACCGAAAGTTAGGCAATTTCCGCAGACTAGGCAGGCTTCCTGACCTGCTCGTTTCGAGACGGCCCGCTAGGCCGAATGGCGGAAAACAATAGAGACTTCTTTCGGGCGCATTCTGTGATCGCACAGATCGGTCCAATGCAAACCATGCATGGCCGAGAGTGCAAGAGAGATCAATCGCGGTCGTAGGCAGAGGACCAAGCCGAGCTGAAAAAGACTCAGGGGCGAGCGACCGCTACAGAAGACGCATATCAACACGACGGGGCAAAAAAGGCTCCCGTCTCTCGCACGTCATGGTAGCAAGTATAACACCCCATAACGGTGTGTCAAGGGGGGAAGAATAAAATTCCGAACTCCCCCTTTCATTCCTATTGACTAATGTGTAGAATCTTGTCACGAAGGGCGTTCTACCCCCATCCGCCTGATTTATGTCAGTCTGACTCGGCAGTTTCCCTTCACCCGCGGATTTTTTCGGGCGGACTCACCTCGATCGGGAGTCTTCCTTGCGTGGAGAAGACGTTCTTTTCCCCGCAGGGTTGTCTAGTCACGCTTCGCAAGGTGCCTCCCAGGAACCGCTTTTACGTTCGTTTGTCTTGGTTAGTAGGGCCCGTGCTTACCAGCGGGCCGAAGTTCCTCATGAAGGAGATCGAGTTGTGGGTAAGAAGTTGTATGTTGGCAATCTGAGCTATTCTGTCAGCAATGCGGATCTGGAGTCGATGTTCGCTCCGTTCGGCACCGTGCGAAGCGCCCAAGTGATCGAAGATCGCGACACTGGTCGCAGCAAGGGTTTCGCGTTTGTGGAAATGGGCACGGATCAGGAGGCCGAAGCGGCCATCGCTGGTCTGAGCGGCAAGGAGCATGACGGTCGCGCGTTGACGGTCAACGAAGCCCGGCCGCGCGAAGAGCGTGCCGGTGGCGGCGGCGGTGGTGGCGGCGGCGGACGCGGCGGACGCGGCGGACGCGGCGGCTACGGCGGCGGACGCGGCGGTCGCAACTAGCGATCTGTCACGGCTGAATTGAACGCAAGTGGCATGCGGCTCGTCAAAGCCGCATGCCACGTCTTTACATGGCTGGCCAAGCGCCAAGCCGTGCTGATGTGGGATTCTGTCGCTTGAGTTTCAAGCGTGGGCGGAGTAACACGAATTCGTAGTCCCACCAAATTCGACGCGGAATCTGGTGGGACTCGTGTTACTCGGCCCACCCTACAGTTCTCAGCCCGTCCTCTTACTCTCCTTTCATGAGCCGGCATTCGAACACGCCGCCCGCTCGGCTGTAGCGCTCGGCCTGGAAGCGAACGGTGATCTTCGTCTTGCCTTGGCTCAATTCCACCGGAATGCCGTAAGTCTCGTCGAAGAACTGCCCCGGGCGGTTGCTCTGGAGTTTTTGCGTGGCCAGTTTCCTGCCATCGACCAGGATGTCGAAGACCCGCCCCACGTCGCTGCCCCAGTAAGTCACCCGCAAGGCCAGAGGCTTGTCGCCCGGCGTCTTGAGGGTCCACGAGAACCAACCGTCGGTGGCGTCCCGCCATTGCCGTCCCTCGAAAGTCCCTTGCCCGCTCCGCTCGCTCTTGAGATCGTGGTTGCGCTCGTTCTGTTCTTCGCCCGGGTTGACCAGGTCGATCGTGCGGGCTGCCAGCGCCCTCTCTCGCTCCATCGCCGCCTGGTACTCGCGCTCTTTGTCCAGCCATTGGGCCGGGGTGAATGAGTCGAAGTAGACGACGTAATGCCGGTCGCCGTGGATCTTGTAGAGCGGTTCGAGCGTTACCCCGCGGTTTTCGCCGGGCACGCGGAAGACATCGGCCGGTCCCGTGAAGGTGGCCGGCTTGCCCGCAACCGGCTGCAGGCTTTCCAGAAAGTGGTTGCCCGTAATAAGCTGCAGGATTTCCAGAAGCCGCTGGTCCCCATCCCCAACGACGACCGCCGGGAACGGCTTGCCCGGCGGTACCTGGGCGGCGAGGACCAGCGGGCCGTACATAAAGGCGAAACGCCGCGGGTTGTCGCGAAATCCCTCGATGTGGAGCGTGAAAGGCATCGAGACGTCGACGGTATCGCCGCCTTTCCACTCGCGGCTCAGCAGCGCATAGCTGCCTGGCTTGCTCTCGATGGTTTGTTTCTCGCCGTTGACGCGGATCTCGAACTTTTCGGTCGCCCACCAGGGATGCCGGATATGGAGAACGAGCGTGTGCGGCAGCTCGCAGGTGAAAACGAGACGCGTCCGCGGTTCGTCCGGGAACTTAGTCTCCTGCCGGGCCTTCAGCGGCTTGTCTTTCCAGTCCAGCTCCGACGCGATGAACAGGTTCACGTAAAGGCTGCACTGCCCATGGTAGTAGATGCCCTCGACGTACTTGGCATGGTTCTCCACGCCCGTGCCGGTGCAGCACCAGAAGCTGTCCAGCGGCCCGCTATAGTTCTTGTGCGAACCCGAGCGGAGCGGCAGGTAGTAGCACATCATGCCCGTTTCTGGGTGTTGCGAGCAGAGGATGTGGTTGTAGAGTGCCCGCTCGTAATAGTCGGCGTAGCGCGGCTGCGGATCCCAGCAGAACAAGTGCCGCGTGAGCTTGAGCATGTTGTAGGTGTTACAGGTCTCAGTCGTGTTGGGACCCAGGGCCTCGGAGAGCCTTTCCTTGGGCGAAAACATCTCGCCGTCGCTGTGCCCGCCGATCACGTAGGAGCGCTCGTTGACCACCGTCTCCCAGAAAAAGGTCGAGGCCGTCTTGAACCATTCCTCGCCGGTCAACTCGTACTGCCGGGCCGTGCCGATGAACTTGGGGATCTGGGTGTTGGCGTGCAGGCCCGTCAGGCGGTCCTCGTGTTTGGCGGCCGGCTCGATGACCTTCAGGTGATTGAACCGCCGGGCGATCGCCAAGTACTTGGCGTCGCCTGTCAGGCCGTAGAGGTTCGCCAGGGTCTCGTTCATGCCGCCGTGCTCGTTGTCCAGCATGGCCTGCATCTGGGCGTCGCTCAGTTTGCCGTTGCGGGCAATGACCCAATCGGCGAACTGCTTGCAGACATCCAGGGCCTGCCGGTTGCCGCAGTAGACATAGTCGTCTTGCAGCCCGGCCAGGATCTTGTGCAGTGTATAGTATGGCGCCCAGACCGGCTTGAGCGACTCGACGCGGTAAATGAACGACTCGGGAAACGCGCTCAAATAGCCGTTGCCCAGTTTCGCCTGGCACTGGGCCATGCCGGCAACCACGGCCGCCGCTTTTTCTTTCAGCCGCTCATCGCCGGTGCTGGCGTACATCATCGCGCACGCGCTGAGATAATGGCCGACAAAATGCCCCCGTACCTCGCACTTGGGCTCTTCCCACCCGCCCAGCGGCTGGGCCGAGGAGGGAATGCCCGCATTGACGCGGAAGTTGTGCAGCAACCGGTCCGGATCGAGGCTGAGCAAGTATTGGTGGTCGAGTTCCTGGGCGTGTTTGAAGGGGCCGTCCAGCAAACGGACCGCCGTCAGGTCGAATGGTACGGCCTTCAGCCAGATTTTCGGTGAAACCGGCGCGTCGGCCGCCGAGGCGGGGGAATAAATCCAACACAGTGCAACGATAATAGTAAGAGGCCAGCGGCGGTCCATGGCGGCTCCCGTTCGGTTGGGTGGTGATTGCGTGTTCCTGTGAGGTTAGTTGCCCAAGGAAGCCGTGTCAACCGCCTAATGAGAGGGGAATGTGCAGCCGCGTGACATCCACGACCGTTCGTGGTATGGTATTCAGGAGAACTGCAAAGTCCTTCGTGGCACGGAATTTATTCCATGGCTTTCGTAGTACGGAATTTATTCCGTAGCCTTGCCCTTTTTAGGGCAAGACGGAATGAATTCCGTGCTACGGAGGGTAGTCCTGCCAGACTTTGCAGTTTTCGTGGTATGGTATCCTGTTTTCGGTAGCAGTTATGAGAACATTGGTTTTCTGTATTCTCTTTGGTATTTGTGCTTCCCTCCAGGCGACGGACGACATCGTCATTGGCAGGAGCGATCCGCCCTTTGTCGAGGCCACGGTTACCATACCCATCAAAGTGATCGGTGACATGGAGAAACGCGCCGACATGGTGTCCGATCTGGCGGAAAAATCGGAGATGAACTACCGCCTATTGGGCATGAAGATTACCGAGAAGTGGCAGTCATCGGTCCGGGCTGACAAGACCTTCCTCAAGAACCTCAGGCAGTACAAGAAGGTTGCCTTCACCGTCCATGAAGACGGTTCGATCAAAATCCAAGGCGTCGAGGAAATCAAGCCGCCCGACAAGGCTACCAAAGGCAAGAAGGCCGCGGCAAAGCAGCCCCCGCCCAAGCCCGGCAATGACAACTGACGCACTAAAGCCGGCACGGAATCTTCGACAGAAAAATCAGGGGCCAGGAAAATGGAATGCTCGGCAAGAGTTTTCCGCCCCCTATCTTCCTTTCTGCCATTTTCCTTTCTTTTCATCCCTAGTCTTCTCCGCCGCCAACCTAATCAGTGACTCTGTGCCTTGACAGACGATACAAAATATGTTACGTTTGTAACATGAGCATAGACCAAACGGCAGAGAAAATCGTCCTGGCAGCCATAACGGTTCTGCTCGGGCGGGGGGTAAAACGATCGAGCGTCAACGATGTGGCCTTCGAGGCCGGTGTCACGCGGATCACGGTCTACCGCTACTTCGGCGATAAACAGGGGCTGGTCCGGGCCGTTTGCCGCCGCGTGGCCGAGATTTTTCAGCGCGTGGCCGCAGGCGACCCCCAAGATACCTTCGCACAGATCGACCAGCGCATCGGTTGTCTCGCTACCGAACTTGGCCGGTTGCCGCAGGGCAGTCTCCTCGCGCGGTTCGAGGAGATCCGCCGCCTGTATCCTGAGTGTTACGAGGAGTTCCGCGCGGCCAGGAAAGACGCGCTGGACCGCTTGTTCCAACAGGCCGTGGCGGCGGCTGCCCGCGAACATAGCCTGCGCGACAGCATCAATCTTGAGGTCGTCAAGGCCATGTTCTGGACCTCGGTCATCGGCCTGATCGAGAACCCGACGCTGATCGCCTCGAACGTGCCCCTGGCGGAAATCTGCGCGACGGTGACGGAGGTCTTTCGTCACGGAATGCTGAAGGCCAATGATGAGAAGGTGGAATAATGAAGAAGGGACTATACTGCCCGCGGTTGAGATTGGCTCAACCCACACTAACCCGAAGCGTAAGCGAGGAAACAACTTGCGATCCTCGCTTACGCTTCGGGTTAGTATCAGTCTCAACCGCGGGCGGTATACTGGTTCTCCTCGTCCTCGCGTTGGGCTGTCATCGCCGCGAGCCGGAGGCCCCGCTGCCGATGGCCGTCCAAGTGACAACCCTGAAACGCGAAGAGATCGCCAGCCAATCGCGATTCACGGCCACGGTCCGCGAGCGACAGCGGATCGAACTGTCGTTCAAGGTGCCGGGTACGCTGGCGTTGCTCCTGCAAGTCCCGGGGTTGGAAGGCAAGCCCCGCGATGTGCATGAAGGCGACGAGGTGACGGCCGATCCGGCCCGGCCCTTGGCCCGGCTCGACGATTCCGATTACCGGCGGCGGTTGACAATGGCCCGCGACCACCTGGCCCTGGCCCAGGATAAGCAGCGCGCCACCGAGGCCACGGTCACGGCGGTGCGGGCGAATTTCGAACGCATGAAGGCCCTGCGGGAACGTGGGTCGGTGGCCCAGCAGGCGTTCGACGACATTCTGGCCCGCCGCGATTCGGTCGATGCCGAATTGGACGGCTCGCGCCGGGAGGTCTCGGCAGCCACCACCGCGCTGCAACAGGCCGAGGACGATTGGAAGAACTGCTCGCTGCAGTTGCCCATCGCCAAGGCCACCGTCTCCCGCAAGTACGTGGAATGCGGCGAGCGCGTCCCGGCGGGGCAGCCGGTCATGCAGGTCATGGACCTCAGCACGGTCCGCGTGGCCTTCGGCGTTCCGGACACGAAGATCAATCAGTTCAGCGCGGGCCAGGCGATGACCGTTATGGCCGATGCCTACCCGGGCCAACGGTTCGGCGGCCACGTATCGAAGATTCTGCCGGCGGCCGACCTGCGCACGCGGAGCTTTGAAGTGGAAGTGATGATCGATCACCCTAGCGGACTGCGGCCCGGCATGGTGGTCACGCTGATCACGGGGCGAGAGGAAAGCCTGATCCTGTTGCCGATGACGGCCATCGGGCGGGGCGAAAAGTCCGAGGAAACCACCGTCTTCACAATCGTCGAGGAAGACGGGCGGAAGATCGCCCGCCGCCGCCGCGTGGAACTGGGCGGCGTGTACGACAATCGCATCCGCCTGGTGGAAGCCGGGAGCCAAATCGGCGCGGGGCAGATGATCGTCGTAACGGGGGCTTTCCGCCTGACCGAAGGCCAGGAAGTTCGCGTGTTGGAGTCTCAGGAACCGGCTTTGCGGATCGGAATGTGAGTTTCCATGACAACCTCGCAGTTCTTCGTCTATAAACGGCCGGTCGCTTGGACCCTTTTGGTGACTACGCTGGCTTGGGGTTATTTCGCCTACCGCGCCATGCCGCAGCGGCACGACCCGATCATCCCCATCCGCATCGCCACGGTGGTCACGATTTATCCCGGCGCCGACGCTGAGAAAGTCGAGCAAGAGGTCACGCGGAAGATCGAGAAACAGGTGGCCCTCTGCGACGACGTGGACAAAGTCCGCTCGCTCAGCCGGCAGAATCTCTCCGTGGTCTTCGTCGATCTGTTCGATCGCGTGAAGAACCCCGAACAGGTGTGGCACGACTTGCAAGGGCGGCTGGAATCGATGACCGATCTGCCCTCGGTCGCCGGGCGGCCGGTCGTCCCGCAGCTCAACAAGGATTTCGGCGAGACCGTGGCCATGATGCTCACAATCTCCAGCCCCAAAGTCTCCGACTTCGAGATCGGCCAGCGGGCGCGCAGCATTCGCGAGGTGGTGGGCGATTTCCGCCGTGGCCGGCCGGCGCCCTTCCGCCGCGACCGCCTGACCGCGGTGCTTGTCTATCCGAACACGGTGGGCCGGTCGTATGTCGTTTGGCTAGGCCACAGCCTCTTGCAGCGGCTCACCGAGCGGGGGCTGATCGAAGACGGCCATGTGATCGAAGCCCCCAGCACCGGCTGCCTCGACTTCCAACTGCTGGCCGGCAATCGCGACGAAGAGCTGATCCGCGAGGCCCTGCTTTGGGAACGTGATACGATCGGCACCGGCATGTCGCACCCCGACATGTGGAAGGGAACCATCGTCCGCGATCTGGCCGACCTGGAGACAAAAATGGGGGCCAACCGGCGCGATCCGCTGGACCGCCCCGACCGCTACAGCTATCGCGAGCTGCGGCATTTCGCCGACGCCATCCGCGATCGCTTGAAGCGGTTTCCCACGGTGGGCAAGATCGACGAGATCGGCACGCAGGAGGAGGCCATCTATCTCTATTACAGCAGCCGCCGCTTCAGCGGGCTGGATCTCTCGCCGCAGACCATCGCCGCCCGGCTGCAACGGCGGAACATCAACCTGCCCGGCGGGCGACTGGAAACGCCGCAACAAACACTGGCGGTGCAACCTAGCGGCGAGTTCAAGAGCGAGCAAGAGTTGGGCGAGGTGACAATCGACGCGCAGGGCGGCCATCCGACTTGCCTCCGCGACCTGGTCGATATCGTCCGCGGCTACGAAGACCCGCCCGGTGTGATGAACTTCCGCTCGGTGAAGGTCGACGCCGAAGATCCGCCGGAGCGCAAGCTGCCCGGCGAGTTGACCCTGGGCGTGCTCGGCGAAGGCGACGACAACCGCCCCTTGCCCGGCAACACGCGGTTGCAAACCACACGGGCCATCACGCTCTCCCTGCGGCAGATCAAGGGCACGCAGATCGAGGCCTTCGCCCGCGACGTGCAGGCGGCCTTGGACGCCCTCAAGGGCGTGCTGCCCAGCGACTTGCAGATCGAACGGACGCACAACGAGCCGGTGGAAGTCGCCGAGAAGGTCCAACAGTTCGACCAGAACCTGCTCGAGGCCGTTGTGATCGTGGTCCTGGTGGCCATGCTCTTCATGGAATGGCGAAGCGCGCTCTTGGTGGCTGTTTCCATTCCGCTGACCTGCGCAATGACGCTGGGCGTTTGCCAACTGCTGGGTATCGATCTGCAGCAGGTTTCCATCGCCGCCATGATCATCGCCCTGGGCCTGCTGGTCGACGACCCGGTGGTGGCCGGCGATGCCATCAACCGCGAGTTGGCCCACGGGCAACCCCGCGACGTGGCCGCCTGGCTGGGGCCGCAGAAACTGGCGCGGGCCATCCTTTACGCTACCGTGACCAACTGCGTGGCCTTCCTGCCGCTGCTGCTGGTGCAGGGCAAGACGGGCGAATTCATTTACTCGCTGCCGGTGGTGGTCACGGTCTCCTTGATCAGCAGCCGCATCGTGTCGATGACCTTCATGCCGCTGCTGGGCTATTACTTCCTCCGCGGCCAGAAGGGCATGGAGTCGGCGGAAACAGCCAAGGGCTGGACCGCGCTGTTGGCCCGCGGCTACCGGCGGTTCGCCGGCTGGTGCCTGGCGCACAAGGCGGTGACGCTTTCGACCTGTGTCCTGGCCCTCTGCGCCGGCGCAGCGTTGATTCCCTATCTGGGCACGGCCTTTTTCCCCAAGGACCTGCACGGTGTGTTCAGCGTCAACGTTTTTCTGGCCGAAGGCTCGCCCATCCGCCAGACCCGCGCGGAAGCCCTGAAAGTCATACGGGCCATCGAGGAACTGGAGGGCAATAAGGTGCGTTCCTACACGACCTTCGTCGGTCAGGGCGGCCCGCGATTCTGGCTCTCGATCGTGCCCGAGCAGCGGGCCGACAACTACGCCCAGATCCTGGTGCATACCCGCAACAGCCGCGACACGGCGCCGCTGGTGGCCCGGCTGAAGCGCGAACTGCCGCCGGCCGTGGCTGCCGCACGCGTGACGATCGAACAGTTGGAAACCGGACCGCCCGTCGGCGTGCCCGTGCAGATCCGCTTGTTCGGCGACAATATCGAGACGCTCCGCAAGATGGCCGCCGAGACCAAGCAGGCGCTTCGCCGCATCCCAGGTGTCGATAACATCCACGACGACTGGGACGTCGAGTCGTTCCAGATCCCGGTGACTATCAAGACCGACAAGGCGAACCTGGCGGGCATCACCAACGAAGATGTGGCCATGCTCTTGCAGACCAGCCTCTCGGGCGTGGCGCTGACCAATCTGCGCGAGCAAGACCGCCTGGTACCGATCACCTTTCGCCTGCGGAGCGACGAGCGTGCGCGGATCGAGGAGATCGCCGACCTGGACGTGGTGAGCAGCGCGACCAATGCGCGGGTGCCGATCAGCCAGATCGTGGATTTTTCGATGAAGCTCGTTTCGCCGAAGATCTGGCGTCGCGACCATCAGCGCTGCATCACGGTCAAGTGTGACACGTCGGCCGGGGTATTGGCCAGCGGCATCGTGCGGCAGATCGAGCCGCGGTTGGCCGCCGCCTCGCGGGCCTGGCCGCCCGGTTGCCGCTACCAGTTCGGCGGCGAGTACGAAGAGCAAAGCAAGGGTTTCGATTCCGTGGGCCTGGCCCTCCTGGCATCGCTGGCCGGGATTTATTTGGCCCTGGTCTTTCAGTTCAACAGCGTCACCAAGCCGCTGGTGGTCTTTGCGGGCGTGCCCTTCGGCATGGTGGGCGGCATGATGGGCCTGTTTCCCTTCGGCACGCCGTTCGGCTTCATGGCCTTTTTGGGCGTAGCCTCACTGGCGGGCGTGATCGTGAGCCACGTGATCGTTTTGTTCGACTACATCGAGGAGGCCTGCGACCGGGGCGAACCGCTGCGCAAGGCGGTCATCGATTCCGGCCTGGTCCGTTTGCGGCCGGTGCTGGTCACCGTCTTGGCGACTGTCGGTGGCCTGGTGCCCTTGGCCATCGAAGGCGGCCCCTTGTGGGAGCCCATGTGTTACGTGCAGATCGCCGGGCTGTTGTTGGCGACGGTCGTGACGCTGGGCATCGTGCCCGTGGTGTACGTGCTGTTCGTCGAGAACCTCAAACTCATCCGCTGGGAACCGCAGGGGCGCGGTGTGCCGGAAGAAGCGGGGAGGCAATCGTAGGCGATGTATGATGTACATCTCCGCGAGACCGCAGACAGCAAAACGCCAGCAATACGCAGCAAAACGCCTGTCCTTGCGAGAACCGCGGCCCTGTTATAAACTACGTCGGCAGGGCAGTCGGCGTGACGACGCCCAGCGCGCATAACCAGACACAGGAGGTCTACCAATGGAATCGGTCGAATTGGCGGTCGTACGCACGGGAGGAAAGTGGGTCCGCTTCGTGATTGCTATCGAGCCGGGAAGATGGTCGCCCGTCCCGCTCTACTGGGCCGGCACGAAATGGGTGCCGCAACGACACAAGGCACTGCTCTATGCCGACCCCGAGTTGGCGGACCGCGACATGCGGAAGCTGCGGGCCAAGATGTAGGCTGATTGGGACATGTGGAAGCTGCGAGCAAGCCGTAAAACTGGGCGGGCGGCGTATTTTTCTGACTTCCGGTCCGCCCTTGTCGTATCGAGAGTGGGGAATTCACCCGTCTGGACAAGATTTGCCAAAACTTGCCAAATCCGACCAAAACTGGACACTGTTGGCCAAATCTGGATAAGCCGTGGACAAGAATACTTGTCTTCCGTGGATCGGCGAATACAAAGAAGAGTGTAAAGCACTATATTTCGCCCAGTTTTCATGGGGTTGATGCCACTGTGTGAGATGTGGCTACAACCCAATGGTATTGCCAAGCCATAGAAAAGGAGCTCCCGTCGGGCTCGTTTGTCCAGAATTCGGGGCGAACGGTATGTGAAAAAACAGGAGGCTGACGCTGGAAGGGAGGCAGGGCAGGGGGGATTTTCTCCTCCGCGAGGGTTTTTGTGGCCAGCCAGACATTAGATAATAGAACCCAGTTGCGCCCGACGGGCAAGCGGCGTGGTTTTCGAAAGGCGTGGCTTTGCGAACGATCTTCGACCAATCCTGGCATCGCTGCGCCCTGACCGGGGCGCCCGAGGCCATCGACCGTCTGGCCCAGGCGGCCCTGGAGCCGCTCTACCGCTTCTGCTTCTATCGTCTCGGCCGTAACCGCCACCTCTGCGAGGAAGTCGTGCAGGAGACGATGCTGCGGGCGATCCGCGACCTCGACTGCTACGAACCGGATCGTGCCCGCGGCGACATTTTCCCCTGGCTAACCGGACTGGCCCGCAATGAAATCCGCCTCGTGCTGGCCCGCGAGAGCGCGGCCGTGAGCCTGGAGACGCTCTGGGGCCGTATCGACGAACAACTTCGCGACCTGTTCGGCCGCCTGGAATCCGAGCCGTTCGGCGCGGACGTGCTGGTGCGGGCCGAGACCTGTGAGATGGTCGGGGCCACGATGTCGCAGCTTCCGCCCCAGTACCGCGAGGCGTTGGAGGCCAAGTACGTTAGCGGGGAGAGCGTACGTCAAATGGCGACCGACTGGGGCGTTTCCGAAAAAGCGGTCGAGAGCCAGCTTGCCAGGGCACGCAAGGCCTTTCGCGCGATGTTCCTGGCCCTGGCACAAAACCTGAGCGTGGAGCTATTGCCATGAACCCCAGCGAACATGAAGCCGACGACGTCCAACCCATTGCCGACCAGAATACCGAGCGGCTGTTGACCGGGGCCTACCGGCCGGAAAGACCCGATCCGGCCTTTATCGTCCAGGTGACCGCGGCCATGCGGGTGGCGGCCGCCCAGCGCGCGGAACCCGTCTCTCCCATGCCGGTTGCTCGGCCTCGATCGACGGCCACACATTGGGTCGCCTGGCTGGCCGCGGCCGGCGTTCTGGTGGCCGTGGGAGTGGTAGCTGGGGCCATGCTTCTAGGCCGACCCGGTTTTCAGCGGCAGGAGGGAACCGTTTGGATCGACGGCAGGGCGTATGTGGAAGCGGAGGGGGCGGAGAATAGTCCGCCGGAGAAGAACCGCCTAAAGGCGGGACTCCAACCGGTTGAAGTCCCGCCCGGGCACCCTGTACCCATGGTCGGCGACAATGCTTTAGAACAGCCGGCAGCCGGGACGGCTGCGCCACAAGCACAAGGGGCGGGCGCCGTTGCCCGGTCGCTGCCTGTCGCGGCGGCAGCCGAAGTGCTCATCGTGGGCCAGTCGGCCGAGACCGGCGGCGATCAGCGCCGGCGGTTGGCCCTGGCCGACGGTTCGATCCTGTACCTCAATCGCGATACGGCTGTGACCCTCACCGCCGCGCGGCAGGTGACGCTCCACCGCGGCGAAATCTATGTCGAGGTCGCACAGGACCCGGCCGCCGCCCGCTTTATTGTCAATACGCCCCGAAAGCAGATGATCGCCCTGGGCACGAAGTTCGACGTTCGTGTCGCCCCCGCAAGCGCGGAACTGCAAGTCACTCAGGGCAAGGTGCAGGTCAGCGATCGGCAATCGCCCGTGCTGGCGGGGCAGCAGTTGACGCTCGATGGGTCCGCGGACGTTTCGCCCGCGCCCCGGGCGACGCACACGATCGATTGGACCCGCGACCTGATGGCGGCCGCCCAAGGGCCACTGGTGCCGGGCAACCGCTATTCCGGCGGCAGCCTGGTGGCGGTTGATGCGCAGGGCCAGGAAACGCGGCTGAGCCTGAGAAAATACCACGTCGACGTGCATATCGAGGACGGGTTCGCCCGCACTACGATCGATCAGACCTATTTCAATCACGAGTCGGCCCGGCTGGAGGGCACGTTCTATTTCCCGCTGCCGCCCGACGCCTCGCTTTCGCGGCTGGCGATGTATGTCAACGGCCGGCTGATGGAGGGCGGCATGGCCGAACGGCAGCACGCCCGCGAGGTCTTCGAGTCGATTGTCACCCGCATGAAGGACCCAGCCTTGCTGGAATGGGTCGACGGCAGCACGTTCAAGATGCGGGTCTTTCCGCTGGAAGGGCGGCAGGAAAAGCGGATCATCCTCAGCTACACGCAGCATTTGCCTTCGCTCTACGGCCGCAGCGAGTACCGCTTTCCCGGCGGACACAGTTTGCCGGTGGTTGGTGACTGGTCGGTGCATGTGCGTGTCAAGGACGGGGCGGGGAGTGGGGCAGGGGAGAAAGGCGGGGCACCCGCGCAGCGGGTCGGGGGAGAAGGGGAGAAGGGGAGAAGGGCAGGGCAGGGGGTGGAATGCGAGCCGCAACTTACCGCTTCGACGATTGGGGATGATTTGCTGCTGGATGCC
The DNA here is from genome assembly GCA_964615095.1 of uncultured Planctomycetaceae bacterium. Taxonomy (GTDB): domain Bacteria; phylum Planctomycetota; class Planctomycetia; order Pirellulales; family Thermoguttaceae; genus JANXQG01. The sequence continues at coordinate 8,085 of CAZTPX010000015.1, read as the reverse complement.
ACGGCCAAGGATATCCGGCCCGATCGGGATGTCGTTATCAGGCTCAAAGCCCCGCAGTACCTCCCCGCTCCCCATCTCCCCTTCCCCCCTTCTCCCCTTCCCTTCTTCTCTTCCGCTGTCAGCGATGGCTCAAAGTACCTCATGCTCCGCTGGCAGCCCGAGTTGCCGGGCGAGAAGCAGCGGCAACGGCGGGATTGGATCTTCCTCTTCGAGTCGTCGGCCGACCGCGACCCGCTACTGGCCCGTACGCAAGTGGAAATCGTCAAGACGATCCTGGACAACACCGAGCACGACGACACGTTTTCGATCCTCACTGCGGCAACCCACGTCCGTGCCTATGATGCCAAGCCGCAAACAGCCACGCCGGCCAATGTCAAACGAGCCGTCGGCTTTTTGGAAAACGTCCACCTGATTGGGGCCTTGGACATCGGTCGGGCTTTGGATGCCGTGCGGCCGCTGGCCGAAGCGGCCGAAAACCCGGTGTTGGTCCATGTCGGCTCCGGCCTGCCGGTCCTGGGCCAGCGCGATGTCGATGAACTGGTCCAGCGCGTGCCGCAGCGCGCGGCCTACGTGGGTATCGGCGTGGGAAACCGCTGGTCGCGGGCGCTGATGAAAGCGGCGGCCGCCCGTAATGGTGGAATTTTTACGCAAATCAACCCCAACGAGCAGATCGGCTGGCGGGCCTTGGACCTGCTGGCCACCTTCAATACGCCGCGACTGCTGGGGATACGCGTTAGCGGCGCGGCCGGTACAAGTCAGGCTGGAAAGCCTGACCTACGGGCGGTTCAATTTCTTACGTGCGAGGATGCCTTGGCCCAGGGTGAGCAGCTTTGCGCGATCGCCCGACTCGACGCGGCGGCCGAGATGCCCAAGGCCGTGGAGGTGACGGGGCAGTTCAGCGGCAAGCCGCGGAAATGGACGCTGCCCGTGACCGGCGTGGTGGAGCAGGCCGCCTATCTGCCGCGGACATGGGCCAAGTTGGAAATCGATCGGCTGGTGGCCGACGGCGCTGAGAAGAACAAGGCCCGGATCGTCGAATTGAGCAAGGCCATGTACGTGATGTCGCCATTCACGTCGCTCTTGGTCTTGGAAAATGAGGAGATGTATGCCCAGTACAACGTGGACCGCGGGCGCAAGGACCATTGGGCCATGTATGCCTGCCCCGAGCGGATTCAAGTGGTTACTGAGCCGCTGGTGGGGCCGAAGAGTCCTTCTCGCGAGGAGGCAAAGGGACTTACGACGGAGGAAATACTCGCGACTATTTTGTTACGCACACCGCCGGCGATTCTCGGTCGGCCGAGTCACCATGCTGCTTCGGAAGAAGAGTGGGCAAGAGACGTAGATAACATGATTGGCTTGGCCCGCAGTCAAGTCTCGACCGATCCGGCCAAGGCCGCAGCCATAATTCAGAATACAACCGCCGATTTGATCGCCGAGACGGGACTGCGTCCGGAAATCCTTGAGCGTTTCATGGGCATGCTTCACATTGCGGCCCGGGAAATCAAGCACCGCGGCGAGGAGATCACTTTTGGTGAACAGCAGCGCATTCGGGAGCAAATGGCCCAAAAAGAGATGGAAATGACCAACTTGGCGCTAATCGCGGACCAGACGAAGGCCAGGCAGTTGATGGACCGGTTTGATTCGTTGATGGCTGAGGGGCGGTATCATCTGGCAAGAGAGGCGGCGGTCGACGCCAACAAGGTTATCCAGCGCTCGCTGCCGATGGTGGGTGCCCCCGTGCAGCATGCGAGCTTCCGCGACACCTTCGACGACCTCATGGCGGCCCGTGTCGCCAAGCAGAAGAGCTTTGTGGATACGATGTTCCAGATCGAGAAGTCGCACGCGCCCACCGCTGACGCCCCGCCGATTTTCTATCCGGATGCCCGAGCATGGAAAGAACTTACCGCATGGCGGCACGGAATTTATGGCCGAACGAAGGCCTACCCGGTGACGGATTTGGTATTGCCTTTTAGCTATGCCGACGAAGTGCCAATTGTTTATCCGGACGCGGAACTTTGGAAGGAACTCACGGCCCGCCGCAAGGAGAGGTTTGGCTCGACAAATCTCTCCAAGCCAAGCGCGGCCGAGAAGAAGATCGAAGAGGCCCTCAAGCAGCCCACGCAGATCGAATTCGTGGAGACGCCCTTGAAGGATGTCGTCGATTACCTCGCGGACTTGCATCACATAGAGATCCAACTCGATACAGCGGCCTTGAAGGAAGCCGGCGTGGAGTCGGAAACGCAGATCACCAAGAACCTCAAGGGCATTTCGCTGCGCTCGGGCCTGAAGCTCTTGCTGGATGAACTGCAACTGAAGTACGTCATTCACAACGAAGTGCTGCTGATCACCTCGGCCACCAAGGCCGACAGCGAGGAAATATCGGGCTACAGGCCCGACTCCGCCGAGATGATTCAGTGGATTCTATGTGGCTACAATCGCAGAGTGTTTCCCTACCAACCGCCCGTTTTCAGCAACAACCCGGCCGTCTTCTACGACTTGGTGGGCTACGCCCCCGGCATGCACACGACTTTGGCCGACGTTCTGGCCGTGCTGGAGGCCGAGGTGAGGCCCGAGGCAAATGTGGCTAGGCCCGGCAAGATTGATGACCGTGCCCGGCGGTTGATCGAAGGTGCCCGCGGCGCGGGCTGGCAGACGGCCACGATCGCCGCAGGAACCGGCAAGACGCCCTTGACGATCGCTTTCGACGGTACCGGCCGCTACCGCTACGAGCGGATAACGTCCGCCGGCCTCCGGGAAGTGGTCACCTGCGACGGCGCGAGTCTATGGCACCTGTATCCCGAGTTGGGTATCGGCGCGCGGCGGATGCCGAGCCGCTTTCATCGGCAGGATTTTACGCGGCTGGTGCCCTGGGCTCTGCCTCCCGTGGAGGATCTGTCGTACGGGGCCGACATAGTGAGTATCGGCGAGCGGATCGTGGCCATTGTGCCGCATGATAATCTCCCCTCTCCCGTAATCGGGAGAGGGGCCGGGGGTGAGGGCGGGTCGAAGCCGAGGGTGCTTTGCCTTTGTACGCGTCTCGTCTTCGCCGCCGATGGCCGGCTGGCCGAACGGCAGTTGGTCGAGATGCCTGCCGGAAAAATCCGCGCCCGCGAAAGCTACGCGGCGGACGGAACGGTGGAATTCGTTGCGGATGACAAGGGGAAGGCAGGCGGGACGCCTGCACCACGGCGGAATCTCAAGCTTGCGCCCTGCGGTGCGCCGGAGTTGAAGCCCAGCGCCAATCTGGTCGTGCTGCCGTTGCCGCTACGAAGCCAATCGTTTGTCCGCGAGGCAAGGAAACTCCTTTCCGATGAATCGTATGACAAGTGGAGCGAGGACGACGCCCTGGCCTTGATCGCCGCCGATCTGGGGGAAGCCCCGGATCAAATGAAGCAGATCATCAGCCAGCGGTTCTTCCGCCGCGGCGACCGCCGCTTGGGATTCTATACTCTGCTGCTGAGCAGCGGGCAGACGTGGAATCCCAAGGAAAAACAGGATTTTGGAGGTCCCGCTCCGCTCCTGGCCGACCCGCTGGTTGACCATCCCAACGATCCGCTGGCCCGTTATGTGGCTGGATACCTGGGCAAGCTCACACCTCCTGTAGGGAACGCCCTCCGTGGCGTTCCAAGCGGAGGAGGTTCCCCGCCTGTGCGAAACGCCGTGGAGAAAAAGAACGCCGCGGAGGGCGTTGCTCCCAGTGACTTCTTCGGGCAACTTGCCGAATTTCACGAGCTTTGGGACCCCTGGCGCGACGACCAGGTTGCCGCGCACAATGAGCCACAGCAGCGGCGGGAACGCGAGCGCGCGATAGCGTTTATCCAACATACGCCATCGCCGCAAATGGCCTGGGGATTGTTGATGGCGATCCGTGAGACTTTAGGCAACTGCGAGTCGCCCGATGGCTTTGCCCCAATGTTCAAACGCTTCGAGACCGTGCCCGAACTGAAATATGCGGCCCGTTACGAGCAGGGCAGGGCACTCTTGAACGCTGGCTGGCGGTTCCATGCCCAAGAGATCTTCTGCAAGCTCTTTGCGGAAACGCTCGACGCAGGCTCGGTGCCGCCGATCGACAGCGCTTTTCGTGAGGCCCTGCTGCAGGGAGATAACGGCGGACGCTGGCAGCCGACCATCCGTGCCGCGGCCAAACGGCTGATCGACAGCGGAGACAGGCCGTCGGCCGTATATTTGGCCTGCGAAGTGCAGCAAGCAGGCGACCCGGCACTGGCCGAGGAATTGCTGGAAATGGCGGCCCGCGAGGCCCCGGAAGGCCAGCGGTTGAATCTCGCGCTGGCGCGGATCGAGCATTTCCGGCAGACGAGACAACTGCTGCGGGCCGACGCCTTGCTGCAAACGCTGCTCGTCGACAAGCGCTACAACGACTCGCCCGCGTTGTGGTACCTGGCCGAGGCGATTGCCGACGCCCGTGGCCGGACCGCCCGGGCGATCAGTTTCCGCCAACGGGCCATGGAGATCGAATGCGAGCATCTGCCGGAGCAAGTGAATGTCAAGCTGATCCGCAGCGATTACGGCCAGTTGCTCGCGCGCTACGAAAAACTGGTCGCCGCGATCGGTCCCTTGCGGCCGGGCGGTTCGCGAGAGTTGGTGGCGGAGGTAATCGGTGCGGCCGACCGTTGGCGGCAATTCGACCCAGATCCCACGGCCGCCTGTCAGGCAGCGGCCCGGATCCTCGGCGAATTGGGCGAGACCGATCTGGCCTGGGACTATTTGACCACGCCGCTTTGCCTAGCGCCCTATGAAGCGTCCGGTTGGGCCGACCTGGCGCGGACGCTACGGGGGCAGGGGCAGGTCGATCTGGCGGACCGGGCCTACGCGGCGGCCTGCGAGGCGGACCCGGTCAACGCCCAGATCCTCTGGGAGCGGGCGGAGTTGCTCTGGGAAAACGGGCTTTGCCAGCAGGCCCGTCCCCTTTTTCAAAAGATTGCCGCGGGCCCTTGGGGCCCGCGGTTTGCCGATCTTCAGAGCCGGGCAAGAAGTATGTTGGGAAGTAAGTAGGTTCCTCTTGCCGAGAGGAACTAATGTGCTCCGCCTTGTTGGGAAACTCGGAGTTTCCCCCTCGGTCAGCGCACATTAGTCCTTTCCGGCAGAAAGGACCTACTTGATTCTTCCATCACCCCGGGTGGTGCGCGTGGTTGCCGGGCTTGCTGACAATGTCCTTGATCTCGCGGATCCAGATGTTGCGGAAGCGGACGGGGTTGCCGTGGAACTGCAAGCGAATCGGCAGCTTCGAGGGGTGCGCCGTGTAGTGCGGCTTCTCGTTCCAGGACGTTCCACCCGTCAGCTCGAAGTGGTTCTGCACCACCACGCCGTTTTGCAGCACGGTCACGTAGGCCGGCTTGAGCAGCTTGCCCGCTTTGTCGAACTTGGGGGCTTCCCAGATGATGTCGTAGGTTTGCCACTCGCCCGGCTTGCGGCAGACATTGACCATGGGCGGGTGCTGCTTGTAGACCGAGGCGGCCTGGCCATCGTAGTAGGTATCGTTGCCGTAGGAATCCAGGACCTGGATCTCGTAGAGGCCCATCATGAAGACGCCGCTATTGCCGCGTCCCTGGCCGCTGCCGACGACCTTTTCCGGACAGGCCCACTCGACGTGAAGTTGGCAATCGCCGAAGGACTGCTTGCTGTCGATATCGTGCTTGTCGGCAATCGCACAGCCGTCTTCGACCTTCCAGTCGCTGCCGTCCTTGAAGGCCGACATGTCCTTGCCGTCGAACAACACGATGGCATCCGACGGTGGACCGCCGGCCGTGCCGGGTTGGATGATCGGCGGTTGCGGCCAGACGACCGGCGCGATGTATTCGACGATGTCGCCGAACAGTTTCAAGATGCCGGCGTGGCTGGAAATGGCCAGCACCACGACGAACAAAAGGGCGAATTGACTGATGCGCGTCAAACGGCGGGAACTCAGCATGGCAAAGACTCCAAGGGTAAAAAGGTGGGAAACGTGTGAGAGGATGGCGAACGGTTATTCGTCGCCGTCGTCCTTCTGGCCGAACTTCTCGTGATACTTCTTCATGGCTCGATCTTTGAGGCCGCGGAGGCGTTTCAAAACTTTCTCCGAGGTCTGGTCGGCTTGCTCGGCAAGCGACTCGGAAATGGACTTCAAGTCCTTCGAAGCCGCCTTGAGCCAATCCATGTCCGCGGGGTTGTCGGCTGCAGCGGCGCTTGCGGCTTCAGCCGTCTGCTGGCGCGGCTTCTCGTCGCCGACAGGCGTTTCCACGCACTCGTCGACCACGCGGAGCATGAGCATCGTCGAGTCGTCGATGCGCATCTGCCGCTCCTGCCTGAGCCAGACGACGCCCGAGCGCCAATCGTCTTCGGACATGCCCCAAAAATCGCTCCAGACCGGCGGCTCGCCGCTGGCATAGCAGCGCACGGCCCATTCGGCCACGGCGTCCGTGCAAAGGATCAACTCATCGCCAGCATAACACATTTCGTCAAGAAATGCGAATTGCAGCAGGTGGTCGCGTTTCAGATCGACACTTCCCAGGACGATGGGGTCGGTCTCGAACTGCTCGGCGGTCTCCAGTGGGAAGGATCGCACCAACTCGCCGCCGCGGACCTGGAAGAGGCAACTGTCGCCCAGCGCGAAGGCCACCAGTCGGAACCCGCCGAAGGCCCCAGCCGGGGCGTCATCGATTTGGCAGACGCGGGTGAAGAGCAAGGTCGAAAAGGCCCCCATCGGCAGCTTCGCCTTCTGGAACCAGGAGAGGCCGCTGGTATCGACACTGGCGGCCCAGCGCTCGCGCTGCCGCGCAAGCCAAGCGGCGAACGCCTCCGCTTCGGTGGGATTGGGACAGTCGGCCACCACAGCTTCGGCCAGGATGGCCGCCCAAGGACCGGAAAACAAGGCGGACGACACGCCGTCGGCAATGGCGGCCATGTGGTGCTCCGTGTCGATACAGCAGGCGTCCTGGAAGGCCCCGGGTTGCTCCGGGTCCTTGGCCAGCGTGAACAGTCGTGTATCGAGTCGCACGGTCATTTGTGGGGTCTTCCGCTCTAGCCCTCAGGTTGCCAGGGTGCGGCGGCGCGTTGCGCGTAGGTCTTGACCAGCGACAACATGCGGATCAGGTCGGCCACGGTGGCGTTGTAGATCATCGCGCGCGCCCCCGCGCCCGCCGGTATCTGGGCGCTGCGCAGGGCGGCGATCATGTCGTCGGGCAACGCGCTCGACCAGCGGAACAAGTCACCGGCAGGGCCCGGCGGGAGGTGGACGTCGCTGGACGGGTAGAGCACGGAACGCCCGGCGACGGCGCCGCCGAGGTGGATGTGGAACAACAGCGGCGGTCCGCCAGGCAAGGAGAGCCCCAAGACCTGTTCCACGGCCATTTCCATCGGCTGGGGCACCAGGTCGCCCAAGAAGCTGATGACCAAGGGCCGATTGTTCCAGACCGTCTCCGGCGTGGTTCCGCTGACCACTAGGCGGCGGCAATAGGCATATCCCAACACCGGCAAGATGCTGCCGCCGATCCGCGGCACGTACCAGATGGGAAACGGCACGGTTTCCTCCTGCCCACCCGGCACGGCAACGGCTATGCGGCGGACGCGTTGTTCCACGACCAGTGGAGTATCGGCCAGGGCCGCCGTGGCAACGAAACGTCGCCCGGCCAACGGACCGCCCCAGCGGCAGCCGACGTCCGCTCCGCTCTCGCCGTCGCCGCAGTAGCCGGCCACGGCCACTTCCAGGTCGGTCCCGGCGGCGAGTTGGCTCAAGAGCGAATTCAGCGCCGTGGCAATACTCTCGGCCTTCGATTTCGTCCCTCCAGCGATACACTCGCGCAGCGGTTCCGACTCGTCGATCAGGAAGATGACGCGGCCGTTGACGCGGGGTTGGGTTGTGGGAGGGAGTTGGTCCATTTTGGGCGGACGGCACGCGACCCGCAAGCGGGTATCCGGTGCCTGCTACTATTCTTGGCGCTATCTCAGTCCGGGCGCGGCTTGTGTGCCCATGTTGAGGAATTGAATCAGACACACCATGTCGGCGTTAAAGGCCATGCCGCGGGCGTTGGGTTGCAAGGGAAAGCCTTCCGTCTGGCCGTGCCGGAAAAACGGCTCCGGCAGCACGCT
>CAZTPX010000014.1:85920-107667 GCA_964615095.1 uncultured Planctomycetaceae bacterium | reverse complement strand
CCAGCCAGATCCGCCGCTTCGGCTTGAAGACGGGCACGACCGTTTCCGGGCAGATTCGCCCGCCCAAGGAAAACGAGCGCTACTTCGCCCTGCTGCGGGTCGAGGCGATCAACTACCAGGACCCCAACCTGCTGAACAACAAGGTGGCCTTCGACGAGTTGACCCCGCTGCACCCTGACGAACGGATTCGCATGGAGGCCGCGCCCGACGAGGTCAGCATGCGCGTCGTCGACCTGGTCGTGCCCATCGGTTTCGGCCAGCGCGGCTTGATCGTCAGTCCGCCGCGGGCGGGCAAGACCATCCTCATGCAGAAAATGGCCAAGTCGGCGCTGGCCAATTATCCCGACCTGTATGTTTTCATGCTGCTGATCGACGAGCGGCCGGAAGAGGTCACCGACATGGAGCGGCAGGTCAAGGGGCACAATTGCGAAGTGATCAGTTCGACTTTCGACGAGCCGGCCGCGCGGCACATCCAGGTCTCGGAAATGGTGCTGGAAAAGGCCAAGCGGATGGTCGAGTACGGCTTCAACGTGCTGATCTTCCTGGATTCGATCACGCGCCTGGCGCGGGCCTGGAACTCCGAATGCCCCAACTCGGGCAAGATCCTTTCCGGCGGCGTGGACGCCAACGCCTTGCAGCGCCCCAAACGGTTCTTCGGCTCCGCTCGCAAGGTCGAGGAAGGCGGCTCGCTGACGATCATCGGCACCGCCCTGGTCGATACCGGCAGCCGCATGGACGAAGTAATTTTCGAGGAGTTCAAGGGTACGGGCAACCAGGAAATCGTGCTCGATCGCAAGCTCGTCGACCGGCGGATCTGGCCGGCGATCGACATCAACCGCAGCGGCACGCGCAAGGAAGAGATGCTGCTGGACCCGGAAGAATACCGGCGGATCTGCGTGCTGCGGCGGGTGCTCACCGACATGAACCCGCCCGACGCCATGGAACTGCTCGTCACGCGCTTGCAGAAGACGAAGTCGAACGCCGAATTCCTCATGAGCCTGAATGCGAAGAACCAATGATCACCGTTTATGAAGGGGCCACGGACGGAACACGGATGGAACACGGATAAGACCTGGACGCGAAGAACCATGATCACCGTTTATGAAGGCACAGCGACGGCCAGCGACGGCCGCTTCGCCATCGTCGTGGCACGGTTCAACCAGTCGATCACCGCGCGGATGCTGGACGGGGCCGTGCAGACGCTTGTGGCTCACGGCATCCCCGACGAGCGCATCGACGTGGCCTGGGTGCCTGGGGCATTCGAGATTCCCACGGTGGCCTCGCGGCTGGCATCGGCCGGGCGGCACGTCGCCATTCTGTGTCTGGGCGCGGTGATCCGCGGCCAGACGACGCACGACCAGCACATCAATCGCGCCGTGAGCATGGCCCTGGCCCAGTTGGGCGCGCAATACAAGATGCCCGTGATTTTCGGCATCCTGACCTGCGAGACACTCGAACAGGCCATCGCCCGCAGCGGCGGAAGCGCGGCGACCACGGGCAAGGACGACGCCCAGGCCCACTTGGGTAACAAGGGCGTCGATTGCGCCGAGGCCGCGCTGGAGATGGTGAACCTCTTGAACAAGTTGCCCAAAGCTTGAGAGGCGTAAGACAATAACCGGCACATTGGATCGTAGGACGGATTGCCAATCCGTCGTGTTTTCCCAGACGGATTGGCAATCCGTCCTACGGTGATCGTTCAACGTATTCTCTTGCGGCTTCTTAGCCCCGACGGATCCTGACATTGACCATACGCCCCAGAACGTTTGCTCGCGAAATTGCCTTCCAAGTCCTCTATCGCGAAGACTTGAATCCCCCCCAGTCGGGAGCGGTCACCCTTTACGGCGATCTGCTCTTGGACCAGGGCCGCCAGACCCGCGAGCTGATGGAGTTCGTTCGCCATCTGGCCGAACTGCGCGACCAGGAAGACGCGATCGCGGCCGACGAAGGCGAGCTCTACTCGCAGTGGCTGCGGACGCCGTCGCTGGTCGAGTTCACCCGCTTGCTCATTCAGGGTGTGGCCGGGAACCGCAGCGACCTGGATCAGAAAATTACCGCGGCGGCCAAGAACTGGAGCGTCGATCGCATGGCCGCCACAGACCGCAACCTGTTGCGGCTGGGGGCCTATGAGATCCACTATACCGACACGCCGGCGAAGGTCGTGGTCGACGAGGCCGTGGAATTGGCCAAACGTTTCGGCGGCGCCCAGTCGGCCCAGTTCGTCAACGGCATCCTCGACAAACTGATGCACCAACGCGAAAACACAAAATCCGAAACCCGAATGACGAATGACGAATGACAAATGACGAATGACGAAACGCAGGAGTTGCCAGCGACCCCTTCGTCATTCGTCATTCGGATTTCGTCATTCGTTTAGTCGCACGCCACCTCTACTCTTACACTTGCCCCATCATGGGTTTATTCGAAAAGCTCAAGCAGGGTCTGAAGAAGACCGCCCAGTTCCTCAATACCGACATCCGCGACCTCTTCAAGAGCGAGGGGCAGTTGGTCGACGACAAGTTCGTCGACGAGCTGTTCGAAACGCTCATCAAGACCGACATGGGGGTCGAGGCCGCGCAGGAGATCACCGACGAGATCCGCACCAGTTTCCGCGCCCGCGTGGTGAAGATGGACGAGATCCTCGAACAGATCAAGACCAAACTCAAGGAGATATTGGCCCAGCCCGCCGATCCGATCCGTTTTGCCGCCAGCGGCCCCACGGTGATCATGGTGGCCGGCGTGAACGGGGCGGGCAAGACGACCACGATCGCCAAGTTCGCCGCCATGTTCCAGGGCGAAGGCCGGAAGGTCGTGCTGGGCGCCGCCGACACCTTTCGGGCCGCGGCCGTCGAGCAACTGACGATCTGGGCCAAACGCCTGGGAGCGGAGATCGTGACCGGCGCCTCCGGCAGCGATCCGGCCAGCGTGGCGCATCGCGCCGTCGCCCAGGCCATTCAGATCGGCGCCGACGTGTGCATTGTCGACACGGCCGGCCGGTTGCAAACCCAGCAGAGCCTGATGCAGGAACTTACCAAGATCCACCGCGTGCTGGGCAAGCAGATCCCCGAGGCCCCGCACGAAGTGATTCTCGTGTTGGACGCCACCACCGGCCAGAACGGCATCAGCCAGGCCAAGCATTTCACCGATGCCGTGCGCTGCACGGGCCTGGTGCTCGCCAAGCTCGACGGCACGGCCAAGGGCGGTGTGGTGGTCGCCATTCGCAAGACCGTCGGCCTGCCCGTGAAGTACATCGGCGTGGGCGAGAAGGCCGAGGACCTGGCGCTGTTCGAGCCTGACAAGTTCGTCGACGCACTCTTCGAGGACATGCAGTGAGTCCTTGGGATCAGTATAAGCCACGTGGCGAACCGGCAATTATTCGGAAGAGTCGTCGATCAAACCTTGATCCACCAGAAGTTTCTGATATTTCAGTGGAATATGTTCCGACACCGCGGCACCTTCTCGAATTCCAGTACTGTCTCTGACATCGGTTCCTGAACCCTCAATCTGCCGGCCGACAGCATCTCATCGAGTTCGGCATTCGACCAGGTTCTGCATTTGTCGTAGCGGATGCAAGTGCGCTTGCGTAAGTAAGGATGATCGCCACGACCCAAAATACAGGCCGGGTCTTTGCCGCGATCCTCTGACAGATTTGCAACAAGGACACTTGACGAGTCTCGCCGCGGATCCGACACAACGACCCAAAGATGAGGTGAAAAGTCAAAGAAGAACGTGTCGCCCGCGTCCATTTCGATCCTCAAGTGCTAGGCTCGCGAAATGGACCGCGACAAGCGATTGAGTTCGGTATCCTCGCGCAAGTCTTCCATGATATCCTCCCTATCCTCGGCAGAAACATTCACCGCTGCCAGAATGTCTTCCATGGGAATCGTGCGAGAAGAATTCTCTTGGTAGTTCTGTCGCCATTCCGCAAAAGTGTGCGTGTGCTCCACCAACTCCCAGTCGTCCATCTGACTGTACTCCCGGGCAACCCGATTCAGCAAGTCGATTTCGAACCGAGACAGCTCGGATACACCAGGATCTTGCGCCAAAACAACTTCATAGCCGTGTTTGTGAATGTAGCGAGACCACTGCGGTTCGTCTATGTCCCGCTGGTGGATCAAGTCCAGTACCTTGCTGTGCAGAGGCCCGTTCTTCATGGCCACGGGGCGAGTGCCGATCACGGGCCGCCTTGCCTGGCGGAGGCTTTCTCGATCCGCAACGTAGAGGAGTTTCAGCAATCGCAAGTAAGACATCCGGCGATCGCTCGTACTCTCCAAGAGAAGAGAAGCCGCTTGAACAATTTTCGTTGTGGACGAATGGAAGAACATATCGCTTTAAAGGAGATCGGGAAAGTGAAGGCGAATGCCCGGTCACTCTTGCAGGAATTGTATCATCTCACACGGAAATCCGACAACTCCGCTATTCGTAACATCTTACGCCGTTGCCAGTTAGAGAGCGGACCAACAGTCCTTTCCGCCGCTCGCCGAGCAGGTGGCGAACCCTTTTTAGTCCGGCGTGGCCATCCAGAATCGTCCTTTCCGGCAGAAAGGACCTACTTGCCGAAGCAATACAGATGCCCCGAGTCGCTGCCGATCACTAGCCGACCGGTGGCCACGGCGGGTGAGGCGATGAACTTGCCGCCAGCCTCGTATCGCCAGACCTCCTTGCCCGTGCGACGATCGAGGCCGTAGATTCGCCCGTCCTGCGAAGCAAAAAACAGCCGCTGGCCCACGACGACGGGCGAACTATCGATCATGCCCCGCGTTGTGAACATCCAGAGCTGGCGGCCGGTCTGCGGATCGAAGGCGTAGAGCTTCTTGTCGCGCGCGCCGACATAAACGCCCTCGGCCGTGACGGCCGCCGAGGAGCGATAAGGCATGGGATGGTCGGCGTCTTGAAAACGCCAGGCGATCGCGCCCTTGACCAGATCGACGGCCAGGAATTGGCTGTCCTCGTTGCCCACGAAAGCCCGGTCCTTGCCCAAAGCCGCAGCGCAGCCGGTGGGCGAATCGATGGGTACTTTGCTCAAGGCGGCGCCCTTGTCCAAGTCGATGCAGTATAGCAAGGCGCCGCAGGTGGCGAAGTAACCGCGATTGCCGGCGATCGTCGCCAGGCAACGGACCTGGTCCTGCATGTCGAACTTCCAGACCAACTTGCCGCTGGCCGCGTCGAGGCAGTAGGCGTTGCCGTCCTCGGAGCCGAACAACACGCGATCGCGGTAGAAATTCGCCGCCGAATCGATGGGGGCATCGGTCGAGTACTTCCACAGCGACTGGCCCGACTTGGCGTCGAAGCAAGCGAATTCGCCGTCCTGGTCGCCCAGGAAGACCCGGCCGTCGCGGACCGCGGGCGCGGCCCTGTAGCTCGACTTGCCGGCAAACTCCCAACGCTTCTTGCCGCTGGCCAGATCGACGGCGTAGAGCGGGCCGTTGGCGGAAGCGACGTAAACGCTGCCGCCCTCGATCGCCGCGCCGGCCTGGAAGTCCTGGTCCTCGACCGTGAAGGTCCAAAGCAACTGCGGCCGGTCGGACAGCGTGCCGCCACTCACACCGCAAGCGGAGGCCGTGCCGCGGGCCACCGGCCAGGCCTCCGCCGGGGCCACGTCGGCCGCCGCCGCGGACAGAGCCAGCCAGAACAAGATCATCGTCGCCAAGAGAATGCGCATCTAATTCTCACTCACGTCGAAGCACGCGCCCTGGCCGACACTGCGAACGTAGATCTTGCCGTCGGCAAAGGCGGGCGTGCTCCAGCACTTGTCCTGGAAGGCCTTGGCGCGGGCGATCTCCTTGTAGGCGCTGGGCGTGGCGGCGGCGACCACCAGATTGCCGTCCTCGGCTAGGGCCACAAGCCGGTTGCCCACGAGAATCACGTTCCCCTGGCCGAAGCCCGCGTGCGTCCACAGCACCTTGCCCGTGGCCAGTTCCACGCACTTCATCGGCCCGGTCTTGAACTTCTTGAAGCCGAACATGCCGTACAGATATCCGTCCTTGCAGACGGGGGTGCTCCAATGGCTGACGACAGGCTCGTTGCCGGGGCTGAACCAGAGCTTGGTGGCCGTAAAGCCGCCGGCCTGCTTCCTGATGCGGATGGCCGCGCTGCCCACGTCGTAACCGGCCGAGAGGTAAACGATGTCGCCGGAAACGACCGGTGAGATCGCCGTGGAAACGCTATAGCGGAACGGAAACTTCCAGAGGAACTTGCCGGTCTTGGCGGCAACCGAGACCAGGCCGCTTTGCATGAAGAAGATCACCTGCCGCTGGTTTTGGATCGTGGCCACCACGGGCGTGGAGTGCGTGATCATCTCGTCGCCGGTCCGCCAGACCACCGCGCCCGTGTCCTTGTTCAGGCCCAGCATCGATTCGCCCGGCCCGCCACCGCCGACGAAGACCAGGTTGCCATCGATGGCCACGGAAGCGGCGCTGTTCCAGCCGATGTTCCGCCCGTGGTTTTGACGCATCAAATCGCGTTTCCAAACCGGCTTGCCCGTCTCGGCGTCGAGGCACTGGGCAACCAGGTCGGGCGTGAGCAGGTAGACCTTGCCACCGCTGATCGAAGGCGTGGAGCGCGGGCCGTCGCCGTCACCGCCACCGCTATAGCCCCGACCCACGGCGATATCGGCGAACCAGAGTTCCTTACCGCTGGCCGCGTCCAGGGCCAGACAGACTTCCCGCTGGTCGCCGTTGATCTCGCGCACCACCTGCGTGAAGACCCGGCCATCGGCCACGGCGAAGGAACTGAAACCCGTGTTGGCCGGCGTTTTCCAAACCAGCTTGGGGCCGTCACCGCCCCACTTAATATCGACTTTTTCCAGAGAGATTCCGTCCTGGTTCGGTCCGCGATAAAGGGGCCAATCGGCTGCGAAGGAAAGCACGCCTGACAGGAAAAAAGAAACACTCAACACCGCCGCAACCGCTCGCACCGTCCGCATTCTGGATCTCCCGGATTTTTTGAAACAAAGCAAAACCTGTACCCATTGTCGTTACTGGCCGCGCGTGTGTCAACGGTGTAAGAACGGCTTGAGATCCAGTTCTTCCAGCGGCCGTTTGGTCGCCGGGCAACTGCCCATGGCCAGGTGCAGAATCAGCGATCCCGGTTCGAAGACCATCGATTGCACAGTCCGCGGGCCCAGGTTCACGTCGTCGAGCCGCCTGAAGACGTCGGCCACGCTGAGTTTCTCGACGGCCGCGGCCTGGGAAAGCAGCGCGTAGCGGGGGCAGGCCGTCCACAGGCAGAGCGACTCGCTGCGAAAGTGGTTCGTATTCACACAAATGCCCTTGCTGCCGCGGCGCAGGACTACGTGCTTGGCGGTGATCTCCAGCACACCGGAATGCTGGCGGTCGCAAACGGCCAGGCTGACAATGGTCGATCGCTCGGTCTTGTTCAGCAGTTTTTCCGCCTCTTCAATCGTCGTACACTCCTCCAGCACCCGGCGAAAAGCCAGGGCGTAGGGCATGCCCTTGGGGTTCAACATCGGCGCGCCGTCGGCCGAGAGGTTCACTTCGTGTACGGCGATTGCCAGGCCCGCGTCGTTCATGCCGGAGATGCAACCCGTCAAGGCCGGAAAGCCGACCGTGGCGAAGGCATGTTGGCCGCTGGGCCGATGGACGGTGACGAGTCCATAGCGATCGAGGACACCCAGGGTGTAGAAATCGAGATTCCGTCCGAAAAGTACGCCGCCGGTTTGGCTCTTGCTTGGCTCGATCATGAGCGAGGAGCAGGCGAATCCGCCGCGGTGCAGGTCCATGATCGTATTGGCGACAGTCAGCAGCTCCAGCGAGACGCCCGATTTCGCGGCGAAACTTTGCAGTTCATCACGGTAGGCCTGCGGGGCGTGCGACATCAGCGTGCGGGCGGTTTCCAAACATTTACCCCACTGCTGGCCGCGGCCGCTGAGTACCATGAGTTGCTGGGGATATGAGGCAAGGACCTTGACCACCGCGCCGGTCAGGGCCGCTTCCTGGCGGCCCATTTCCTCGGGCGTGCCCTGGACGCTCAGCACGGGCAGATGATTGACATACTTGAGTTCCCCTTTTTCAAATCGGCCCTCGGAAAAAGCACGCTCTTCGGCCGCTTGCAGGAGCGACAGGGGAGCGAGAAGAACGAGCAGGAAACAGGACCAGCGTGGATGGATCAACATAGGAATTCTCCGGGATTTTGCCGTCTAGTCCTATTATACTCTGCACGGTTTGAAATGGCACGATTCACATTAGCCCGAAGCGGGCACCGTGCGCAGCATGGTCGGCGAGCGACCAACGTGCGACCCTCGCTTGCGCTGCGGGCTAGTGTCGTATTGCAGATCGCCAGCTTCGATCACGTCGCGGCGTTGCAGGCCTGTCCCGAGTTTCTCGCGTTGGTGAGCGAGCACCTGCGCACGTTTCCTGCCCCGTGAACCGCGAAGAGTGCGGAAATACGGGCGATCATTCCGCCACAATCTCATCGGGCGAAACGGCGATTTCGCCAAAGACCCTGAAGTCGCCGGTGTTGAACGTCAACAGGTGATCGACCTGATGGATGTTCCGAATGGCCACTAACCGTGAGTCATGCACCTGTTTGCCGATCACCCGATGCTTCTTGACCAAACGCAACCATTCATCGAACACTGCAGGCGTCTCCGGCAAGAGCGGGAACTGGTCAAGAAGCCTGTCGACCTAAGTTTCAACTGTATCGACAGGCCAGCCAATGCCGTTCACATCGATTGGACGGGTAGCGACCGACCAGAATTCCATCAGTACTTGCGGAGCAAGAAGCAGTTCGTCGTGCCGGGCAAGCAGGATGGTGATCGCACCGGCCGCCGCGGGGTTGCGGGCGGACGTATTCACAGCGCTGCGAAGCAGCACGTTCGTATCGATCAGATAGCGGGTCATCATCAGTCGTAAAGATGCTCGCGCCGCAATGATTCATCGGGAAGATCGGGCGCAGGTGGCCGGGGCGATTCTACCCAATGTCGGAAGGCCTCCGCCCGTTGTTGCGAAGTTGCCTGTTGCCAGAAGGGGCGGCCCTTATCGGCGGGTCGCAAGACCAGAACGTCGCCCAAGACCTCCAATTCGAATTTGGCGTGAGGTCTTACCCCGCCAATCAACTCGGGAGGCAGGTGCAGTCCGCCATCGTCATTTGTTTCCACCGTTGCCACGATCCGGCTCCGAAGGTTGTCAGGGAAAACCAGAAAAACCAGTCCAGCTTGCCTCTTAAGGATATCCTAGGTTGAGGGAGTGGTCAATCCTCGGGAATCAGAAGTCCCATCGCGGCCGTACATTTTCCGTTTGTAAATCGCTCGCTGCATGACTGTGGGCCGAATTTCTTTCTCACTCCGTTGTTTCGCCAAAAACTTCACGATCAGGGCCGCGCGTCGATTTGCTTGTTTGATACCGACGCGTTCGGCAACGGCACGTCGGACGTGATCCGCGGCAATTTGTACGTCTCGGCGGTCGAGCGGGTGCTGGCAGGGAGGGGAAGGCGGAAGGATGAAGAAGGCGGGAACGGGAAGCGGCCACCCGCACCCCCCTGCCCCTCTCTCGAAACGGGCAAAGGGAGAAGCGGCGCGGATGCCCTGCCGACGCTCGACATGGCTCGCTGCCTTGAGGAGGAGTTCCAGGAGTACGAAAACAGCCACGCCGCGCACTTGGACTTTTCAGGCATTGGAATCGGCCGTCGGCTTCTGTTTGCACGGTTGCGTGGAGTGCGTGGTGGCGCGCGAACAGAACATCCACGGTATTCTCACCGCCAAAGAGACCGTCACAAGCTGCTTCTAGATTTTCTTGGGCCGCTACGAGGGTTTGGCAGCGGTGCAACGCATCCCATGAGGGCGATGCGGTACGGCGGCTTCCCACGACAGGCAACGCTGCGTGGGCTATGCCGGGATGCTGTTCGCCTGTCGATGTTGGCCGAGATGCGGCGGACGTTGCCGCCGTCGTGGTCCATCACGTGCAGCAAGCCGGACGGCGCCGGCTGGCACTGCACGTAGGTCCCGTGCCGCGTCGAGACGAACATGATCTTGCCGTTGGGCAACAGCACCGGGCTGATGTTGACGCCATGTTTTCATGCCAAAAGCCGCTGCAACTGTTCACCCGGGGCGGGCAACTTCGCTCGATCCATGCGGCCAGCAACACGCGGCTGTTCAATGCCGACCTGCTGGCCTTGATCCAGGAGTTCGCCGTCGGCTTCGAGCCGCCGAAAGGCTTGAACGGAGCGACCGGCTTGCCGCTCGCCATCGAGCATGGTCGGAAAAGTGGCTATCGGCGGAAACAGCACTTCCAGCACCAAAACGGGGAGTCCAAGGAACAACCTATCGTTACTCGTCGCCGAAACAGGCCGAATCCGACCCGTAAATCGCACCCCACTAAACTATTTTTTGCCAATTTCTTCGCGGGGCTTGTTGTAGCTTGAAAGTCCAAGAGGTAAGATATGAGCTTAATCCTCCCCCCGCCGCGAGTGCCCAGTCGCATTACGCCTTAAGCCCCTGCTGTAAAAAGCGTTACACAGGAATTTACGCGTACTGAGCAGTTGTGACTGGGATACCAATGCCATCATACTGCGATGCAAGTCTAGGGCGGGAAGCATGGCGAAACTGGAAGAACTGATTCGCGGCTCCACCGTAAAGGGGATCTTACCGGACCAATTGGTGACGGTCGTCGATGTCAAGTGGATTGGCAACACCGCCGTGGATCTTACCTACAAAGACGCGGCGGGACGGCCGGCAAACGAGCTTCTTTATCGCCACAGCGAATCCACCATTCAAATCGTAGCCGAGGGCAGCCCTTGGAGTTTTGACGGCGACGGCGGGCTTTTCCGGCTCGTATCCGAGGCCCAGCGAATCCGGCTGGCCTACCTGTTCGATCCGCTGCTTGCCGTCCACACTTCGATGGTCGATCCGCTGCCGCACCAGATAACCGCCGTCTATGGCGAAATGTTGCCCCGCCAGCCGCTTCGCTACTTGCTGGCCGACGACCCCGGCGCCGGCAAGACCATCATGACGGGGCTGCTTGTCAAAGAAGAGATTGCCCGCGGCGACCTGCAACGTTGCATGATTGTTTGCCCGGGGAATCTAGCCGAGCAATGGCAGGACGAACTGGACCGCCGCTTCCACTTGTCGTTTGAGATCATGACAAATGACAAGTTGGAATCCGCCCGCACAGGCAACTGGTTCCAAGAGAACCCCCTGGTGATCTGTCGTCTCGACAAGCTCAGTCGCGACGAGACCCTCCACGCCAAGCTGGAGCAGTCCGATTGGGACCTGATCGTCTGCGATGAAGCCCACAAAATGTCGGCATCCTTCTTCTCGTGCGAAGTGAAGCCGACCAAACGATACAAGCTCGGGCAACTCCTCTCCACCCGAACGCGCAACTTCTTGCTGCTGACCGCCACGCCCCACAACGGCAAGGAGGAGGACTTCCAACTTTTTTTGGCCTTGCTTGACGGCGACCGTTTTGAGGGCAAGTTCCGCGATGGCACGCACACGGTGGACACCTCCGACCTCATGCGCCGGCTGGTCAAAGAGCAGTTGCTCAAGTTCGATGGCCGGCCCCTCTTCCCCGAGCGGCGTGCCTACACGGTCAACTACGACCTGTCCGACGCAGAGACGCAGCTCTACGAACGTGTTACCGAGTACGTCCGTGAGGAGTTCAACCGCGCCGAGGCCCTGGAAAACGAGGGTCGCAAGGGCACCGTGGGCTTCGCCCTGACGGTCCTTCAACGCCGCCTTGCCTCGTCGCCGGAAGCCATCTACCAATCGCTTCGCCGCCGCAAGGAACGCCTGGAAAAACGCCTCCGCGAAGAGGAGATTCTCCGGCGCGGCGCGGAAGCCCGCCTTGCCCCGAATGCCGGTCTTCCGGTGTATACGCTGGACGACCTCGACGATCTCGATGACGCGCCGGAGGCCGAGGTCGAAGAGGCGGAAGAGCAGGTCGTGGACCAGGCCTCGGCGGCCCGCACCATCAAGGAGTTGCAGATCGAAATCGGCATGCTCAAGGAGTTGGAGGAACTGGCCTACCGCGTCCGCCAATCCGGGGCCGACCGCAAATGGGATGAACTTTCCCGCTTGCTCCAGAATAATTCCGAGATGTTCGACACGGAAGGCCATCGCCGCAAACTGGTCGTGTTCAGCGAGCATCGCGACACCCTCAACTATCTCCACGAGCGGACATCAGGACTGCTGGGACGTCCCCAGGCGATCGTCACGATCCACGGCGGCATGGGTCGCGAGGAGCGCCGCAAGGCCCAGAACGCCTTCACCCAGGACAAGGAAGTCGAAATCCTGATCGCCACCGACGCCGCCAGCGAAGGCATCAACCTGCAGCGCGCCCACCTGATGGTCAATTACGACCTCCCCTGGAATCCCAACCGCTTGGAGCAACGTTTCGGCCGTATCCACCGTATTGGACAGACGGAAGTCTGCCACCTCTGGAATCTGGTTGCCAAGTGTACGCGGGAAGGCGAAGTCTATCTACGGCTCTTGGAGAAGCTCGACCAGGAACGCCAGGCATTGGGCGGCCAGGTGTTCGATATTCTCGGCCAGCTCACTTTCGACAATCGGCCGCTGCGGGAATTGCTTCTGGAGGCCGTGCGCTACGGTGACAGCCCCGAGGTTCGGGCGAGACTGTACCAGATTGTCGAGCAAGCCTTTGACCACGATCAAATTCGTAAACTCATCGAAGAACGGGCATTAACGGCTGATACGATGGACGCCAGCAAGGTCCGGACAATCCGCGAGGACATGGAGCGGGCCGAGGCCCGCCGGCTCCAGCCGCACTTCATTGCTACGTTCTTCAGCGAGGCTTTCAAGCGACTGGGCGGCAAGACTCACGACCGCGAGCCCAAACGCTTTGAGATTACCAATGTCCCGGCCATTATCCGCAACCGCGACCGCGCTATCGGGCACGGCTCGCCGGTGATGATTCGGTATGAACGGATTACTTTCGAGAAGGACCTCATTGCCCTGCCCGGCAAGGCCCTTGCCGACTTCGTTTGCCCGGGTCACCCACTGCTCGATGCCACAATCGACCTTACGCTGGAGCGCAACCGCGACCTTTTGCGCCGTGGGGCAGTCCTGATCGATGACACAGACCCGGGCGATGCGCCCCGCGTTCTGGTCTTCCTTGAGCACTCGATTCAGGATGCCCGCAAGGCTGCTGACGGCCAGCGGAGAATCGTGTCGAAGCAGATGCAATTTGTCGAAATCGACACGGCCGGCAACACCCGGGCGGCGGGCTACGCTCCCTATCTCGATTATCGCCCTCTGACGGAAGACGAACTCCCGTTGCTGCCCCAGATTCCCGAACCGGCATGGCTCCGTAGTGAACTGGAGAACAAGGTGCTCGAATACGCTATCCAGCAGTTGGTTCCGTCGCATTTCGACGAACTGCGCCGGCGGAAGGAAGAACTGGTCGACAAGACCACCGCCGCGGTCAAAGACCGGCTGACCCAGGAGATTCGCTACTGGGACCACCGTGCGATAGAACTGAAGGAACAGGAATTGGCTGGCAGGGTGAATGCCCGGCTGAACTCCGGCTTGGCCCGGCTGCGGGCCGACGACCTGGCAGCACGGCTTCAGAAACGTATGGGCGAGTTGGAGCAGGAGCGAAAGCTGTCGCCCCTGCCCCCCGTGGTTACCGGGGCCGCGCTGATTGTGCCCGCCGGCCTGCTTGCCATACTAACCCGAAGCGCCAGCGAGGGCTCTCTCCCCTCTCCCTTTGGGAGAGGGGCCGGGGGTGAGGGCATTCCTGCCACCTATGCCGCCGATACGAAGGCGTCGGAACTCCGGGCCGTTGCAGCCGTCATGGACGCCGAACGACGGCTGGGTTTCCTGCCCAAGGACGTGAGCGACGAGAAACGCGGCTATGACCTGGAATCCTCCATCCCCTGCACCGGCCGCCTGCGGTTCATCGAGGTCAAGGGCCGTGCGGCCGGAGCGAAGACCGTCACCGTCACCAAGAACGAGATCCTTACTGCGTTGAATAAGCCCGATGAATTCATCCTGGCCATCGTCGAACATGACGGGGACGCGAGCAAGGTGTATTACGTTCGCAACCCATTTCAGCGGGAACCCGATTTCGGGGTCACAAGCTGCAATTACGCCATTGAGGAACTGCTCCAGCACGCGACAGAACCGTGCTGAGTGCCGACAGGCCAACCGGCCGGCAGAGCCAAGACGGGCCACTGGTATCCTGGTCTCCAATCCCGGATAATTGCATCCGAGAGTCCGAGGTAACGGGGTTTGGTACAATTCTAATGCAATCCAACTGTTCACAAATGATGACTTGATACGATTTTACGGATTGCATCTTGAATTCGGAGACGTTTGATAATGCTCAGTGATAACGAGTTACTGGAACTTCTTACCGAAATCGAGTCCGATCGTGTGGAGCGGAAAGCGTCGCTCAGCGACCGCGACCGCGTGCGGCAGGCAATCTGCGCGTTTGCCAACGACCTTCCCGAGCACCACAAGCCGGGAGTCGTGTTCCTTGGCGTCCATGACGACGGCACGTGTGCGAACCTGCCGATCACGGACGAGCTACTGAGAACGCTGTCCGACATGCGATCCGATGGCAACATCTTGCCATTTCCGATGATGACGGTCCAGAAGAAAACCCTTGACGGGTGTGAAATGGCCGTCGTAGAAGTGCAGCCTTCCTACACTCCGCCGGTTCGATACAACGGGAGAGTCTGGATACGAGTCGGCCCGCGGCGCGCCACGGCAACCGCCGACGAAGAACGCCGTTTGAGCGAAAAGCGGCGCGCCGGCGACCTGCCCTTCGATCAACGTCCCGTTCAGAATGCCACAACGAACGACTTGGACCTCGACCTGTTCCGGCAGGTGTACCTCCCCTCGGCGGTTGCCGCCGACGTCCTGGCCGCGAACCAGCGCCCGCCGAGCCAGCAACTGGCTTCCTTGCGATTCGTGACGGCCGACGGAAGCCCCAATACGGCTGCCGTTCTTGTTTTCGGCAAGGATCCCCTTGCATGGTTCCCCGGGGCCTATATTCAATTCGCGCGATTCGAGGGGCTGGAAATGACGGATGCGATCCGCCACCAGAAGGAAATCAACGGTCCCATGCCTTCGCTGTTGCGGCAACTGGACGAGGTTTTAGACGCCAATGTTTCGCTTGCCAGCGATGTCCGCGCGGGTCCCACGGAGATTAAGTGGGCCGATTACCCCATTGTCGCTCTCCAGCAGTTGGCACGGAATGCGGTGCTGCACCGCACTTATGAGGCCACGAACGCGCCGTCACGGGTCTATTGGTTCTCGGACCGGATTGAGATTCACAGTCCTGGCGGGCTTTACGGCCGGGTCAACGCCGAGAATTTCGGCCAACCTGACGTAACCGACTATCGCAATCCGTTGCTCGCGGAGGCCATGAAAGTGTTGGGGTACGTGCAGCGATTCGGCATGGGCATCCCGCTGGCCAGGAAAGAACTCGAAAAGAACGGCAGTCCACCCCTGGAACTTACCACTAGCCCCACTGCCGTCCTCGCGACGATACGGAGGCGCGCATGAAAACGATTGCCTTCTTCAACAATAAGGGCGGCGTCGGCAAGACATCTCTGGCCTATCACCTGGCGTCAATGTACGCCGATCTGGGGTTGGGCGTCATCGCTGCCGATCTGGACCCACAGGCCAATCTCAGTTCGATGTTCCTTCCGGAGGAGCGGTTGGAAGAACTTTGGCCCGACGGAGAGCACCCGCAGAGCATTCTTGGGGCCATTCGGCCGATCCTCAAAGGGACCGGGGACATTGCTGATCCGCACGTTGAGGACATCAGCGACAACATTGGCCTGGTGGTGGGTGATCTAGGCCTTTCGACTTTTGAAGACAAATTATCGGACGCTTGGCCCCGCTGTCACGACCGCGACGAGGCCGCCTTTCGCGTGATCTCGGCGTTCTATCGCGCACTGCATCGCGCTGCCGTTTCGCGCGGCGCCCAACTGATCCTCATGGATGTGGGGCCGAACCTGGGCGCCATCAACCGGGCAGCCATCATCGCCGCCGAGCATGTTGCCATTCCCTTGGCATCGGACCTGTTCTCGCTACAAGGTCTACGAAACTTGGGACCGACACTGCGGCATTGGCGAGAGGAGTGGCGGGAGCGAAAGAAACGGAACCCTGACCCACACCTCGCCCTACCTAGCGGTGAAATGGCGCCTGCGGGCTACGTGGTCATGCAGCACGCGGTGCGATTGGACAGGCCCGTGCAGGCTTACAGCCGCTGGATGGACCGTATTCCTGCCGAATACCGATCCTCGGTTCTCGATGATCATAGGAGAGTTTCCGCGGGAGTCGAGACCGATCCCAATTGTCTTGCCCAACTGAAGCACTATCGAAGTCTTATGCCGCTGGCTATGGAAGCGCGTAAGCCCATGTTCTTCTTGAAGCCGGCCGACGGTGCCATTGGCGCGCACACCTACGCCGTGCAAGAGTGTTATAAGGATTTCAAGCGACTCGCCGAAAAGCTGGCAAAGCAGTGCAAGGTTTCTCTCCCATGAAGTCGTCCGATTGGATTCCCTATTTCATCCTCCGTGCCAAGCCCGAGGCAGTGCTCCCCGAGATCAAGACGTACCAGGGCTTCATCGACAAAATGGATGCTGCGGACGCGGTAGTCTTGGAACTGGCGGCCACCTACGACATGTTCCGCGGCATGGGTTCCGACCACAAAGAGGCCATTCAGCGTCTTCGCCGAAAAAAAGGCGCAAAGTGCGAGGGTGGAAACGAGGCAGCCGCAATTCAATTGCTGCAAACGCTGGGGTTGCCAACCAAATAGGCTAACCGCCAACCGGCGGCGGGACCAACGCGAGCTTCGGCACTGAAACAACGCAAGAGAAAGGCCAGAAAACGCGCGTCTTAGCCCCGAAAAACCACGCAAGAGAACACTCTTGTCAGGGCATTCCTGTCCCGAGGAGAAATACGAATGACGGTCGATGACATTGAAAACATTCTCAAGGGTAATAATATCCCCTTTGGTACAAAAGACATCCAGCACGGGAGGCAATTCACCTTTCCTGACGAAGGCAAGCTTTCCGCCTACATGTCGGGGAAGCTTGTTTGGCAGGGAAAAGATACGGCAATGCGAAAACGAGCTAAAGAGCTGCTTGAGGGAACTTCATCAATCTCAACACCATTGCCGACTGCTTCTGCTGCGCCCACGGAAACGTCGCTGCATAAGTACAGCAATCGTGTTTTTATCGTTTATGGTCATGATGTCGAAGCCCGCGAACAGCTTGAACTTCTCTTGCGCCGCATGCGGCTGGAACCCGTCGTTCTCCAAAATCTCCCGTCGGCCGGCCAAACCATCATCGAGAAATTGGAATCGTGTTCCGACGTGACATTCGCCTGCGTTCTGCTTACGCCTGATGACGAAGGAAATCCATCCGGGAAAGGCGACAAGCGGCAATTCCGCGCACGCCAGAATGTTGTTCTCGAACTCGGCATGTTCCTCGCCAAACTGGGCAGGAAGCGCGTCGCCATTTTGCACAAGGGCAGCCTTGAGTTACCATCCGACATTAACGGGCTTCTATATATTCCGTTCGCCGAGCGTGTCGACGAGGTCAAGGAACGTGTCGCTGCCGAATTGCAAGAGGCTGGTTTCAAGATCAACATCAAGGACTTGCTGAGTTAGAATGAGGCAACCATATCGCAAGAAGCTGATCGAAGTCGCCTTGCCGCTGGCGGCCATCAATGCCGAGTCGGCCCGCGAGAAGTCGATCCGGCATGGGCATCCCAGCACGCTGCACCTATGGTGGGCCAGGCGACCACTGGCGGCCTGCCGGGCGGTGCTGTTCGCCTCGCTGGTCGATGACCCCGATAGCGATCCGCACTACCTCAAGCCCAACGGTTCCGTGGATGAAGAGGCGGCGGGGATCAAGCGGGCGGACCTCTTCAACCTGATCGAAGAGCTCGTGATGTGGGAGAACTCCAACAACCCGGACGTGATCCGCACGGCCCGTGCGGAAATCGCGCGTTGCGTGGCATCCCGCTTGATTGAAACGGGGGTCCTGAAGAAGGATGCGAAAGTTGGAGTCCCGGCTTTAGCCGGAAAAGACAAATCGAGAAGTGAAAGGCCGGCTAAAGCCGGGACTCCAACGGGCACTCCAACGGTGACGGCCTACGACCTGGTGAAGCGCGGGCATTGCCGGCCGATCCCTACGGGTCTGGACAAGAAGGTTGGCCGGGTGCGATTCTCGTTCGACGTTTCGGAGTTGCCTCCTGCGGAAGCCGTGAACGCATTCCTGGCGGAGCATGCTCCGCCGGTGCTCGATCCGTTTTGCGGCGGAGGGTCGATTCCGCTGGAAGCCCAGCGGCTGGGCCTGCGGGCCTACGCCAGCGACCTCAACCCGGTGCCCGTGCTGATCAACAAGGCCCTCATCGAGATTCCGCCCAAGTTCGCCGGGCAGCCGCCGGTGAATCCCAAATCTCGAATCTCAGATCTCAAAACGAGACAGTGGCCGGGCGCGACGGGCCTTGCCGAAGACGTGCGCTACTACGGCCAGTGGATGCGCGACGAGGCCGAGAAGCGGATCGGCCACCTCTATCCCAAGGTCGAGGTCACCGCCGAAATGGCCAAGGACCGCCCCGATCTTGAACCGTACGTTGGACAGAAACTTACCGTCATCGCCTGGATTTGGGCAAGAACTGTTGCTTCACCCAACCCGGCCGCCCACGGCGCGCATGTGCCGCTGGTTCGGTCGTTCTGGCTCTCGACGAAGAAGGATCAGAAGGCATGGGTGCAACCGGTCACCGACACGGCTACGATGACATACGGTTTCTCGATTGGCAGAGGCAGTGCGGAAGCACCCGAGGGCACAGTCGATCGGAACGGCGCGAATTGCCTTTTAACCGGTGTCCCGATTCCATTGGACCACGTAAGATACGAAGGTAAAGCCGCCCGACTCGGTCAACGGTTAATGGCCATCGTCGCCGAGGGGAATCGAGAACGAGTTTTCTTGCCGCCTATCGAGAGCCACGAGCGAGTTTCTGAAAGTGCGAACCCCCAAAACTACCCGGACACTGATCTTCCCGACGAGGCGCTTGGCTTTCGAGTTCAGAACTACGGAATGCTAAAGCACCACCAACTCTTCACAAACCGCCAGTTAGTCGCGATGACTACGTTTGCTGATTTGGTAGGTGAGGCACGAAAGCGAATAATCCAAGATGCCCATTGCGATCTATGCTACGCAGACGCGGTGGTCACCTACCTCGCGTTCGCTGTCGATCGAGTTGTTGATCGCCACTCATCTATCGCGACGTGGGATTCCAGTCCCTCAAAGTTACAGTTGCGCAACACATTTGCGCGCCACGCGATCCAAATGACGTGGGACTTTGGCGAGGGGAACCCGTTCTGCATGTCATCCGGGACATGGACGCCAAGTGTTGACTTTGTGGCGAAAGCAATTGTTGCACTGCCATCGTCCGGAATCAGTTCGGTGCAACAATGCAATGCAACTGACATTGTCGGAAAGGGCTTATGCCTCTCGACCGATCCACCGTACTACGATAACGTCCCTTACGCTGACCTTTCAGACTTCTTCTATGTCTGGTTGCGGCGTGGCTTGCAATTCGTTTATCCAGATCTACTGAAGACAGTCCTTGTTCCAAAGGCTGATGAACTTGTCGCCGACCCGTTTCGTCATGGTGGAAAACATGAGGCGAAGGAGTTCTTTGAAAAAGGCATGTTTCGCGTTCTCGAACGCATGAGGCAAACGGGGCATACCGATGTTCCCACAACGATTTACTATGCGTTCAAGCAGACCGAGGATGACGACGAAGAAGGTACCAAATCAGAACCCGCCGGGATTTCGCGGTCATCCACCGGGTGGGAGACCTTTCTGCAAGCGCTGGTTGAGACAGGCTGGCAACTAACGGGAACGTGGCCGATGCGGACTGAGTTGGGGAATCGCATGAGAAGCATGGGTAGCAACGCTCTCGCCTCGTCTATCGTCCTTGTCTGTCGTCCTCGTCCCGACGACGCTCCCTTGGCAACCCGCAAAGAGTTCATCACTGCCCTCCGTCGGGAGTTGCCCGACGCGTTGCGGAACCTGCAACGCGGCAGCATCGCGCCGGTGGACCTTGCGCAGGCGGCGATTGGGCCGGGCATGGCCGTCTTCACCCGCTACGCCAAGGTCATGGAGAGCGATGGCGCGCCGATGTCGGTTCGCACGGCCCTGGGACTGATCAACCAGGCGCTCGACGAGGTGCTGGCCGAGCAGGAGGGCGAGTTCGACGGCGACACCCGCTGGGCGCTGGCCTGGTTCGAGCAGTTCGGCATGGACGACGGCCCCTTCGGCGACGCCGAGACGCTCAGCAAGGCCAAGAATACGGCCGTCAACGGCCTGATCGAAGCCGGCATCGTCACCGCCCGCGGCGGCAAGGTCCGGCTTGTGAAGCGCGCGGAACTCGACACGGCCTGGGACCCGGCGACCGATAAGCGGCTGACCGTCTGGGAGATTACGCAGCACTTGATCCGCACCTTGGAGCAGGAGGGCGAACCGGCAGCCGCGGCCCTGGTCCACAGGCTGGGCGGCATGGCCGAGACCGCCCGCGACCTGGCCTACCGGCTCTACAGCCTATGTGAGCGCAAGAAATGGGCCGAAGAAGCCCTGGCGTATAATGGACTTGTAATCGCCTGGCCCGAGTTGACGAAGCTGGCCCTGGCGGGGCGGAGCAGGGCGAGGGATAATCAACAAGAGATGTTTTGATGCGACCATACTAACCCGAAGCGCCAGCGAGGGAATCGATACGCGAAGCGCCAGCGAGGTAACCACCATACTAACCCGAAGCGCCAGCGAGGGAAAACGGAAACATCCGACCTGCGTGTCGAACGAATCAGATGCCGGCCGTCATGCATGGGGTCGGCGCTGCTCAATGACAAGGGGCTCGCCCTCGCTAGCGCTTCGGGTTAGTATGGAGGAATACGGGCCCCTCGCTAGCGCTTCGGGTTAGTATGGCTGTGACTAAGAGGAACTGAACGATGAGCAGGCCGAATGAGCCGACGATGCCGGATCCGCTGGCGTACTACCTTACGTGGCCGACCTACGGAACCTGGCTGCCGGGCGATGAGCGCGGTTGGGTGAAGCGGGGGCGCGGCTTGCAGCCGCCGGATTCCGTTCGGAAACTTGAGGCCGAGGCGCGAATGACCGAAGACGCCTGTCGGCTGGATGAAGAACAGCGCGCGGTGGTCGAAAAGACCATCGTGGAGCATTGCCAGCTTCGCGGCTGGGAACTGTACGCGAAGAACTGCCGTTCCAACCACGTCCACGTGGTCGTGGCCGCGAACATCAAGCCAGAGGCGGTGCGCAGCCAGCTCAAAGCCTGGTGTACGCGAAAACTGAAGGAACTCGAACGGCAGCGACGGGGCATACCAACCCGAAGCGCCAGCGAGGGCAGAACGCCGCGAGATGATGATGTCCGCGAGAACTGGTGGGCGGAGCGCGGTAGCCGCCGGTATATCAACGACGCGGACGGCCTTGATGCTGTGATCCAGTACGTCCGCGACGGACAGGATGATCCGCATAACCGATACTAACCCGAAGCGCCAGCGAGGCACGCATACTAACCCGAAGCGCCAGCGAGGGAACCAAAGCTGACGGTTCCAAACATTGCATGGATTGCGCCCGCGGGAATGAAGACGTCCACATGCGGCGAGTTGCCATCGGCGAGTTGCCAGGGGACTCGACCTCGCTGGCGCTTCGGGTTAGTATGGAGGAACACAGCCCCTCGCTGGCGCTTCGGGTTAGTATGGAGGAACACAGCCCCTCGCTGGCGCTTCG
>CAZTPX010000014.1:0-85820 GCA_964615095.1 uncultured Planctomycetaceae bacterium | reverse complement strand
GGTTAGTATGAGCAGGCACGGAGACAAGACATGGCAATCACCAACCGTGAACGAGTCGGCAAGGCCCTCGACCTGTTGAACGAGGGCTTACGGCCCTTTGTCGAGCGGGAACTCAAGGCCGTCCACGGCAATAAGTGGGAAGACGTTGCAAGAGAAGGACAACCGCCGGAACGCGGTAAGGGACGCAAGGCGGAAAAATTCCACTTCGATACCCAATGCCTTCTGGCCGTGCTATGGAACCAATGGAATGTCGTATTCGCCAAGACATTGGGTCCGGCCGAGCGCAGCCTGGTCAGCGAACTGCGCGACATTCGCAACAAGTGGGCACACCAGGAAGCCTTTGCCAGCAGCGATGCCTACCGCGCGCTGGACAGCATGGAGCGGCTGCTTACGGCAGTCTCGGCATCCGAGGCCGAACAGATTGGCCAGATGCGAATGGATCTGCTGCGGCTGCAATTCGACGAGCAGCGCCGCAGTGAAATGCGAAAGGCTTCGTTCATCCCCACCGAGGGCAAGCCGCAAGGCGGGCTGAGATCGTGGCGTGAAGTGGTCACTCCGCATAGCGACGTAGTAAAAGGCACGTATCAGCAGGCCGAGTTTGCCGCTGATCTGTGGCAAGTCTATCAGAACGAAGGCTCGGAAGAGTACCAGAACCCAACGGAATTCTTTCGCCGCACGTTCATCACCGAAGGACTAAAGGGTCTGCTGACCGGCGCATTGGTTCGGCTTGCCGGCCAGGGTGGAAATCCGGTGGTCGAATTGCAAACCAACTTCGGCGGCGGCAAGACGCACTCCATGATGTCGCTCTGGCACCTGTTTTCCGGCGTCTCGCCTGGCGAACTGCTGGGCGTGGACGAGCTAGTGAAGGAAGCCGGCGTGCCCGTGGCCCCCGGCGTTCACCGGGCGGTTCTCGTGGGTACCAAGATTTCTCCGGGGCAGACCCACAAGAAACCCGATGGCACCGTGGTCCGCACCCTCTGGGGCGAATTGGCGTGGCAGCTTGGCGGCAAGCCGGGCTACGAGATGGTCAAGGACGACGACGAGAAAGGCACGAATCCCGGCGACACGTTGAAAAAACTGTTCAACCACTTTGCCCCTTGCTTGATCCTCATCGACGAATGGGTGGCTTATGCCCGGCAGTTGCGCGACGAAGTATCGTTGCCCGCCGGCACGTTCGACACGCAGTTCACCTTTGCCCAGGCCCTAAGCGAGGCCGCCAAGGTCGCCAAGCAGACCGTCTTGGTGGTGAGCATTCCCGAATCGAAGAATGAAATCGGCGGTTCGTTCGGGCAAGCCGCCCTGGAGCAGTTGAAGAACGCCATTGGCCGCGTCGAATCGCCCTGGCACCCGGCCCGGCCAGACGAGAGTTTCGAGATCGTCCGCCGCCGGCTGTTCGAGCCCATGACCGGCGACCAGTTCGTCGCCCGCGACGCCGTTGCCAAGGCGTTTTCCGAGATGTACGGCGCCCAGCACCAGGAGTTTCCGCCCGATTGCCGGGAAGCGACTTACGAGCGCCGGATCAAAATGGCCTATCCCATCCACCCCGAACTTTTCGACCGGCTGCACAACGACTGGTCGGCCTTGGACAAGTTCCAGCGGACCCGCGGTGTCTTGCGGTTGATGGCGGCCGTGATCCACTCCCTGTGGGACCGCAACGATAACAATCTGCTGATCATGCCGGCCACGATCCCCGTCGACGACCCGAAGGTCCAGGACGAACTAACCCGCTACCTGGAAGACCAATGGCTGCCGATCATCGAAAAGGACGTTGACGGCCCCAACTCCCTGCCGCTATGCTTGGACCGGGAGACGCCGACGCTGGGCCGATATTCGGCCTGCCGTCGGGTGTCGCGCACGATCTATATGGGCTCTGCGCCCACCCAGAAGGCGGCGAACCGTGGCATCGACGACCGCCAGGTCAAGCTGGGCTGCGTTCAGCCCGGCGAGGCCGTGGCCACGTTCGGCGATGCCTTGCGGCGTTTGACGGATCGAGCGACCTACCTCTATGTCGATGGCAAACGCTACTGGTACTCGACCCAGCCCACCGTCACGCGTTTGGCCGACGACCGGGCAAGCCAGAAGAACGAGGATGATGTCAACGAGGAAATCGCCCGGCGGCTGCGCAGCGAGGCCGGCAAGCGCGATGCCTTCAGCAAGGTCCATGCCTGTTGCCCTGGCTCCGATATTCCGGACGAGCGGGCGGCGCGACTGGTGGTTCTCGGGCCGGAGTTCCCGCACTCTGCGAAGAACGCCGGCAGCCCGGCCCGAAAGGAGGCGCTGGCCATCCTGGAATCGCGGGGCAACAGCCCGCGAAGCTATCGCAATACGCTCGTCATGCTCGCGGCCGATGCGACTCGGCTGAGGGAATTGCAGAGCGCCGTTCGCCAGTACCTGGCTTGGGATTCGATTTGGGACGACCGGGAAACGTTGAACCTCGACCCCTTCCAGACGAAGCAGGCTGAGACGAAACTGCGGACCTCGGACGAAACGGTGGACGCCCGCATTCCCGAGACCTTCCAGTGGCTACTCGTACCGGGGCAGTCCGACCCGAAGGGCGAAATCGAATGGACGGAGATCCGGCTGCAGGGGCAGGATTCGTTGGCGACCCGGGCCGCCAAGAAGCTCAAGAGCGAAGAATTGCTCATGCCGGCCCTGGGCGACGTTCGGCTGCGGCACGAACTGGACCGTGTGCCGCTTTGGCGCGGCGACCACGTCGCGGTAAAGCAATTGGCCGAAGACATGGCGAAGTATCTTTACCTGCCGCGGCTTCGCGACGACGATGTACTCTTGGCCGCTATTCGCGAGGGGGTAGCACCTCGACTCATTCCGTCAGAGACGTTTGCCTATGCCGAACGTTGGGACGAACAGAAAAAGCGATACGTCGGGCTTGCGGTCAATCGCACGATTCGCGTGCTGTTGGAGGGCGGAAGCCTGGTGATTAAGCCCGACGTGGCTGCCGCCCAATTGGCGGCCGACCAGACTCAGCAGCCCGGGCCGCGCCCAGAGGGTACGCGGACCGGCGGGAATGGCAACGGGGGAAAGCCTCCGGTGGTTACACCGCCTCCAGGCACCGTCACACCGCCCATCGGGCCGGACCCAGGGGGTGCCCCGCCGCCGGTCGTCGAGCCGCCCAAGCCGCGGCGGTTCTTCGGTTCCGTCATACTGGATCCAATTCGGCTTGCCCGCGACGCCGACCGGATTGCCCAAGAGGTTGTCCAGCACCTATCCGGCATGGCCGGGGCCGAAGTTAAAGTGACCTTGGAGGTTCATGCCGACATTCCCGACGGTGTTTCGCCGGAAATGGTGCGCACCATTACCGAGAATTGCCGAACACTACGATTCGACCCCCACGGGTTTGAAGAATCGTGACATCAGATGGGCGACACCAGTCAGGACGGATTCTCAAGTATTGCCGCAGCGGAAAGCGGAAACGCCTCAACCGCTTGGGTTTGCGGCGCAAAATCCGCGCCGCGTGCAAATGGGCCGAAACGTTCTTGCGTATTATGTGGGTATAAAGCGCGCTGAAATTCAGCCAGGCCTGAATACTCGGCGCGTGCATTTGTTCTTTGAAAATTTAACCGGCTCCCGGCGCAGCGAACCGGGGGCCATTAGTAATGCGCGGCGCCGACTTTGGCCAAGTCGGCGTCCGCGCCGGCGGCTGCGCGGAAGCAGTGGCGCGTGGGTCTCGCGCCTCGCCCCACCTACGGCCCAGGCACCGCTCGCGAACGGCCGCACTTGCCATGACGACAATTAATTATTTTTCTGACTCTGCACTCAAATATCCTAAAGAAAGTGTCATGTGTCCTACTCCTATATACTGTACGCATGATCATACTTCCAAAAAGTGGCTAGGAAGTGGCTAGGTTGGCTACAAAAGTGGCTAGGAAATGGGCCGAAGTGGCTAGGTATTGTCTAGGTATTTCGGCTGTAGCAAGACTATCGTTAGAGTGTCAAGCGACCGTATTTCCGCAGTTTCCGCTATGCGAGCAACACCTTTAGCGAAAGCAAAACATACACATGGACGTAGAAAATCGACTCAAAAACGCCAAAAAGCCCCTTTTTTCCATGTGGCTACACCACTGCATAACACAAAACGGTTGGTTGGTCTCGGCGGCCCAGGCTGGAGAAACGCCGCTGGAAGCACTTTTTCCTGACTCATGCCGTCACCAAGGAGATACGAAATGTTTTATTTCCCTTTCCGCCTTGCCCGCAGCGGCGGGTCGCCGGCCAAGGGCAGCTTGACCGCCTTGCCCGTTTCCGCCGACTTGTAGATCGCCAGGATGATCTCCACGCTGCGGCGGCCCTCGGGGCCATCGACCGCCGGGGCGGCGCCCTTGCGGATCGCTTGCAGCACGTCGCGGAACTGCTTGGCATGGGCCTGGTGACCGATGGCCGCGGGATCGGCGGCCCCGCCGCCGCCGCTCTTGCGGCTGGCCATGGCGGCGAAGATCGCCTCGTCGCGGGGCTTCTTCACCTCGAAATCCCACCTCGTCAGGTCTTCCTCTTCGACAACCGCCGAACCCGCGTTGCCGTGGATCTCGATCCGCTTCAGGTAGCCGGGATAGACGGCCGTGCTGGCCTCGATCACACCCAAAGCCCCGTTGGCAAACTCGACCGTGGCCAGGGCCACGTCTTCGACGGCGATCCGCTCGTGGGCCAGCAGCGCGGTCTTGGCCCGCACCTCGACCACGGGACCCATCAACCAGGTGAGCAGGTCGACACTGTGGATGGCCTGGTTCATCAGGGCCCCGCCGCCGTCGAGTTCCCACGTGCCCCGCCACGCGCCGCTATCGTAGTAGGCCTGGCTGCGATACCATTTCACGTAGGCGTCGCCCAAGGTCAGCCGGCCGAAGCGCCCGGCCTCGACCGCCCGCTTCAATTCCTGGCTGGAATCGTGGAAGCGCGAGGGGAAGATGGTCGAGAGCACCACGCCCGCCGTGCGGCAGGCCTCGATGATCTGGTCGCAGCGGCAGAGCGTGATCTCCAGTGGCTTTTCCACGATCACGTGCTTGCCCGCCCGCGCCGCGGCGAGGGCCGGCTCCATGTGTGCACCGCTGGGCGTGCCGATGGTGACGACCTGTACGGCCGGGTCGGCCAGCAAGTCGTCGAGCTGATGATAGGCCTTGCAGCCGGTTTTCTCGGCCAACTTGTCGGCCGCCGCCGGAACCTGGTCGAAGCAGGCCACCAGCTTGGCCCCGCGAACGTCGGCGATCGCCTTCGCGTGGAAGTTGGCGATCATACCACAACCGATAATGCCAAAACCGAACATGGATGCTACCTCCAAGGAAAAAACGAAAAGATAATTGTAATACCCCGCGGCGGCGAGAGAAAGCGGCCCGGCAGGACAGCCCTCCGTAGCACGGAATTCATTCCGTTTTGCCCTACCCGTGTTGGAGTCCCGGCTTTAGCCGGCTAAAGCCGGGACTCCAACGCCTTTCGGAACAGACTCGAAGAAGGGCAAGGCCACGGAATAAATTCCGTGCTACGAAGGACTTTGCAGCTCTCCCGGGCCGCAGTCCGTCTGCATTGCTCGAAAACCGCCGTTGGCTTATGATTGGGCTGTACAGAATGGGTAAATCTGGATGTTTTTCCCCACCGCTGGGGGTGACACCGTGAGGCAGATCCTATGAATTCCCTCTGGCTGGTGATTACGGCTCTGGCGGCCTTTTCCGTGGCCTATCGCTTTTACGGGGCCTTCCTGGCGGCCCGCGTGGCCGTGTTGAACGACAAAACGGTCACGCCCGCCCATCGGCTTCGCGACGATATCGACTACCAGCCCACGCGGCGGCTGGTGCTTTTCGGTGTTCACTTTGCCGCGATCGCCGGACCGGGACCGCTGGTGGGACCAGTCGTTGCGTCGCAATGGGGATATTTTCCCGGCTTTGCCTGGATCATCATCGGGGCCTGTCTGGCAGGCGGAGTACACGACTTCGTGATCCTGCTGGCCTCGGTGCGAAACGACGGTCTCTCGCTGCCCAAGATCGCCCGCGACCTGCTCGGATCGATCTCTGGGATCACAACCACCCTGGTTACGCTCTTCATTATCATTGTGACCCTGGCCGGAGTCGCCAAAGTCGTGGTGATTGCCCTGAGCGAAAGTTCCTGGGGCATGTTCACGATCATCGTAACCATCCCCGCAGCCCTGTTCACCGGGTTGTGGATGAACGTGATCCGCAAAGGCCGCGTCGGCGAGGCCACGCTGATCGGCGTGAGCATCGTGTTCTTGGGCGTGCTCCTAGGCAAGCCGTTCGGCGACTCCGCCTGGGGTAAAGCGTTGATCTTTGACCAGCCGACGTTGTCGATCATCCTGCCCGTCTATGCGGCGATTGCCTCAATCCTGCCGGTCTGGATCTTGTTGTGTCCTCGCGATTATCTCAGTTCGTACATGAAGATCGGCGTGATCGTGCTGCTGGCCCTTGGGATCTTCGTGGCCCATCCGGACTTGAAGATGCCGGCGACGACGCCCTTCATCCACGGCAACGGTCCGGTCGTACCCGGTACGGTCTGGCCCTTTGTCTGCATCGTGATCATGTGCGGGGCGCTGTCCGGATTTCACGCCCTCGTCAGTTCCGGCACGACGCCCAAGATGATCGCCCGCGAGAAGGACATCCTGCCGATCGGCTACGGGGCGATGTTGTTGGAAGGCTTTGTGTCGGTCACGGCCTTAATCGCGGCTTGCGCCCTGGAGCCGGGCGATTACTTCAAGATCAATATTGCTCCCGAGAAATACGATGCCGTCGTCGCCGAGGTGCAGGGCACCTCAGGGCTAGACATGACGACGAAGGAGTTCGATGCGCTGCAAGCCAGCACCGGCGAATCGAACCTGGCCGGCAAGACGGGCGGGGCGGTGACGCTGGCCGTGGGTATGGCCAAGGTCTTTTCCAGCCTGCCCGGCATGCGGACCTTGATGAGCTACTGGTATCACTTCGTGATCATGTTCGAGGCCCTTTTTATCCTCACGCTGCTGGAGACCGGCACCCGCGTGGCGCGGTTCATTTTCCAGGAAACGGTCCATCAGTTCCTGCCCGCGGCGCTCGCGCGGCGGAGGGACGTAAACCTCGGTCTCAACGTGGCCCTGAGCGTGGCAGTGTGCGCCTTGTGGGGCTACCTGCTCTCCTTGGGCAATTTCGCGACCCTTTGGCGGATGATGGGCATCGCCAATCAATTGCTTGCCACGATCGCCCTGGCCATCGGCACGACCTACCTCTTGAAACACGCTCCGCGGCGGGCCTACGCCCTTTGTACCGGAATTCCGCTGCTGTTTGTCGTGGCCACCGTGTTCGCGGCCGGCATCCAGAGCATTCAGAGTTGGTGGCAGGAGTTGGCAACCCTCGTGCCCGGTTCGCCGGCTGCCTTTTACTTGCAACTCGTATCGATTCTGGCAGGCATCATGCTGGGGCTGTCGGGCCTGGTGATACTCGATTCCGCGCGGCGCTGGATTGTGTTGCTTCGTGTGCCGTTGACCCGGCAGGTGGAATTGGCTGAAAAGGTAGCATGACCTGCGACAGATTTGTCATCGTAGGGTGCATGCCGGCCCACCATCCACGAAGATTTGCGTCAATAACCTCGGATGGCGATTTCTCGGACTTGGGTGAACGGCGAGAGATTCGGAGATGCTCAGCTTGTCTCTGTCCATCGCCGGGGATATACTCGAACACGGTGGGTTTTGCGCCATTTTGTCATAACTCCCAGGTCGCGAAATGCGACCGCGGGGTTTTTTGCAGCGCCGCGAGCCGATATGCATGCCATTTCAGATTACCATTACCGATGACGCTGAAAGGCAACTCCGCTTGTTGTCGGTTCGCGATCAACGAATCTTGGCAGCGGCTATCGTATCGCGGTTGGAACACCAACCCACGGCGACCACCAGAGCGATCAAACGCTTGCGTGCCAATCCGCTTGCCGAATTCGAATTACGGGCGGGCCATCTGCGGGCCTTATGTAATGTGGGGGGCGAATGAAGTTGTCATCCTCATCGTCGGACGCAAGGTCGGGAACAAACTGATTGTGGAAGGAGTGGAGTATCATGGCCATCAAGACGATCCCGTTGAGCAGCCTGGAAGCGGACCTGAAGAAAACGCTGAATGAATGCGCCGATTCGGGCGACACGGTTGTCGTTGAGATGCCCGACCAGCGACTCTTGGCAATTCAGGGGTTGGAACCGCAGGAAGACGATGACCTGATGAACCGGTTGCTGGAATCGAATCCGAAATTTCAAGCCCTCGTCGCGAAATCCAAGGCCAGCCCGCGCAAACCGTTCTCCGCCGTGCCGCGCAGGGAATCGTGATTTCCTCCCGTACTCCCGAAGGCGAGTGGAACCGGTGCCCGGTGTGCCAGAACGAGGTTCGCGTCGAGCCCTCGCAAGTCTTTGGTGATGCCACCTGTCCGGTCTGCGGCAGCCTGCTTTGGTTCTTTGCGGCGGGCAGCGCGGCAAGGTTGTTTGGACACGACGAAGGCGAACGGATGGAAATTCGCCTGCGGGCCATGGTCGCTGAGAGACTGGGGATCAACCCTGATGCGGTGCGCGACGGTGACTGGCAGGAACTGGGAATCGATTCGCTGGACCTCGTGGAGTTAGTGATGGAGCTTGAAGAGGAAGCGTAACCGGTGGGCGTGACTCGCACGAGTCGCTGGGCCAATTTTCCCATAACCCGGGCCGCGAATTCTTTTCACAGACGGTACAGGTTATGATCATTTTGACGTTTGCCTTGCCGCTGCCGCCGCGATGCGGCATATTCGAAGAGGGTGGCGACCGCTGCATTTTTGAGCACCACAACTCCACCGAGTGGCGTTGGGACGTCGGCGCGCGAGGCCGGAGCGGGATTGCCAAGTGAAGTCGTGCGCGTCATAATAGAAACGGATAACCGGAACAGATTTGGAGCAGGTTAATGAGTAGCATCGTCACGCGGGCTTGGGAAGCGAAACGCACTCCGGAAACCGGGATGGTCGAGGAGCTTCTTCGAAAGCATTTCGAGCAAGCAGTTTCCTATCGCTGCAACTCCGCGTCCATTCGGATCCGAGTCGTCGGCTCGCGTTTCGAGGAAATGCCGCGCGAAAAGCGGGACGCGATGGTCGAGCAGGATCTGGACCAACTACCGCCGGAGACGCAGAGGGATATCGTGACCCTGTTCACGTTCGCGCCTTCGGAGTTGAACCAAGCGCCGACGACGTTCAGGGAGTTTTTGCTCAATTCCGAGTTCGACGACCCAAGCCCGTCGACGCTTTGAACTCCGATCGCAAATCTTTGAGGCCCACTGTGAGTTGGAAAAACATCTTCGCCCGCAAGGACCTGGAAGCACTGCTGGCCGAGGCGGCCGGCGAACATCGCTTGCACCGCGTGCTGGGCCCCTGGGCATTGACGGCGCTGGGCGTGGGCTGCATCATCGGCGCGGGGATTTTCGTCATGACCGGCCGCGCCGCCGCCCAGGACGCCGGGCCGGCCGTCGTGCTTTCCTATGCGATTGCCGGCCTGGGATGCGTGGTGGCCGCCCTGTGCTATGCCGAATTCGCCGCCATGGCCCCCGTGGCCGGCAGCGCCTACACCTATGCCTATACCACGCTGGGCGAAATCTTCGCCTGGATCATCGGCTGGGACCTGATCCTGGAATATGCCATGGGCTGCGCCACCGTGGCCTCGGCCTGGACGCACTACTTCAACGTGCTGCTGGAGTCGATCGGGCTGAGGCCGGTTTCCGCCGCGCTCTCCCACGACCCCTTCTGGTCCAAGGGCAACGTTCACGGAATCTTCAATCTGCCGTCAGTCGTGATCATGGGCCTGGTCACCATTGTCCTAGTCATCGGCATTCGCGAGAGCGCACGCACCAATGCCGCCCTCGTCCTGGCCAAACTGGCCGTCGTGCTGTTCGTCATCGCCGTCGGCTGGGGCTACGTTAATCGCAGCAATTGGACGGAAGTCTCCGTGGCCCGCCGGGCGTTGCCGCAGGAAAAGAAGCTCATCCCGGATGAAGTCGAGAAGTATCTCAAGACGGTGCGGGATGTTGAGCGGGCGGCCGACGATAGCGGGGACCGCGCGGACATCATCAAGAAACAGGTGGTCGCCAGCTACCGCATCCAGCGCCAGCAGGAGGAGATCGACCGGCTTCAGCAGGAAGGCAAGCTCTCGGCGACAGTGGCGCAAGACGAGTTGAAAGACCTGACAAAACGCCTCTCGGCCGACCTGCCGCAAACGGCCGAGCAGCGGCAAGCCGTGGCGGAGATCCTCGCCCAGGTCGAGAGCAAGCAGCAGGCGGCCGAAGCCGAATCGTGGGGCATGTTGGGCCTGCTGGGGTTGAATCGCTGGCTGGTGCCCATCGACGACGCCACGCGCAGCCCGTTCATGCCCTACGGCCTCTCGGGCCTCATGCTGGGAGCGTCGATCGTTTTCTTCGCCTTTATCGGCTTCGATTCCATCTCGACCCACGCCGAAGAAGCCCGCCGCCCGCAACGCGACGTGCCTATCGGCATCCTCGTCTCGCTCTCGGTTTGCACCCTCTTGTACATCATCGTTGCGGCCGTGGTGACGGGCATGGTTCCCTATCCCGAGATCAACACCGAGGCCCCCATCGCCGCGGCTTTTGCCCAGCAGGCGACGGCCCAGGGCAGTCTTCTGCCCAGGATCTGGGCGGCCATCATCGCCGTCGGCGGCCTGGCCGGCATGACCAGCGTGCTCCTCGTGCTCTTCCTCAGCCAGGCGCGGATCTTCATGGCCATGTCCCGCGACGGGCTGTTGCCGCAGATCTTTGGCACGGTCCACCCGCGCTTCCGCACGCCGCACATCGCCACCATGGTGACCGGCGTGGTGATTTGCACCACGGCCGCGCTGACGCCCATTTACAAGCTGGAAGAGATGGTCAACATCGGCACGCTCATGGCCTTTGCCATGGTCTGCGGAGCGGTCGTCGTGCTGCGAGTGCGGCGGCCGGAGGCCAAGCGGCCCTTCCGCTGCCCGCTGCTGTTCGTCGTCGCACCGCTAGGCATCCTGCTCAACGTGTTGCTGATGCTCTTCCTGCCGCTGGACACCTGGCTGCGGCTGGTCGTCTGGCTGGCGGTGGGACTGGTGATCTATTTCACCTATAGCCTCCATCACAGCCACTTGGCCAAGCACCTCATGCAGGAGATCGGCATGCCGCGCAAGGAACTCACGGGCACCACGTTCGACCCGGAAGAGGTGGAGTAATAGTAGTAGGCACACTCTGTGTGCCGTCCGAAACGGCACGCGGAGTGTGCCGGATACAGTGGCACTTATCGCTTCACGGTCCTTACTGTCCGCGTTTCGCTGCCCACTGCCGATTCATGCCCTCGGCCATGGCTTCTTCCGCTTCGTGAATCATGCCGGCCCGCTGGCAGACCAGGCTTTTGGCCATGTAGCTGAAGGGGTCGTCGGCGTCCAACTCGCAGACCAACTGGGCTTGAGTCACCGCCTCGCCGTGACGCCCCTGCTTGCTATAGAAGGCGCTCAGCGCCGCATGGGCCAAGGCGAAATCGGGCTGACTCTGGGCTAGCGATTCCAGGCGGGCCACCGCCTCGTCCAGTTTGCCGGCTTGTTGCAGTTCAATCGCTTCGTCGTACAGCTTGTCGGGAGTTGACATGAGGTTCATTGTTAAAAACAGGTGGCGGGACAATACATTGGATTAAGTTTACCGAACATGGGCACTTTGGAACAGGGGGACGTTGTGTAGGCTTCTGTGGGAACGGCGGGGCACCCGCTTGTGGGTCGATGCCGTTCCGCGCGTTTTCGGAATGCCAAGACCCGCAAGCGGGTGCCGCGTTCCCCACACGAAATCGCGACATTTCTGTCTCTTTTTGATAATTAACAAACTACCACTAGGGTTATTTTCAGCGTAAGAGGCGACAAATCCTGTTTTTACGTCACAATCGGGCGAAACCTCGGGCTTTACTCGGCCGATAAAAACAGTTAGCCTAGGCCGGCCCGGGGCGAGGATCGCACCGTGCGGCCAGGGAAACTTAACCACTTCGAGGCGCCGGACATGCTCATTCACCCTTTGGCGTTGGTTGCTCCGTCGGCAAAACTTGGCGATGGGGTCCAAATTGGACCGTTTTGCGTCGTCGAAAACGACGTGACGATCGGCTCGCAATGTATCCTGGAGAGCCACGTCGTCATCAGGAGCGGGACCACGCTGGGCGAAAAAAACCACCTCTTCCAGGGTGTGGTCGTCGGCGGCATTCCCCAGCATACCAACGTGCCTGACCAACTCGGCAAGGTGGTGCTCGGCGCGGGCAACACGATCCGCGAGAATGTCACGATCCACCGGGCCATGCAGCCGGACCACAATACGGTGATCGGCGACCATTGCCTGCTGATGTGCAACGCGCATGTGGCCCACGACTGCTGCCTGGGCGACAACGTGATCTTGACCAACAACGTCATGCTGGCCGGCCACGTGGCGGTCGGCTCGCGGGCCTTCCTTTCCGGCGGCGCGGGAGTACATCAATTCTGTCGCGTGGGGCGGCTGGCGATGGTCGGCGGACTGGCCCACATCTCGCGCGACGTCCCGCCCTTTGTGACCATCGACGGGCAGAGCAGCTATGTGGTGGGGCTGAATCAGGTCGGGCTACGGCGGGCCGGCTGCGACGCGAAGTCGATCGCGCGGCTGAAGGAAGCTTATCGGGTGATCTATCGCAGCGGCCTAGCCTGGAAGGAGATTCTGCAGTCGCTCCAGCGCGAGTTCCACGACGAGCCGGCCGCTGAGTTCTTTCCCTTCCTGGCCGCGACCAAGCGGGGCATCATTCCCGAACGGCGCATGCCGCCCGGCGCTACCATCCGCATCCATGCGATGGAAGACCAGGAACAGGCAGAGGAATTCCGCCGGGCCAAGGCCGGGTAAGGACCGGCGAATCAATAAGTGTCGTACTGTAGGGGTGACTTCCGACTGTTATTGATTCGCCAATCCTAAGTAGTCACCGCACGCCCATCGCCTCCAGCTTGCGGATCTCCAACTCCCAGGCCTCGCGGTCCTGGTCCGAGACGTTGGGGTCCGGCAACAAGGACCGCCGCGTGCAGTTCACCAGGGCCTGCAACGTCTGGTAACGCCGCGTCAGGCCGATGGCCGGCGAAATCTGGTCTCGTACGATCGCCACGACCTGCTCCAGGTCTGCCGCGCCCTTGGCCTTCAAGTGCTGCCGCAGGGCGGCGAAGGCCGCCGCCGAATAGCCCTGCGTAAGCTCGTCCAGCCGCTCCAAGGCGGTGGCGTCGGGCTCGAATAAGCCCTTGACGGTCCAGGCCAGGAACTCGCGGCGATCGGGTCCCTCCGGATCGAGGATTGGAATGATCAAGTCGCCCGCCCGGCCGGGACGGCGGATGTCGGGCGAGAGCAGGTGGATACGCGCCGTGATCAACAGCCAGATTACCTTGCCCCGCAGGGCCGGATCGGACATCATCGCCTGGATCTTGCCCGTCAGCCGCCGCTCGGTCTCGTGCGCGTCGGGGCCGACACCGCCGAACTGCGTGTCGGCCTCATCGACGAAAATCAGCACGCGGTCCAGGGCCTCCAGGGTGCGGCGGAGCCGCTCGAAAATCACGTCGGTCTGTCCGTACCACTGGCTGCGGATGCTCTTGAGTACGAGTACGGGGATATCGAGCTCGCCGGCCACGGCCTCGAGGATGAACGTCTTGCCGCTGCCGATGGGGCCGGCCACCGCGGCCCCGGAAAGAGCCTTGTCCGGCGCGGCCCGGAAGCGCGGCAGAAGCTCGTCGCGGATGAACCCCTTCAGCCGGCTGTAGCCCATCACGTCCTGAAGCGTGTGCGTGGGCTTCTCGAACTCCACCACGTCCTCGCCGAGTTGGCCCTGGATGTACTCCTCGACCTTGGCCACTACGTCGGCGGGTGAGACGGCGGCCTCCGTGTAGGCGGCGCCCAGCAGGATCTGCCGCAGGGCGTGGATCGAAAGCCCCGCGGTGAGCGACGCCAGCTCTGCCGGCGTGCTCCAAAGCTTGGGCTTGGCCGGGGACGAGGCCAGGAAGGTCTCGATGAAGTGCAGGCGGTCGGCCACGCCGGGCGCGGGGATCTCGACCGGCAAGACCTGCGGCAAGCGGCTCACGCGGGGATGCACCAGGCTCCGCGACTCGGCCACCAGGCAGACCGAATCGCGGCCGTTGGTGAAGGCCGGGTCGCTGAACCAGTCCTGTACGATGCTGATGCGGTGCAATTGCCGGTCGTTCAAGGCGGCGATGTCGCCGCTGCCCGCCGGCAGCAGCATATCGGCCGCCTCGATGAAGATCAGCAAATCAGCGCCGAGGCCCGACGTCCGCGCGCAGATCGTCAGTTGGCGCAGCAACTCCAGGGCCAGGTTGGCGTTGCCGATGGCGTCCAGCAGAAGTTGCTCGAACTGGCCGCCCAGGCGGTCCGTTTCCGACGGCCCTTTGGCCCC
Source organism: uncultured Planctomycetaceae bacterium (assembly GCA_964615095.1). Taxonomy (GTDB): domain Bacteria; phylum Planctomycetota; class Planctomycetia; order Pirellulales; family Thermoguttaceae; genus JANXQG01. The sequence goes on along the minus strand of CAZTPX010000014.1, from coordinate 71,432 downwards.
CAGGTTGCGGAGCAAGAGCGTATCGGGATCGACGCCCGACTTCCAGCGGATCCACGCGCTCTTGAGCTTCTCGCGGTCGTCGAGGATCCGCACCGGGCCGTTGAGCTCGTAGACCACGCGGATGATGCCCCGGCTGTTGCACTTGCCGCAGAGGAAAGGGATCAGCGGCACATACTCACAGCCGTTGTGGAACAGGTCGTGGATGTTGCCACAGAGGATGACGCTCCGCGACTGGTTGGAGTTGAGGACTTTCGCCAGGCGGGAGTAGAAGGGGTAGCTGACGTCGGCCATGGATCGGTTCTCGGGCGGGGCTTGTCCTTTTGGCATAACCGGCAGTATAGAAATCCGAAAAACGAAACACGAAATCCTAAACAAATCAGAAATCGCAAAGAACAAAATTCAAAACGGCCGTTTCCTGCCTTTGAACTTTCTGCTTTGAATTTGTTTCCGATTTCGACATTCGTATTTCGTATTTTGGTTTGGTTCTCGCAACCTCGGCCCACTATACGTTTCCGGCTTCACGTACGCGCGACCCGGATCTCTTAAACCTCCGGCAGCTTGCTCTTCTCGGCCGGTTCCTTCTTCTCTTCGGCCTGCTGGGCCGGCTCCTTAGCCAGGCCGATGAGCTTGTCGAACTCGTTGTCGGACTGGGTCTGCGCGGCGTACTCCAGGAACTCCGTCTCGGAGCGTTTCGTGTCCACACCGGCCATTTCGCGAGAGACGCGGGCAGTGGCCTTGGACTTGGTGCGCAAGTCGCGCATCTCCTGCAGTTCCTTGCTCGTACGGTCCTCGCTCACACCCGTGATCATGTCGGCCAGTTCCTTCTCTTCCTTGGCCGTGATCATGTCGGCGACCGTCTCGTGCTTCTCCTGGCTGACCTTGTCCAGCTCGCGGAGCAAGGTCTGGAGCTGTACCTTGTGGCCCGCGATGTTCTGGTCCAGGGTCTTGATGTCGGTTTCCAGTTCGGTGCATCTACCTTCTTTTTCATGCAGGGTGGAACTGAAGTCCTTGAAGGCCGACTGGCACTTGAGGTATTCCGGATCGCTCTTGACGGCATCGGCATTGCCGCCGTGCCGCTCGACCACTTTCTTGGCCATCGCCGCCGCGCCGTCGCGGAGGTTCTTGAGCTTGGCCGTCTCGTCGGACTGGACCTTCAGCTCGGCCTTCTTCTTCTCTTCCTGGGCGATCATGGCGGCCACGGCATCCTTGTATTGCTGAATGCGTTTCCGCTTCTCGCCGATGATGTTGTCGTAGGTGGCCTGAACCACGTAGGGGTTGGCGCTGAGGGCCATGCGGGCCGAGTCGATGCGGCCCGTGATCAGGTAGCCGAACGCGCGGAAATACCGCCAAATCGCTGAAAACATCGCAAATTCCTCCAGGGTTAAATCTCTATCGTGGTCCCGCCGCACGCTGCCAGGTCTGCAACAAGTTGTTGATCACCTCGGCCGTCGGCGGGTCGCAAATAGTCGTCAAATCGATCGTCAGCCCGTGGTCCTCGTACTTCACGAAGGGGCTTTCCGGAAACTTCACGGGCACGGCCGGATCGCCGGGACGGAAGCCGTGGTCCAGGGCCTTTTTCTGCGCCGCCGGGCTCATCAAGAACCGCAGGAACTTTTCCGCGGCCGCCTGGTGAGCCGGCGTCGTCCAGTCGGTCTTGAGAATACAGTAGGGATTGTCGCTCCACATGTTCCGCTTGGGATAGACCACTTGCAGCGTCCCCCAGCGTCCCTCGGCGCTCTTGAGAAAGTCGATGGCCACCGATTCGTAGACCATCACGGCGTCGAAGGACGACGGCCCCTTGAGCACCATTTCCCGCATCAGCGTGCCGGTGGAATCGCTACGGGCCGTCACGCCGCGTTCCAACTGTGCCAGCCAAGTTTGGAATTCCGGCTTGACGATGTCGGCCAGCGCCAGGTTGTTGTTCTTGCCGTGGAAATCGTAGGCCATGAGGACCAGCGCCATCAGGCCCGAGTTCGACTTGTTGGGATCGGTATGGCCGAACTTGAACAGTCCCCAATCGGGCTTCTTGGCGATGCCGCCCCAGCCGCCTTCCATCTGCAAGGCTTGCGAGATGGACTCGAAGGTGATTTCCGGATAGTGGGCCTTGAGGGCATCGTAACGGTTCTTCCAGGTGACGAAAACCATCGGCGTCAAGGCCAAAACCTCTTCCTTGGCGATAGGGCTGCCGGAATGGTTGAGTTGCCACTCGGCCAGGAAGACCTCGCGGTACAGCGAGCTGGCAGGCGACCAGACGTGGATCCGTTTGTCGCCCTCGAGGATGGCGTGGGCGCCCTCCAAGGACCCCATGGGAATGAGGTTCACCTGGATCCGCTTGCCCTCCTCGTTTTGCGCGAACTGCTCCACGGCCCATTCGAGCCAGGCCCGCTTCTCCGTGCCATAGGCCACGCCGATGGTGATCGCCGGCTGCGCAGGTCCGGCGTCACTGCCCCCGCCCTTGCCCGGCTCCGTGCCGGGCTGACGCGCCGCGCGATCGTCTTTCGCCGGCTGCCCGCCCCTGCCGGCGAAGAACCAGTAGCCCCCGCCTGCTAGGACGACCCAGACCAGGACTACGACAATGGCCTTTCCCAACCAGCTTCCCGAGGAACCGGACGGATCCATATTGTTCATAGCGTTCATAGCTTCGGCCTCAACTTGTATATTCCGCTGGTTCTAAAATCATCGCATCAAAAAAACGTAGAAATCTCCTTGAAGACTTCGCGAATATTCTCCGGCGTGCCGGAATAGTATTTCGCCTGCGTGACCTCGGAAATCTTGCCCAGTACGTCGGGCCGGGCATCGCTTCCGTAGCCGATGGTAAAAATGCGCACGCCGCGGCCCTCGACGTTCGTCTCCACGAGCTTGAGCAGTTCCTCCAGCCGCATCCGACTGCTGGTGTCCTCGCCGTCGGAAAGGACGACAATCGCCGAGATCTTGTCGCTGGCCGGTTTTGCGACCAGGTAGCGATGGGCCATGGCAATCGCCTCGTACAGGGCCGTGCCGTCGGAAGCGAACAGGCTATCGATGTCCTGGGCCGCCACCTGCCGGTCGGTTGCCATGGAAAGCCCTTGGCCGGCCCACGCTACGTTGTCGTTGAACGACATCAAGGAAAGCGTGTCTCCCTTGTCGAGTATCTCCACGAGTTGCTTGGCGCCGATCTTGGCGTTGTCAATCTTCTTGCCTTGCATGCTGCCCGAGATGTCGATGGCCAGCACGACGTTGGCATGCTTCTTCTGCTGCTTCCAGAGATCGACGACGGCGTTCATCACGGTCGCCGAGGGCACTTCCAAGGTCGTCTCGGGCTGCTTGGGATCAACCCCGTGCGCGGCGTTGATCGGGTCGCCCAGTGGAATGCCCACGTCCGCCGGACGGAAGCCGAACTCCATCGCTCGCTTCTGCTGTTCCGGGGCCGTGAGAAAGGCAATGTATTCTTCAGCGGCTTGCCGGTGCTCGTCGTCGACCCACTCGCGCTGCACAACGCCCACGGGGTGATCGCTCCAGAACGTGCCTTCCTTGGGATAGATGGCCACCACCGGCAGGGGCGGTGCCGGGTCGGAGCCGTAGGACTCGATCACCATGTTTTCGTACAGCACGGCGGCGCTCAGATACTGCGGCCCGCCGAGAAACATCCGCCGCCCGAAGAAGCCGGTCGAGCTGCCGTAGTGGACCACCGATTCTTCGATGCCGTGGAGGAATTGGCCCACTTCAGGGCGGGCGACATCGGCCGCGGTCAGGCCCTTGAGTTTGCCCGCCCCGGCATAGACCTCGGCGAAGACAGAAATGATGCCGCTGTTGGAATACTCGGGGTGCGTGTGGCCGAATTTGAAGCGGCCCCACTGCGGGTAGTTATACTTCGCCCAGCCCTGTTCGTCCTTGGCGATCTGCAGGATATCGGCCCAGCCTATCGGCCGCTTGCCCCAACCCAAGGCCTCGGCCATGGGCTTCCACATGGCGACGACCACGGGCGAGACAACCAGATTGCGGGTCTCGCCCACCAACGGCTTTCCGGTCCGCGTCTTGGATTCTGCGTTGCCCAATTCGATGAAGACCGATGAGGCGGGGCTGGCCAGGTGGCCCTTTAATCGCCCTTCCTGGATCTCGGTGATCAGCTCGCCCGACCCCAAGGGAACAGTCCGCACCCAGATGCGGTTCTTGGCAGCCGTGCGATGGTCGCCGTCGTTGAACTCCTTGGTGACCGCGTCGATCCACTTCTGCTTCTCCGAGCCGTAGGGGAAGACCAGCTCCAGCACATCGTTGCCGGCCGGACGGGTCTGCGTGGGAGATCCGCCCTTGGGCTGCGGCGGAGCAGGTTGTGAACTGGGCGAACAGCCCATCGCCGGCAGAATCAACAGGGTCAATGCCAGCCCAAGGCTTTCCGTCCAGCACCATTGTCTCGGACTTGGTTTGCTAGCGATCATCGGCCCGTCCTCCCCTGGTTGTAGAGCAGTTTAACGCCATTGTACGGTATGCGGCATCGGCTGCCAATCAAGCCTACCTTGCCTTGGCGGAAATGGCTGGGCAACCCGTAGGGTGGGACAAGCAAACCGGTGTCCTGGTGGGCCTGCAGTCGCGGTCGAACGTTGTTCTGGCGATTGATCCGCGAATCGAGGTTGACCGGTTTGCACAGGCTCACCATAGCTCGCGCGACCTTGTCCCACCCTTCGGCCACCGGAAAGCCTACCAAAATCGTGAAAAACAACCTGTCCTCTAACAAAAAACTAACACTTACGCGGAAGCCGCGTCCTCTTTCGTTCCTCGCTCCTGGCCGGTGGAGGCCGCTGCGTCGCGTCCCAACTGGTCAAGCTGGTCGATCCGCAGTTCGACCCGCTGCGAGACTTGCAGCCCCATTTCCAACTCCTCGCGCATCCGTGCCAGGCTCTCGTCCTGCCGGTCGCGTTTCAACAACGACGTCTGCAAGTGGTCCAACGTCTTGCCCAGATGGTTGACGCTCTTGTTGACCTCGCCGATCAGGGTCTCACGCTGCATGAGGACTTGTTTGCGGGCATCAACCGTAGCCATTTCCTGGGCCGCTTGCCACAACTCCAAGGTTCGAGCCAGCGAAGCGAGACACGATTGGTACAACTGCTCCGCTTTGTTCTTGATGTCCGGCAGAACCAGCGAATCGATGTTGTCGCCCATGACGCCGGCTCGTTCCAAGCGGCGATAAAGCTGCCGCAAATCGCGGACGCTTTGCGTCGTACGGGGATCGTGGTCCGCCTTCAGCGATTGTTCCAACTCGTCGAGAGTCTTGGCTTGGCTGCGGTTCGATTCGCCTTGTAGTTCATTGAAGGTCTTACTGGTCAGTTCATTCCAGCCCAGGATCCAGCGCGTGGCCGCCATGCCGGCGCCCGCCAAGATGCCGGAAAGCCCAAGGAAACCCAGGAACCCTGTCGGCGCGCCGACCAGGATGGCCAAGGTAAACGTCGCTAGGCCCAGCCCTGCCGGGATCAACACCAGCGGGGAGGCCAGCAGGTTCTTGAGCACTCGCGAGCGAAAGGTTTGTGGGTCCATGCAGACTTAGTTTCCGCGCCTCCGCTCCCGCTGGAATCCCAGAAGGGCCGAGCGTGCCGAGAGTTGAAGTCGAACGGAGAATCCCGCGGCACTCTAATATACCCTGCAAAGCTCCGCACGGCGAGAATAGCGCCAGTCCTTGTCGCCTTTCGCTCCGCGAAAGCAGCGCTACTTTCGCGGAGCGAAAGGCAACAATGGCGGAGATTACTTACCTGAGATGCTTTAGCCGGCAAACTCGGCCTACCCTCCCAGGCTCGCCAAAGTAGCGAGCAGACCGCTTTTTCCGCTTATACCGATTATGCCCAATATTCTTTCAATGCCGGTGGCAGCGACTGCCGATGCACAAAGGTAGGCATTCCGCATGCTCGCAGAACCTGTCGAAAACCCTCCCGTAGCCCCGGATCGTAAAGGGCCAAGAAAGGGGTTGTCTGTCAGGTTCCATATTGAAGGGGGGAAATTCATGATTCGACGCATCATCTTCGTACTGGCTTGCGCCTGCGTCCTGGAAACGTTCTATTTCGCGCCGAAAGCCAATGCCCAGCAGGCTTTCAATTATCAGTGGGGCCAGACCTACAGCACTCAGGACTGGAACCGCTTGTACCACTACCCGTACGTCTATTACCCGCAGAACTTCTGGGGACCGGACTACTACCGCAGTTCCGGGAACATGTATAATCGGTACCCGCCCGAAATGCAAATCCCCGTTTACAACCGGCAGTGGCACAACGAATACCCCCAAGATAGGCGATATTACGGCGGGCATCATTTCAATCTCGATGTCTTCTAGCGACGGAAGCATCGGGCCGCCGACCATGCCGCCTATCTTGCGGCGAGCGGCCCATTTTCGGCCGCTCGCCTAAACCGCCCACTTCCAAAGATGGACCCTTTGCCGGCTCAGCTCGCGAAGGGTCCGGCTGTTTCTTGCCGGAATTTTTCGCATAGGTTGTCAGGCGGGGAAGAAAGTCCTAGAATACCTGTGAAAAACCTACCCCAGGGAAATCATTTAGTAACTAACGATGGAAACCGTCAACGCGTTCCCTGTATTTCTCATGTTTGGCTGCGTGGCGGGGTTGGCGGTCGCGCTGTTTCTGATCGCGGCCCTGCTCAATCCGCGGCAGTACGTGGGCCCGGTGCAGAAAATGCCCTACGAGAGCGGCATGGACCCCGTCCACGATACGCGGCGGCGCTTCGACGTCCGCTTCCACTTGATTGCCATCGCCTTCCTGGTATTCGACGTTGAGGTCTTGTTCCTCTATCCCTGGGCGGTGGCCGCCAAGCGGCCCGACCCTCCAAGGGTCATTTGCAGAGATGGGCTCCATGCCGAGACGCCGCCTAATGGCCAGCCGGACTCCGCCCTGCCTCCACGTGCCTACGATATTTCCACCGCGGTGCAGGATGGCCTGGCCAGCGACCGGAACGTCGTGTTTGCCGGCGCGATGGTGTTCATTGCGATGTTAGCCTTGGGCTTCGTCTACGATTGGCGCAAGGGGGTCTTTCGATGGCGGTAGCCGATCTCATGGACCAAGTCGCCACGACGCGGCTCGACGAGTTGGTCAGTTGGTGCCGCAAGAGCAGCCTCTGGCCGATGCCCTTTGCCACTGCCTGCTGCGGCATCGAATTGATGGCCGCGGGCGCCAGCCGGCACGACATCGCACGGTTCGGGGCCGAGGTCTTCCGCTTCAGCCCCCGGCAGTGCGATCTGATGATTGTCGCCGGGCGCGTGGTGATGAAGATGCTGCCCGTGCTGCAGCGGATCTGGCAGCAGATGCCCGAGCCGAAGTGGTGCATTTCCATGGGGGCCTGCGCGTCGAGCGGTGGCGTTTTCGACACCTACTGCGTCGTGCAGGGAATCGATCGCTTCATCCCCGTCGACATGTACGTCCCCGGTTGCCCACCGCGGCCTGAGCAGTTGATCCAGGCGGTCGTCGATTTACAGGAAAAGATCCAGCGCGAGGGCACCATGTTCGGCAAGGAGTTTTACATCGCCTCGCGGCAACAGACCAAGCGGGCCTTGCAGGAGCCGAAATAAGGAATCATGCCCATCGCAGAAACGTTTGCCGCCCTCCGGGCCGTCTTCGGCGACTTGCCCACGAGCGAGTTTCGTGGCGCCACGCGCGTGGTTGTCCCGGCGGAGCGGATCTACGAAGTCCTGGAATTCCTCAAGGGGAAGCACGGTTTCGACCTGCTGGTCGATATCACCTGCGTCGACTACTTGAACTATCCCGGGGCCAAGGACCGCTTCGGGTTGGTTTATCTGCTGGCGGACACGGACGCCAACCAGCGGCTGACGATTCGCACGTTTGTCAACGAGCCGGAGCCAGTGGTGCGTTCCGTGGTGGGGCTTTGGGATGGCGCCAACTGGCTGGAACGCGAGGTCTGGGACATGTTCGGCATCCGTTTTGCCGGCCATCCCGACCTGCGGCGGATCCTCCTGCCGGACGAGTTCACGGCCTTTCCGCTCCGCAAGGACTATCCCTTGCAAGGGTTGGGCGAACGGCACAATTTCCCCGTCCTGACGCGCGGGAAAAGTTGAAAGAGAAAATGCCGCTTACACTTTCCGAACTTGCTGAAGACCAGGCCCATGATGCCGGGCAGCCATACTTGTGGACGATGAATTTCGGACCGCAACACCCGGCTACCCATACCACGTTGCGCCTTTTGCTGAAGCTCGACGGCGAGCGCGTGGCGGACGCCATCCCCGACATCGGCTTCCTCCACTCGGGCTTCGAGAAACTGGGCGAGAGCCTCGATTTCAACCAGTACGTGACGGTCACCGACCGCATGAACTACATCTCGCCCATGTCCAACAACGTGGCCTGGCACATGGCGGTCGAGAAACTGCTGGGGGTCGAAGTCACGCCGCGCTGCAAATACATCCGCACGATCGTCTGCGAACTGATGCGGCTCAGCGACCACCTGCTCTGCCTGGGGGCGATGGGCCTGGACCTGGGGGCGTTCACTCACTTCATCTATGCCTTCAACCCGCGGGAGACGATCTACGACATCGCCGAGGCCCTCTGCGGCGCCCGCTTCACGAACAGCTACACTCGCGTGGGCGGCGTGATGCGCGACATCACGCCGCAGGTCGTGCAAATGATCCGCGACTTCCTTGCCGAGATGCCGCCGGTGATGGACGACATGGACCGCCTCATGGGTAAGAACCGCATCTTCGTCGACCGCTTGCAGGGTGTCGGCGTGCTCACCCGCGAAGAGGCCATCAATCGAAGCTGCTCCGGACCGATCGCCCGAGCCAGCGGCGTAACCCGCGATCTCCGCCGCGACGAGCCTTACCTGTCCTACTCCGATTTCGACTTCCAGGTCTGTTGCGCCCGGGAAGGCGACTGCCTGGCGCGCTACCGGGTGCGCATGGCCGAAATGCAGGAGAGCGTCAAGATCCTCCAGCAGGCCGTGGAAAATATCCCTCCGGGGCCGGTCAACGTGGGACCCGAGCGGCGTTCCATCCTGCCGCCGCCGGGCAAGGTCTGGACCACGATCGAGGGCCTGATCTCGCACTTCGAGTTGGTGATGCCCAACCGCGGCATGCCCGTGCCCAACGAGGAAGTTTACTGTGCCACCGAGGCGCCCAACGGCGAACTGGGCTTTTACGTTGTCGGCGACGGCAGTCCGCGGGCCTACCGTGCCCGCTGCCGGCCGCCGTCGTTTATCCATTTCGCCCTGTTCCCGCACCTGATCCGCGGGCACACGCTCAGCGACATCGTGGCCGTGCTGGGCAGCTTGAACATCATTGCCGCGGAGTTGGACAGATAGAATGTATCCGGCACGCTCCGTGTGCCGCCCCCCCCAGCGGCACGCGGAGCGTGCCGGATACTATGGACCGCTAGACCAAGATGCAAACTACACAAGTCCCACCGAGCGAAGCGCCGGCCAGGCCGGTCCTCAACGCCGAGATCCGCGCGCTGATCGAGGGCTATTATCCTCGCTATCCGTCGCGGCGGGCCGTCGTTCTACCGGCCCTGCACGCGGTCAACGAGCGGCTGGGCTATGTGCCGCCACAGGCCGTGGTCGAGATCGCCCAGATGCTTGGCCTGGCCCCGGCGCAGGTACAAGACACGCTGAGCTTCTATGGTTTCTTCCCCCAGGACAAGCCCTGCGGCAAGTTCAAGGTCTGGATGTGCCGCTCGCTCAGTTGCTCTTGCCGCGAGGGCGAGGCCCTGATGGATTACCTGGCGCAGAAGCTAGGCATCCAGCCGGGCGAGACCAGCAGCGACGGCCGTGTGACCTTGCTGCCCGCCGAATGCCTGGGGGCCTGCGACTTCGCCCCAGCCATGCTCGTGAATGACACGCTGCACAAGAACATGACCCGCGAGAAGATCGACGCCTTTGTAGAAATGGTCCGCGCGGAGAAGCATTAGCCTGAGATTCTGCCCCAAGAGAGAACATGCCCGCCGACGAAGAAGAACTTTACCAGGACCACATTCTCGACCATTACGAGGATCCATACCACCGCGGCCACAGTCCGCACTGCACGCACGCCCACCAGGACGACAATCCGCTCTGCGGCGACGTGGTCCGCATGGAGTTGCAGATCGACGATCGAGGTACGCTGCGGGAGGTGTTCTTCGAAGGCGACGGCTGCTGCATCAGCCAGGCGGCGGCCTCGATGATTGTGGAGAAGTTCGACGGCCGCACGGTCGAGGACGTCAAGGCCTTCACCGCCAACGACATGCTGGCACTGTTCGGTGTCCGTCTCACGCCCAACCGGCAGAAGTGTTGCCTCTTGCCCTGGCGCGTGTTGCAATCGGCCATCTACTCGCCCCTGCAGCCGGGAACCAAGCAAACGTAAACGCCGCCGATCCAGGGAGACCGCTGAAAAAGTCGAGGCGGATACAAAATGTAGTACCGAGTACTCAGAACTGAGTACTATGCGTTGTGATGCCGCGAGACTTTTTCAGCGGTCGCACAGGGTCGGTGGGGACGTTTTGCCGCACCCGTAACTTTGCTCTTAGCGAACACTTTCAAACCTGGGACCGCATTTGTGACCAATTCCACTCTGCCGCTGGACCCCTTGGCCTATCGCGGCGATTTCCCCATTCTCACCCGCGAGGTCCGCTCCGGCGTGCCGCTGATCTATTTCGACAACGCGGCCAGCACGCAGCATCCCGCCGCCGTCATCCAGTCGATCGTCAGTTGCTACGAAGAGCACTATGCCAACGTGCATCGCGGCATCCATCAACTGGCCCAGGAGTCGGACGAGCTGTACGACCAGGCCCGCGAAACGGTCCGCGCGTTCATCAACGCCCCCGAGGCTCGGCAGTGCCTCTTCACCTACGGGGCCACTTCGGGCATCAACACCGTCGCGCGGAGCTGGGGCGATGCCAACATCAAGACGGGCGACGAGATCCTGCTCAGCGAGATGGAGCACCACGCGAACCTCGTGCCCTGGCAGCAGCTTGCCCAGCGGCGGGGGGCCGTGTTGCGGCACATCCCCCTGACCGACGACGGCCTGCTCTGCCTCGACAAGCTCGACACGTTGCTCACCGAGCGGACCAAGCTGGTCGCCGTCACGGCGATTTCCAACGTGCTGGGCACGATCAACCCCGTGGAGGAAATCGTCCGCCGCGGACATCAGGCCGGTGCGCTCGTGCTGGTCGACGGCGCCCAGAGCGTGCCGCACCAGAAGACCGATGTGCAGGCCCTGGACGCCGACTTCCTCGTCTTCAGCGGCCATAAGATGCTGGGTCCCTCGGGTGTGGGCGTGCTCTACGGCAAGCTCGAACTGCTGGAGGCCATGCCGCCCTTCCTGGGCGGCGGGAGCATGATCCGCCGCGTCCTGCTGGACCATTTCGAGCCGGGCGATTTGCCCGTGAAGTTCGAGGCCGGCACGCCGCCCATCGTCTCGGCCATCGGACTGGGCGCGGCCATCGACTATCTCGACCGCATCGGCATGGAGGCCATCGGCCGCCACGAGCGACTGCTGGTCACGCGCGCCCATGAGATCCTGGAAAACATCGATGGCCTGCGGATCTTCGGGCCGGCCCCGCAACACAAGGCCGGGATCGTCAGTTTCACGCTCGACCACGTTCACGCCCACGACGTGGCCGAGGTCCTGGACCGCTCCGGCATCGCCATCCGCGCCGGGCATCATTGCGCCATGCCGCTGCACAGTCGTTACGGCGTGGGGGCCACCGCCCGCGCCAGTTTCTACCTCTACAACACGCTCGCCGAGGTCGAGCAGCTTGGCCCCGCCCTGGAAGCCGCCAAGCGCGTGTTCCATCGCAAGCGGAAATAGCTATAGGACGGGTCGAGGAACGAGACCCACGCGCCAGAGGGATCCGGCCGACCGATGACCAATGCGCGCGGGCCTGTTCGAGATCTTGCCAGGGTCTCAAAGATCCCGGGCTCTCTTCACGCCCTTCGCAAGCTCAGGGACCTGCCGCCCGCCAGCTTGCATAACCGGCATACTCTGCATAGTCGTCCTACGATTTGACCGCTGCCCGGAAAAAAAGTAGTCTTGCATCAGGCCGCCAAATGGTCTGGATACCCGCGCGGAAACGCCACTCGACATGACTGCGTCAACCTCGGACAACAATCTGCTGGCACAACTGGCCGGACTGGGCGGCCCTGGTTTGGGCAGCGCGGTGATCGACAGCTTGGCGGCAACCGAACCGCGGCACGACCCTCCCGCTCACAAGAGCGAAGGCAAACTGGATTCCCTGGTCGATCGCATCCGCGCATTGACCGCCGGCGACTCTACACGCACCGCGACTGCCGCGTCTTCACTGGCCCCCGCTGCGCCGACCGCTGCAACCGCGGTTTCGCGGGCCGCCGTGCAATCCAACAGTTTTGTCCCGCAGGAACCGGGCTCGTTCCACGCCGCCGGGCTGAACGACAGCCTCGTCGAATCGCTGGCCTTGAAGCACCTGCTGGCCCGCGGCGACTCTACCGGCCGCGAAGTGGCCGACCAGCTCAAGCTGCCCTTCATCCTTGTCGACGAACTGCTCCGCGGCCTGAAGAACGAGCAGTTGGTGGGCTATCGCAGCGGGGCGCCGATGAACGACTTTCTCTACCAGCTCACGGATCTCGGCCGCGAACGGGCCAAGCGCTACTGGAGCCACTGCACCTACTTCGGCGCCGCTCCCGTTTCCCTGCCCGACTACATCGACAGCGTCACGGCCCAATCGCTTTCCAAGCAGCAGACCACGGCCGAACACCTGCGGCGGGCCTTCAGCGATCTCGTGCTCACTCCGCGGATGCTCGACCGCCTCGGCCCGGCGGTGAACTCCGGCCGCGGACTGTTCCTTTTCGGGGCGGCGGGCAACGGCAAGACGAGCATTGCCGAGCGGGTCACGCGGGCTTTCGGCCAGGAGATCTGGATCCCCCGCGCGATCGGCATCGACGGCGAAATCATGCGGGTTTTCGATCCGGCAAACCACGAGGAGCTTCCGCTGGACGCCTGCGAGGGACTGTATGAAACGCGGAAGATCGATCGCCGCTGGGTGCGGATCCGCCGGCCCACGCTGATCGTCGGCGGCGAACTGACGATGTCGTCCCTGGAAGTGGCCATGAACGAATCGACCGGCATTTGCGAAGCGCCGCTGCAACTGAAGAGCAACTGCGGCACGCTGGTGATCGACGACTTCGGCCGGCAACGGATGCGGATCGAGGACCTCTTGAATCGCTGGATCGTTCCGTTGGAACGGCGCTACGACTTCCTCAACATGCCCAACGGCAAGAAGATCGAGGTGCCGTTTGACCAGTTGATCATTTTCTCGACGAACCTGGAGCCGCGCGAGATGGTCGACGAGGCCTTCTTGCGGCGAATTCCCTACAAGATCGAGGTCTTGGACCCGAGCATCGAGGAATTCAAAGGCTTGTTCCTTTCACTGGCCAAGAAGATGGGGTTTCCCGATCGGCCGGGGGCGGTCGAGCATCTCATCCAGGAGCATTATGTGTCGAAGGGCCGGCCGTTCCGCTACTGCCAGCCCCGCGATCTGCTCCTGCAGATCCGCAACTTCTGCAGCTACAAGGACTGCCCGCTGGAGATCACCGACGACTACATCGACATGGCCGTGGAGAACTACTTTGCGGTGATGTAGGCCCGGGCTACCGTACCACGAAATTCACCATCTTTCCCGGCACGACTATCACCTTCACAAGCGTCTTTCCGGCCAACAGTTCCGCAACCTTCTCGTCGGCCCGGGCGGCGGCAACCATAACGGCGTCGGCGGCGTCGGCGGCAACCACGATCCGCCCGCGGAGCTTGCCGTTGATCTGCACGGGGATCTCGATCGTGTCCTCTTTGATGAGGGCCTCGTCGAACGCCGGCCACGGCTCGTAGGCCAGCGTCTGGGCATGTCCCAACTGCTGCCAAAGCTCCTCGGCTAGGTGCGGGGCGAAGGGCGAGAGCAATTGCACGAACTGCTCCATCGCCGCCTTCGGCCGCTGCGGGACCTTGAAGAAATAGTTCGTGAACTCCATCATGCGGGCAATGGCCGTGTTGAACGACATCTGCTCGATGTCCCGCGTCACTGCCTGAATAGTCTTGTGCAGCACGCGGTTCTGCTCGGCCGTCGGCTCGATTTCGACCACTGCGGCGCCGAGCCGCGTTTCTTCCGCCCGCTCGTCGATCATCATCCGCCAGACGCGATCGAGGAAACCGGCGATGCCGCTGACGTCTTTCGTGCTCCAGGGCTTGACCGCCTCCAACGGCCCCATGAACATCTCGTACAGCCGCAGCGAGTCGGCCCCGTATTCCTTGACAACCTCGTCGGGATTGACCACATTGCCCCGCGCCTTGGACATCTTATAGGCCCGGCTCTCGATGCGGACTGACGGATCGGCCTTGAGCACGAAGACCTCGCCCTGCTTGGCCACTTCGTCCGGCTTGAGGCTCACCGCCGTCAAGGGCTCGCGAGTGGTCTTGGCGATCGGCTTGCCGTCGGCGTCGGTGGCCACCTCGGCGCTGTTGATCCATACGGTCTGACTGCGATAGCCGGTGTACTCCGTCTCGCCCAGGATCATGCCCTGGTTGACCAGCTTCTGGAAAGGCTCGGGCATGCTAACGTAACCGCGGTCGTAGAGCACCTTGTGCCAGAAGCGGGCATAGAGCAAGTGCAATACGGCGTGTTCCGCACCGCCCACGTACAGATCAACGGGCATCCAGGCCTTTTCCAACTCGCGATCCACGGGGGCTTGTTCGTTCTTGGGATCGAGGAAGCGGAGGTAATACCAGCAGGAGCCGGCCCATTGCGGCATGGTGTTCGTCTCGCGCTTGTACCGCTTGCCATCCAAGGTGACATAGAGCCACGAGTCCGGGGCCTTGTCCAACGGCGGCTCGGGGCGGTCGTGGGCCGCGTCGAACTTCATCATCTCCGGTAGGTCCAAGGGCAGGTCTTCCGGCCGTAGCGCGCGGAGCCGGCCGTTGGGCTGGCCGTGCTCGTCGAGTTCGCGGAGGACAGGGAACGGCTCGCCCCAGAAATGCTGGCGGCTGAAGAGCCAATCGCGGAGCTTGTAGTTCACCGCCGCGCGGCCCAGGCCCTGGGCGGAGAGATCGGCCGCGATCCGCTGCTTGAACTCGGCCGTCGGCAGGCCGTCGTAGGCCCCGCTGTTTATTGCCTGGCCATCGCCAGTAAAGGCCTCACAGAAGCAGCTTGGGTGCAAGTGATAAACCCTTTTCCATACGATCTGCCCCACTTCCGGAAATAGATTAGAACTAGCATCCTCCGCTGGGAGCGGGTTGGGGTCAGGGGGCATGCTCTTGAAGTGCTCTTTAAGCCACGCCTCGTCCGGCATCACCACCGGCTTGATCGGCAAACTGAACTTCTGGGCGAACTCGAAGTCGCGCGTGTCGTGCGCCGGCACGGCCATAATGGCCCCGGTACCGTAGCTGATCAGCACATAATCAGCAACCCAGACGGGAACCGGCATTCCGGTGACGGGGTTGATGGCGTACGAGCCGGTGAACACGCCCGTCTTGTCCTTGGCCAGGTCGGTGCGGT
The DNA here is from genome assembly GCA_964615095.1 of uncultured Planctomycetaceae bacterium. Classification (GTDB taxonomy): domain Bacteria; phylum Planctomycetota; class Planctomycetia; order Pirellulales; family Thermoguttaceae; genus JANXQG01. The sequence continues at coordinate 55,965 of CAZTPX010000014.1, read as the reverse complement.
CGAGGTCGCTCTTGCGCGCGGCCCTCTGACAATAAGCCTGCACGGCCGCGGCCTGTTGCGGCGCGGTCAGCCGCTGGACGAACGGATGTTCCGGCGCGATGACCATGTAGGTAGCCCCGAAGAGCGTGTCGGGCCGTGTGGTGTAGATCCGCAGCACCTGCTCGTCGGGCTTGCCCGGGTAGCCGGCCCGGGTATCCGCTTGCGGGCGGCGGTCGCGCCGCCAGCCCTCGTATTGGCGCTGCGACGGCTTACCTTCCTCGTCCATGGTCATGCCGATGAAGAAATCGACTTCCGCGCCCGTGCTCCGGCCGATCCAGTTCCGCTGCAGCATCTTGATGCTCTCGGACCAGTTCAAGCCGTCGAGGTCCTTCTCCAGCCGATCGGCATAGGCGGTGATTTTCAGCATCCATTGCCGCAGGGGCATGCGCACTACGGGATGGCTGCCACGCTCGCTCAGGCCGCCGATCACCTCCTCGTTGGCCAGCACCGTGCCCAAGGCAGGACACCAATTGACCGGGGCCTCGATCTGGTAGGCCAGGCGGTGCTCATCGCGATAGCGATCGACAGCCTCAGGTCCCTCTTCGGCAATTCCGTCAGGAATCGGCAACTCGGCGATCGGCCGCCCTTTCTGTTGTTCGGCATCGAACCAGGTATCGAAGAGCACCAGGAAGATGAATTGCGTCCAGCGGAAGTAGGTCACGTCGGTCGTGGCCAGTTCGCGGTCCCAGTCGTAGCTGAAGCCCAGCATTTTCAACTGGCGGCGGAAGTTGTTGATGTTGTTCTCTGTCGTAGTCCGCGGATGCGTGCCGGTCTTCTTGGCATGTTGCTCGGCCGGCAGACCAAACGCGTCCCAGCCCATAGGATGCATGACGCTGTAGCCCCGCTTGCGGTGAAAACGGCAGACGATGTCGGTCGCCGTGTAGCCTTCCGGGTGGCCGACGTGCAGGCCGGCCCCACTAGGATAGGGAAACATGTCCAAGACGTACATTTTGGGTCCCTGCGGCAGCCTGGGTGCGGCGAAGGTGCGGTTCGTTTCCCAATAGTGTTGCCATTTCGGTTCGATGGCGGCCGGATTATAGCGTGGCATGTTGCGGGTCTGCGTGGAGTCCAAAGGAACAAAACCCGCATTGTACCGAGTTCTGCGAAAAACGGCAATTTGACCTGCCCTGGGTAGTCCCGACTTTAGCTGGTCACCCCCTTGCTTGCTAGCAAGTTTCGGCCCGGCTAGAATTGCGGCTTTCCCACATAAACCACCTTGGATCCGGAAAAATGAAACGCCTTGTCATCACTGCACTGTTGTTGGCTCTTTCCTGTCTGGGCAAGATAGCCCTCTCAACCCAACCTCCTGTCGGGCAGACGCCCATGCTCCTCTCCCTCGACAATGTGGAAACTGGAAAACTGCCGCAAGGCTGGATAGCCGCCAAGACCGGCGAGGGCCAGGGTAGCGTGTGGAAAGTGGTGGCGGATCCCACAGCGCCACACGGAAAAAAGGTCCTGGCGCAAACCTCGGACCAGGGGCCCAATCGCTTCTTCAATCTGTGCGTTGCTCAGGAGAGCAGCTTCCGCGACGTTGACCTGACCGTCGCCTTCAAGGCCATGAAAGGCAAGCTGGACCAGGGTGGCGGACTGGTGTGGCGATACAAGGATGCCAATAACTACTACATCGCCCGCATGAACCCCCTGGAAGACAACTTCCGGGTCTACAAGGAGGTTGCCGGAAAACGGATCCAACTCGGCACGGTCGATGTGAAGGTTCCTGCAAAGACATGGCACACTCTCCGCGTTCTCAACAAGGCCGACTATATCCAGTGTTTCCTCGATGGCAAGCTCTACCTGGACGTGAAGGACGAGACGTTCCCGGACGCCGGAAAAGTCGGTCTCTGGACCAAGGCCGACGCGCAGACCTACTTTGCCGATTTCCAGGCCAAGTGATCGCTTCACATACCACTCAGATTATCTATTTATCCCTCTCCGCCCCCCCTGTGGCCTCTTGGGATAGCCGGCAGACTTTGACTATCCGTTAAAGCCATCGTTTGCCGAATAATCCTAACAATCGTGTCGTCCGGTTCCGTTGCGGGCTGGAATGCACAAAATGCATAATCTGGGGGGATCATGATCGACCGAAACCCGAATGTCGGTGGAACGGGAATTTATATGCACTGTCGCGTGCGACTGCATGGAATTCGAATCTGCTGGGCGACCCTGGCCCTGATGCTGGCGGCTGGCTGGGCAGAGGCGGCCGCGCCTACGGCCGGTTCGCCCGACGCAACCCAGGGGACGACCAGCGCCGCCGCGCGCAAAAGCGCGGTCCAGTCGATCCCTTTTGACAAGTTGGACGCCGATTCCCGCAAGAAAGTCAACTCGGTGCTTTCCAACTTGAGCATCTTTCGCCGCATGCCCGTGCGCATGGTCAATTGCGACCCGGACTTATATCTCTTCCTGGTGCGTCACCCGGACATCGTGGTCAACATCTGGGAGATCCTCGGCGTTTCGCAGCTTCAGATGCGGCAGACCGATATCGACACCTTCCGCATTACCGAAACCGAAGGCGCCGCGGCAACGCTCGAGTTCCTGTATCACAGCAGCGACACGCAGATTGTTTATGGATCGTGGACCTATACCGGGCCGCTTTTGGCCCGCAAGATAACCGGCAGTTGCCTGGCCGTGTTGAAAACGGCCTACACTAAGGACTCCGAGGGGAAGTACTTCGTCACGTCGCGCTTGGACGGTTTCCTGAGCGTCGACTCGGGCGGCGCCGAGATGCTGGCTCGCACCCTGCAACCGCTCGTGGTCAAGAACGTCGACAACAATTTCATCCAGACCGTCGCCTTCCTGGGCAGCATGTCGAAGACGGCGGAAGTGAACCTGGCGGGCATGCAACGTCTAGCAGGACGGCTATCGCACGTACAGTCGGAAACGCGGCAGCAGCTTTCCGACGTCGTGGCATCGGTGGCCAACCGGGCGGCGGCCAACAAGGCCGTGGGCAAGGACGGGCCTGCGCATCGCATGGCCAGTCATCCGCAGGATGCGGCCCCGCGGCAATAAGGGGCGACCGAGAAGTCTCCCCTCTCCCTCCGGGAGAGGGGGCTTATGCTCAAGCCGCTATCTTCAGCGGCTGGAGCGAGTCGAAAAGATTGACCGTCGTCAGCATGCGCCCGCGGGCATCGTAGAACTGCACGATTCCCAGGGACACCAGCCACATCGCCATGTATCCCTCTATGCGGTAGCTCCGCGCCACGTAGCGGCCCCGCTCGATGAGGATCGTCTCGTCGATCTCCGGGACGGCCGGGTCGTTCTCCTCCTCCGTCGCGGCGAGGAATTGCGGCTCGTACAAACGGGGAAACCGCTCCTGCCCAAAGCGCAGGCTTCCTGCCTGCAATTCTCTGTGGCGGCCCGCGGTCAGCGGCCGTGAAGCGAATCGCTGTTTGCGATGGCGCAAATAGTCCGAAAAAACACTTTCCACGATGCTGCGAACTTCGTCGGCACGAGGATCCGTCCTCATAATGCGTTATCTCCTGGGTTCTTGCGGCCAGAGAAAGTGTACAATTTCCGCCATTGGAGCCAAAGGCCAGTTTTTTTGGCCCCGCCGCGATTCCCCGATTCCAGCTTGATTGCAGACAGAAATGCTGGCTGTTATAATCCGCACGTGGGGTGTTTTCCGCTTTCTATTCCTTCGCAGCGTTTTTTCAGGAGACTGCACTATGAACTTCTCTGCCCGAAAAGTGTCGCTCGGCCTCGCCCTCTTGCTGGTTGCCCTATGGGGGCTGACGGCCACGCCGCCCGCGCTGGCCGCCAAGCCCGCGCCCTCGCTGGACCTCGTGCCGGCCGACGCCGCTTTCTACTCGGCCATGCTCCGCAACCGCGAACAGTTCGAGAAAATCGTTAACAGCAAGGCCTTCGCCAAACTCAAGGCCTTGCCCTATGTCCAGATGGGGCTGGGCCTGTATCAAATGCAGGCCGCCGACCCGAGTTCGCCCCTGGGCCAGTTCGAGGCCGCTCGCCACGACCCAAAGCTCAAGAAGGCGCTCAATTTCCTGGCCGACCTCTTGTCCGACGAAGTCTTCATTTACGGCGGACCGAGCGTCAACCAGACGATCGACCTGCTGCAAGGATTCGTCAACGACGCCCAGTTCGCTGGCATCGCAGAGGGTTTTCGCGAAACGCATGAGAAACCTACCACCGGAAAACCAACGCATGCCAAGGAGTTCGGAGACCGCGAGGTTGCCCAGGCCTTCATCAAGCGGATCCATCTCCTCAAGTTCCCCGAATTGGTGATTGGTTTCAAGGTCAAAGACAAGGCCCTGGCCAAGGAATTGCTGGACGAGCTTGACACGAACCTGCAGTTGGCCCTGGCCCAGGCGCCCATGTTGCAGGACCGTCTGAAGCGGGCGACCATCAGCGGCCACTCGTACCTGACCTTCAAGCTGGATGGCTCGCTGATCCCCTGGAAAGCGGAGGATATCGAGAAGATTCGTTCCCTGGCGGCAACGCCGGCCGACGGCGATAAGCTGATCGAACACCTGAAGAAACTGACCCTGGTGGTCTCGCTGGGCCTGCACGACGATTATCTCTTGCTGGCGGTCGGGCCTTCCACCGACGTGCTATCCAAGATCGGCAAAGGCGCGTCCTTGCGTTCTCTGCCGGAACTGGCGGCGGTGGCCCAGTTCGCCGACCAGCGGATCTGTTCCGTGAGCTACCTGAGCAAGACGTTGAATGAGCACTTCAATACCACCAAGTCGGGCATCGACAATCTGCTGCAAAAGGCCAAGAGCTTCCTGCCCTCGCTGCCGATCCCGGACAAGGCCCGCGCGGAAATCGCCAAAGATTCCGCCGTCGTGGCCGCGGACCTCAAGACGCTGGTTCCCGAGGTGGGCGCCAATGCGTCGGTTGGCTTTCTCACCGCAAGCGGCCTGGAAAACTACGACTACGACTGGAGTGAGCAGCCCGAGATGGACTGTTCCAAGCCGCTGGATCTACTCAAGCACGTGGGCGGCAATCCGATCGCCGTATGGGTGAGCCGCAGCAAGGCCTCGCCCGAGGGCTATGACCTGTTGGTCAAGTGGATGGGCATCGGCTATCGCTATTTCGAGGAGTACGGCCTGGCGGCAATGAAGGCCGCGGAGCGTGCGAAGTTCGAGAAGGTCTTTACCCAGGTGAAACCGCTGCTGGGCCGTCTCGACAAGACCACGCGGGACCTGCTGATTCCCGCCCTGGCTGACGGCCAGACGGGGCTGGTACTCGACGCCAAGCTGACCAGCCAGCAGTTCATCAAGACCCTGCCGGCGACGAGCCAGGCGTTGACGATGTTCGAGCCGGCGATCGTGGTGGGCGTGAGCGACGCGAATAAGCTCAAGCAGGCCTTTGGCGAGTACTATGCCGTGGCCGACGATTTTGTCGAAGTCATCAAGGGAATCGAGGGGAGCCAGATCCCCAAGGCTTTTAAGATCCCTCGCCCCCGTGTCTACAAGCTGCGCATGGGCACGGCTTATGGCTATCCCTTGCCGGCCGAGTGGGGAGTCGATACCCGCGTGTTACCCAATGCCGCCGTCTCGGAGAAAGTAGCCGTGCTCGCGATTTCCGGCAAGCATTCCATCCGGCTGTTGGAGGAAAAGGAGCCGAAGATCGCCGGCATCACGCTGCCCACCGACCGGCCGCTGGCCTCCGTGGGCGGATTTGATTTCGCTGCCTTGATCGACGCCCTGGACCCCTGGGTCGAGCTGGCCTTGGAGAAAGGCACGGCGCAACTCTCGCCGGACAATACCGAGTCGGCCCGTCTGCACGCCAAGACGGTGATGGAGGTGCTGAAGGTTTATCGCGGCTCGGTTTGGGAGACCTATATGGAGGGCAAGGCCGCCGTGACCCACTCGCGCTCGGAATATCACGACATCGAAGAGTAAAACCGTAGGGTGGGACCAGATCGCGTAGCGAGCGCAGGCCCACCAAGTGACTGGAAATGGTGGGCCTGCGGTCGCGGTCTATCGTTGTTTCGACGGTTGATTCGCGAATCGAGAGTTTTCCGGCTTGCGCAGGCCCACCATAGCTCGCGCGACCTTGTCCCACCCTACAGCTCGGAATATCACGATATCGAAGAGTAAAACTGCTAATGGGGAATCAACGTGGGATCGACCACGGGGTAGCCGAGTTTCTTTACACCGTTGCGGGAGGCCATCGTCTGGTGTGTCGTGGGATCGAGGCCCCAGCCGATCAACTGCACGTGCCCGTCGCAAAAGGCGGCGTGCCAGCCCGCGCCGTGCGCGCTGCCGAAGATATACGTCGGGTTCGCGGGGGGATTGTTGAAGGACTGGCGATCCATGCTCGGCAACCAGGTCGTGCTGCCCCAACGCGTCAGGCTGACGTCGTCGCCCGACATCGCGCTGCCTAGGTCTCCGGGATCGGAGCCTGAAAGGTAGTTTTCCGGCGCCATGTACTTCTCGCCAACCAAATACGTCGTCTCCTTAGTGTCGGTAATCATGGCATCCCTGACCTGGCTGCCAAAGCCGACAATGCCGTTGAAGCCGCTAGCCAAACCATTCTGAAGATAGAAGTTTCCGCCGTTGGCGGCGTAATCGGTGCGACCCGAGACCGTAGCCGACGTTCCACTGGCGTTGCCGTTAGCGTATGCCTGACCGGCACGGCGCGAGGGACAGTACAAATATGGCAACGGCGTCTGAACCCGCGCGGTGCTGCACGAGGCAGTGAGCGACGTATTGCCTTTGCCCCAGTCGTGCATGGCTGCACCGTCCATATAGGGGAGAATCTGGTAAATCCAACCGCCCGGCTGCTTCGCTCCCGGCCCGATGTTAGGATCTCCCGCGACTCCGATTCCCAATCCGCCGCTCGGATAGAAACCAAGCGTAGTCACGTGGCCGCCAATGGCCGTCGACAGTTGTTTCAGGTTGTTTTCGCAGGTGACCCGGCGGCCTGCCTCGCGGGCCATGTTGACAGCGGGCAACAACAGGCCCACCAGCATGCCGATGATCGAGATCACCACCAGTAGTTCGACAAGCGTAAAACCGTGCAGCCGACGTTTCATTTCGACACCTCTTTGTTCCCGGCCCGTGCGCCCCAACGTGGCCATAGACTTTGCGGACGAGACTGGCCTACCCTATTCGTTATGCTATCCCATTTTTCGCGCAGTGGCAAGCGGAAGAGTCCTACCGCCGGCCGCGGCTCATGCGCTGGGCGATGGAAAAGGCCATTTCCAGGGCCTGCTCGTAGTTCAAGCGGGGGTCGACCTCGCTGGAATAGGCCCGCCCCAGGTCGGCTTCGCTCAATCCCCGCGCGCCGCCGATACATTCGGTCACGTCCGCGCCGGTCAGTTCGACATGCACCCCCCCAAGCAGCGATCCCAACTCATGGTGAATATCCAGGGCCTGATTCAGTTCGCCCAGGATATCGTCAAAGCAACGGGTCTTTACGCCCGAGTGCGTGACCATCGTATTGCCATGCATAGGGTCGCAGCACCAGGTAACCTGCCGGCCCGCACGGAGCACCGCCTCGATCAGCCGCGGCAGGCATTCCGCAATCCGCTTCACACCGAAACGATGGATCAGCGTCAAACGGCCCGGCTCGTCGTGCGGATTGAGGATCTTGGTCAGTTCCAGCAGCGTTTCCGGCGTGGTCGAGGGACCGATCTTGACCCCGATAGGGTTGGCGATGCCGCGGAAGTACTCGATATGGGCGCCGTCCAGCCGCCGCGTACGGTCGCCGATCCAGGGGAAATGCGTGCAGAGGTTATACCACTTGTCGGGCCGGCGGGGGACCTGCCGCGTTTGCGCCTGCTCGTATTCCAGATGTAGGCCCTCATGGCTGGTAAAGAAATCGACACGCGTCAATTCGTCCAGCCGCCGGCCGCCCACGGCCTCCATGAAATGGATGGCCTCGCCGATCGACTCGATGATGCGGCGGTAATCGTCGGCCGCGGTCGCATGCTCGAAGAAATCGAGGTTCCAGAACTCCGGATGGTGCAGGTCGGCAAAGCCGCCATCTACCAGCCCGCGGATGAAATTGATCGTCAGCGCGGAGCGATGATAGCCTTCCAGCAGATAGGCGGGCCGCGGGGTCCGCTCTTCCGTGGTGAAGCCCGGCCGATTGACCAACTGGCCGCGATAACTGGGCAAGGTGACGCCGCCGCGGGTTTCGGTCTCAGCCGAGCGGGGCTTGGCATATTGGCCGGCGAACCGCCCCAGGCGGATCACCCGCTTGCGGCAACCGTAGGTGAGCACGAAACTCATCTTCAGCAGCACCTTGAGATTGCTGGCGATAATCGCCGCCTGGCAATCGTCGAAGCTTTCGGAGCAGTCGCCCCCTTGCAACAAGAATCGTTCACCCCGCGAGGCCTCGGCAAGCTGTGACTTGAGCGCCTCCACCTCCCAGCTTGTCACCAGCGGCGGCAGTTTGGCCAACTCGGCCAGCACGTTTTGCAAGGCGTCCGGATCGGGATACGTAATCCGTTGCTCCAGCGGCTTGCTGCGCCAGGAATCGGGCGACCAGGGATGTTCGTGCATGGGAACCGGTTACTTGCTTGAAGTCGGAGGCCGGAGCCTAAAAAACGAAATACGAAATACGAAGTTCGAAATACGAAACAAATTCAAAAGAAGAAATTCAAAGGCTCAAAACGCCGGGGGGAACCACGAAAGACACGAATGACACGAAATGTTTTTCGTGTCATTCGTGTCTTTCGTGGTTCTCATGCGTGTTGCACGTTTGTCGTGGTGGAAGAACTCGATGCGGGAAAGGTCCGGAACAATGGTTTTGGATTTCTTTTTTCCGATTTTTGATTTGTTTCGGATTTCGACATTCGGATTTCGAATGTGTATTTTCTCTGCGCTTTCTACGCTTCTTCCGCTTGTCCTTGTGGTCCTCGGCCGCGTTCCATCTCGTCGATGTAGCGCCGCAGCCGCTCGACTTCGTCGGTGAAATGCCGCAGTTTCAAGAGGATTTCGACCCGCTTCAATAGCTCTAGCTTGTTGATGGGTTTGCTGAGGAAATCGTCGCAGCCGCAGGCCACCGCCCGTTCGATGTCGCCCGACTCGCCCAGGGCCGTGACCATCAGGATCAGGATCTGCTTGGTCGCCGCGTCGGCCTTCAACATGCGGCAGACTTCGAATCCGCTGAGCTTGGGCATCATGATGTCCAAGAGGATCAGGTCGGGCCCGAACTCGGAGACCTTCTCCAGTGTCTCGCGGCCATCGCCTGCCACGGCGATCTCGCAATCGACGTCCGCCAGGTAAGCCTCCAAGAGCTCCACATTCGGCTGGTTGTCGTCGGCGATCAGGATCTTGCTCGATGCCATGAGATGCTTCTCCGCTTTATTTCTATACGTTCCTGTCCGCCGGCACGGGGAATTGCCCGCACAACTCGTGGACGCTGCCGCGGATGCGGTCCAGCACGGCCGGCTGGTCGTGCCCCCGCAATGCCTCCAGGATCCAGCCGCCGACAGCCCGCATCTCGCCGCAACGCATGCCGCGGCTGGTGATGGCCGGCGTGCCGATGCGGATGCCGGAGGGATCCATCGGCTTCCGCTGGTCGAAGGGGATCATGTTCTTGTTCACCGTGATGCCGCCTTGGCCCAGGGCCTTTTCGGCCTGCCCGCCTGAGATACCCAGCGGCGTGACATCGGCCAGCATGAGGTGGTTGTCGGTCCCGCCGCTCACCAGTCGCACACCGCCCGCGGCGAGCACCTCGGCCAGGGTCCGGGCGTTCTCGACCACCTGTTGCACGTAGGCCTTGTAGGCCGGTGCAAGGGCCTCGCCGAAACAGACCGCCTTGCCGGCGATCACGTGCATCAGTGGCCCGCCCTGGTTGCCGGGGAAGACCGCCCGATCGATGTCCTTGGCGTAGACCTCTTTGCAGAGGATCATGCCACCCCGCGGCCCGCGAAGCGTCTTGTGCGTCGTCGTGGTCACGAAATCGGAGACCGGCACGGGATCGTTGTGCAGGCCCGTGGCGACCAGACCGGCATAATGGGCCATATCGACCATCAACTTTGCGCCCACGCTTTGGGCGATCTCGGCGAACTTGTCGTGCGGAATCTCGCGGGGATACGCACTCGCCCCGGCCACGATCAGCTTCGGCTTGTGCTCTTTGGCCAAGGCGGCAAGCTGGTCAAAATCGATGCGGTGGGTGTCTTGCCGAACGCCATAGCTGTGGAAATGGTAGAGCTTGCCCGAAATATTGAGCTTCATGCCATGGGTCAGGTGTCCTCCGTGGGCCAGATCGAGGCCCAGCACGACGTCGCCCGGGTCGAGCACGGCGAAGTACACGGCCGCATTGGCCTGCGCACCGGAGTGCGGCTGGACGTTGGCGTGCTCGGCGTGAAAGAGTTGCTTGGCCCGGGTCCGGGCCAGGTCTTCCACCACATCGACGAATTCGCACCCACCATAATAGCGGCGTCCGGGGTAGCCTTCCGCATATTTATTGGTCAGCACGCTGCCCATGCACTGCATGACGGCGGGGCTGGTGTAGTTTTCGCTGGCGATCATCTCCAGGCCGTCGCGTTGCCGCTGAATTTCGCCGGCGATGGCTGCCCAAACGGTGGGGTCGTGCTTTTCGATCGAGTTCATGAGGCCCTTTCGGTCTTAATAACAACAGACCCTCCATTTTGGGCTGCGGGAGGCAATTCGTCAATTGCCGGGACGGAATCCACCCGAAAGATGTATTTAATTAGCCACAGAGGGCACAGAGGTCACAGAGAAGAAAAATACAGATTTTCTTGTGTTGCTCGGGGTTGGAGTTATTTTGGTAGTTCCCTAGGGTTACGATCAGTGTCAGCTTAGCCCACCAAAATCATCAGTCCTTAGGATTTTGCTTTAAGGTTCTTTCCGTATTTCTTCATGGTATTTCCCTCTGTGAACTCTGTGCCCTCTGTGGCTAATTTGTTTTCCTTTACCCGCGGATGATATGTGCCATCGCCTCGGCAAGTTTCTCGGGAGTGCATGAGAGGATGTCCATCCCCGCTTTGCGACATTTGCTGGCGGTAGTCTTGTTGTATTCCGGGCGGGCGTCGTAGCCCAACGCACCCAAGCCGATCATGCGAATGCCCGCCTGGGCCATCTCCTTCACTTGGTTGACGAGATCCCGCTCGGCGCGGCCTTCGTAGAAATCAGTGACCAGCACGACGATCGTACGGGCGGGCTGGCGAGTAAGCTGGGAGGCGTATTGCAATGCGCGGGTGATGTCGGTGCCGCCGCCCAGTTGGATCGAGAGCAGCACGTCGACCGGCTGCCCCACCTGATCGGTCAGGTCGGCGATGTCGGTGTCGAAGAGGAAGAGGCTGGTGCGAACGGACGGGAGTTCGACAAAGATGGATGCCATGACTGCCGAGTAGATGGCCGAATCGAGCATCGAGCCGGATTGGTCGACGGCCACGATCACGTGCCACGGCCGGCTCTTCCGCTCGGCGGCATGAAAGTACAGGCGATCGACCAGCAGCTTGCCGGACGCGGCGTCGAATCGCTGCAGGTTACGGCGCACGGTCCGCAGCAGGTCGAGATTGCGATAGACGCGGCGGGGCGAATGTTTGTCGCGGCGAATAGCGCCCGTAATCGCCGGCTCGATTTGCAACTTGAGCTTCTTCTTCAATTCGTCGACCACCCGGGCGATGATTTTCCTGGCCAGGCTCCGCGTCTTCTCGTTCATCAGGTCGCGGTGGGTCAACAGCGTCTTCACCAACTCCTGGTTGGGCTCGATTCGTTCGAGGATCTCGGGCTTCTCCATCAGTTCGCGCAGGCCGCGGCGGTTGACCAGCTCGCGTTCCATCACTTCCTTTGCCTGCCGCGGGAAGAGTTGGCCGACCTCGTCCACCCAGCGCGGAACATTCATGGCATGGCCGTGGCCCGCGCCGCCGCTGCGGTCCTTGGGCTGCTTGTCGCTGCCGTCGGGGGCAAAGAGGAACCCGACCAGGGCGTCGATCCGGCGGGCCTCCTCATCATCACCGCCGATACAGATGCCGTGCTGCTCGGCGGTCGCCCCCAGCACCAGCCGCCAGCGGGTGAGCATTTGCGTTTGCGTGATCGTCGGATCGGTCATAGCTTATTCTCCTCTTCCCAGCCACTGGCGCAGGATGGAGGCGGCCTCCGCGTCCAACTCGGCCATGAGTCGCGCCGCGCCGACGCTGGTTGCCAGCATGCGCGGCGAATCGCTTTCCTTCAGTCCATACAGCTCGGCAACATGCACGGCCAGGCTGTCGCGCTGCCGTTGGTGCAGGGTTTCGAAGGCCGCACGGAGTCGCGGGACGATGCAGAGGAACGTGTCGCCCCGCGCCGTCCGCAGCAGTTCATCGACCGCCCCGACCAGCGATGTCGCCCCCAGCAGGATCGCCGTCTTCGACACGCGGAGCACTCCCTGCAGAAAATCGCCGGCAACCACCTGCTGCTCGGCGCCGCCGCGGGCGTAGGCGGCCAATTCGGCGGCCAGCCCCTCGGGCTTCATCCGCCGCATCTCGGTCAGCACGCCCAGGAACGCCCCCCGCAGCAGCGGCATCGTCGAGACGGCCGCCGCCCGCTGCACGTGCACGGCAAACAGATCGGCATCGAGATCAGGCCGCTGCACAACCGGTTCGGCCAGCGCCAACAGGCCGTTGATCACATCCTCCCAGGCTTCCGGCGGCGCCGACGCCACTTCGGGCAGGGCAAAGCAAGCGCGATCGAAACACCGCGCCAGGAGTTCCTCCAGGCGCTCCCGGTCCATGCTCCGGTAGGCCGCGTAGCGTTCCAGCAGCATCAGTGAGGTCAATGCCTCGGCCAGCGAATGAAAGCGTTCGTCGTGGTCGATAGCATGGCCGGTCATCTGCTCGGCCTCCGCGACCAGCCGCGGCAGATCCATGTCCACCGCCTGGACGAGCCGGCGGCAGGCGGGGCCTGCTTCCTGCGCGTTGACGCCCAGGCTCTCGGCCAGTAGGGTTGTGGCGGCGTTTTCGATCGTGTCGCCGTGCAGGTTTCGCTCGATCAGCACGGCCTCCAGCCTGGGACTCCACTTCAGCCGCCAATGTTCCTTGAAGATGGACTGCCCGAACGGCGCAGCTTCCCGCTCGACCGAGCCGATTTCCAGCCCCAGGAAAACCAGGCGGTGCAGAAACGCCGAGCGCGCCAGATCGGCGGGCTGGCGCTTGTCCAGCGCGTAAGTGCAGACTTTCTCCCGCGCCACCACCTCCTCCAGGTCCAGCCGCTGGAGTTGCTCGTAAAAATCGTTGACAAGGGGCAAGCGGCCGATGCGGTCGGTCACCCGGCCAAGCCGCGTGCCGATATTGACTTCGTCGATGGCCTCGCAGAGGTGGGCGGCGTCGGTCCGCGGATTGCCCTTGCAGCAACAAGTAATCAAAGCGTCGAGAATGTCGTCCAACACCGGCGCTCGGCGGCCACGCAGGCGGGCGAGCATCAATGCGTGCTGCGTCGCGCCGATCGCATCGGCCGACGAAAGGTGTTCGCCGCGCTTGCGGGCCTCCTTGATGACCTCGATCACGTAATCGATGACGATCTGGACCTGGCCGTCATCGACCGACCGGCCCTCGAAACACATTTCGTAGTAACGCGGCGCGCGGTTGCCCGCGCCGTAGCCCGACAGCTCCGAGATGCGGAAGTAGGAATAGGGGGCCAACGTGACGCTGAGCGTGCCCGCGGGAATCGGCGGGTGCGGCTCGGGATCGTCCTGGTTCAGAAAGATGTGGAATCCACCGCAAACGACCATCGCCTCCTGGGGATCGAGCCGCAGCGTCGTGAGCGTCTGCCGGATGGTCTTCCACATGAAGCGTTCGCGGGCCAGCGTACCGTCGGCGATCAGGGAGCCGGGATCGACAGTGGCACGCACAGCGGCGCAAAAAAGGGCCACTTCACGGCGCAGGGCGTCGTAGGTCCGCTCGGCGCGCGGCATCTCGAACAGCGCGTCCCACGTTTCGTGCCAGTTTCGGTACCCGGCCGCTTGGGCCAGCAAGCGGTAAAACTCGCTGGTCATGGCGATCTCGTACAGGTCGCGGCGGCGGTGATGCGGCGCGGCCTTGGGAACAGCCGGATTTGCCGGCGAGGGGTTCGCCTCCGCCAGCGGCTCCGGGCGCTCGATGGCGTAATGGGGAAGGTCGATGAAGATGGCCCGCGCGCCGACCTGTTTGGCCGCCTGCATCGCGACCAACTCGGGCGAGTAGCTGACCAGCGGATACCAGGCCGAATACCTCGGGGGGCTGGAAGTTGGAGAGCTGGATGCCCGCCCTACCGCGGCGTCATCGCGGAAACTGGAATAAATGGCCACCGGCGGGCGGGTCTTGGGATCCAGCAGGTAGCCGATCATGTCTTGGGCTTCGGACGGCCCCTCGATGAACACCACTTTGGGCCGGCGCTCGCGGATACAGTGGGCAATCTGTGCGGCGATCGCCGGCGAATGGTGCCGCACGGGAAACCAGTAGAGTTCCTCGTTCAGAACCTTCTCCACGCGTGCCGTGAGCGCGGTGAGATCGAGTGCGGCGAAGCGCACGGCATCTGCCACCGGCGAATTGTTCGGGGCCGCTTGCCTGGCCATGGAACCCTACTTGAGTGTTTTCTGCGCTTCGTCGTGAAAATTCTGCCAGTTCTTGTCCGCCATGCCGCGCTTCTTGGCGACGATGGCGATGTATTCGTGCAAAGCGGCTAGGTCCTGCGGGTCTTCCTTGACGATGGAACCGACCAGGTTTCGGGCAATCGCGCCGGCGGTCACTTTCCCGTCGCCAAAGTAACGGCAATGCAGGACGGCGTCGATGGCTGTGCCGATCGCCTCGGCTGTCGAAAGAGTTGTGCCGGGCGATTTTACGCTGACGCCCTCACACGTCTTGCCGTCGCGCAGCTCGCGAAATGCGGTCACCAGCAGATCGAGGATACTCGGCTCGATGACGGCCGGAATGTCGTAGCGCGACAACAGATCGGCGGAACGCTGGCGGACGATCTCGATTTCGGTCTTCTTGTCCGACACGATGGGAATATGGACGTAATTGAAGCGGCGTTTCAGGGCGGCGGACAGGTCGTTGACACCCTGGTCGCGCGAGTTGGCCGTGGCAATGATGTTAAAACCGGGCCTGGCGAACACGGTGTTGGAATCGGGCAATTCGGGGATCGAGATGTTCTTGTCCGAGATGATCGAGACCAGCGCGTCCTGCACGTCGGGAACACAGCGGGTTATTTCCTCGAAACGCAACAGTCCGCCGGTCCGCATCGCCACCATCGTGGGCGATGGGATCAGGTTGCCCGGGTTGGGCCCTTCGGCAATCACGCGGGCGATATTCCAGGAATACTTGATGTGTTCTTCGGTGGTGCCCGCCGTGCCCTGGATGGCGAGCGTGGAACTGCCGGAAATGGCCGCCGCGAGATGTTCGCTGAGCCAGCTCTTGCCGGTGCCCGGATCCCCCACCAGCAACAATGCGCGGTCGGAAGCCAGCGTGACAATGGCCCGCTCGACAATCGCCGTATCGCCGAAGAACTTCCGCGAAATCTCCACCTTCTGCTTCTTGCCGTCGATGGTCGCCTCGAGGGTTTTTCCACCGATGACGTACGTCAACACCGAGCGGGGAGTCAGTTTCCAGGACAGCGGCGCGCCGCCCGACTCATTCTGGCGGAGCGCTTCAAGTTGATCCGCGAAGAGCACTTCGGCCGGTAACCGCAGCACCTCCGCCTGGCGATCTTTCTCAACAGCGCCGTTGCCTGCGGGCGCCGCGGTCTTGTCATTCTTCTTGGCCATAGTTCGGTCCTCACGTAAACTTCATTGCCTTCACAAGTTCCGCCTGGTTGATCTTGTCGCGCGCGACGGTCAGGTACTCGATCCCCTGTTCGCCCAGTGCCGACAGGGGTTGTAGCACCAGGCGACACGATTCGTAATGCACGACGCCATAAAGCGGCGGACGTTTCTTCTTGGCGGCAATCTTGCCCATTATATCACGCAGCGGGACGCCCGAAGGGCCGCGATCCAGCCGCACTTCGAGCGGCAGGTTGTCCGTTTCGATGGGAAGTAGATCGTATCCCTCCTCGGTCTCGCGCAGTTCGCCGGGATCCCAACCGGAGATAAGAACTTCTTCCTGAAACTCGATTTCCAGATCCATAGGCGTTGGGCGGTGTCGCTCCAGTCGCGCAGCCGCCTCGCCCATGTCCCAGCGTATGAGCGAGGCCCAGTCGCCGAATTCCGCACGGCTGGTCAACGTGCTGGCCTCGCCCAACACCAATCGCGCCGCGCCGCCGGGCTGCATGCTGACCGCGCATTGGGTCACCTCGACCGCCTTTTTCTCCAGCAGCATCGACGGCTTGAATTTCTGTTTTTGCGGTAAGTGCAGAAAGGCCTCGCTGGGGAGGTCCAGGTCCTTGCGCAAGGGAAACACGCAGGACCAGATCAGCGGCTCGCCGTCGACCAAGGGGCCTGCAGCGGCGACGACCCGCAAGCGGAATTCGAAGCTGGCGAACGCACCCGGCACAACCCGTTTGGAAACCCCCAGCGTCACCACCGCAAGCTTCTTCACAGGCTGCGTGGCCGGCGTGGCCAGAAGGCCGTTGAGGGCTTCCTCGTCATTCGCGTCGATCGCACGTCGCATCGCCGCGGCCAGCAGCCAGGCCCGCCCTAGGAAGAACGCCAGGCGCCGCGACGAAAACTGCGTCGAACCTGCCGTGAATCGGGATATCTCCTCGTTGGCGATGCGGAGCGTCGATCCAAGCCGCAGAAGCTTCATGCGGGAGGCCTCCTTGAAGCTCACGTCGAGCCGTTCGACCGTCGACTTCGAGGCCGCGGTAAGCCCGGCCATAAGCAGCTCCTCAACGGCTTTACCAAGCTCGTCCAACAGCGAAGCAAGTTGTTTCTTCTCGTTTTGCTGCAAGACTCACTCCTCATCCTCGATGTCGACATCCGGGCCGGTTTCAGCGGCTGTCTCGGCATGCTCCGTCAGTTCGATAGCGGCGGCGTAATGGCCTTTGACCACCCGCAGGGTGAGCAGCCGCTCCAGCAGGCGGACATTGGTCTGCGTCTCGAGCAACGTCTTTGCGGAGCCGCGATCGTCGCTCTCGATCTGCCGCCGCAAATCCGCGAGCGCCGAAGCCAGGCCGCCCGCGCCCGTCTGTTCCAGGTGCTCGGCGAACGCGCCGAGTTGCGCGAGCTCGTCCGGCCCGCACGCGCGCAGCCCGCGGACCACGAGGTTCTCCAGCAGCGTGCGGATTCGCTCGATGCTGACGCGCAATTCTTCTAATTCGTCGGGAATCTGCATCGCCGGTTCAGCCCCCGCAACGTATCCGGCACACTCCGTGTGCCGAGGCCAGCGGCACACGGAGTGTGCCGGATACGGCGGAATTTACAAGGCGTAGTAATCCTCGGGCACGGTCTCGGTGGGGCGCCAGTCCACTTCGCCGGCCTCGGCGCCTTTGTACTTGATGAAAATCGCCCCCATGTTTTCCTTGTCCAGTTCGGGTTTGACATGCAGCGTCTTGGCGATCCAGGAGTCGATCGTGGTGGGATCGAGTTCACCCGCCTGCACTAGCCCGACAACGAGCACGAGCAAGTGTTTGCAGATCGACCCCCGCAGTCCGCCGCAGATATTCAGGTTCTGCGTGCAGCAGGCGTAATGGCCTTCGTGATCGACGCGGCAGGCGTAAACCAGGTCGGGGTCGGTCTGGCTCTTGACGACGCCGCTGACGCACTGGTCGGAGACGTCGTTGAAAAGCTTGAAGCCCGAGGCCTTGAGCATTTTCGTCGCCTTGTCGATCTTGGGCCGCTCGATCCGCAGTTCCAGGGCCTTGAGGAAAGTTGCGATGTCGGTCACCTTGCCCACGGCTTTCTCGACCTTCTTGGCGATTTGCTTCTTGGCCTTTTCTTTCTGTTTCTCCGCGGCGGCCTTGGCTTCTGCGCGGCGCTCGCGCTCGCCGGCCCCTTTCTCGCGCTGGGCATCGCGGTAGGCCTTCGTCGTTGCCGCCAGGACATCTTCCGCCGGCATTTCCTGGGCGAAGGCCTCGGCAATTCCGCGCATCACCAGGTCGCGCAGTTCGTTTCTGCTCTTGGGCGATTTGGTGCTGCTGACGTCCACAGTCTCGAAACGCACATGATACTGGCCGAGCACTCGCCCTGCTTGCAAGACCCCTTGGGAAAAGCCGGTGGTGTGTATCGCCGTGCCGGCCACCTTATCATTCGAATCTGCGAAATACAAGTGAGCAAGATGCGAACCGCCCCGCTGGGAGTAGGTTGTGAACTGCACTTCGATGCCTTCCTCGTCGGGACACTTGCTGACACGAAACGAGATCTTGGCCTTCGCGGCTTTGTTGAAGATGGAATCGAGTTCCGTGAGCGCGGGGCCGGCAGTGGCGGCGGTTGTCGCAGTGGAAGTGACGCCTTTTGCGCACTTGAGCGCGCTGGGCTTGATCGTTGCACCCCGCAGGTTGGCATTCGTCAAATCGGCCCCGGCGAGCATCGCCCCAGTGAGGTCGGCTTCGGCCAGGTTCGCGCCGGCAAGAGCAGCATTTGAGAGGTCGCCGTTACGCATGTCTGCGGCCACGAGAAGCACGTCGGTCGCTCTTGCATTCCGAAAACTCGCGTCCTTCAGATGGCAACCCTTGAAAGCGGTATCTGCCAAGTCGGCTTCGTCGAAGTTCGCACCGTCGAGCGAGACGTCATCGAACACGCAGCCGCGCAGGCCGGCCTTCGTAAACCGAGGCCCTTGGTCGGATGGCTGCTTCGTCACGCGACAGCCCCAGAAACTCTCGGAAAACTGGCTGTTATCGAGCCTGGCCGAGGTGAAGTCGCTGCCATTAAAATGGCCGCAGAAGTCGGCTTCGCTGAATTTGGCGTTTGCAAACCGGCTGCGGTCGATCTTAAAGAAATGTGGCGAGACGCCCGTCGCCTTGCTGAAATCACAATCGATCGCTTCGGCGATGTGTGTGCCGTCCAACGTTGCGCCGATGAAACTGCAGTTCTCAAAGGCGAGGCTGCAGAAATCGAATCTGGACAAATCCAGTCCGTCGAGCCGCGCTCCGACGAGGCGCGGGGCTTCCGGCTCAACGCCCTGACCGCTGTGGCCGACAGCGATGGCTGCCAAGGCCTCGGCCCCGCGTTTGCCGTCCTTGAGCAGCGCCAGCAGTTCGTCTTGGGTCGGCTTTACCAGTTCGCGAAAGGCCGCTGAATCCATCACCTGGATGGTTGCCCCCTTGCCGTTGAAGGTTGCCGCCTTTTTCTGAACGGTCTTGCCGGCGTTTAGATCCGCCAGAACGAGAAAATCGACCTTGTCCGTGAGATCATCGAGCACGGTCGCCTGTTGCGCCTTGGCCATCGCCTTCAGCGACTCCTCGACCCCGTACCCGAACTTACCGCTGAAAACCACCTTCTTTCCAGCGAACCGGTCCAACGCCGCCGACAGTTTCTTCTTGGCCATGATTATACCCTGAGTTGTTGGCAACCACATCGACAATCACAGCCAGCATGATATCATCCCGGATCGGGCCTTGCAATTCGCAGAAAAAGGTCGGGGGAGTTGTGGCCACGGATGGAACACGGATGCAACACGGATTTTTGATTTCCGTGTTCCATCCGTGTTTCATCCGTGGCGCAATTCTTCTTCCCTCCCCTTTCGTGTATTTCGTGCGCGGAATGGGCAAGAGTTGCTGGCGTCCAGGCATTTCTTCACAGCAGATCCTCGATCCGGGCGTAGTTCTTGGCTTCGAGCAGGTTCTCGTTGCAAGGCGCCGTCCCGGCGGTCGTATCGCGTATATCGCGATCGAGGTAGTACTCGTTGTGCGGCTTGAACCCGGGAATCGTCAACACGTTGACAAACACGTCGAGCCCGCGGTGCCCCGTCCCCGGCGGGATGTAAATGAGCATGCCCGGCCGTAGTGGATGCTCTTGGTAACAACGTAGATCTTGCAGATTGGGGAAAGTCAGCAGCGTGGCGGCGCGGCCCCAGGTGTTGAGTTGATAGGCGGCCGGATCGAGCGTCAGGTACATCTCGCGCTGCGGGATGCCACCCGCGGCGCCGATGCCGGTGGACGGATGAAAATGGGCCGGCGACGTCTCTTGGGGGATGTTCACGACGTGGCTGTTGACCCAGTTCAGCCCGTCGTCCGACTCACCCGGGTAATTGTAGTACCAGGTGAGCGGCAGGCGGCGGAAGGGGTCGAAATCGGGATTGCAGCCGCCGGCCGTATCGGCCAGGTAGCGCAAGCGGCGAACGGCCGATACGTGGCTGCTCCGGCGGAGGACGTTCTCCATCGTCAGACAGCGGAACTGGCCGCGCACACGAAGCAGCTCATCGGCACAAACGATCAACTGATCACCCTCCAGAACGGGTTCCCAGGAATCGGCCTGTTTCGTCGAACGGCCATGCTCGCGATAGGTCGTAAAGAGCGACCGCAGGGCAGCCTCGACCTGCGGATCGCTCGACCAGGGCCGCGGCACGTGATCGAGCTTCCATAATTCGCCGGCATAGTCTCCGACATAGGAAGCACCTTGCCGACGGCCGATGATCGCCCGCGCGGCGACGAGCGCGCCGGGCGAGAGCGAGGCGAGGCCCGTCTTGATGACCGCCAGCGTCGCGGTGAATGCCGGATCGACCGCGTCGGCCCGATAATCGTCGGGCAGCGGTTTGCCATCACCCTCCTGGGTACGGTATCCGCGTGGAAGGAAGACCTCGCCCTTGCCGCGATAGATCCAGAAAACTCGCATCCCTCCCTGTCCGCTGGCAAGCTCCGCCTCACCCTCGATCGAGACAAGATCAAGCTTCAGTCCGGGGTTGTCGTGCTCGAAGAATTCGCGCAGCGGCAGGAACTCGCGCGCGTCATCCAAATGGCAAATTCGTATCTGACCCATACATCGAACTCCTGGCACGTGTGTTGTCGGCCAGAAACGGCATTTCGTACATCCAGCCGCGCGTGCTCAAGCCGGTCCGAGAGGTCGTCGATAGCAAGTCACCACTGCCTGCCCCGACACGAAATCCTAGGGGGCTAGCGCATATTGTCAACTCCGCCAGACTAACTCCTTGAAGAACGGCGGCAGGGTTTGGTCTCCGATTCGGCCGTGGTCTGGGATAGCTGAGGACTGCGTTGTGCTGTAGGGAACGGCGGGGCACCCGCTTGCGGGTCGATGCCGTTCCAAACCGGGCGGAACGGCAGGGAGGCCATTCGTATAGATGTAACCCTGGCGGCCTCAGAATTGAACCATGCGCAAGATCGAGGTGGCTGTGGCCATGCGGTTCATCCTGTTTTCGTTCCATCCGCTGTCGGGCAGATTTGGTCGCGTAGAGAATTGAAAAATAGGGTCCGAGCGAAATTTCCTAGAAAGCCGACGCGGCCCTTCAGCGCGCGCCGAACTTTGCATCACGCGGGATGATGAACTTTCGCTCTTTGGCGCGCGGAATTTGCAACAACCGTCGCCACTCGGCCGAATTTTTGCTCGCCCTGGTGCGGGGATTTTCACGAAACGGGACCCGGATCCGCTTGCCGGCGCGCTGAGGCTGTATGCATTTTTTGCAACAAAGTGTTGCACTTGTTTTGTTGCCCCAAACGGGTGAGTCCAAAAATTCCGCAGGCCGCCGGGCGGTGCTCAGTGGTCCATTGGCGTAGGCCGTGAACAAGCCCAGCGCAGTTCCGGCATCGATGCAGTCACTCCGCCCAGGTCCGGCTGATCCACCAGCCCTCCACGGAGGCACTTCGGTGGCTCAGTTCTGGCCGCCGAAATGGCTCAATTCCTGGCCGCCGCCGACACTTGCCTTCCGACAACGCG
The DNA here is from genome assembly GCA_964615095.1 of uncultured Planctomycetaceae bacterium. GTDB lineage: Bacteria > Planctomycetota > Planctomycetia > Pirellulales > Thermoguttaceae > JANXQG01. Next base: position 34,272 of record CAZTPX010000014.1, on the reverse strand, counting down.
GCGTAGACAGCCTGGAGTCGCCCCGTGCCCGACATTCCCTCCCTGGCCCGTGGTTCGGAGCCGGGGTATAGCGACGACCGGGATGCCCTCTAAAACACCCCAGCCTCTGCTGGAATCAGCCGGCGAGGCTACGGGGAAAACAGTATTCTCGCATTATTGCTTGTGAGATGTGTCGTCCTCATCACCTCCCGCCCTCTTGCATTCCACTATTGGCTGGACCATACTAGCCCGCTAGTGGCCCCTTCGCCCGCATTCGGTTCTGAAGTGGGATTGATCGACCGGGAAGCCTGGGGTTTGTTTCGGGCCGGTCGGTTTCGTTGGGGCGGGTGGCACTGCTCCGAAGTTGCACCTTTGATTGAAAGGGTTTGGACATGAAAACCAATTTCACGCCGATTCCGACTGCCACGCACTTCGTTGTTCTGATTTGCACCCTTTTCGTGCTTACTTTCCAGAGTTCCGTTGTCGCCCAAACCTACACCTTTACGTGGCCGTGGGGCGGCGTTCGCGGGCCTTGCCGGACCCGGCGGGCGGCTTCTGACCTCAGCAATCGCATCGGCGTTGGGCTTGGCGGCAGCGTATAGGCGGGCGTTTCGACTACAGCCACGAGGTCAGATTGACGACATCTCCTGCCTGCCGTGCGGATTGGGAAGAGGCCATCTTCGCTATAAGTCAGTCCCATGATGTAACTTACGGAACACCCGCTCCCGATTGGCATCGGCTTTGCGTATAAAGCGGCGGTGGAATCACTGAAGGAGAACCCTTGCCCACCGGACCAAGACCAAGACCAAGACCCGTAGGATACGACATGAACATCGAACAAGCGATTGCGAAAATGGAAGTGCGATACCCAACCTGTCGGCGCGGTGACACTGCCCAGCCAGGCCACCAGTATTACGAGGCTGCGCGACAACTAGATTTTCACGCTTGCAGTTGTGCGGCTAACGATCCGACTTACGGAGGGTTGGAGTTCGTGGCCGTGGGGCCGACTGGGGGTGGTCACTATATCGGTGTTTATAAGAAAATCGGCAAGATCACTTGCGGACCCAAGGGGTATCACTCGCGTTACCAAAAGGGGACGCCGATCTGTAACGCTGCCAGCGGCTGACAGAACCAACGAACAGCATGATCGCGGCGGCTTCTGCCTCGTTGCTCGTGAGGGCGGCCTCAGCGAGTGTTGCGAGCGTCATCCCTCAGCACATCCCAGGGATCGGGATTCGCAGCCCGCTGCGGCTGCCTATAGTGGCACGGCAGTTGGCCACCGGAACCAAACCCCAACCTGCCCCCGCCAGCCCGACTATTCGGTTCCAAAGCATGCACAGGGCCTACTTGTGGACGGCACAGCCCTATGCGAGAATGGAGAGGACATGGATGACGCTCGGTGACCTCACGGATGGCCTTCGCTTCGATACCAGCCGGGAGCAAGACCGAAATGCCCGGTGAGCTTCACTGTTCGGGAACTCTACGATGTCAAGAGCAAAGATCATTAACGGTCGTTGGACTCGGCGCGCCATTTGGAAAGATAAATACGGTGCTTGGCGCACGGATATTTTTAAGAGTGTGCTCGACGACGAGCGGCTGGAAGAGGTCGAGTTCATCTGCGTGGACGGCCCGTCTATCGTAGTCCCGGTTGAGGATCTGAGATCGCTAGTTCCGGAGTTTCACGACCGCTACAGAGGGAAAATATGGGGGCCGTTCATCATCAATCCCTCCGAATGCACCATAGATGGGCATCGGGTTCACATGACCGTGCAATGAAGCCAAACTAAACTTCGAGTCGCACGACCCGGCCTCCCCGTCGCTGCTCGGCTGGCACGAGGCTGCGGGGTGAGGCATCCAGCCACATTCTGGCTGCGGGCTATTGTCCGGCCCGATGATGATCGAGCAGCCGTTGAACGCGCCGGCGGCCATCGTCGGCACGTCGTCGTGGGTGCTCGCTGCTCAGGATCGGGACAGGTCAATCCATTCCATCGTCGATTGTCTGAATCTGGTTCGCCAGTTCGGGATGAAACGCCCCGAAGGCGTTCAGATTCTCGGCATGGGTTGGCCGATCTTGACAGGTGATATTGCGGCGATCAAGATCACAGCAGTCGCCGGCCTGTCGCCGCGAGCTTCCGGCATGCATGACGAGGGTCCGGGCCAAAACCAGGGAGAAATCGCATGAACGTCAAGGTACTTTTCATCGCCGGCGCTTGGGCATTGATTTTCGCCGCGATGACCCAAGCCCAAAACCCCGCCCCGCAGGCCCCGGCTAATCCGGAAATCACGCAGGCGGCCGACCGCTCGGTGGCCGTCACCGCGCGTGGCTATGCCGCCACGGTCGACACCACGGGACGCTTCAGCCTCACCGTCGGCGGCGCAGCAGCGTTCCAACAGGTCTTCATGCCGGAGGCCGGCGTTCCCTTGACGGTCCACGTCGTCAACCACATGGTCGCCGTCCGGTCGGGCAAACATCGCGTCGAGTATACGTTCGACGCCGATACCCTGGGCGTGGTTACCGAGGGCTTCGAGTTCACCTTGCTCGCGGCGACCTCGCTGAAGGCGGTGCTGGCAACGGGTAACAAGGGTGGGGCCTTTGGGCGGGATGGCTACGCGAATACCTATGGACTCGTGTTGGACAACGGCCTGACCGTCACCTATTCAATACCGTTCCATGTCGGCACGAAGTCGGACCGCCGCATCGTGCCGAGTTACTATTGCAACGGCAGCAAGAAGGCGGGGAACTTGCTGGAATTCACCTTCAAACCAGGCCCGCTGGCGGAAGTCCTGGCGCTAATCGGCCAGTTGCAGATCCAAGCCATCGGCAACGATTGGCAGGTCCTGCGCAAGGATGGGAACCAAAGTGGCGGGATCACCTATTTTTCCCTCGGCGACAAAGTCGCGTTTAAGACGGCGCAGACGAACCTGGCCGACAAGCCGTTCGAACTCACGTATGCCATGACGGTGCTGGATCATTACGTGGCGGGAAAGACCGTCTTCAGCAAAGTACAGACCGTGAAACTAGACGCCGGCAAGTCAGCGGAGACGCCGTGGACACTGCCGGCCCTGGCAGCGGGGTTTTACTATTTGACGGTCGAGGCCAAACTCGGCGACAAGGCGGTGAGCAACGAGCGGCTCGCCTTTGCCGTCGATTTGCTCCATTACACGCACCCGCTCACGCGTCCCACCGATTTCACCAAATTCTGGAAGACGAAAGTGGACGCAATGCGCAAGCTGCCCTTCGATGCGGTGTTGACGCCGGTCGCGGAGAAGAGCACCGAGGTCGCCGTCTGGTATGACATGGAACTGATGGTCGCCGGAGGCAAGCGGCTGAAGACCGTGCTCCAGACGCCGCGGGCCGCGGGGAAATTCACCGGGAGAATGTCCACGAAGGTCGCCGCCGATGATGGCGAGAGCGTGTCGATTGGCTTTCCGTTGCCCGAGATGGCCACCTTCAACCGCTGGACCAGCGCCGACGACAACAACATGGTGGAATGCTACCTTCTGGCGTTGCGCCTCACCGACTACCTCCGCAGTCGTGCGGATGTCGACAAGATTTACCTCTTCGGGGCCAGTCGAACAGGGCCGATCCAGTTCGTCAACGCCGCGCTGGATCCGACGCGCGTTGCCGCCGTCGATATCCACGTGCCCACCTCTGCCGGCATCGGCTGGCAAGACAAACCCTATTACGCCTGGGGCCTTCCCGCCGGCTACAAGCCGGATGATTCCGCACAGGTGCGGCGGTTCACCACGATGGCCGCCTATTGCGACCCGGTGAACTTTGCGCCGGACATGAAGGTGCCCTGGATCACGGCCTATGGCATCCTTGACGATCTTGCCCGGCCGGAGGGGATCGAGGTCATGTTTCAGCTTTCCCCAGCCCCCTGGAAGCACATCAGTCGCGATGGCGGCGGCCATCAATACAGCCCGGGCTTCCAGCAATTGCAGAAAGACCTTGCGGCCTATCTGAAGACAGGCGCGCGGACGGGCAGCGACGACAAGGTCATGAAGGAGCATTGAGAAGGGCTGCGGGCCTTCGCTGCCCACGGCACATGGTTCGATTCAACGGCTTGCGTCAAAATAACTCATGAAAAACACCGTAGGATGGATCTCCGAGTCCGTCCACAAAATCAGGACGGACCGACCACGGGTACATGGTGCCGGCCAACATGATTACGGTGGCCTCTGCCCCTCATATTCCTGAGCGACCTGAGCGCAATCATCAGGTCGTCGCCACCGATTGCTCGGCGAATCGCATCCCGAAGCCGTGCCTGCTCGGCCCGAAAGTCCGCTCGGAGTTCAGTAACCTGGGAATCGCGATCGTCCCGCTATATCGATGGGGTTGGAACTCCTGATATCCTCCGTCGCCGCGGATGGGCGGACTCGTCCTCCGACTGCTTCGTGTTCAACAACCGCCTCCGTATCATGTTTCCCTCCCCTTATTGTGTGATTCGAGAATTTGATTTTCTAACTCGGTCAATCGCAGGTCGAGGTCGAGGGCCGCGGCGGGGCCGGCGGCGCGCTCGAACAGGACCTTGGCTGCGGCCACGTCGCCGCCTTTGGCCTTCTTGGTCAGCGTCTGGACGACGGCTTTGATGTCCGCCGCGCTGATCGCGCTTATGAGGGCGACACGGATGGCTTGCACCTGTCGCGACAATGGATTACCGGGGCCGCCGGGGTTGCCTTTGGCCCATCGGCCATCGGGGCCTCGCCCGTTGTTCCCGTTTGGTGACGGTGCCGTTGACGATATTCGTCTTCGTTCCAAAATGATCCCTTCCAGCCTGATTTTCTTCCCGTCTCCGGCACGACAGCACCGCCTCGCAGTCGAGATGATCCAGAACCGCCGTGTTGTCGTCCTCCTTCTGCACCAAGCATAATCGACGCTGGGGCAACTGGTCAAGCCTCTGCGTCGGGCGACCGCTGATCTGACTCAGGAACTCTTCGTGGCACATGATATCCACGCTGACCTCGTCGCGACAGGCGGAAGCGGCCCGCCCTGCCGACCTTCGTCGGGTCCGGTAGATCCGGCGTTGTCGGCTGTAGCCGCCTCGATGTGTGAATCACGATGCAAATCGCATCAGTTTTTCCTGAGCGTGGCACGCAAGCCATTTGATAACGTCATCGTCCCAATCCGAGTTACCTTCCGAATCGTCGAAGCGAGCCTTCTGCTCACCATAAGCGCGCCACAGCAAGGCGAACGATTTCCCTGACTGCCGTAGTTTCGCGATCTGCTCCTGCACCTCCTTGATGATGTACTCGCGGCCCTCGATGGCCACTTGCCGCGCTTCGGCCTCGCGCCCGTCATCGAAGAAAAGCGACCCCGGGTACGGTCCCTTGCATTCTCGATCGGTCGCGAAGCACTCAATCATCTGCACGACCGAGGCCAGCGTTGGCCCGGACTCATCCGCGTAGTCACCCACTAGCGCGAAGGTGAAAGCGGGCAGGTCGCGGAGGTATTCGACGATATCGAATGCTGATTCGTATTCCAGCGGGTCTTCGGCTTGCTCCACTTGTGACGCGCTGCGAATGCGATACCTTCACGAAGCCGCACTTCAGTTGATCGGTGAACGTGCCAAGGGAACGCCACGCCTTCCGTACCTTCCCGTGAACGAGGTGGCGATGGACGATGACGATCCCAGCGCCGTGATCGCGCTGCTCTGCGTTTCAGAGGGCAATCACCCGTTTGGTCGGGTCGTGCGGATGCGGTCAGCCGATTGGCGATGGGAGGCGGGGAAGTAATTGCCCGCCCAAATGCAAGGCAACGAAACAAGATAGGAGCGGAATAATGGACGCCATAGTGTATCATGACGCGGAGATCAGGTGTCAGCGGGCGGTCAAAACCAGCCACGGGGCGAAATGAAAAGCAGCCATTTTGAGCGGAGCAAAGTGCGTCGTAGAAATTCGTCAACATTCCTTTTGTTGACGGAGACCTTCTATGGCGAACGAACTCAAGATGGCGATTGTAGAGTCGGTATTTCAATTACGAGCGTTACATTGGTCCGCGCGGCGGATCGCCCGGCACCTGGGCATCGACCGGGGCACGGTGCGAAAGTACCTCAAGCAGGCGATTTCGGGACCAAAACCAGCCATTCCGCCCGGCCGGGTCGGATGGCTCAAAACCAGCCACTAACCCCCCGGCGCCGGGTGGGTTGTCCGCGGATGACGGTGGCGCCAATCTTGCGGCCGCACCGGCAAATTCAAAACCAGCCATTTCGCCCGCCGGGTCGGCAGGCGAAGACGGCGGTCTTTCCGCCGCCAGCCGGCAGACCGTGGCGGCCAGTTCCGCCTTTGCGGGCAAGCCAGGCCGCCCGAGCGAATGCGAGCGCTTTGAGTCCTTGATCCTGGAGAAGCTTCAGCAGGAACTCAGCGCTCAGCGGATCTACCAGGACCTCTCGGCCGAGCACGGCTTCACCGGCAGCTACGACAGCGTGAAGCGGTTCGTGCGGCGTCTGGGCCGTAAGCGTGAACTGCCCATACACTGAATGGAATGCGCCGCAGGCGAGGAAGCACAAGTCGATTTCGGCAGCGGAGCGCCGGTGGTTGGGGCCGACGGCAAACGTCGCAAGACGCACGTCTTACGGTGGCTGGGGCCGCAGCCGCTGGCAAAAGGATACCGCGGAGCCGGTCTTGCCGGTCGAATGCATCGACGGCGACGACCTGATCGAGTCGACCGCGGCCTTCGACGTGAGAACCGCCGATGCCACGCACCCGGCGGTGCAGGGATTGGACTGGTCCACTGTGCCTCCAATCCTGGGGTTCAATGAGACTCGCCGATCCGCGGGCCTACAACCTGGCGGGCCTGTACAACGAGCCATACAAGCCCTGGCAGCCGAGTATCCGATAAAACCGCTGTCGAGATACCGACTGCCCGGCAGTTTGACCATTCTTGTTGTGCCGCATAGGATTGGTGTGCGGCGACTGCTACGCGGCGGTAGTAACGAGGAATATATGGAAGAAGACTGGAAAGAATTTCGGGTTTCCGACGATTGTAAGAACGACAACGAGGAACTCCGGCGGCGCTTGGTGGCGGAAGGATACCTGTTCTTCAAGAAGTTGCAAAATCCGGACAAGCTGCTCGCCCTGCGAAGAGACATGACGCGGAGTTTTTACGACGCCGGATGGCTGGTCGCCGGCACGAACCCCGTGGACGGGATTGCCGATCCCTCCCGGCAATGCACCGAAGGCGATCAGGAATACTCGGCTGTTTACCATCGGATGTATCGGCTCGAATCATTCCACCAGCTTCCACACGAGCCTGAGTTGACAACGATGGCGGAGCGGATCATGGGTCGGCCGGTCATGGCTTTGCCCGGCAAAAAGGCACGGCTATGGTTTCCGCAATTTACCGAGCATACGACTCCGACGCACCAGGACTTCGTCCACTACCAGGGGACCTTCGACGCCTTGACTTGCTGGTCGCCGGTTGGCGATTGCCCCATCGAGCTTGGTCCGCTGGCGGTCTTGCCCGGCTCGCACAAGACAAACAAGGTGTTGGACCATCACTTCTCGCTGGGAGCAGGCGGCCTCGTCATTCGGGAAGATGAAATCGTGCGGGAATATCCGGAAATGAATGTGCCGTGGCATACGACGAACTTTGAAGTGGGCGATACGTTGTTCTTCCCCGCCCTGACCGTTCATAAGGCAATGCCCAACAGGACCGAGGACCGTTTGCGCATTTCGCTGGACAATCGCTATGAGGGGGAAGGAGACGAAATCTCGCAACACATGCTGGAGCCGCACTTGGCGGACCTGACGCCCCTTTCCTGGGAAGAGGTCTATGCCGACTGGAAGAGCGACGATCTGAAGTACTATTGGAAGAAAGCGAAACACCGCGCCGTCCCGCGCGACATGCGCTACATCGCCAAGGGCTTTTCCGAGGCCCTGGATCTGGCGAGGCAACGGGATCAGCGAGGCATCCTCGCTTTGCGGCGAGTAGTGCTCAGCAACCCCGCTTCCCAGGATGCGAAGGCGGCAAGAGCAGTGCTCGACGAGATTGGAGCGGCTACGGTGTCAGCGCCGGAACTGTTATAACATGCGCAGGAACTCGCCTCTAAGGTATGGGCACCAATAGAGCAGCGGCGGCTACGTTGCGGGCGCTAGTGGCAATGATGGCGGAGCCGCCACTCTCGCGCCCTTGCCATGGAGACGGGCCAACCGGGAAAGAAATTCCAACCATTGCGCGGCGCTGCCGCGCACAACTGAAAGGGGCCGCAGAAATGAATCAAGAGACCAGATTGAGAGCGTTGAAGTTCGTGCTTGCCTTGATCGGTGTCTACCATATCGCCCTTGGCGTGGTGCCGTTTATATCACCAGACCTGGCCGTCCAGGTTTCCTCCTCGATATTCGGCATGACTTTAGCGGTGACGCCCCAGTTGCTCTACATCGCGAAGCTTCTGGGAATCTATGCCTTTGTCTTTGGAATCGTCGTTCTGCTCGTCGCTAAGAATCCCGAAAAACATGGAGGGCTGATCTACGTTATCCCGCTCCTTTATGCCGCACGGATCATCAACAGGATCATATTCATTCGCGAATTCAAGGAGGCCTTTCAGGCGACCGCGTTTCGGGCCTGGTCGGACGTAGTCCTGCTTGCCCTCTTTGCTGTAGCCGTGGTTTTTCTCAGACCGCTTGCGCGGCCCAGAGCATGAAATCCGCGTGACTTCGGCCGGAAACAGGAGATATTGCCGTTGTGAAGATCCTTCTCATCCATCCGCAGGACTGCCTTCACCGGCGGTCGACGGGAATCTACGGCCGAAGTCTGCGGTACGCGCCGCTCACCATGCCCACCCTCAAGTCGCTGGTCCCTCCAGAGCTTGGCGCGAGGGTCCGGATCGTGGACGAGATGGTGGAAGATCTGGACTTCGGTGCTTCAGCGGATCTGGTCGGCATCACGGCCATTACCGGCACCGCCCCGCGAGCGTTTGAGATCGCGGAGCGCTTTCGCGCCCAGGGGGCCGCGGTCGTCCTCGGCGGCGTACATTCCACGTTGCGGACGGAGGAAAGTCTCCGCCACGCCGATGCGGTCGTCCGCGGATACGCCGAGCGAACTTGGCCCAGACTCCTCCGCGATTTTGCCGCTGGCCGTCTCGATCGCGTCTACGAAGACCACCTCCCCTTCGATCCGAAGCTGATCGTATCGCCGGACCGTTCCGGCATTTATCGCCGCGACTACCTGGCCTGGTGTACCGTGGAAATGAGCCGGGGTTGTTCCAACCGATGCGACTTCTGCATCAGCCATCGATTTCATCGAACCCATGTCTGCCGCCCGATTGGCGAGACCATCGAAGAAGTGAAATCGCTTGCAAGCAAGACCATATTCTTTCTCGACCCGAACCTGATAGGGGACCGGGAGCATGCCAAGGAGTTTTTCACTGAGTTTTCCAAACTGCGCAAGTGGTGGGTGGGATGCGCATCACTCGACGTGGTCGATGACTCCGAACTTCTTGCGGTCATGGTCAAGAGTGGTTGCCGAGGCCTGCTCATGGGATTCGAGTCGCTTCGGCCCGAGGCCCTGGCCGCGGCGGGCAAGACCAAGAACCTGGGAAGAAGTTACGCCCAGGTTGTAGACGTCCTTCACGATCACGGAATCCTGGTGCAGGCATGCTTCGTTTTCGGTTTCGACAACGATGATGCCTCGGTTTTCGAGGAAACCTCCGACTATATCGTGAAGGCCCGATTCGATCTCCCCCAGATAAGCATTTATACGCCATTCCCTGGAACTCCCGTCTTCGACAAGCTGGATCTGGAGGGCCGCATCCTGACGCGTGACTGGTCGCTTTATAACGGGCAAAACGTGGTCTTTCGTCCGCTCCGCATGACTGCCGCAGAGCTGCGGCGGGGTACGGACCTCGTCCGCAAGCGAGCTTATTCCTGGGGCGCGTTGGGCTGGCGTCTGCTGGCGAAGCCATTGTGGGTGAAACCGCTCGTGATTCTCTCCTTCCTCAACTTCCGTTCCTACCAGCAGCGCATCGCCAGGGCCAGGAGCGTTGTATGAAAATGACATTTATCATGCCCGGCGTAGGCCGAAAACCAGGGGAACCGTATGTCAATTCCTGGAAAATGGAACCGTTGGCACTGGCGGCATTGGCCGCGCTAACGCCCGCCGATGTCGAGGTCCAGTTCGTCGACGATCGCTTGGAGCCGATCTCCTACGACGAACCGACCGATGCCGTGGCCATCAATGTCGAGACGTACACTGCCCGCCGGGCCTACATGATCGCATCGCGGTTTCGCCGGCGAGGGGTCCCCGTGATTCTCGGCGGTTATCATCCGACACTCGTGCCCGACGAGGCAATGCGGTACGCCGAGTCCATCGTGGAGGGAGAGGCAGAAGCGGTCTGGCCCTGCGTGATTGAAGACTTGCGGGCAGGGCGATTGCAGCGACGCTATCGGGCTGAGGCAGGCCCGCCCGCAGTCGTCCGGGCTTGTCGATCGCTCTTCGCCGGCAGGCAGTATCTGCCGGTCACGCTGATCGAGGCCGGCCGCGGGTGCCGTTTCGCCTGCGAGTTCTGCTCGGTTGCCGAGTTTTATTGCCACAAGGCGGTCGCCCGGCCGGTGCAGGATGTGGTCGAGGAAATCGAGAGCATCGGCAGCCGCTCGGTGTTCTTCGTGGATGACAACGTCGTCGCAGACCCGGCGCGGGCCGGGCAACTCTTCGCGGCCCTGAGGCCGGCCGGCATTCGCTGGTACAGCCAGGCAAGCATCACCATGGCCGACGACCCGCGGCTCCTTGCCTTGATGCAGAAAAGCGGTTGTGGCGGAGTTCTCGTCGGCTTTGAGTCGCTTTCCACGGCGACACTGGCCGCCATGGGAAAAGGCTGGAACCGCGCCCTCCGCGATTACGAGGAGTCCGTCCGCCGCATCCGCGATGCGGGGATCGCCATCTATGCCACGTTCATCTTCGGTTACGACGGTGACGACGCCGATGCCTTTGAGCGGACCGTGGAGTTCGCCATCCGGCAGAAGTTCCACATGGCCGCCTTCAACCACCTGGTCCCGTTTCCCGGCACGCCGTTGTATCGGCGGCTCCAGCAGGAAGGGAGGCTCCGCTTCGATCCGTGGTGGCTGGATCCTCAGTTTCGCTTCGGCGACATCGCCTTCCATCCCCGCAACATGTCGGCCGACGAATTGGCTGAACGCTGCTTCAAAGCACGCAACGCGTTTTACCGCTTTGGCTCCATCCTCTCCCGCGCCATGAACCTGAAAAGCAACTGCCGCGACCTCCGCAGCGCCGCCATCTACTTCTGGCTCAACTTCTTCTCGGGAAGCGAGATGCAGAAGAGACAGGGCCTGCCGCTGGGGACAGGTTTCCCGGGTGACGAGGATGATGGCCAGACGGCGGGTCCAGTGCCGATGGACACCTTGCAGGAACACAGCGCATGAAGATCCTGCTCATCATGTGCGATGCCAACATGCACAAGTTCCGCGTATTCGGACGGTTGAAGTCGGCGCGGGAAGCTCCTCTGACCCTCACCACGCTTGCCGCGATCGGCTGCCAGGACCCGGAGATCGAATTTCGCCTCGTGGACGAGAGCATCGATCCGGTTCCGCTGGACTATCCGGCCGACCTGGTGGGCATCAGCGTGCTCACCGGGACATCCCGCCGGGCGTACGCGTTGGCCAACCATTTCCGCAGCCGCGGCATAACCGTCGTCCTGGGAGGAATCCACGTGAGCATCCTTCCCGACGAGGCCGCGCGATACGCCGATGCGATTGTGATCGGCATGGCGGAGCAGGCCTGGCCGCAACTGCTGCGGGACTTCAAGGCCGGAAAAATGGCGCCCGTCTACCGCGAGAAGCCGGCCGATGGGGATTACGCTTACGGCATCCCCACGCCGCGATACGATCTCCAGCGGAAGAGCGGCTACGTGATGCCCTACACCGTCATGGTGACCCGCGGCTGCACCCACAAGTGCGACTTCTGCACGGTCCCCGTTGTTTGGAATCGATACCTGCGTCGCCCCATCGCCGACGTGGTTCGCGATGTCAAAGCCATCCCGTCACGGCGGTTCGCCATCAACGACGTCAGTCCCTTCGAAGACGCCGACTATGCCAAAGAGTTGCTTCGCGCCTTGATCCCATTGAAAAAGAAATGGGGTGCGCTCGCGACGACGCGGATCGCGTCCGATCCCGAGCTCCTCGATTTGCTGGTGCCCAGCGGCTGCCAATACCTGCTGCTGGGGTTCGAATCGATCAGCCAGCGCTCGCTCAACCGCATCTACAAGGGCTTCAACTCGCAGGAAGACTACGGCGAGGTCATGCGCCGCCTGCACGAAGCGCGGATCGTGGTCCAGGGCTGCTTCGTGTTCGGCTTCGACGAGGACGACAAGGAGATCTTCGCGGCCACGGTGGACGAAGTCCAAAGGCTGAAGGTCGACATCCCCCGCTACTCCCTCTATACGCCTTACCCGGGCACGGTCCTTTTCCAGCGGTTCCAGCAAGAGCAGCGAATCTTGACCTACGACTGGGGCTTCTACGACACCATGCACGTGGTGATCCAACCCAAGCTGATGACCCCCGTTGAGCTTTATGAGGGTTTTCGCTGGGCCTATCGAGAGACTTTTCGCTGGAAAAACATCCTGCGTCGCTCAGTCGGCAGCGGCACGCGATTGCCGATCGTTCTGGTCGGCAATATCGTCTATCGCAAGTTCACGCACAAGATCGACATGCTCAAGGGTTTTGAACTGCCGCCCAGCGTTTCTGAAATCAGTGTTTCTGCAACATGTCCGATTTGCGAATCGCCGCAAAAATCGCCGACCAACCAGGCCAGGCGTCCAGTGCCACGGGCTTGATGTTCCCTAGCCGCATGCCGCGAAGGAGGCAGTGGCGCTGGTAGAGTTCCCAAGCCGGACCTTTGCCTGGGTCGAGCACCACGATCTCTACCGGGGCCAACTGCACAAGCCGCCGGGCGTAAGCGTAATGCGGATTCTCGCACAGGCCAGCTTCCAGATCGCCGGCCATGGCGACCACCACTGCTGGGTTAGAGCCCAACGCAGTGCTCTCGACGAACAAGCGGTATCGCGGAGGCCGATCATCGACGGGCACAAGGAGCGTGAAAGCAGGCACCGTGCGCCGTGCGGAGCATGGTCGCTGCCCATCCAGGAGCCGATCGAGCACCGTGCGCACATGGGACTCGGCCAGCTTTTCGCCCACCAGATCGCACCCGCCATCCGATCTGCCCAGAAAGCGGAGCAGTGGGCACTGGTTCTCGAAACCAAGGACCTCGACCTCGTCGCGCAGCTCGTAGCGGTAGAGCCCGCCGGCCGTGGTGAGGACGACGCGATACCGACCGCCGCGTTCCAGTTCGTGTGCCAGCCGCAGATGTTCCGGTGCGTCGATCTCCTGAAACTCGAAAAAGTGCGACCGCACCGCCAGTACCGGGGCCAGACGGTCCAGCAGCGGAAACGACACACAACCTTCGGTCGCCAACAGACCCTTGGGCTGGATTTCCAATTCAGGGAAGAATTCTCGAAGCTGCCCGAGATACGGGGCCGAGCTGGCATCGGCCCAACAACTGATCAAGGCCAGCCGCGGCCAGATCCTCCGCAGCTTCTCGGCCAACGAAGAGGGTGCCCGGAATATCCGTCTCAGTTCGGCGGCACGTGATGTTTGACCTGCTTGCTCAATGTCGAAGCAAAGCCGGTCGTGCCAGTCCTCCAGCGGGCCGAGAAGCATCGGCAGGAACGTTGGGCTCCAGACCGACACGAGCGACAGATCCGGCGCTGCGAGTAGATGCCCAAGCGTGCGATAGCGGAACTGGTCGATGTCCCTCAGGCGTGCAACGTCCGCAGGAACCACCAGGAGTCGCTTGAGCAGCCATCGCCCGGCCGCGCCGAGGTAGTCCGCGTCGTTGTCGAAGCCGATGGGAATCCGCCCGGAAGTCTGCCGCGACGATCCAAAGGCGGGCGAAATCGACCAGTATGCCCGGCCATGGCGCAGCGCGGGCCGGTGCTGGAAAAGGTCGGCTACCCATGCGGCCACGGCCCGCTGGAACTGGCGGCGAAGCGCGGCTGTGTAAGGGATCAACTTCTCGCCCCCCGTCGTGCCGCTGGTCGGCTCAAGCAACTCGACCCGGGCACGGGTCAGCACGCCATGCTTTCCTTCAGCGATCCGACCGATGGCCTGGGCATAGTCCTCGTAGCGCGACAAGGGCACGCGCGCTTGGTAAGCCTCCGCCCCGGCAATCGTACGGAAGCCGTGCGCCCTGCCAAATTCCGTATCGCGGTTCTCCTGGAGGATAGCGGCGAGGACCTCAACCTGGGTCTTGGCGACTTGCTGAGTGGCCTTTGCGAACGTGCTCGCCTCGCGGGAGCACGCCAACATCCACGCCGAATTGAACAGCCCGACAAAGTTCACGTCGATCTTCCCATAGGCCGGGCTGGAAAGTGCGGCAATTTGCCAATCCACCCCACCTTGTTGAGCGACCTGGCGAGGCTCACATCGACCCTCCCGCCGACCATGAGTACATGGTGCCCGCCGGTTCTCGGCCGATCACTCGATACGCGGCCGGAGTAAAGTTGGAGCGGCTGAGCGGGGCGAGGCAACAAAGCTCTTCGCCGCAGATGTAACCGGGGTTGCGCTCCACGAAGTAGCATACGTGTGGGTCTTTCATTCGATGCGCGGCTAGATCGGCTACACCAGGCCGAAGACGATCCTTCTGCGAACCGGCGCGGATGACTCCCGTGGCGGGGTCGTAGGCGTGAGCGTACTTGTGACAGCCAAACGCATCGATGAATCGCCGCGCCCAAGCCGGTGTCGGCGCATCATAGCGAGGGAAAAACTCGTGGAAGAACAGCGGCAGAAAGCGATAGGTTTTATAGCCTTTGGAGATCAGAAACCAGTAAAGTTCTTCGGCGGCATGCCGGTCGATCAATGACAGCGCCATCCGGCCCCAAGTGCGAGCCAGGGCAATATCGCCCCAGTGCTCTCGGGCGACGATGGTATCGCCGGAAAAGAGCATCCTGACGAAAGCTCCGCCTACAGGCACCCGCATGAGCATCTGCGTGGAAAATCCACACAGTTCCCCGGTCCTCGGGTCCGAGAGCACGATCACCCATTGTTTCTCTGCCAGGTCCGCCAGAAAACCCGCCCGGGTGACGTTCTCGTAGTACTGCTCCAGCAACCGAAACATGGCTTCGCCCTGGGCTGGCGTGACTGCGGTGACGGGAACCAACATGCCTTGAAGTCTTGAGTTCATGCTTCACAGACTCCCTAGTTCCAGGTACAGCGGCCGCCCGTCGAGCGCCCGGCGGAGGTCCTCGCCGTCTTCCCAACAGGCGAGATAAACCTGGGTCGTATAACGGTCGGCCTGGTATTCTTGCAGCGCCGGGAGCAACGGATCGGACTGGTGCATGCCAAGGAGCAGTTGATCCCAGGACTGGCCGCTGCGGGCGTGGATGATTGCATCCAGGAGAGCACCAAACACTTCGGGATCATCATCGCCAACCAGGAGTAGCGCCGCGATCAGGCATCGCATCGGACTGCCTGGCTTGGGAAGCTGCGGCCGGCCGCGGAAGCCGGCCCAGCAATTGTAGAGCGGCCGGAGCCAGCGCAGAGGTTTTCCGTAGGCCTGGATAACGATTTGACGAAAGGTACTTTGGTCCCAAGCGGCCAGTGTGCCCACGAGGCGGTTTCCGCAAAACGCCAGCAACAGGTCTTCGCACCGCAACCCTCGCAGGAGGCCGTCGGCGGTGAAGAAGTCCTCGGCCCCATAACAGGGGAAGAACTGCCGCCGTGGGCCAATCGCCTGCAGGAAATCGAGGATCGCGGACACGTCACTCCCCTGCGCCGCGCGGATTTCAATGCCTGCCCTGGGGCTTCGACGCCCTCGTTCGCGCGTTAGCCCGATGACTGCCGTGTAATAGCATCCGGCAAGGTGGTACGTTGGCAGGCCGGCCCGGCCGGCAGTCAGGACCCCCAGCGCCGTCCGGTTACCTTGGGCGATGGTGGTCAGATACAATGGCGTCCGGCGGTCTTCGTGGAGCTTGTGCAGCAGGGTATAGCCAAGACCGACGAGTCTGCCGCGGCGATGTTCGGGTAGCACGCGGAGGTTGCTGAGGTAACCAATGGGCTGGGGCCGGCCGTTGACGTAGCGATTCGAGATGGATCGCGTGCCGAAGGCGACAATGCGGCCGGCCGTGTCATCGCGGGCGACGATCATCTGGCGAAATCGCCCGTCCACGACCGAGGCCCCGAAGTAACTCGGATCGCGGCGAAAGCCGACCGTGACCATTCCCGGCATGGGGGTCGCGGCCAGTATCGCCCGCAGGTCGTCGTCGTCGGCCGCCTGGGCAAGATCGAACCGATACCTGGCCGTCATCGGTTTGCCGCAGTCTTTCGCCGGCGAGACGGCAAAACGTGCATGAACCGGCCGATCACCAGGCCCACAAGCTTGGCGACCGCGCCGGCGGAGATCGACGTCCACATCATAGCCTCCATTACGAAAGGTCCGGAGAAATGCCGCACGAAAATGGGTAATTCCCCTGAGAAAACGGGCACCCTGCGTCAACCGATCCGGCTAGTATTGTAGAATAGCCGAGCTTTGGGTGGAAGCATCCCCCGATCAACGGTTCATTTCTGCCAGCGCGAACTATAATTCCGAGGACGGCCCTTGCCTTCACTTGCGGGGGGCCTATTATATCGGTAACACGCCGAGCAGGTACTGCAATGATCTCCGAAGGGCCCGCACAGCCAATGCTGTCTACCAATGGAATCGGCGCTCGCCCGGCGTGCTGGTACTTCTTTGGATCCTCGCGGGAATTGGAAGGCGGACCCGTCTCGAAAGAACTGTTGGGGCGGCGCCTGGTCGCATATCGGCCGGCACCCGGACAAGTCGCTGTGCTCGACGCCCGTTGCTCTCATCTTGGCGCGGACCTCGGGCTCGGTCGCGTAGTTGGTGAACGCTTGCAGTGCCCGTTCCATGCCTGGGAATATGGGCCGGATGGGCGTTGCGTGCGAATTCCCGGCATCGCGGTCGTACCGCCGTTCGCTCGCCAGCGGGCGTACCCCGCGATCGAACGGCACGGACAGATCTTCTTTTTCAACAGCTCCCAGCCGCTCTTTCCGTTGCCCTTTTTCGGGGGCGAACGGCCCGAGGATTTTGTTGCCGCGTCGCCCTTGTTTTTTCGGGCGGAGTGTCCCTGGTACATGGTCGCCGCCAACGGCTTCGATGCCCAGCACCTTAATCCGATCCACGGTCGAGCGCTCTTGAGCCCGCCGCAGATCGATGAACCCGCGCCTTGCGCACGACGGATCCGCTACCGATCCCGCGTGACGGGGCGATCTCGATATGACTGGATGCTTCGCCGGTTCGTGGGCGAGACGGTGGAAGTGTCCATCAGCAATTGGGGCGGATCGCTGATTCTGGTGACGGCCTTTTTCCGCCGTGCCCAGAGCTATATCTTGTTTTCCGTACTGCCGGTCGCGGCGAGGAGTTCCCAGGTGGCCATGATCGTCTTCCTCCGCCGAGCGGCAGGACTGGCCGGGAGCCTCCTCGCACCTTTGACCCTATGGATCCGGCAGCGATTCAGCCGGGCTTTTGTCGCTGGCGACTTCGAGCAACTGGCGGGCATCGACTACAATCCCGCCTCGCTCGTGGCCGGCGACCGCGAGTTGGCCGATTTCTTCGCTTGGTTGACCCATGTTCCGCGTGAGTCGTTATAGCCGATTGCCGGAAACGGCGAGGAAGGCTACCAAATATGTCCCGTGACTTTACCAGGATCGAAAGGTACGTGAAATGAAACAAGCAACACGGTTCTTGTGGGTTGGTTTGGCATTGACCCTTTGCCTGCCGGCGGCCGGTGCCGAATCTGCCACGAAAGAAGACCCCGCCCATGAAGAACTCCGGGCCTTGCGGCGCGAGCTGACCCAGGCTATCAACGGCAACGATTTGGAAAAACTGCTTGCCTTACTGGACGATGACGTCGTAGTCACCTTCATGAATGCCGAAGTCGCGCGCACGCCCAAGGAGGTCAAGGCTTACTATGACCGCATGATGAAAGGTGATCACCGGATCGTCGATAGTTTCACCACCGACCCAACCGTCGACGAGTTGACCCACCTGTACGGCGATACGGGCGTAGCGTTTGGCAACTCGAAGGACCATTTCAAGCTGGTTGACGGCCGCAATTTCCAGATCGAAACGCGTTGGACGGCCGCTCTTGTCAAGAAGCAAGGCAAGTGGAAGCTGGCTGCATTCCACGCCTCGGCCAATATCTTCGACAATCCGGTACTGTACATCGCCGCCAAGCGCGCGGCCATGTGGGCCGGGGGGATTGCCGCTCTCGTCGCGCTGATCATCGGCTTCGCCGCCGCACTGTTCTTCAAGAAGAGGCCCCGCCCCGCATGAGCAGGAGTTCCGCATGCCGCCAGCCGAGTGACGCGGAATTGTTCGCCTCGCTGGCGCGTTGGCAGGGCGATGGTGATCTGTGCTATTTGACGGCCGAGCGCCTGCAGGCGATCGCGGGCACGGAAGGCATCGACTTCGCGACTGCCTTGCTGTACGAGCGCTTGCTCCGTTCGCCGCGGCACGGCCCATTCATCCGCCTTCTCGACGGCCTGTCGGCCCAAGGAGGCCCCCTTTCTCATCGGACGGTGGTCATCGTTCCCGGCGCCTTCTACCGCGAGTCTCCGCACACGGGCTCGGACGGCTGGATGCCGCGGGAGGAGGCTGCCCGGCTCGGCTGCCCCGTGGAGTCGATTCCGTTGAAAAGCTTCGGCTCCCTGGAGGAAAATTCGGGGATTCTCGCGGACCATCTCCTGCGGCGGCCGCCGGGTCCCGTTGTGCTCGTCTCGCTGAGCAAGGGCGGCGCGGACGTCAAGGTCGCGCTCCGCCGCCCCGACGCGGCAGCCGCGTTTGCCCATGTGTCGTGGTGGATCGATCTTGCCGGGATGTCCAACGGCACGCCGCTGGCGGGCTGGCTTCTGGCTCGGCCGTTGCGCAGCCTGCCGATGCGCGGATTGTTCTGGTGGAAAGGGCACGATTTCGCGGTAGTCCGCCAACTGGATCGGTCCGCCACGGGCCCGCTGAGCGTGCCGGTGCTTTTGCCGCCGCACATGCGGGCGATTCACGTTATGGGCTTCCCGCGGCAGCGGCACCTGGCGACGCCCCTTTCGCGACGCGGCCACCGCCGCCTACGCCGGCTCGGTCCAAACGACGGCGCCGTCCTGCTCGGGGACCTGACGCGCCTGCCCGGGCTGATTTACCCGGTCTGGGGCGCAGACCACTATTTGCGGCCAGCCGGACGCGACATGCGGCCCCTCATCGGGCAGATCTTGCACTATGTGATGACCAACCGTCACGACCCGTCGCTGCCCGTGGCCAATGGCACGTAGATCCAGCGGACGCTGCCCAAGGCCAAAGCGAAGCCAGCCACGACGTCCAGGCTGTAGTGTTGATGCAAGAGCAGGGTTGAGACACCGACGGCGGCCGACCAAAGTGCAAACAGCAGCTTGCCTAGGAGGTGCGCATGCCGAGCATACACGGCCGCGCAGGTTGTGCTCAACGTTACGTGCAGGGAAGGAAAGTAATTGTTCGAGGCGGCCAGCAACTTCGCCAGATGCACTGGCCCGGTCCATAGACCCATCTCCCCGGGAGGCGGGAAAGCGTCCTTGACGGGCAGGAGGAGGAAGCAGACGCCGGCGATCAGCGTCACCGCGGCAAGCGTTGCGGTCATGGCCCGCAACTCGCGCCTCGTGCCCAGGATGAACGGGGCGATCGCAAACAGCAGGTAGAGCGAATCATAAACCACCACGGCTTGCGGAACGAACGGCACGGCGATATCAAAATCGAAGTGGACGCGGATCCGGAACGAATGCAGCGAAGCAACGTAGTCGGCGCCGTAGAAGACTAGTCCGAACCAGAGTCCTTGGAGCAACGCCAGCCGCGCAGCTTCGCCGAGGTGGCGCCGGTCGGGCCAGTGCCACAACCGTGGGGGGGTGTCGCTCATGGGTGGACCGAGAGAGGGATTTCGCGGATAGATTCCGGAGCCGGCTCAGTGGCAGGTCGCGGGCCCAACCACATGCGGAAGTACTGCCGAATATAACCGGGTCGCGGCTCATCCGGCGGGGAAACGTGCGGCAGATAGTACCACGAGATGTCCGGGCGGCGGTGATGATTGAGGTCCCATTCCCCGTGCAGCAGGACCCAGGTCATCAGCCGGTTGTGTTTCAGGTTCCATGCGCCCTCGATCACGTCGCGGCGTGCAAAGGCGTGGCCGATGTATTGCCGCGTGGACCAATTCAGCGCGAAGCAGGCGTAGAGGATCAGCGTGCTCTGCCAGCTCAATGCCAACAACCAGAACAAGCTGGCAAAGAACAGGACGATGAGGAGGGTCTCGCCGCGAATAGCCCGCACTTCCGCGTCGCGGATGTCACCAGACAGGTAGGTGGATGAGCGGGCCTGCCGGAAAACGCGCATCCGCAGCAAGGCCGGAGAGACGCAGAACAACAGGGCCCCCAGAGGAATGATCGGCCAGAACAGGCCGCAAAGGATCGAATACCACTGGGCGTATTTCAACCAGAGGTTGTCCGTCGGATAGTAGAGATCGAACATCTCGTAGTTGGTGCGGTTCCGCAGGTGATGTCCCTGGTGGGTCGTGTGAATCAAGCTGAACGGCACGGGGAAAAGCACGCCCGTGATTACCCCCAGCCAGTAATTCAACCTCGGGGACGAGTGAAGGTTGTGGTGCGTAGCCTCGTGCAGGAGGGCGTAATTGGTGAGCAGAAGGTATGAGAAAGCGACCCCCACACCCAAAACGGCGTACCAAGTCTGAAACCGTGACCCCAACCAAAGCAAGAAGCAGGCGGCAGTGGTCACGGCGAGCACGAGGGCCAGATTCAGACGGGTCTTAATCGGCATGTCCGAAGGCGGAGTGAAGGCCAATACGGACGTGGTGATTTGGCCCATGGTTCCCGTCTCGGTCTTAGTGCGGTTCATGGCTAGTCCCCTGTGCTGGTCCACAGATTTCGTTTCCCTTTCGCAGCGGCCCTATCCGATGCATTTGATTGCAGTCGATTGGCGATCGGCGATCTCTTGATGTGCTCTGGCAAGGGCCCCAGTCGATATTGCCAAATCTTCCAGAACCGTTCCCCGAAGCTGAAGCATTTTCCAGAACTCCAAACCGAGTCTGAAGTCGACGCTGAAGATCCCGAAAACGGCCAGCACTAGAGTGAACGTAACGCCGAGTCATACAAGTCTCAGTATGCCCCATCAATTCTACCAACTCGATGTCCGAGACCTTCCCCGCGTGTTCGGTGCCGAAGGTGTGCCGGTTGCTATAGAGCACGATTCGCTCCCCACCCTTCGCACCGATTTCGGCACGGTCCCGGAGACGGTCCATTTTCCGCACGAGACAGTCTTTTGAGTAGGGCTGCCCGAGCTTATTGAGGAAGACGTGCTCAGTCGGCGAGTGCGGTTCGCGGGCCAGCCAACGGCACATTCTCACGATTCTCGGCGGCAGTGGAATCATCCGTGGCTGGGGCTCCCGCTGCCGAGTGGTGGTCTTGTGTTCCGGGATAATCCAAAGTTCCTGGTCCAGGTCTACCCATTCCCAGATGAGGCTTCGCAATTCCCTCGGCCGGCAACCGGTCGGCCGCAACGCGACCAGGAACCACCGGAAGTTGCGATCAGTGTGTCGCAGGAGGGCCGCAAACTCGGCCCGAGTAATCACCCGCGTTCGGCAGCGGGCTGCCAGCTTCCTATATTTCGGCAACGGCGTCGCGTCGATCAGCTCGAATTCGACCGCCCAGTTCAAGACACCTTGAACCGTGGTAATCGTGTCCTTGATGGTCGTGGGGCTGTAGTCATCGTCCTCCAGGTGCTTCTCGATCTTCGCCAGATGGAACTTCCGCAGTTCGGCAACGCGAATCGTCGTCCCTATGATCTTCAACGCCCGGAGGATTCCGTAGCGGAAACTGCGATAGGTTGCCGGCTTCTTGCCAGTGAGCTTGTCCAAGTATTCGTCGGCCAATTGCGCAAACGAGGCGTCCCACCAGTCACGATTGTGGTCCAGTCCCTTCTTGGCCCGGACGCGAAGAGCTTTGAGCTTACGCCAGGCAGCGACAAAATCCTTGTCGAGCTTCTTTCGCTTGCCGAAGACGGTGGCACACCACCAGCCGGACTTCCCGTGAAGCCTGGGCTTTTCAGAGATTCTAAGTTTCGATTTGCGAGCCACATTGGGTCTCCTGTGGAAAGGGGTGCTTTGCCAAAGAAAACCCAAGTGAGCCGACGCGCGGGACCGAATTCGGTGTCCCAACCGGTGTCCTACGGGTCGGCCGCTTTTCATTACCCTTTCAGTATAGAATGGGAAGTCCAATACTGTCAAGGCTTTATGAAGTCGGGGCGATTGGATTTGAACCAACGACCTCTTGGTCCCGAATCGCTCAACCGAACCCCTGAAAAAAGCTCGTTTTCCCGAGGCTTTTCGTCATTTTACCCCTCTGGGCGACTATTTCAAGGGCTTTCACTTCATTTCAAGAAATCTCGGGAAATAACGGTATTCTTGAGGTCGAGATGCGCCAAAAACGGTAGATCGACGGCTTACCCAGTTTCACAAGAAAGCCACTGGGATTGTCTCGTCCACTACGTTCCGTTGATCTGCCTTTCCAGGCCTCATAGCCCCTGCATGATCTGCTCCCAAGCAGGCGCCTCACCGAAGATCATCTCGCGCATGCGTGCATAGTCCAACGTCTTCCGAGAACCGCTCGACCGCGTTGTACGCCTTCGACAACGACGTGCCGCCCTTGAAAATCAGGTGCGGCCGGAACTGCATGACGTCGAAAAGGCGATGCAACGCCCAGCAGACCCAGAAATCTTTCTCGATAATTGCCGGCGCCCGCTTCGGGCGCAAGATGCCGGCCGATCGCCGAAACAGTTCGGCACGTTCGTCCTGCGGGGCCTGGGCGATCCGATCCATCAGTTCCCTTCCATGCTGGCGACCTGTTCTATCACGGGATCATCCAGGCCGCGGCGTAGCCGATGTTGTCCTTCAGATCGGCCCTGTCCTTGCGGGAGAGGGCCAATCGTAGCCGGTCGATGACTTCCAGCCTCACGCCGCCGCGGCCTAGATGGCGCAGGGCCTGGAAAACCAGCGGGGCCATCCTGCCACCCACGTCCATCGTTTTCGGCCCACGATTCAGCAGCTTGACGGAGTAGGGGCCGAGTTTCAAGACGCGAGTCCGACCGTTGGTGTAGTAGACAATCTTCGCCGGCACCTGGGTGGAAAGCCCGAGCAGGTTTGCAGCGTGCGCCCCAGACGGCACGACCCGCAGGCCGTTCTTCCTGGCCCACGCCTGAATCAGGTCGTCGGGCGACTGCACCATCGGCTCGTTCAGCAGTTTGCCGATCCGCGGCAGTTCATATAGCCCCCGGCGCACGCGGCGGATGGTTCCCTGACGCACCAGACGCGACAGTGCCTGATCGACGGCCGCTCGTTCGCCGAGGTCCAGGAAATCCCCGACTGGGACTGCGACCCCTTACTGAGAGCCCAGTCTCGCAAGGATCTTCTCGGCAATCGGGTGGGTGACGTTCATCGGCAGGACGACTGGTGTATTGTCAGATAAATAGATCGTTGTTTCTGACATTATAGCATACGGCCGGTGCAAATCAACCCCGATTTCCGCACGTCATAGGCGATGCCGATAGGCCGGCCGAAACTGGCCCATAGAAGAAAAAAACCTGCAAATCTGCCCCGCCAATTGACAGCAACTAGCAGAAACCGATACAGGAGGTTGTCTGTAACGCCCTGCAAGCCTTCATTCGCCTGGTGAAACTCGGCAAAGCCAGCATCGCCTACGCCACGCCCCTTGCGATGTACGGCTGCCGTCAAGCACGCGATGGCCGCGGGGGCTCGTGACTGCTGGTTAAGGCGGCTGCGAACTTACGCGGAGGTCTTGCCGTCCAGGGATACGCTGCACGCTCTGGCAATCGCTAAAGCGGCTGACATACCGGCCTATCTGGCCAGCGCCCTGGCCGACCCTGAATTTGCCGGGGCTGCGATCGAGATCATAGGCGACGATCCTGCGTGGCGCTGCCAAATAACGGAGGCGTTCAAGGAATCGCTACGGGCATACTGGCGGTACGACGCCAAGGGGCGAGCCGCCAAGTATCTCGCGCGGTAAGGGCATCCGATTGACGAACTCCTCGACGGAGTCGTGAGCAAACCTGCGGATTACCGTGCGGCAACGCAACTCGCTATGCAATACGCGCCAGAGCGGTTGCCGGAGCTATTGCGGCGCAGCCTTCGCTCAAAACGCTCTCGTACTCCGCAAGCGGCCGTTGTTGGAGACGACAGTCTCTATTCCAGGCGTCTGGAATATCTGCCGCTCGTGTGCCGACCGTCGCCACGCGCAACTGTGGCAACTATACGGTGCCCATCAGGGCTTCTTCGGGATGATCTGAATCGCCGAAGTACCGATCGTATTCGTCCTGATCGGCCGTCGTGTCTTCCCAGTCGTCTTGCGGGCGGACCGCCGACTTCCGACGTTCCTCCGCCCGCGCAATGCACTCGTCGAGTGCCATGAGCAGTCCGTTGAGATTCTCGCGGGCCTGCTTCAATTGCTCCAGGAACGGATCGCCAAGATCCGCTGGATCGGCATCCTGGATCTGCTTGACAAGATCCTGGCCAAACGTGACGGCCGTGTCTTTCAAGGCGGTTATGGTTCGGCGATCACCCCGGTCGCTGATTGTTGGCACGCCGCCGTGGGAGTAAAATGTAGGTCACGGACAATGGAATCCAGGCCGCCTTTGGTAAGGGCATCGCGGCCCAATCACAAGCAGGCAGCAAAGCGTATTACGGACAATCTGACGTAGCTTACCGAACTTGCACACCATGAAGCATTACTGTCTCGCGCTTGTCGCGCTTACGGTTCTGGCTGTACGACCGGGCAATGCGACTGGGGCGGAATGGAAGATCCCAGCCAACGCCCCATTGCTGACGCCCTGGGCCCGCGAGGTCTCACCGGCCAGCACCCTGCCCGAGTACCCGCGTCCCCAAATGGTCCGGCAACGGTGGCAAAATCTGAACGGCCTGTGGCAGTATACAGTTACGGCAAAATCCGATGTGCAAGTCCCCGTCCGATTCGAGGGGAACATACTGGTGCCCTATCCGATTGAGTCGGCACTGTCGGGCGTAATGAAGCCGCTCAGCCCCAGCGAAAGGCTTTGGTATCGACGTACGTTTTCTATTCCACAGAAATGGCGCGACGGACGGATCTTGTTGCACTTCGGTGCCGTGGACTGGGAGGCCACCCTCTTCGTCAACGATAGGAACCTCGGCAGCCATCGTGGCGGATACGACCCTTTCACGTTCGATATTACCGGCGCGTTGAGGAAGGAGGACCGGCAGGAAATTATCGTATCCACCTGGGACCCGACCGACGCCAGTTGGCAACTTCGCGGCAAGCAGGCGCTACATCCGGGAGGTGCCGCTTACACGGCGTGTTCTGGAATCTGGCAGACGGTGTGGTTGGAGCCCGTGCCGAAAAGCAGCGTCGAATCGTTGCACATGATTCCCGACGTGGCCCGTGGGACTCTGAAGGTGGTCGTTGACGCACGGACGCCCGTAGGAACAACCAACGTCCGAATCGTTGTGAGCCAAGGCGGCAAGACCGTCAGTTCGGCGACGGGCGCGCTCGGGGAGGAATTGACCAAGGGCGTGCGCGAGAACCTTGCTTGGTACAAGGCTCGGTCGATTTGGGTAACGACCGATATTTCGGTTTCTATCAAGGATGCCAATCTATGGACACCCGACTTGCCCACGCTCTACGATGTCACCGTACAGCTTCTCGGCGATGACGGCGGACCGCTGGACTCCGTCACGAGTTACGTGGGCATGCGAAGCATTGCGGTCGGCAAGGACGAACATGGCGTGTCCCGACCCATGCTTAACGGTAAACCGATCATGCTTCCCGGCGCGCTGGACCAGGGCTACTGGCCCGATGGCATCTATACCGCGCCGACCGATGCGGCACTGCGTTTCGACATCGAGGCGGCCAAACGGCTTGGCCTCGTAGCAATCCGAAAACACCTCAAGATTGAGCCAGAGCGATACTACTACTGGGCCGACCGCCTGGGCCTGCTTATCCTTCAAGATTTTCCCAGCGGCCAGGACGGCGATCCGTACACCGACCTTCCCACGTCGCCGGAAGCCTCAACCGTGTGCGAAATGGAACGGCGGCTCCTGATCCAGAGCCGCTGGAATCATCCTTCGATCATCGCCTGGGTTCTGTTCAACGAAGGCTGGGGGCAGCACGACACGTTGCGCCATGTGGGCTGGGTCCGGCAACTCGATCCCACCCGGTTGATTGACGAGGCGAGCGGCTTTCCTCGTCATGGCGGCGGCGACATCCATGATACCCACGGCGGCGATGCACCCCAGGACGGGCAGCGCGTCTCGCTGGACAGCGAAACTGCCGGGTTCGGCTTGAACGCCATTGGTCACAGTTGGCCGGGAAAGCCCTGGGCTACGGGAACCTATGATCCGAAAACCGGCAGCGAGATCGCCGCGAAGGAGCTGTACCCCGTTGATGAGGCATCGAAAAGCTGGTACACGCGCCGGATGGGGGACTTCTATCGCGAGATGTGGCGGAAACGCGAAACGACCGGCACCAGCGGCGACTTCAAGGTCCAACTCTACGACGTGGAGACCGAAAGCAACGGGCTTATGAGTTACGACCGCGCGGTCTGGAAGGTCGATCCGGCCATCATCGCTATGGCGGCTCGCCGAAAGGTGCCAGTAGACGTTGATCGCGGTATGATGATCGACACCATGCACTTGCAGCTCCCGAATGGAGCAAGCCGTGAGCCATAAAGAAAAGACTGAATCACGCTGGGCGAAAGTCGGCCCGGACAAGACCCATTACCTGGTCGCGGGGCTGGAGGGCGCCAATCCCGTCGTCCTGCTCCACGGCGCCAGTTTCTCGTCGGCGACCTGGCGGCAGATCGGCACACTTGATACGCTGGCGTCAGCCGGATATCGGGTGTTTGCCATCGACTTGCCGGGGTTCGGGCAGTCTGCGGCCAGCCAGCAGTTGCCGGAAAGTTGGCTGGTCGGGCTTCTCGACCAGCTCAAGGTCGAGCGGCCCGCGCTGCTGGCTGCGTCGATGAGTGGTAGTTTCGCGTTTCCGCTGATTACCGAGCATCCCGAGCGGTTCGCCGGTTTCGTCGCAGTAGCGCCGGTACAGATCAAGACCTATCAGAATCGGCTGGCGCGGATCGACGTTCCGGTGCTGGCCCTCTGGGGCGAGAACGACCAGACCATCCCGCTGGTCGATGGCGAGCTACTGGTGCGATCCGTGCCGAAGGGCCGGATGATGGTCATCCCTGGTGGTAGCCATGCACCGTACATGAGCAACCCGGCGAAGTTCCACGAGGAGCTGTTGAAGTTTCTGGAGACGCTGGAGACGAAGAGCGACCCGTAGTTGGCAAGCTCCACGAGGACTTTACAAACCATGACGAAACGCAGGGTATTCGATGTGTTCGAGTGGCTGGGGCGGCATGAGTTCATGGTGCCGATGGCTGTGCTGGTCGTCGTGGCGGGCACCTGGGGGTTCATCGCTCTGGCCGACGTGGTGCTCGAAGGCAGGACGCAATCTTTTGATGAGTCGGTCCTCCGTGCCTTGCGGCTGCCGGACAACCCCGCGAAACCGATTGGTCCCGCCTGGATGGCCGAGGTGGGGCGTGATGTGACTGCGCTGGGCGGTGTCACCGTGCTTGTCCTGGCGACCCTGGCGGTGGCCGGTTTTCTCCTCTTGGATCGTAAGTACGCCGCCATGGGGTTCGTGCTGGCTGCCGTGGCCAGCGGGATGGTGCTCAGTTCGCTCTTGAAAGCATGCTTCGCACGCCCGCGACCAGAGGTCGTGCCGCACCTTTCCCTGGTCTATACCAGCAGCTTCCCCAGCGGACACTCGATGATGTCGGCCATCGTCTATCTGACCCTTGGAACTCTGCTGGCACGGATGGTCGTTCGGCGTCCGCTCAAGGTTTACTTCCTCGCGGTGGCCTTGATTCTGACCGGCTTGGTCGGTTGCAGTCGCGTCTACATGGGCGTCCATTACTCTACGGACGTCCTGGCGGGGTGGGCGGCTGGGTTGGTTTGGGCCACCCTCTGCTGGCTTGTGGCGCGAAGACTGCAACGCCGTGGTATGATTGAGAAACATCTGTGAGGATTGCCGTTGCGATGCCGACCGTCGTGGTGGCGGAGGCAGGACCACGGCCCGAAGATCGGTTAGCACGATAGGAGTGAGCCAGTGATGGGAACTCGCCGAGCGAATATCATCCTGTGGACCGTTGTCTCGACGGTACTGATTGAGGCCCTCACGATCTATCTGCGATTCGGCAGGGGTGTGAGTGCCATCGAGTTCAACAAGACCGCGCCACTTCTATTGCAAATTCACCATATGTTCTTGAGCATCCCGCTGCTTCTGGTCGTGCCGCTGGTTTGGCGGAAGCCCAAGCTGAGCGGCGCATTGCTGGGAATTGCGCTGGGTTTGATCTTCAGTGATCTCTCGCACCATTTCCTGGTGCTTCCCTTAACCGTGGGCAATACGGGCTGGCACTGGCCCTGACAGGCGGCTGCCGGACGGCTTAAAGTCCGGGCTTCGAGATTACTTTCCCGCCCCATCGGCAAGGAAACCCAAGTTGGAAGAGTTCACGGAACAAGTCGCATGAAACATGTCCTCGAAACTCCCCGCCTCATCCTCCGCGAGATGTCGCTCGAAGACTTGGACTTCATTGCTGCCATGATGGCTGATCCCGAGGTCATGCGGTTCTATCCCAAGTGCTATTCCCGCGACGAGGCCCAGTCCTGGATCGAGCGTTCGATGAAGCGATACACACAGCATGGCCACAGCCTGTGGCTGGTCTCGGAGAAGGCCACCGGCCAGCCGGTGGGCCAGGTCGGCCTGATCATGCAAAACGTGAGGGGCGAGGACGAGACAGAAGTTGGCTATTTGATCCACCGCCCTTTCTGGCGTCGAGGCTATGCCACGGAAGCTGCGCTGGCCTGCCGGGACCATGCCTTTAATGCACTGGGCCGCAGTCAGGTGATTTCTCTGATCCGGCCCGAGAATGTGCCGTCGCAGGGCGTAGCTGAGAAGCTGGGCATGCAGCCTGAACTGGAGCGCGCCCAGCATGGTGGGTTCGAGCATCTCGTTTTCAGCGTCTCACGGGATGCTGAAAAGCGTGTGTAAGGCAATCGGAGCCTGAGCCTGAGCCTGAGCCCTGGTGGGAGCGTTTCAGCACGCCCGTACGCCGGATATCGAGTTCAGGATTCTCGACCATCAGGACAAGGTTGACTTGGTGGATACCACGTTTCCTGCTGGCCGGAACGACGCTCTGCAATGGAACATCAAGAGCCAGATGGCGGGCAAGATCCCCGTCGAGATCCGTTGCTTCACCTCGGGCCTTACCTGGAGCGCTGATTACGTCGGCATCGCCAACGAAGACGAGACCAAGCTCAACGTGACCGGCTACGTGCGGGTTCCCTTCAAGAGGGTCGTTGCCTTCACATCTAGGTCCAGCTCTTGGAAGCCGCTTGGCCCTGGACCATTCCCCCTTTTGCTTGTCAGCATCTTGTCCCGATCCGCCCAGTACCTTCCCTTGCTGGGCTGCACCGTATTTCCGTTCGACCAGCCGTTCCCCATGTTGGGAAAGCCCAAGGAATAAATGAAGTGCTTATCGTAGCTGAATCCGACGTTTTTCACCTCGTACAACCAGGGATAGCCCTTACGTCCCAGCACATTGCCGACCAGGGAGTATACCCATCCTATTCCGCCAAATAGCCCTTGGCCACCGCATCCCGGATCAGGTCCTCGGCATACTGCCCCAGTAGCGGTGCGCCGTCAACCACGGAGCGGTTGCGCGCAAGTACGCGATCAGAGGTGACGGCATGATCTAACCACGCCCGACCACCAGTTAGATAATTGTGCAGTAAGGGCTGGAATCGGTCCAGGGCCGCCGCGTAACGGGCCTCGGGCGTCTGCCGGGCCTCGAACTCCTCCCACAAACCTCGGAACTCGGCGGCTTGATCGGGCGGCAGGAGACCGAAGACTCGTTCTGCTGCCTTCTGTTCCCGTTCGGGCTGGTCCAGGCAGGCTTTCTCGTCGTAGGCGTAGGTGTCGCCCGCGTCGATCTCCACCAGGTCGTGGACCAAGAGCATCTTGATCACCCGCAGCACGTCCACCTTCGGATCGTCGGCGTATTCCAGGAAGAGCGTGGCCGCCACGGCAATGTGCCATGAGTGCTCGGCGTCGTTCTCGTAGCGGGACTGGTCCAAGAGCCAAGTCTGGCGTAGGACATGCTTGAGCTTGTCGATCTCCGTCAGGAATTGGATTTGCTGCTGGAGGCGGTGGTTATTAGACATCGTCATTACCTTGTATGGGTTCGTTCCGTTCGCATCCTTGATTCGTTGCCCGCGCCCGCTTCCATTGAACAAACTTGCCGATCTCCGGGTGGGCCAGGAGCTTTTCGAGCGTGTTGTGGTGCCTGCCCAGTTCCTTCTCGTCCGGCACCAGGTCGTGGATCGCCTTGTGGCAGGATTTGCAGACCTCGATCCCCTCGCGCATTTGCTCCCGCGTGTACCGTTTCTTAAACCACTTGTTGCTGTGCAGCGTCCGGGGGACGAGGTGATGGAAGTGTTGTGGGCCTCCTCGGATTGGCAGAGTTCGCAAAGTATTTACCTGCTAATACGCCCGAAGGCTTGTTTCAGGGCTTTGAGACAGGCTGGGCCGTATTTCTCCTCCGGCAGAAGATACGAGCCTTCCGTCCACTCGTTCCAGGCATTGACGAACACGGCGGGTGGATGCTTGGTGTCGGCGGCCACGAAGTCAGCGGCGAGCTTGCACAGTCGTCCGAATCGCTCGGGTGTGTTTCCGACAACGATGGGGCCATAAGGATATTGGGGCTTGGCAAAGGGGAACGGCACGTTGTGCTCGCAGCGTGGCGAAACGTCCCAGCCCATCGTGACGACCGGGCAATGCGGCAGAGCCGTGGCAGCCATGGCTTTCCAAGCCTTGCCGTGAGCCTGGATGAGATCCTCGTAATCCTGCGTCAGGTTGGGCAAGGTCTTGCCGCTAGCGGTGCCACAAGGGACAGTAGATGGCGGCAACCTCGGCCCGGTGGCGAGAAGCGGTCGCATTGTCGGCCCCTAAGACGGCTGGCACAACCCTGGGAAGGCCGAAAGCCGCTCCCGTGGCTACTGCTCCACGGATAAGGTCCCGGCGACTGATGACTTTTCTTTGCGACATGATAGGCTGCTCCTGATGATCAGATCCAGTGGTTCAATTTCTCTGTACTTGCCCGCCCTATGGTCACTTCCCCGGCGTACTGCTTGAAGAACTTGACGATCACGGGCGGCACCTCGTCGGGAAGTAGATGGTCCCCGGAGTGAATGTAAGTCACGACCGGCGTGCCGCCCTTGGACGGATACATGGTGCAATGCTCTCCCCAGGGCTTGCCCTCGCCGCAGCCGTTGATCTTCCGAATCGCGTCGATGGTTCGCCACTGCCTTTCCGTCACTTCTCATCGAAGACCGACATGTCCCATTTGTCGTGCCAGGTGAGGGTAAGCGTCCCGTCGTCTTGGACCTTCAGAGGCAGCCAGACATAGCGTGAGTCTTGGAGCTTCCGCTCGTTCCAGCGATCCGCCAGGAAAATGAAGCGGTTCGGCTTGTTGGGCACGGGCAGCACGAACGTGCTCTGGGCGCGGAACGTGGTATTCGCCCCCTGCCCAACACACGGATTGCCTTTCGTCTGCCAGGGGCCGAGGATGTTCTGGGCCACCGCGTAGCTGGCCGCATTGGGTGCCCAGCCGCTACAGCCCGAGGTAATCACGAAATAACGTCCATTGCACTTGAAGGGGGCGGGTGCCTCGCGCGTCTGCCCCACGAAGATCCGCGCCCAGGTCTTGCCTTGTACGGTAGGCGTCTGCGGCCCGAGAAACTCATCGTCCAGACGCACGACGTACATTGTGTTATTGCCCTCCGAAGCGTAGAAGACGTAGGCTGCGCCATCGTCATCCAGGAAGAGGTTCATGTCCCGTAACGTGCCGCCCATTTCCTTTTGCCGGTCAGGACTGCCCGCCTTGTAGTTGAAGTCATCGTGGATCGGACGCATCTGCTTGCGGAACGCGAAAGGCCCCGTTGGCTGATCGCTAGTGGCGATGCCCGCGCTGGCCACGCAGTAGGATGGATCATCGAGGTGCATCCACATCACGTACTTGCGTGTCTTGGCGTTGTAGAGCACCTTGGGTCGCTCGACGATGCCTTCATCGCGGAACTGCGGCGGCATCGCCTCCTTGGGCAAGGCCAGCCCCTCGCGCCGCCAGCGGTGCATGTCCTTGGAGGAATAACAGGCGATCCCCGTACGGTTGCGGTCACCAAGGGTCTTGTCTTCGCCATACCAGTAATATGTGCCGTCGCGGAGCAAAATACCCCCGCTATGGGCCTGGATGGGTTTGCCGTCCGTGTCGAGCCAGACTTCACCTGGCCGGAACTCCGACCGTGCGCCAACGGCGGCGGCAGGAACCAGGGGGAACACCCCGTGGGAATAGTCGATCAAGATCTGGCCGAAATAGCTTTGCGTCTTGGCGGTCGGATTTGGGCCATGATTATCTGCGCGGCCAAAGCCAATCTGGCGGATTCCTGTCGAATGGAGCCAGGAATCGGCAACCACCACGTCTCCAACCAGCGCAAACGCCTTGTCGGGATCGAAAGCCGCCACGGAGGTCTTTCCCTGATCGGCGTCGAAGTGCAAGTTCACCCAATACGTCTTTCCCGGCACGATCTTGATCTGCTTGGGGCTGAACGTCGTGCGCCATCCCGCCGTGCAGCTATGCGCGCGGAAATAAGGGCCTTTGCCGTCGTCGTTTCTGGTCTGTAGGACCGAGAACCCCTGGTTGCCCGTCATGCAGATCGTATCGAATTGGTTCGCAAAGCGGATGGTCACTCCCGGAGTGTAGAAGCACGCGACGGTGATTTTCGGGCAGACACCCGGCAGGGTGCATTCGACGTAGTTGAGGGAATTGTCGTCGTGGAACATCCAACTGCGGGTCGTGGCCTTGCCCGCATAGTTCGTTTCACCGACGATCACTGGCCCAGGCAGATCCCTTGCCTTGTCGGTTGAGACCCACATCTCGCCACGGCCAATGCTCCACGTCGCTCTGCCATGGCTGGAGGCGTTCATCAGGGCTGACGTGAGCAGATCGCCGTTCGCGCCGCTCTCCATGTTGTGGTAAAGATCGACGGGAGTCGCAGCAAAGGCGCTGGCCGCCAGCGGACCGGATGCTGCGAGCAGGGAACCGACAACGATCAGGCCGATTTCCGTGAGAAACTGGATTTGCTGCTGAAGGCGAGAAAAGTCCGGCATGTCTTTCTCCGGTTATAAGTTGTGGCGTGTGGTTCCCCCTCAATTTACCGGTTGGGAGGCCGATGGCAAGCGGCTTGGGCCATCTTCCGGCTCTCCAAACAAAATTTCGGTCGGTTGGTCGGGATCTGAGCAAGCCCTTGGTTATCATGGTGATTTGGGCAATTCCGGGCTGGCCGGGCGGCACATTTTGCCAACCTTGCCCGACCGAACCTAACCCGACGACACAAAAATACTTGGAACCCCCCGGCTTGTTGCAGAGCGGTTTCCGCAGGTGTAGAATCGGGTTTTTCCCCGAACTTGCGAGATACTGGCCCCCTGAAACGGCCCCTGACTGGTACAACCCATCAGAAACCGGAGCAAAACCGCCAGGAACCCTAGGGCCAAGGCGCGTCTGGTGAAATTAGCAGAACTAATGACGGTCGGGCAGCTAAGGATTGCGGTGCGCAACCCACGGGGCCGGCGGCTTGACACACGGCTCGGATTGAAGAAATGGCGACTGTCCTCGTGCAGGCGTACAGCTTCACGTCATCGCCCATCGCCAAGGCCTTGCTGATGGCGCACAAGCGGGGCGTCAAGGTGCAGTTCATTCTCGACAAGTCGCAGAAGACTGAGAAGTATTCCGAGGCCGATTTCCTGGTCAATGTGGGCATCCCCGTGCAGATCGACGCCAAGCACGCCATCGCCCACAACAAGGTCATGGTCATCGACGGCGGGACGGTCATCGCGGAGTCGTTCAACTTCACGAAGGCTGCGGAGGAGCACAACGCCGAAAACCTGCTGGTCATCCGCTCGCCGGAACTGGCGGCGAAGTACGCCGACAACTGGAAAGTCCATGCCGACCACTCCGACCCCTACGCCGGGCGGACCGAGGGCTATTCCCAGACGGGCGCAACCGGTCTTGCACTCCCTGTTGGGCTGTGTGATCGTTTCATGCGGCCG
>CAZTPX010000013.1:0-108497 GCA_964615095.1 uncultured Planctomycetaceae bacterium | reverse complement strand
TCACCCCCCGCCAAAGGCGAAACGGATCGCCCGGAGCTTAAGCTAGTGCCATTCGAGGGGGTGACCGCCGCGGGCAAGGCGGTCGGCCTTTACTCCGAGAAATGGGTGGGTTGCCGAGCACTGTCGAGCCCAAAAGCGTAAGGAAAGCCGGTTCGGGAACTACCTGAGTTGTGGCGACGACAGGGCGTCGCCGCCGAACTGGCTAGTATCCAGTCGTCCAGACTTCCTGCGTACGGCCGTATGCAATTAGCGGCAAGTCCTCGCCACGCGGAACCCGACACTGAGGTTACGATCCGAAGGCCTGTCGCTATTACGGCAAGCCGAACGCACGTTGGAGGCGTCAGCGTAGAACCAACCGCCACGTAGCATACGGTCCTTTAGGCCCTCGATCACTAAGCCGTCTTCAACATCCTCGACTGCTACCTCGCCTTTTGTGATCTGACAATTCTTCGCGCTTTCCTGACACCAGGTAAATACATTGCCTTGCACGTCGAATAAGCCCAAGTCATTCGGCTTCAGACTCCCTACCGGCCACGTCTGATTCTGTGCGTTTTTCTGATACCAGGCGTACTGTGGGAGCAACTCGTCCGTCGCCCCGAAGAAGCGACTCGTCGAGGCTCCCACACGGGTCGCATACTCCATTTCTGCTTCCGTGGGGAGGCGATAACCCGTCAGACTTAAATAGTTCTTCCTCAGCTTCGTCACCGGTGCCGTGGCGCCTGTCTCGTAACACCACTGATCTTTGCCGATGCCCTCTTGCTTGCTCAACCAGTTGCAATAGGCCGCCGCCATGTACCAGTTGATTCCCATCGCCGGCAATTCCGCCGTGCGGGTGAACTTTTTTTCAGCGGGTGCGAAGCCCTTGTCGTATTGTTGGTACTGTTCCATAGTCACCGGCTTGGCGTCGATGGCAAACGTCCGACCAATTCGCATTTTGTGCTGAAGCTCGATTTCTGCCCTGCCAACCTCCGTCGGAGGCGACCCCATCGCAAACTCCACTGGGCCGGGAATCACCACCATCGTCTGACCCTGTCCGTTTACGTACCACTGGGTCGGAGTCTTTTCTTTCGCCTTCGCCAACGTCTGCTTGATGTCGCTCAGTCGCTTTTCTCGTTGCTGCTTGTCCTTCGCCCACTCCTCGTTCACCTCTTTCAGCCACGCATCGTGCTTCCAAATCCGCAACAGCCATTCCGCTGCCGCATGAAGCCCCGGATCGGTCTCCGAGCGATAGATATCCTGCAACTTCGACCGCAACCCCTGTCGGTCTTGGAGCGAAAACGCCTTCTCGCCGAACTCGCCTAAGCTCAGCAGCAGCGCGCGGCGTATGGTCGCGTCCGGCTCCTCGTCTAGGCGCTTGACGATGGTCTTGGCATCGGCTCCCAGCGGGCCCAGGCCATGAATCAGATAGCTCCGCACCCGCGGATCGGAACTGTGCTTCAAGAGCAGCCAGACCTTCGTCGGCTGGTCCATCCTCAAGAGTGCCACCCCCGCATTCACCTTCCGCCTCGCCAGCTTCTCCTTGGTGTCGTCCGTCGAATCGAGCGGCAGCGTTCGGTCAATCTCACCGGTCAGGACCAGCATGCCTTGCTCACCACGCGTCTTGAGTTTCGGAAAGATGACGGCGAACTGCTTCTCGTCGGCGTCCATGAGCAGATCGGCCAGCACTCGGGGTTGGTCGGCGGCGTAGTCGACCAGAATTCCGGTCGCCAACATACGTTCCGAATCGTCGTACTCGCGGCCACCGAAGACCGCCTGAAGCCCCGGGAGGAGCGACAGCCGGACTGGCCGCAAGGCTTCCGCCCAGGTGAGGGCGAGCAGCGTTTTTTCGGCCAGCAGGGCCTCGGCTGCTGGCTTGCCGGCATTCTTCCAGCGCGGAGACGCCGGGTCGAAGGCCGCCAGGGCGCAGAGGGCGCGGAAGCGGCGGTCCTTGGCCGCCGCCGGATCCGCGGCGGTCAACCACATTCGCGCCGCCAACTCGTCGCGGTGCGGCAGCAGGGCCGTACGGATCACGAGCAACTCCGCAGGCTCGGCGGTGAGCAGCCTATCGGACAGGTAGCCCACCTGCCCTGCGTCGTTGGCAACCAAAGCGAGGCTCAGCCGCAACCGTTCCTTCTCGGCCAAGTCCGGTTGCTGCAGCAACTGCCGTAGTTGTGGTTCGATCTCCGCGCGGACGGGCCTCAGGCCCTCGATCAAGTCGGGCACCCGAGAGATTTCCGCAGTCCGCAAATCATCGACCTCGGCCAACATGTCTGCCCTCTGTTTGTCCAAGACCTGGTGCAAGGCCCCAGTGCTCACGTAGCCAACCGTGCTGGCCACGGCGACCAGCACGGCCAGCAGCGCGGCCGCCGTCGACAGCCCCGCCACTACCGGTTGCCGCCTGCACCAGCGCCAGGCACGTTCCCATCGCCCTACAGGACGGGCGACGATCGGCCGGCCTTCGAGGTAACGACGCAGGTCCTCGGCTAATGCCAGGGCGGTCGCATACCGCCGCGGGACCGATTTTTCCAGGCACTTCAGCACGATCGTTTCCAGATCGCGCGGCACGGCCGCGTTGAGCTGCCGCAAGGGCACCGGCTCGCGCTCGATCACTTGCTTCAGCGTTTCCAGCGGTGTAGCTGATTGAAACGGTGGCCGGCCCGTGAGCGCCGCGTAGAGCGTCGCGCCCAGGGCATAAACGTCGGCCGCTGGGCCTACGGCTTTGACCTGTCCGGCCGCCTGCTCGGGCGGCATGTAGCTGGGCGTGCCCAAGATCTGCCCTGTGGCCGTCAAGTCGCTGCCGCTGTCGATCCGCTTGGCCAGACCAAAATCGGTCACTCGCGGGCGGCCGCTGCTATCGATAAGGATGTTAGAGGGTTTGATATCGCGGTGGATGACACCTAGTCGATGGGCATATTCCACGGCCTCGGCTACGGTGGCTACCAGTTCCACTGCTTCCTTCGGCGGCAATGGCCCTTCGGCCAGGCGGGCGGTCAGGCTTTGACCATCAACGTAGCCCATCGAGAAGTAGTGTTGTCCTTCGTAATCGCCGACCTCGAAAACCGGCACGATGTTGGGATGGTCGAGCAGGGCGGCTGCTTGGGCCTCGGCATGGAAGCGATCGTGGTCAGCTTTCGTGGCCAGTTGTCCGGCGAGGACCATCTTTACCGCAACCAGGCGATTGAGCGAAAGCTGGCGGGCCTTGTAGACCACGCCCATGCCGCCGTGGGCGATTTCGGCTAGCAATTCATAGTCGCCCAGGTAGTGGATGCGAGGAAGTTGACCGTCGGGCGTCTGTGTTTCGCGCGGGGTGTACTGGAGCGTCTCTTCGGTGAGTCTCGATGATGCCGGCTGAGATGCCTCTACAAACAAACTAGCGAACCGGTCGAGTTCTAGTGCCGGATAGGCTGCCCGGTACTCTTCCAGCGTCGGGCTTTCCCCAAGTTGGCGGCGATAATCGAGATCGAGGATCAGCAATTCGCGGAGCAGGTCAGACCACTGGGCAGGCGGAACGTCGGCCAGGAAATCGTCGAACCTCGGGCGCGGCCCGGCCTTCCAAGCGGCCTCGAACTGGTCGCAAACCTGATCGGTCCGCTTGACCTGCGACAACGGGACGAAAGCCGATTCCTTGGGGGGCTGTGGTTCCATAGGGGTGTAATTCTCGATCGAGAAAGCGGAATATGCACGAGAAAGTCAACGACATGGATCCCACAACCGCGGTTGCCGCTAATTCTATCCCTCTACGGCGGCTGGTCCAGACTCAGCGGAAACGAATTCCAACAGCAAAAAAGGTGTGGACCGTTTCCACACCCTAATGGCGCATCCTATATGCCGCGCCGTGCGACACGAATTTGATAGCCATCAACCGGATCGGGCCATTGTTCTACTTGGAGCATGCCGCGTGCAAGGGCCGACTCACCCAAGTGCAGAGCGACTATGGCGAGTCGGGCCTTTCTGCGGCGAGTCTTTTCTCTTTCCCGCCTTCTCCGCCGGCTGGCCGTATTGCATCGGAAGCTTTTCGCGACTGCTTGCCCGCAGCGGTTGGGCACACCTCCGCTCGCAAGGAAATGCGACGCCAACCCCCTCGATTGACAGAAAAGACTGTCTCTGGCGTGGTGAATTGGCCGTCCAACGCACTGATTTTTCTTGACATCTGCGTCCGTAGCCCCGACCTGGCCTGCCACGAGGCCCGCATTGCGGCAACGTCGCGGCCAAGCGGAAGGGCTCCGGGCCAACGCTGAGCGAGCGGGCCGAATGTTGAGTGTGATCGGTAGGCTGACCCGCGTGGTCGTGCGTACGGATCTAAAGAGGGGAGACATCAAGTTCGCCTCGGCCCACGATCTACGGCGGTCGTCTGGCACCCGCTGGGCACCGAGGGTAAAAGCCCCCACCTTGATGCGGATGATGCGGCACGAAAGCATCCAGACCACGATGGCCTTCTACGTCGACCTGGACGCCGACGAGATCGCCGAAGACCTTTATAGGTCTCCGGGCGAGCAAGTGCCGTTTCTGGTGCCGTTCCCCCCTCTACGCGTGAATTTGAGGCCCATGGCGGCGACGCAACTCCCTATTGTTAAAAGGCTTATGAAGTACCCCCGGCAGGATTCGAACCTGCGACCAATGGATTAGAAATCCATTGCTCTATCCCCTGAGCTACGGGGGCCTAACGTGTGAGAATTCCAGCCTCTATTGTAGGTTGCGGCAACCGTTTCTGCCACCCGGGTGTCCGGTTTCGCACAACGGCCGCCGGAAAACTGAGAGGCCGTCCCCAATATTCGCGGAACGCCATCGACCCGCTGCGCGGGTGCCCCGGCGTTCCCTAGGGTTAGGACCGGCGAATCAATAAGTGTCGTGTTGTAGAGGCGACTAAAGTCACACCTACGGCGTCGACTTCCGACAGTTATTGATTCGCCGGTCCTTAAGCATAAAGGCCGCCAATGCACATCATTACACTGAAAGGGCGGCTTGCTTGCACACAGAAACTAAGCAGCACGACGTTTGCCGGGCCGAGCGGCCGGACGAGACTTCTCGGGCTGGGACACCAGGATCCGATCGCCGACAATGCTGAAGTGGAAGCCGATTGCCTGCAACCGCTCGATCTGATCGCCGTCCAATCGGCCGGCCTTGTAGGCCGCCCGCTGCATCATCACCCAGTTGCCCAACTTGGAATCGCCCGAGCGGGCCTGCGGAACGTCGCAGTGCCCGTTGGCATCGCGATATTCCTCCAGCGCGGCAAGCATTTCGTCCCAGCGCTCGCGGCGCAGATCCCAGGTGAAACCGATGGCATCCAGCCGGTCGATCCGCTCCTTGTCCAACCGCCCTTGCTTGCGCAAAGTCCGCTGCGTATGCACCCAGTTGCCAAGCAAACGGGAGTCTTCCGATAGCGTGGAGATGCGGCAATGGCCATGCAGGCGGCGGAAGTCGGCCAGCAGGGCAAACATCTCCTCCCAGCGCGAATCGCCGCCACGGTCCCAGCCGAAGCCGATCGCCTCCAACCGCCGGGTCCGCTCGAAGTCCAACTCGCCCCGACTCCGCGCAGCCCGCATGCCCTTCACCCACCTGGCCAGTGCGGGATTCTCCGGCCAGCCACAGGGCACGTTACAGTCGCCAAACTGCTGGCGGTACTCTACCAGGGCCGCGAACATGTTCTCCCACCGCGTTTGCTGCGGCTCCCAGACGACGCCCAAGGCGTCCAACTGCCGCACGCGATCCGCGTCCAGCCGGCCCGACCGCTTGTTACAGCGAACGCCATGCAGCCACTCAGCCAACTCGGGATTTTGCAGCCAGGCGTGTGGGACATTACTGTGCCCGTGTTCCCGATAGAATGCTTCCAACTGGGCCACCAAGGCATCCCAATCGCGTGCCACGAAACGGCGCGTCCGCACGGCCCAGGTGAAACCAGCGGCGTCGAGCCGTTCGATGCGGTCCGCGGCGAGAATGCCCTGCTTCCGCTGCCGACGGCAGTTGAAGACCCAGACGGCCAGCGAGGGGTCGTTCTCGTAGCTCGATGGCACGTCGCAATGGCCGTGCGCCGCCTTGAAGGCCATCAGGTCCGCAAATCGCTGCTCCCAGCGGTCCACCCCTGCCGGCGCGCGCCGCCGCCCGGCACGAGCTTTTTCGGCCCGTCGGTCAGCAATCGGTTCTGGGTCCAGCAGGGTGTCCATGGTGTTACGACACATACTTCAGAGGGGAATATGACTAGCAATACTGCGCATGCTCCCCGCTATTATCGCTACGCCGCTTTAACTCATCATAATCGATTTATCACGCACGTCAAGCATTTTGTGCAATAGATTATCAGGAATTGATCTTCCCCCCCGCAGCGATTTTTGGTAGTTACCCGTGCCTCATCATGCAGCCATAAACCCTCTCTTGGCGGCCGCCATTATGAAACGCACTATTCTTCGCATTTCCATACTGGGAATCCTTGTTGCCCTAGGCCTGTTGACCATCGCCCACGCCCAGCGAACGGGAGCCGAAGCGTCGGCCGACGACAGCTCGTCCAATCCGCTGCGCGGCGGACAAACGCCGCCCGCGACCAGCAGCGGCACGGATAGCTATCAGAGCAGCGGGTTAGGCCCCGTGGATACCGACGTCCCGCCCAACGGAAACCCGCTTCGCAACAGCCGCGCCACCGGCGACGGCAGCGTACGGCCGGTCTCCGACGAGGAACCGCAAGGCCAGGCCCCCATGCGGATCCGCCTGATGGCTGACGGCACTCCGGTGGGTGGCAATACGGCAAATCCGGGCAGCGCGATTCACTTTGCTGGGAGCGAACCACAGTTCATGCCGCCCACGGCCGACCGCTATGCCGTGCCCGCTCGATCGCCGTCGCCGGGCGGGGCCATTTCGGGACCGTTCCTGGCCTCGCCGGATCCCCGCAACACGTACCTTCCGGGCTCGACCCGCGATGCGCTGGCCAGCGATGCGGCGGGAACTTCGACCGGAAACGGCACGGGGCAACCGGGCAGCAAGCAACTGGAAGGTCTGCAAAGCCCGACGGTCGTGCTGCAGAAGATCGCCCCGCCGGAGATCCAGGTTGGCCGGCCGGCGGTGTTGCAAGTCA
Organism: uncultured Planctomycetaceae bacterium; assembly: GCA_964615095.1. Classification (GTDB taxonomy): domain Bacteria; phylum Planctomycetota; class Planctomycetia; order Pirellulales; family Thermoguttaceae; genus JANXQG01. The sequence goes on along the minus strand of CAZTPX010000013.1, from coordinate 101,455 downwards.
TCGTGCGGAACACCGGCGCGGTGGCCGCCAATGAGGTCGAGATCCGCGATCAGGTCCCCCGCGGCACGCGCCTGCTGGGCACGTCGCCGCCAGCCTCGATAGGCACGCGGGGCGAACTGGTCTGGTCGTTGGGCACGATCAAGCCGGGCAGTGGAACGACCGTTGAAATGCAGATCATGCCCACCGACGAGGGCGAGGTCGGCAGCGTGGCCACCGTCCGCTTCCAGGCCGACGCCACCGCCCGCTCGATCGTCACCCGCCCGAAACTGGCGGTCGCGACCGCTGGCGTCAACCGCGTGCTGCTGGGCGACGAGACGACGCTCACCTTCACCGTGTCGAACCCTGGCAGCGGCAAGGCCACCGGCATCGTGTTGGCCGAGCACATCCCAGCCGGCTTGAAACATCCCGGCGGCGAGGATCTGGAGTATCCCGTGGGCGACTTGAAGCCAGGCGAAAGCCGCCAGTTGCAGCTCCACCTCAAAGCCGTCAAGCCGGGCACGATCACCAACGTGATTACGGCCAAGGCCGACGCCAACCTCCGTGCCGAACACCGCTTCAATCTCGAAATCACCGCGCCGCAGTTGGATGTCGCCCTGGCTGGCCCCAAACGCCGCTACCTGGAGCGTGAGGCAACCTACCAATTGTCGGTTTCCAATCCCGGTACGGCCGCGGCCCAGCAAGTCGAACTGGTGGCCTACCTGCCGCAGGGCCTGAAATTCGTCAACGCCAACAACGCCGGACGTTACGATCAGGCCACCCGGGCCGTTTATTGGCGGATGGAGGAACTGCCAGTGAATCGGCAGGGCACAGTCGAACTGGTTACCATGCCGGTCGAGCCGGGGCAATTCAACATCAAAGTCCGTGGGGTGGCCCAACGGGGACTGGCTGTCGAGAAGGAACAGCCCGTGCTGGTGGAGGGCCTGGCGGCGGTGCTCTTCCAATTGTCGCACACCAAGGACCCGGTGGAGGTCGGCGGCGAAACGACCTATGAAATCACGGTGGCCAACCAGGGATCGAAGGCCTCGAGCAACCTGCAACTGTCGATCTTCTTGCCGGCTGAATTGAAACCGCTAGCGGCCGAAGGGCCGACACGATTCACCATCGAGAGTGGCAAAGTCGTTTTCGAGGCCCTGCCGCGGCTTGATCCTAAGTCTGTGGCCGCCTTCCGCGTGCGTGCTCAAGGCATCCGGGCCGGCGACTTGCGGGTCCGCTGCCAGTTGATGACCGATGAGATGCAGCGGCCGGTGGTGAAGGAAGAAAGCACGCGGGTCTACGCCGACGAATGACAGGCTCTTGCGGAGTTGGGTGCGGAGAGCGGATAATTGTAGCGTCGGATCGAATCCGGGGATCCGGCCTACTATCGTTCCTGAGATCTGACGCGTACTGCCCTCACCCTAACCCTTTCCCGGAGGGAGAGGGGACAAGACTTAACCCTTTCCCGGCGGGCGAGGGAACCTGACTAAGCCCTCTCCCCGGGGAGAGGGGACCCGAATAAATGATCTTCCGCATCGTTTGTCCTTCCGGCCACGTGCTGGTGGTTGACGCACAACTTGCCGGCCGGAAGGTTCGTTGCGGAGCATGCGGCAGCATCATGATCGTGCCGGCGCCGGCCAAGACACCGGTGAAGAAGCCGGCGGCGAACCCCACGCCGACAGCGCCGCCAAGACTCCCCACAGCGCCGGCGAAGTCCCCGGCGCCGCCACTGAAGCCGGTCGCAAAACCGCCAGCAGCGCCCCCCGCGGAGCCGACTGCAAAGCCGCAAGCAGCGCCGCCAGCGCAACCCCGGAAAGCGACGGCAGCGCCGCCATCGGCGAAGACACCGGACTTGCCGCGAGAACCGGGCATGGTACACGTGCCGTTGCCGGCGGTCAGGCGGCCCAAGCCCGCGGTCGCGGTCAGCGAGCCGGCGGTTGTCCGCCGCAAAGTCGCCGCTATTGCAGTGCCCGCGTGGCTCCGCAAGTTGTGGCCGCCGACGGAAAAATATCTTCCCGCCGACGTCACGATACCGGGCGAGGTCGAGCGGCGGGCCGCTCTACGGTTGGCCGCCGTGCCGGTCATCGCCGCATTGGCCAGCCTCGTGCCGGTGCTCATGGGGCATGCCAATCTTTTCCACGCGCCACGATGGGCCTTGGCGGCCGTGTTCCTGGCGGTTCTGCAGTTGATTTATGCGGCCTGGATGCTCAACGTGCCGGACTGGGTTTCGGCCCGCGTGCAGATGGTGGTTTGTGTCGCCGCCACGACCATCTACGGGATGGTCATGACTTTGACCATGACTATGCCCCCCAATAGCCCGCTGATACTCGATCTCAACGACGTCCGCTACTCGGCGCCGGGCTGGTGTGGGCTGATTTTCCTCCTCATGGGCGCAGCCACCTGGTTCTGCGGTCGGACCAGCGCGGAATGGAGGAGAGGACTGACGCCGAGGGGGAAGAATGATGGCAACTGTTCAGCGGAATGAAGTGTTTCTTGGAGACCCCACCGAGCCAGGTACCCTTTGGGTGACTTGCTAAAAATCGGCCAAAAATCTCGGGAAAGTGGCATTGTTGTTTGTGGCGGTATTTGGCGTTTTTTTGGCCCCGCCGGGGCCGGCCGAGGAAAGGCTCCCCGATGAGTACAGCGACCGAAAAGGAAACGTGCCACCGCTTTCGCACGTGCCACACAAGGTGTGTCTGCCACTTTTCTTGTCGGCATTGTATAATGATACGTCGGACTTGGAAACGAATTCACCACCACACTCGGAGAATCGACGATGTCGCTGAAGAACCACATCCGTTGGCAAATCGAACAGAACCACTGGATCGCCATGGCCTACGTGCAAGACCTGACGGACGCGGAGTTCCTGCTTCGGCCCGTGGCCGGCATGAACCATATTGCCTGGCAGTTGGGGCATTTGATCACGGCTTCGAAAATGATGCTCGGCTCGCTGGGGCAACCCGCGCCGGCGTTACCGGCAGGCTTTGAAGAGAGCTACACGAAGGAGACAGCCGGCTGCGACAACCCGGCGAAGTTCGCCACCAAGGACGTCTACTTGGATCTGGCGGCGAAGATGAAAGCCGCGTCCTTGGCGGCCGTGGATGCCATCCCGGAGGGCAAGTTGGACGATCCCGGCCCGGAGCGGATGCGGGAATATGCCCCCACGGTTGCGGCCGTGCTGACCATGCTGGGTGGGCACTGGCTGATGCATGCCGGCCAGTTCGTCGCCGTCCGCCGCAAGGTGGGCAAGCCGCCGATATTTTGATTATTACACGCGGAGATCCACGTCCGCGGTCAAGCGATCGCCGTATTTCGCCCGCATCGGCTCGATCTGTTCGGCGAGGAACTCATCCACCTGCTGCGGGGCGCGGCCGATAAATTGGGCCGGGTCGAGCACGCACCTCAAGTCGACCTTAGCAAATGCCGGGTCGGCGGCGATGCGCGCCATCAGATCATTCTTGCCGCCTTCATTCTTTACTACGGCGGCCGCGGCCAGGCTGTGCTGGCGGATCCGCTCGTGCAGATCCTGCCGATCGCCGCCCGCGGCAACGGCGGCCATGAGGATGTTCTCCGTGGCCATGAAGGGCAATTCGGTGTCGAGATTAGCCGCAATCACCCGCGGGTAGACGACTAGGCCGCTGGTCACGTTCTGGCAGAGGATCAACACGGCATCGGTGGCTAGGAACGACTGCGGCAACACAAGCCGCCGATTGGCGCTGTCGTCCAGCGTCCGCTCCAGCCATTGCACGGCCAACGTCGCCGCGGCGTTGCTCTCCAAGCTCATGACGAAACGGGCCAGCGAGCAGATCCGCTCGCAACGCATGGGGTTCCGCTTATAGGCCATCGCCGACGAGCCGATCTGTTCCTTCTCGAACGGCTCTTCAAGCTCTTTGCGATGCGCCAAGAGCCGCAGGTCGGTGGCCATCTTGTGCGCACTCTGCGAAATGCCGGAGAGCACGGCGAGGACCTGCGAATCGATCTTCCGTGGATAGGTCTGCCCGGTCACGGCATAGCTTTCCGCGAAGCCGATCTTGTGGCAGATCAGTTCATCCAGCCGCCGGACCTTTTCGTGGTCGCCGTCCACCAGGGCCAGGAAACTGGCCTGCGTGCCGGTCGTGCCCTTCGAGCCGTGGGCCTTGAGGTTGGCCAGGCGGAATTCGATTTCGGCCAGGTCCAGCAGGAAGTCGTAGGCCCAGAGGCAGGCCCGCTTGCCCACCGTCGTGGGCTGGGCCGGTTGAAAGTGCGTGAAGGCCAGGCAGGGCAAGGCCCGCTGTTGCCGGGCGAAGCGTGCCAGGCTATCGATCACGGCGACGAGGCGGTCGCGGACCATTTCCAGCCCCGCGCGCAATAAGATCAGGTCGGTGTTGTCGGTCACGTAGCAACTTGTCGCGCCCAGGTGGATGATCGGTCGGGCCTTGGGGCAGACGTCGCCATAGGCATGTACGTGGGCCATTACGTCGTGCCGCAACCGCCGCTCGTGCTGCTGGGCCGCGGCAAAATCGATGTCGTCTACATGCTGCTGCAGCTCATCGATCTGTTCCCGGCTGATGGGCAAGCCGAGTTCCGCTTCCGCTTCGGCCAGGGCCACCCATAGCCGCCTCCAAGTGCTGAACTTCCGCTGCGGGCTCCAAAGTTCGCTCATGGCGGGCGACGCGTAGCGGGCAATTAGAGGATTGTCGTACTGGGTGTATTGGTCGGACATGATGGTAAGGTGGGGGGTGACGCCGAGCGGCTAAATACGTTTGCGCGAGTCCTGGAGGCCCACGGTAGTAAACGCCCTCCGTGGCGTTCCAAATCTCCTGGAACGGCATCGACCCGCAAGCGGGTGCCCCGCCGTTCCCTACTGGGATGACCGCCACTCTCCGGGAATCACGCATAACTACTTATTAGCTATCGGCATTTTCGAGAGAACCCCGATTCTACCCCCGCCAAAATGGCCCTGCAAGCAAGCCAAACCGAACTTAGGGGTGCAATAACCTGAACGCCGCTGAAATGGAAGACTTTTCCGTCTACACACGCAGATTCCTTGCCGACCATGCTGCGCACGGCGCCCGCGTCGGACCGGGATCTTTACAAACAGCTTCTTGGCCCTGATTCGTGTGCCTGCGTGGTACAATTGAGGAATGATCGAAGTCCAAGGATTGACGAAGCACTATACCGACCTCCGCCGCGGCCGATTCGTGGCCTTGGACGGGCTCAGTTTTCGCGCGCTGTCGGGGCAGATTTATGGCCTGCTGGGCCCCAACGGGGCGGGAAAGACCACCGCCCTGCGGATCCTCAGCACCGTGCTGCGGCCCACGCTCGGCACGGCCCGGGTCAACGGCTGCGACGTTGTGCGGCAGCCGTCGCAAGTCCGCCGGCAAATCGGCTTCATTTCGGCCAATACGGGCATTTACGACCGCATGACTGCCTGGGAGATGGTCGAGTACTTTGGCCGCCTGCACGGACTGCCCAAGGCCGAACTGGCCGAGCGGATGGAATTGCTTTTCGAAAGACTGAAGATGAACGACATCCGCGACCTGCTGGGGGCGAAGATGTCGACCGGCATGCGGCAAAAGGTATCGATTGCGCGGGCTATCGTACACGATCCGCCCGTGCTGATTTTCGACGAGGCGACGGCTGGGCTGGATGTGCTGGTTGCGCGGGCCCTGCTGAGCCGCGTGGCCGAACTGCGGGAAAGCGGCAAGTGCATCATCTTTTCCACTCACATCATGCGCGAGGCCGAAAAACTCTGCGACCGCGTGGCCATCATGCACCGCGGCCAGATCCTCGCCGAGGGCACGCTGGACGAGCTTCGCCGGGAGCATAGCGAGCAGGACCTGGAAGAGCTCTTCTTTCAACTGATTTCCCGGCACGAGCAGGACCACGTGCCGGCCGTCCAGCAGGAAACGCTTTGAGAGGGGGACCATGAATCTTACGAACGTCAGGCTGATCCTCGCCCGCGAAGTCCGCGATCAGTTGCGCGACCGGCGGACGCTGTTCATGATCTTCGTGCTGCCGATCCTGCTCTATCCGCTGCTGGGGACGGCCTACTTCCAGATGATCCAGTTCCGGACGCAGAACGCGATGACCGTGCTGGTCGTGGGCGGCGGGCAATTGGTTTCGGCGCCGACTCCGCTCTTCCAAGGCCCGCAGTTCTGCCAGCAACTGTTTGCCGACGGTTCCCGCGGGGCGAACTTGCTGACGCTGGAAATAGCGCCCGAAGGGCAGTTCGCCAACGACACGTGCAATGACCAGGCCGCCGAGATCGGCCGACTGGTGCCCAAGAAATACGACGCCGCGCTGGTCTTTCCGCCCGACTTCGCCCAGCGGCTGGCCGCCTATCGCACGGCCATCCGCGACGCGGCGGGCAAGCCGCCGGCAGCCGGTTCCACTTCACAGACTTCAAGCGGCAAGAACCCAGAGATCCCGCGGCCCAAGATCATCTATACGACGGTCAACGAACGCTCGCTGCTGGCCTGCACACGGCTCACGGCGGTGCTGGATCGCTGGACGGAGGAGGTGGGCAAGACGAACCTCGTGGCGGGCGGCATGCCGGCGGAGGCAGTGCGGCCCTTCGCGGTCGAAAGCGCCAACCTGGCCGGCCAATCGGCCAGCAAGTCGGTGAATATCTGGTCGCGGATACTGCCCGTGTTGCTGTTGCTATGGGCCATGACCGGGGCCTTTTATCCGGCGGTCGATCTGTGTGCCGGCGAGAAGGAGCGCGGCACACTGGAAACGCTGCTGAGCAGCCCTGCCGAGCGGAGCGAAATCGTGGTCGGCAAACTGCTGACGATCATGGTCTTCAGCATGGTGACGGCGGCCTTGAACATCGTGAGCGTGGGCATCACGGGCAGCTTGATCTTTCGCCAGATGGAAAACTTCGGTGGGCCGCCACCGCTGGCGGTGCTGTGGCTGACACTGGCCGTGGTGCCGGTGGCGGCCCTGTTCAGCGCGTTGTGCCTGGCGCTGGCCGCCTTCGCCCGCAGTACGAAGGAAGGCCAGTACTACCTCATGCCGCTGATGATGCTCTCGCTGCCCATGGCCGTGCTGCCCATGAGTCCCGGCGTGGAATTGACCCTGGGTAACAGCTTGATTCCCATCTCCGGCCTCGTGCTTCTGCTGAAGACCTTGCTGGAAGGCTCCTACATGCAGGCGCTGCAATACTTGCCGGTGGTGCTGGCGGTGACTTTGGCCGCCTGCTGGCTATCCGTCCGCTGGGCGGTGGAGCAGTTCAACAAGGAGTCGGTGATCTTCCGCGAGAGCGAGCGGTTTGCCGTGGGTCTCTGGTTGCGGCACCTGATGCGCGACCGCGAGCCGACGCCGTCGGTCGCCGAAGGGCTGTTTTGCGGGGCGATGATCCTGGTTCTGAGCTTCGTCTTCCGTTCTTCGGTAGCGCCGCCATCGGGGTTCGAAGGCTTCGCCCGCGTGACCCTGGTTTTGCAACTGGCCGTGATCCTTACGCCCGCGCTTTTGATGGCGGTGATGCTCACCAGTAGTCCGCGGCAGACGCTGCTGTTGCGGCTGCCGCGCTGGAAAATGATCCCCGCGGCTGCCGTGCTGGCGCTGGCCATGCACCCGTTTATCATCGGGCTAAACCAACTGGTCATGTATCTTTACCCGATCGCGCCGGAGATGAAACGGCTGGTCGACGACTTGCAAACGAAGTTCGCCTCGGCCGACCTGGGGTTGCTGATCCTCTGCGTAGCCGTGGTGCCGGCTGTCTGCGAAGAACTGGCCTTTCGCGGCTTCATCCTTTCCGGCTGCCGCAGCCTGGGCAACAACCGGCGTGCGATCGTAGTCAGCGCGATCTTGTTCGGGGTCACACACGGCTTCCTGCAGCAATCGATCAACGCCGGCCTGCTGGGTCTCGTCCTGGGCTATCTGGCTGTGAAGAGCGGGAGCCTGCTGCCGGGCATCGTCTTCCATTTCCTGCACAATTCGATGACGGTCCTCAGCGCGAAGATCACGCCCGAGTTGATCGAGCGCATTCCCGGCCTAGGATTGCTCGTGCAACCGACTGCCGAGGGGCCGGCCTATCAGTGGCCCGTTTACCTCTTTGGCGGCGTGACGGCCCTGGCCTTGCTGGGCTGGTTCACCTGGTTCCCCGAAGCCCGCAGCGCCGAGGAACTGCTGCAGGAAGCCTTCGAGCACACGGCCGATGATGGGTTGAGTGCAGCCAACGTTTAACCACGAATGACACGTAAGGGGAAAGATGTAGTACTGAGTACTCAGTACTGAGTACTATGCGTTGTGTTCCCGCGAGATTTTTTTCCGCGGTCTCACAGGGCCGACGGGGGCGATTACGGCTTGAGTAGTTTATTTCCGTCCTTCTTTCGTGTGATTCGTGTATTTCGTGATTCATCTCTCTCCCCCATGAACGAAAACATTTTTCCGCTTTGCCTGCGTGCCCGCTGGGTCTTTCCCATAATCGGGCCGCCCCTGCGCGATGCCGCGGTGACCATTTTCCAGGGCCGCATTACTGCCGTCGGCGACCCGCCCCGCGACCTGCCAATCGAAGACTTGGGCCAGGCAGCCATCCTGCCGGGACTGGTCAACGCGCATACGCACTTGGAATTCAGCCACCTTGCCGCGCCTATCGGGCAACAGGGCATGGAGTTCGTCGCCTGGCTGGGCAGTGTGATTCGGCAGCGGACCGATGCGCCTGTCGAGGGCCGTTCGCCCGTGGAACTGGGCTTGAGGGAGAGCGTCGCGCAGGGCGTCACCACGATCGGCGAAATCGCGCAACCGGGCAGGCCGATCGACCCTTATCTTGCTTCGTCCTGCGAGGGCATTGTTTTCGCGGAATTGATTGCCCCACGCATCGATCGCGTGGCAACCGCGATGGCGTCTGCCCAGCGGCATCTCATGGAAGCCCGACGGGGCACCCGCTTGCGGGTCAACGCGGAATGCTTGCAAGCATGCGGCATGAGCGGACCCCTCGCTGACCCGCAAGCGGGTGCCCCGTCGAGCTTCTATGAGGGCAACGATTCGTTCTGGCAACCGGGCTTGAGTCCGCACGCTCCCTACACGGTGCATCCGGAGTTGCTCGCTCGGGCCGTGGATTTCGCCGTCGAACACGGGCTGCCGTTGGCCATGCACCTGGCGGAATCGCGAGAGGAGATCGACTTTTTGCGCGACGGCCGCGGACCGTTCCGCGAGTTACTGGAATCGCGGGGCGGCTGGGACCCGGCCGCGCGGCCGCGCGGCGCTCGGCCCTTGCGCGAGCTTCGCACGCTGGCCCGCGCCCCGCGGGCATTGGTGGTTCACGGCAATTATCTCGACGACGAGGAGATCGAGTTTGTTGGTCAGCAACGGCAGTTGGCCGTGGTGTATTGCCCGCGGACACACGCCTGGTTCGGTCACGCCCGTTATCCGCTGGAGAAGCTTTTGACGGCCGGCGCGGTCGTGGCCCTGGGGACCGACAGCCGGGCCTCCTCGCCGGACCTGAGTCTCTTGGCCGAGATGCGGCACGTCGCCCGCACGTTTCCCACCCTGAGTCGGGCGACGATTTTGGAACTCGGCACACTAGGCGGGGCGCGGGCGCTGGGGCTGGACGCGCAAATCGGCACCCTGGCGCCGGGCAAGCGGGCCAACCTGGCCGTTGTCGCCTTGCCCGAAGCCGACCCGCCCGTTCCCTGTGAATTGCTCTTGGACGGAACCGGTCCGGTGACGGCAACATGGGTCCGTGGCGAGCAAGTGGATTGCCGTTGATGGTTCTTGGCCCACCCTGCGGTTCCATTCATCACTCTGAACACATTGCTAACCGAAATAGGCCATGCGATGATAGAGCACTCCCGAAGAAGGGGTATGATCCGCGAAAGTCGTGGGAAACAGCGATTGACGAAACGCGGCCGACACCCTACAAAAAAGGAACTGGAGCAAGCCGCAGGAAATACGATGCCCGTAGGATAGATTTGTAATCTGTCACGACAGGTTGAAAACCTGCTGTCACGACAGGTTGAAAACCTATCCTACACGGACAAGGGCAGGCAGATTATTCTCTGCGGCCAGCCTAGGGCCTGTGCGATAGGCTCAGTTCACAACGGAGTGAATTCCGTCCTACGAAGTACTCCGCCGTAGGCAGCGCAAGGAGCAATTTATGTCGATTAGCGAATGGGCAGGTGGCAAGGTCTTTAAACTGGTCCACGGTCACAACCTGGTCTACAACACTTGCTGGGAAGATCCCCGTCTGGATCGCCAGGCCCTGAACCTCACGGGCGAAGATACGGTCCTGGTCATCACTTCCGCCGGCTGCAATGCGTTGGACTACGCCCTGGCTGGTCCCAAGCAGGTCGTGGCGGTCGACATGAATCCGCGGCAGAACGCCCTCTTGGACCTGAAACTGGCCGGCATCCGCAACCTGCGCTACGAGGACTTCTTTGCCATGTTCGGCGCGGGCCGCTTGCCCGGCGCCGCGGAGATCTACCGCGAGAAGTTGCGGCCGGCGCTGGCCGAGTGGCCGCAGCGCTACTGGGACCACTGGATCAGATTCTTCGATCCCGCGAACCGCCGCCCGTTCTATTTCCGCGGGACGTGCGGCACGTTCGCCATGTTGATCAACGTGTACATCAATCGCGTGGCCAAGCTGCGTCCGCAGATCGACGACTTGCTGGACTGCACGAGCGTCGCCCAGCAGCAGGAGATCTACGACCGGCACCTGCGGCAGCGTTTCTGGTCGAAGTCCATGCGTTTCGCCATGCGCCGCGATACGGTCCTCTCGCTCTTGGGCGTTCCCCAGGCCCAGCGGCACCAGATCGAAACGCAGTACCCGGGCGGGATCAACCAGTTCGTGCAGGACTGTGTCGAGACGGTCTTCGCCCGGCTGCCGCTGAGCGACAACTATTTCTGGCGGGTCTACATGACGGGCAGCTACACGCCGGACTGCTGTCCGGAATACCTCAAGCCGGAGAACTTCCAGAAGCTTCGCGACGGCTTGGTCGATCGGGTGGAGACACATACGGATTCAGTCGAGGGCTTCTTGACGAACGACCCGCGGCCGATTTCGCGGTTCGTGTTGCTGGACCATATGGACTGGCTATCCACGCGGCGACTGCCGCTGTTGGCGCAGGAGTGGCAGTGGATCGTCCGCCGGTCCGCGCCGGGCGCGCGGATCATCTGGCGCAGCGCCGGACTGCGGACCGAGTTCGTCGATCGCACGCAGATCACGCTCGATGGTCGCTTGACGACCGTCGGCGAGTTGCTCAGCTACGATCGCGAGCTGGCCGAGCAACTCCATCCCCAATGCCGCGTCCACACCTACGGCAGCTTCCATATCGCTGATTTGGCCGCCTAACAAAGAGAAAATACGAAATACGAAGCACGAAATACGAAACAAATTCAAAATACCAATTGCGAAAATCCAAAACTTTGGTCATTTGAGATTTGCAGTTTTCGATTTGTTTCGGATTTCGACATTCGGATTTCGGATTTTTCGGCCCCATGTCATTGCTCACCGATCTACGCGTCCTCTACCACATCGTGGCCAAGCCGGTGCGGGGCAAGGACCATGCCGCGCGGCTGGAGTCGTTCTATTCCGGGCAGGCCGAGGCCTATGACGATTTCCGCCGCCGCCTGCTGCAGGGCCGCGAGGCCATGTACCGCTCGATCGCAGTGCCGGAAGGCGGCGTGTGGGTCGATCTGGGCGGCGGGACAGGGGCCAACCTGGAGCCGATCGGCGGCGAGTTGCACAAGGCGCGGAAGGTCTACCTGGTCGATCTGTGCGGCTCGCTGCTGGCTGTTGCGCGGAAGCGGTGCGAGGCCCGCGGCTGGAAGAACGTGGAAGCCGTCGAGGCCGACGCGACGACCTTTCGGCCCGCCGACGGCCTGGCCGACGTGGTGACCTTTTCCTATTCATTGACGATGATTCCCGACTGGTTTGCGGCGATCGACAACGCCCTGGCGATGCTGCGGCCTGGCGGGACGATCGGCGTGACCGACTTCTTCGTCGCCCGCAAGTACCCTGCCGAGGGCCGCCGGCAGCACGGCTGGTTTACACGGACCTTCTGGCCCGCATGGTTCGGGTCGGACAACGTCTTCCTCTCACCCGACCATATTCCCTACTTGCAGCGGAACTTCAGCACCGTGCGATTGGAAGAACAGCGGGCGAAGGTGCCGTACATCCCGCTGATCCGCGTGCCGTACTATACGTTCGTGGGGAAAAAGTAAGTGTTCACGAGCACTCCACGTCACCCAGTTCCGCCATGGCTTCGGCCCAGCCGTGCCGGGCGGCGCGCAAGAGCCAGCGGCGACGCTCGTGCAAGGCCAGCGATGCCAGCCCCAAGTCGTGCATGGCGGGCAGATGGCCCCGCTCGGCGGCCATCGTCAGCCAGTGCATCCGCTCGATGCGGTCGTCGCACTCCTGGGCCAGCAGATACATCGCCTCCAGGTGCCCGCGATCGGCCGCGACTTTCAAGTGGCGAAGCCTCACGGGAACCTCATGGCCGCCGACCGCCACGCCCGGCAGGGACGCAGCAACGACGTTAGCGGCGCCGGCCCCCTGCGCTTCGCCCGGCGGCCAATCGTCCGCCTCTTCGTCGTCGGTCCAGACGGGCAGCCGCGGCAACTCGCTGGGGCAGAGATCGCCCTCCGTGTGGAACTGGTTCTGCCAGGCTCCCAGGTTGCGGGCGCGATGGATTCGGGAAGGTCTCAGGGACATCGGGGCCTCTTTTTCGTCACGTCAAGGGGCGACGCCATGCGGTCTCTGGCAAGCAAAGCAGCAACACCTGCGGCTGACGCCGCACGGCATACGACCCGCAAGCGGGTACGCCATGCCTGCTACTTTACGCCTGACCGCGGCGCGCCTTGCGCGGCGATCAGGCGACCTCCATGGCGATCACACCGGGTAAGGTTCGGGTATCGCACGGCCAACAGGATTCGCTGTCTGTCTTCTCGGAGTCGGATTCGTCGCGGCTCCAGAACTCTTCCAACACGTTTTCCCACTTGCTCTCGGCGGCGTTGCGCAGCCCACGGCTGCGCAGTTCGCGGCGGAGATCGGCGTCGAGCATGATCTTCTCCATGGCGCCGGCCAAGGCCTGCGGCTGCGACAGATCGACGACCATCCCCGAGTCGTGCCGCCCCACGATTTCCGCCGGACCGCCCACGTTACTGACGATCACCGGCAGCCCCGAGGCCTGGGCCTCCAGGACCACGTTGCCGAAGGTGTCGGTCGTCGAGGGGAAGACCATGCAGTCGCCGCTGGCATAGGCCCGGGCCAGTTCTTCTCCTTCCAGTATACCGGCGAAGGCAATAGGCCGATTGCGGCAGCGGGCCTCCAAGGCCGCTCGGTGAGGCCCGTCGCCCACGAAAAGCAGGCTCGCCTGGCGGCCGTGGCGGACAACCTCCTCGAAAGCGTCGACCAACGTGTCGATGTTCTTTTCCTTCGATATCCGTCCTACGTACAGGAAATGGAAATGGTTCGCCTGGCCGAAACGTTCGAACAGCGCCGGCGAGGCCTTGGAAGGATGGAAAAGACGGGCATCGACCCCGCGGGCCATCACGCCCAGTTTGGATGGCTCGAAACCGTTGTCCACCAGTTGCCGGCGATAGGTTTCCGTGGGCACGAGGATCGTGGTGCATTGCTCGTAGAACCAGCGCATGTACTGCCAGGTCAAGTCGGCCAACTCGTCGTCCTGGGTCAAGTGCCTCACATATTGCACGAAGTCGGTATGATAGATGCCCGTGGTCCGCAGGCCCAGCAAGCGGGCAGCGGCCAACCCGGTCAGGCCCATGGGGCCGGGCGTGGAGATGATCAGCTCGTTGAAGCGATGCCGCTCGATGTACTCGAAAACTTCCAGGAAGGGCGGGAAAGCGAGCGCCTGCGATTCATATTCGGGCAAAGGGAAGGTCCCCACGGGCGGAAAATTCTTCAGGTCGACCTTGGTCTCGACCATCTTCTCCATGCTGGTCAGCACGACCAACTTCCGCCCCGTGTGGCGGGCGGTTTCGGCGAGCACCTGGATCGTGCGGCTCACCCCATTGACTTCCGCGAACGTGTCGGTGATCCAGGCTTTACTATCGCTGGGGCGGCGCAAATGGCCGGCGGCCGGGAAATAGGCCGCAACCGCCTTGTGGAACCGCTCGTCCTTGTGCTGCGTGTTGAAGGCCGCCATGTAAGGGGCCATGCTCAAGGCCACGGGAGCCAGCGAGGCCACCGTTTGCAGGCTCTCCATCAGCTTGCCCTGGCGGGCGAACTCGATGAAACGCTGCAGGAAACTGTAACCCAGCACGTGGCTGATATGGCAGGCGATGCGGAACGTGCGGCGGTCGTCCATCAACGGCTGGGCCGTATGCTGTTCCGCCGGGTCGGAAAACAAGCGGCGGAACTCGGACACCAATTGCCGCTCCGTCTCGTTCAGCTTGCTCAATTGCCGCGAGACGAAGAACCGCGTGGCAAGCCCCTTCAGGCTCCAACTGGAACTCTCCTGCATGGGCTTTTTCAGCAGCCGTTCGAAGAGTTGGCCCACCAGTGTCGGCTTGCCGCCCTGGCTGCCGCGGACGAACCGGTCCTGGTAATAGCTGTAGGCGATGTGATAGAAGGCGTGGGCCATCAGCACGCTGCCCCCGCACGCGCCGTCGGCTTCGTGTTCGCCCCGCCGCAGGAAGGCCAGGTATTCGGCGACGTCGGAAGCCAGCGGCGTCTGCGTATAGGCCGTAGCCGTATAAGCGCCGCTGTGGTCGTCGCTGCCCGCAGTCAGCCATTTCTTCCAAGGCTGCGGCCCATTAGGCTCGATGCCCTGTCGCTCGGCCATAGCGGAAATCATGTCCGGCGTGAGGCTGCCGAGGATGGCTCCCAGCAGATCTGCCGCGCGGCGATCGCGCGATCCGTTGATCAGTTCGAAACGCGGAAAGAGCAACAGCAAGCGTTCGAACTGGTCGATAGTCAACCGCCCGTTGACCCGGAAGAGCACATGGGCCACCGAAGAGACGATGTCCTCGCCCATCAAGTACTCTTGCAAGCGGTAGATGTCCGCCCGCAGCTCCTGAATCATGCGGAACTGCTCTTCGTTGATGCCGCTGACCAGGACGTGGACCTTGCTGCCGTTTTCCGGGAAATAGGTCGTGACTTCATTGGAGATGAACGCGCCGGGAAGATGGGCGATTTCCAACGCCCCGCGAATCGAGTTGTGGTCGGAGATGGTTACAAAATCCATCCCCTTGCGGAGCGCATTGCGGTAGAGATCCAGCGGTTCGACAAACGACTCCGGTGTTCCCAGGCGGCGCAGAAACCATTCGCTGGGGCGATCGGAGTACTTGCTGTGAACGTGGAGATCGCACTTCGAGACACGTGCATCGTGCATAATGGGGCTCCTTCCTGGATTCTAGAATGTTGGCATAACAGTCTAATTATCACATCGCTCTGTGAGACCTGCGCAAAATCTCTGTAAGAAATTGATTGGCGGCTCCCTGTTAATTCTCGTTTGACCGGGCAAAGCGTGCCGGATTTACGGCAGGGGTCGTTGCTGCATTCCGCTGAAATCTCACGCTGGCCGTGTATCGTGTCTGGAAAAACCGGTTCTATCGTCAACTTGCGCTTTGTATGCCGCTTTCCTTCCAAGCGGATTATGTGGCTGGCAGTGCGCGTATCTTCCCCAGCATCCGTTTTTTTGCCTTTCTAGCGGCGTTTTTCGAGGTCGATACGAGTTGCTGGCATTGCTCCCGCGGGACGTGCCTCATCGTGCAAGGAGGAAAATCGATGAATGCTCGCAACTTGTTGGGAACTGCTGTTTGCGCGATTCTAACATGGGCGGCAGACTCCGCCGCCGCCCTAGGCCAGAACGAACCGGCCGGCTGCCCTTTGCTCACCAGCCCTGGGGAAGATTCAGCGCCGCAGTATTCCCAAACGGTAGCTGAGTCGGCGCAGTCGGCCGGTTGCTGTGACGAGGGCTGCTGTCCGCCGTGTTTTTGTCCGCGTTGGACCGCCTCGGCCGATTTCATCATCCTCGACCGCCTCGGCGGCGCGAATCAGGTGCTTGTCAGCAGAGTACCAACCGTGCCAGATGCGTTTACCATGCCTGGCGTTGAAACTTTCAACAGCAGCGATTTCCAGCAAGGTTTCTGCGGCGGGCCGCGACTAGGCTTGATTCGCCACGGCGACGGCGGCTACGACTGGGAATTGTCCTACTTTCAGATCGACGGTTGGAACAGCGACAGGGTCATTACGCCCGATAGTCCGACCCAGGTGCTGGTAATGAAGTCCGCCGTCAACTTCGTGCAAACCACTCAGGTTCCCAACCAGGCAATGGCCTGGGACTATGCCACGAAGCTTTATAATGCGGAGTGCAACGTGCGCTGGAATCCCGATCCCCGCGTAACCGCGCTGGCTGGATTCCGTTGGATCAACCTGGGCGAGAATCTTGACGGAACGTTGTTCCCCCCCGTCCCCTCCTGGGAACCGCCCTTCTGGAATACGACTACGACCAATAATCTCTTTGGTTTCCAGATCGGCGCCGACGGGAAACTTTGGGAGCGTGATCGCTTTTCGATCAACGGCTTGGCAAAGGCCGGGGTTTTCGACAATTTCGCGGAGCAGACGACCTCCGTCAGCGTGATCGCGAAGCAAGTGAGAACAGGGTCCGATTCGAGCACCCACGCCGCCTTCGTGGGCGAAACCGGCTTGCAGGGCAAGTATCAAGTTACTAACGCCCTAGCGTTGAGGGCCGGTTATGAAGTGATCTGGCTGGAAGGCGTTGCCTTAGCGCCCGGACAGATCCAGGAAACTTCGGTTGATCTTGTGCCCAAAGCCGTGCATGCGATTGGCGTCAATTGCAACTCCGGCGCGTTCTATCACGGTGCGACGGTGGGCCTGGAGTACGCGTTCTAAGGATTGGCAAGTCCATAACTGTCGTGATTACGAAATGTACTCAGGACTGGACGATAAAAAACCTCCGTGTTTCTGTGAGGGTGGCATGCCTTAAACCTTCTAGGCTAGGCATGTCGGTGGCCAACATGCCTAGCCTAGAAGGCTTAAGGCATGCCACCCAAATCCGGAAGTTATTCGTCGGTCGCCCCTTATTCCGGTTTGGCAGGCGCGTCGCCCGTTCTGTCGGGTGCTGGCTTGGCCGGCTTGGCCTTGGCCGGCTGCGTGGACGCGTAGGCCGGCTTGCTGCTGTAGGAGCTTTCCAGGAGCAGGCAGGCCAGGCAGGTGTCGAAGTGGCGGCCGCCCATCAAGTTGCTCTTCGAGGCGCGGAAGCTCCAGCTCCCCGTTTCATGGCCGAGGCGCGACTGCGTGCGGATCAGGTAGTCGCGCAACTTGCGATTCCAGTTGTCCCAGAGCGGCCCGCCGTAGTCGTGCAGCAAGAGCGTGGCGTAGAAGTTGTAGTACATGTCGAATTCCGACGGTCCCAGGGTGGCCAGGATCTCGACCCCGCGCTGCAATTGCTGGCGATTCCAGCCCGTGTAATCGCGGCACAACAGGCCGACCGCGGAGCGCAAAGGTGTCGCTTCGATTGCCGAGTGGCGATATCCATAGGCCGCGCCATAGTTGCCTTGCAGGGAATTCAAGTGCGAAGTGACCCCCAGCGATGTCCGCGTGGGGATGGGCAGGTTGATCGCGGTGGCGCTGTGCAGGGCCAGCACGTGCCAGCCGGTGACCGTGATGTCGCTGTCCGAACTGCCGGGCAGGTATCGCCAACCGCCCCCGCGCGAGTCCTGGCAGGCCAGCGCATAGGCCAGGGCCTTCGACGCCGCGGCGGCGATCCGCTGGTCCAGCAATTCCCGCTGCTTCCGCTGCTTCCGCTCCTTCAGCTGCTGAGCGGTGGGACGGCCGGTCTTGGAGTTCGCGGTCGTCGCGGCATGGTTCACCGTGGGCCGCGTGGTTTTCTTCTCCGTCGCGGCCGATGACGGAGAGGTGAATTCCGCGCCGAGCCCCGGTGTTTCTTTCTCGATCCGCAGATCTTCGCACATCGCCCACAGTCCCAGGGCGTGCGAGTACATCGTGCCGCCCAGTTCCCAGAGGGAGCCGTCGTTGGCCATCCGCGCCATGAGGAATTGCAGGCCGGCGGCCACGTTCTGCCGATAGGCGCCGCTCTGGTGCGTGTTGCCGTGGTCGATGAAGGGCAGCAGGCCCAGGCCCGTCGCCCCGTTGACCGCCCCGGCGGCCACCCTGCCCGGATTCGAGCAACGGCCGCGGCAGGCGCCGAGGCGGTGGTCGAAGCTCCATCCGCCGTTGGCCAACTGGTGTTCGGCCAGCCAGGCCAGGGCTAGGTCCACCGCCTGCTCGCTCTGCGGCGAGGATCCCGACATATCCTGGGCTTGCAGCCAAGTGGCGGCATTCCCCGGCTCATCGGACTGCGCGCGTTTTTCGCTGTCAGCCGCCGGTTTCGGCTGGGCGGCTTTCTCGCGATCGGGATTGGCAACCTCCTGGCTAGAAACCTGCTGGAAAGGCCAGGCAACGATGATTGCGCCTGCAACAGCCACGGCCGACCGAGTCAGCCGTCGGAGTGACAGCCTAAAACGTTTTTCGACCATGGCACAGTATCCTTCGGGTTTCGCCGGCTCCTCCTACCATTATGGGTGATAAGCAGCGGCCATGCAAGCAATTTACACCCAGAAGGTACTCGGCTCGGTGGGGTCTCCGAGAAGCACTTCATTCCGCTGAAATGTTACCAATCGGGATCCTCACTTGCTAAAGTGGATGAAGAGGATGTCGTCGTCCTGAATGACATAGCCCTTAGGCTCCTGCCGCACGAGGTGAGAGGCTTTGACTTCGCGCTCGCTGCCCAAACGTACCAAGTCGCGGAAGTCGAAGATCTCGGCGCGGATGAAGCCCTTGGCTAGGTCGGTGTGGATCGCGGCGGCCGCGTCCAACGCAGTACCGCCCTGGTGGAGCAGCCAGGAACGGACCTCCTTCTCGCCGGCCGTAAGGAATAGTCGCTGACCGGAAGTCTTCAGTAAGGTGCGGATGATGGCGTCGCGGTCCGTGCCGCCCACGCCCATCTCGGCCTGGAACTCGGCCCGATCGGCGGGACTCATCTTGGCCAGTTCCAACTCCAGCCCGGCGGGCACGGCCAGCATGGGAGTTTCCGGCGTGCTAAGCGACGTAAACCGCTCGGGATTGGCCTCGTCGTCGGCCGTATTGAAGATCACCACCCGCGGCTTCTCGCCGAAGAGGCGGAACGAACGCGTGACGCGGAGCTGGTCGTCGGTCATGTCGCTCTCGCGTAGCGGCTTGCCTCGCTCTAGGGCTTCCATCACCGTCTTTAGCGTGGCCTCCTCGTGCAGCAGGCCCTCGCGCTCCTGTTTGGGTACCGGCTTGCGCAACGACTCCTCGACTCGCGTGATACGATTGGAAACGATTTCCATGTCCGCAAGGATCAGGTCGGCGTCGAAGGTCTCCAGATCGGCCTGGGGATCGTTACGGCCGAAAGCGCCGATCACCAGCACCAGGCAGCCGGCCTCGCGGATCAACGCCAGCCGGGCGGCACTGCCCTCGTGGCTGCGGCTGAGACCCGGTGTGTCGACCAATTCCAGAGAGGCCTGCGAGACTTTCTTGGGCTTGTAGATCTGGCAGAGTTTCTCGATTCGCGGCTCCGGAATGACGGCCATCGCACTCTGCGCGGTGTGGCCCAGGGCCGGATCGGGCCTCTGGCCCGTCATCCACTCGAAGACCGTGCTCTTGCCGGAACCCTGATATCCAACCAACCCGATTTTCATGCTTGAATATTCCCCTTTTCAGCGCCGGCCGCCAATTCTCCCAAGGCCTGCTGCACGGTCCGCGCGGCCACGGCGTCCAATTCGTGCCGGCCGAAACGGACGCTGTAAAATGCCTCGGCCACCAACATCGCCCGCGCGGGCAAGTCGGCCTGCCCGCTAACGGCGGCCAGGCGGGTGCCGACGGCCCGGGCAAACTCGCGGGGGGTCTGTCCGGCGGGACGTTGCAAGCCCAGCCGGGCAACGATCTGCTCGAAACGGCGGTAGAACTCGATCGAGCTGCGTGCCCCGGTCCCGCGACGACCAACGTTTCCCGAGAGCCGCCGCCAGAGCCTGCCCAGGCGGCCTGCCAGCCACCATCCGACCAGCAGGGGCACGATCACGATCGCGGCCACGACCGCCGCCCCCTGTAGCCATCCCATGATACCGCTTCGCAGCATTGTGGCCAAGTAGGCCCACAGGCCCACAATAAGCTCCTTCCACCAGTGGGGATTGAACAAGCGGCTGGTGAGGCTTCGCGTGGCCCGGGAAATCGGCTCATAGACCGATTCGCGTTGCCGCTTGCGGTCCATTTCCACGATGTACTTGTTCCAAGAACGTTGCAGATTGTGCCAGCGCGTCTGCCAGGCGCCCCACGCCGTCCGCTCGGCGGCCTGCGTGCCGGTTTCCCCGGCCGGCGTGGCATCCAGCCGCAGCCAGCCGCCATTATCCCAGCGGTGCTGCGGCGCTCCTTGCCGGAACGACTCCGGTATCTGGTCGGGGTTGAGAAAGGCTTCGACCCAGGCGTGCGCGTGCAATTGGCGGACCTGATAGCATTGCAGGTCCTCGTGCCATTCGTCGCAGTGGTAGCCCAAGACGACCCGCGAGGGAATGCCTTGGCTACGGAGCATCAAGGCCAGGGCCGTGGCAAAGTATTCGCAGTGTCCGCGGCGATTGTTGGAAACGAAGTCCTCGATGGCGTCGATCGACGTGTCGCGCTCCGGTCCTTGCAAGGTGTACTGAAACTGGCCGGAACTGGAAAGCTGCCGCTCGAAACACCGGGCCACTTCGTTGCGGTTGTTTGGAGACAGGCCACCTTCCTTCAGCCATTGCCCGGCCAGGGCCGTGAGCCGGGGCAGAGACCACTGGCCGCTGGGCATTTGTAGATAGGGCAGCACGACGATCTCGCCGGCCACCGGAACTAGTTTGGCTTGATGCCCGTCGACCAGCCCGCTGGTAACAACTTCGCACTTGAAATTGCCGCCGCGGGGCTCGCCGCTGAATGTAGGCTTCCGCCACAACCGACCGATCTGCGCACTGTAAACGAGGCTGCCCGCAGGCCGTTCCGCCAGTGGCCAAATGTAGAACATGTCCTCCCGCTCGAGGTAGGGTTCCGTGGTAATCTCCTGGATCACTGGAGTGCCGATGCGGAATGTGTCCTCCGAGAACTTCTCCCCTTCAAGGAGGTTCTCGGGCGAAGCGTTGGGCGACAACTGTGGATCTGGTTGCAAGCGGTGTGGGGGTATTGGCGTCTCGCGTCGCCAACGGTTTTGCGAGTACGACGTGACCATGGAACCGCGCAAGTAGACGTCGTCAGACATCGGATAGATCTCGCGAGTGACCGGATCCAGCAATTTCAACTGCATGACTTCCTGGCGGCTTTCGATGGTGTCGCCCAGGCCGCCCAGCGTGATTTGATCGTTGAAACCCACCGTGGCGACCGTTTTCGGGCCGCCGCCTCCGCGCCAAGCGGGAAGCCGGGGGCGCGGCACCGTGGAAAAGATAATCGCCGCCAGGAGCGAAGCGCCCAAGGCAGTTAGCGCCAGTCGGGCGAACAACTCCAGGACCACTCCCGCACGGCCGCCGCCCGCCGGCGCGCTGGTAAAGCTCGATTTCACGGTGGCTAACGGCCAGCGACCGCTCGGTACTACTAGCGCCGGTTTCCTGGTCTTTGTGCGGCTGTCCACTTCGCCGCGGTGCCGTTCCGCTTGGCTGTAGAGCACCAGCAGCGACAAGGCGAATATGCCGACGATTGTGTAAACGATCAGTAGACCGCCGAAGACGACGCCCTCGCTGTAGCGGGCGGCCACCACGACCTGTAGCAGGCTCATGACCGCCAGCCAGCCAAATGCACGCGGTTCCTTGTCTTGGAACAAGAGCAGGATTTGCAGGCACATGAGAACGCCGGCCACGGTCTGTAAGCGGCTCTCCCAGGCCCAGGCGGATTGCACCAAGAAGTGCGGTATGAAGATGGCCAGCACGACCCACATCAGCACCAAGGCCAGATTGCGCGGCATGCGCACCGCACCGAGAAAGTCGGTGACCACCAGCGAAACGACAGCCGCCAGCCACACTGCCATCGCCAGCAACGAGTCTTTCGAACCCATGGCAAAGAGGATCGCGCCCAGCGTAGTCAGCGCTGCGATGACGACCGAGAGCAGGTTCTTGAGTTCCACGGGGATTATTCCGCTTTGAAAAAACGGGCCAGGCTAGCGTTCGAGGTGTCGATCACACGCAGGCCTCGCCCGGAAATGCGCCGCGCAATGTCGCTCGGCAACTTGCCCGCATACTCCGCTTGCGACAAATCGACGGGCCGCGTGCTCACGAGAATGATCTCGGTGCCCGGTTCGATCTGGCCGGCGGCCGCCTGCAGCAACTCCGGCACGCGATCGCGCGACTGGGCATCGACCAGGGCCAGCCGCTCCATCAAATCTTGCAGCAGGGCCGCCGAGCCGGGACCGCCCGTGACCCGCGGTTCTTCGTCGGCAGCGACGAGAAACACGTCGCTATTGCCCTTGCGGCACAATTCGGCGGCCAAGGTAGCGGCAAAACTCACGGCCAATTCGACGTTCTCCCGCTGGGCCGGATCGGGTGCGGGCGGCTGCCAAAGATCCAGCACGATCGCCGCGTCGCGGCTCTGTGGTTGCTCGAACTGGCGGACCATGACCCCGCCAGTCCGGGCTGAAGTCCGCCAGTGGATCCAGCGGCGGCTATCGCCCCGCTGCCAGGGCCGCAGGCCGTAAAAATCACCGTCGATGCCGGGCCGCTGCTCACGGCGATGGGCGCCGGCAAACGAATCGTGACGGATGGCGTCCCAGCTTTGGGTCAGCCGGCCCAACCGCGGCAAGACCGTCAAGGTGGCCGACGTGCCGCAATTCATCGAGTAGCGAAACAACCCGAAGGGAAACCGCGTCGACACCCGCAGCGGGCCGAGGCGGTAGCGGCCGCGTTGCGCCAACCGCCCGCGATAATCGCCCTTGCACGTATGCCGGGCGGGAATGTACGGAAACAAGACGCTGGCTGCGCTTTCCTGCCCGTTGCGTTTGCTCTCCCGTCCGCTCGTGAGCCGGCGGATCGGTTCTTCCAGGACCAGGATCCAACTTCCCACCCTCCGTCGCACATTGGAGATTGCCAGGTGGACCACGAGCAGATCGCCGGCGCAGATCGCCCGCGGCAAACGCCGTTGCACGACCAGCCCGCGGAGCGTGAACAAGGCTAGGTGGCGGCTCAGCAGCAGCGGGCCGGCAAGCATGGCGCCGAGGATCAGCAGCAGGTTGACGTCGTTGACCAGTGCCCCGCCGAAGACCAGGGCGAAGATCAGCAAGTACTGCCAGCCTTCGCGCGTGATCGTGGTCGAACGTCGAATCTTCATGTCTTCACTCTACCCTGGCACGTGTACTTCCTCCACCAACCGCTCGACAAGCGACTCGACCGCCTGCCGCTGGCCGCCGTGGAGATAGCCCTTGGGAATCACGCGATGGGCCAGCACCGGAACAGCCAGGGTCTTGATATCGTCGGGCACCACGTAGGTGCGTCCGGCGATCAAGGCCGCCGATTGGGCCGCACGGTACAGGGCCAGCGCCCCGCGAGTGCTGGCCCCCACGTGCAACTCCTCGCACCTCCGCGTCGCCAGAACGATATCCAGCAAGTAGCCGTTCAAGGCCGCGTCCACCTCGACCGCGCGGACCGCCTCCTGGAGTTCCACGATCTGTCGGCCGTCGAGCGCCGCGGAAAGAGAATCGACCGGTTCGCCTTTCCGATGGCTGGTCAGGACTTGCAGTTCGACCTCCCGCGACGGATAACCCATGGGAATTCGCAGAAGAAATCGGTCAAGTTGGCTTTCCGGCAAGGGATAGGTGCCCTCGAACTCGACGGGGTTCTGCGTGGCGATGACCATAAAGGGCCGGGGAAGCGGCTGCGTCACGCCGTCGACTGAAACCTGCCGTTCGCTCATGGCCTCCAACAGTGCGCTTTGCGTTCGCGGCGTGGCCCGGTTGATTTCGTCGGCCAGGACGACGTTGGCGAAGATCGGCCCCGGGCTGAACGCGAACTGCCGCGACTCGGCGCTGTAAATGCTGCTGCCCGTAATGTCGCCCGGCAGCAAGTCGGGCGTGAACTGAATGCGACGGAATTCGCTGGCCAGGCTGCGGGCAACCGCCTTGCCCACCAGCGTTTTTCCCACGCCCGGAACATCTTCCAGGAGGATGTGCTCGCCCGCCAAAAGGGCCACAACCGTAAGCCTGACGACCTCGTTCTGGCCCAAAACCACGCGGCTGATGTTGTCACGCAGTTTGCCGATGAGCGGTTCTGTTGCATTCATGAAGGATCTGTTCCGGTTTCCGTGGATGGTTGACCATCCTCACCACATTCTAATTGCTGGCGGGCCATATGGCGAGTGGCCCGGTGTTGTTTTTTCGCCTCAATTGTGGGGGAAGAGCAACATGACCCGCAAACACGCGGGTGCTAAGCCCAAGGGGAGTTTTTCGGAAGTAGACTTGTCGTAGCATCGTAGCGAACATCACTCGAATTCGGATTGCCCATGATCGAAGTCCGCCAAATCAACCAGATCGAAGATCTGCAGGAGTTCCGCCCTGCATGGCAATCGTTAATCCACAAGACATCGGGGGCCAGCTTCTTCCACTCGCTGGACTGGCTGGAATGCTACTGGAAGCACTGTGCCCAAGGGCAGCAACTTCGCGTCCTCGTGGTGACCGAAGGCCGGCAGCCAGTCGGTATTCTGCCGCTGGTAGTACGGACGGAATCGACGCGCGTCGGCCGCCTCCGCACGTTGACTTATCCCCTGCACGATTGGGCGAACTTCTACAGTCCGATCGGCCCGGATCCGTCCACGACGCTCGTTGCCGGACTGCGGTACGTGCGACAGGCGCCCCGCGATTGGGACGTGCTCGATCTTCGCTGGGTGGACGCCGACTACGCGGATCTTGGCCGTACCGAGCGCGCCATGGTCCAGACCGGCTTCCATCCCTGCGGACAAAAGTGGGACCGGACTTCGCTGGTCGAGTTGCCCGAGAGCTGGTCGGACTACTGGCGCGGCCGCGATTCGAAGTTCCGCAAGAACGTCGATCGCCTCGAGCGGCGCATGGGGGAGCAGGGCGAATTCGAGTTCATTCGTTTTCGACCTGCTGCGGCTGGCGAGGGCCAACTCGATCCGCGCTGGGATCTTTATGAAGCGTGCGTCACGCTTGCCCAGCGGAGTTGGCAGGGCGAACTGGGCGACCGGACGAATCTTTGCCATGAGGAAGTCAGATCGTTCTTCCACGATGCACACTTGGCCGCCGCGCGGCTTGGCGCCGTCGACCTCAACCTGCTCTGTTATGACAGCGAACCGGCCGCGTTTATGTACAACTACCACTGGCAAGGTGTCGTTTACGGGTTGCGCCGCGGTTTCGATCCCCGTTTCAAGCACCTGCGACCGGGCATGATCTTGCAGAAACTGATGCTCGAAGACGGCCATCGTCGCGGTGATCGCTGCTACGATCTGGGCACGGGTAGCCACGACATCAAGGAGGATTGGCGAACGAGTGTGCGGACGAGTTATCGCTTCACCTTCTTTCCCGCCTTGGTCCTTCGGGCACAACTGCTACGGTGGAATCGTTGGTTGCGTCATCGGCTTCGCGGCGAACAGGACATTGCCTGTTCGCAGGTTGTGTAACAGATCTGCCGTAAAATGGATAGACTGGACCGGCTCTTACGCTTGTGCAGTCTAGGCGATAACTTGAATAAAATATTACTAGTCGCGCTCGGCTGATCGTAGCAGTTGCCATATCTCCTTGTCTAACAAGTACTATGGATGGCAAGCAATCATCTTAGTAGTCGGCAGACACGGTGAAAACTGCGTTAGAGCTTTGCGAACTCTCGTTCCCAATTTGCCGATAGCTTAGACTGGCGGCATTTATCCTATCTTGCCTTTTCTGCGCAGACCACGACAGGCGGTCGAGTCTGCGCTTTCATAGGAGTAGTAATCCAGAAATGTTGACTTGTCTTCAACAGATCAACAACGTGGAAGATCTTCGGGACTACGTCAATACGACGATCTGCAATCAATATGAACTTCAGACAGGCGCGTTTCCCATGACAGAGCGGATCTTACGGCGGCGCGACAAGCCGTGCGGGATCTACTTCTGTCTGCACGGGCCGCGCGCCACGCAGTTCTCGGCCATCTGGGAAACAGACCGAAACAAGATCCTGTTCTACGGTTCGGGCGGAGAGAGGTTTCAAACGACGCAGTTGATCGATAGTCCGAAGATCCCGTCACTGGCAGCGAATTAGAGACGGGATGGAACGCATATAGCGGGGGAAATTCAGTCAAACACTAAGGAGCTGGGTCAGAACGGGGCCGGAAGCGCGAGAGCGGCTTCTGTGCCGGCGGTTTTGCCGCGAACGGTTGGACGGGGCCGAAGAACTGCTCACGGAGACGGGCACGTCATTGCGGACCGCGCGCAGCAGCGAAACAGCTTCGAAAGCAAGAATAACGGAGGATTCATTATGCTGGTGTTGTCGAGGAAAGAAAGCCAACGCATTCAGGTAGGGGATTCAATCGTGCTGACGATCGTGCGGGTCAATGGCGACCGGGTACGGGTTGGTATCGAAGCCCCGGCGGAGGTGCAAGTCCGCCGCGGGGAACTCCCGCCGCATGCCCCGCCGGCAAGCCCAGCGGCGCCGTCAGCCGGTTAGAACTGCAGGTGATGCACGCAGGCTGGCGGGATGTTCCTCCAGATCGCGTCGCGGCGGACTTCGTGGTTTTTCAGCACTTGCCCCACGACGTGTCCGATGCCGCGGAGCCGCAGCCGTTCCTGTTTGCCGCTGATGGTGGCCTTGAGCCGCCGGATGGCCATGTACTCGAAGAACGACACCGTCGCTCCGGGGCTTGCCAAGCGGCGGAGGATGCCCAGAATGTGCTCGACCTCGCACACCGCAAAGTTGTTCATCGGCAGCCCGGACAAAATCACGTCGTAGGTAGTTTCAGCCGGCAGATCTTCAATTGGGCAGTGCAGCACGCGACAGCGCTGGGCCACCGGCTGGAACTCAGGATCACAACGAAAACGGTCGTTCAGGCAAGCGACGAAACTTTGGTTCAGCTCGACCAGGTCGAGGGAATCGGCCGGCTGCATCGCGTGGATCAGGTGCCGGGTCACCGCGCCGGTTCCCGGTCCGACCTCCAGTATCCGCCGCGATTGATGGCCGGTTGGTTCGCGAATAAAACGGACGAGTGCCGCCGAAAGGCGCTGCCCGCTGGGTAACAGCGCGCCGGTGGTGCGAAAGTTCCGGCGAAACTCGCTGAGGAAGAGCCGGCAATCGGCCATTCGATTCGCCATGATGATGTCCCAAAAGGTGGGAATTCGTTGTAAAAAAGCGAAGAGGAACGCTTCGACAGCGGTCCTCTCCACTCTTAGGGATGATGCAAATATACCAGATTTCTGCAATAAATTCTACTGTACTTGCCGGATAGCGAATGATCCATTGTTGGCCACCGGCAGGAACGGCTGGAAACGATTTGCGCAACCGTGGCCAAAACCGCCCAGTACCAGTTCAAGGCCCACCGAGACGTTCCATATCTCCTCGGTTTGGCCGGCAAAGCCGGCCCCCGAATTGGGCATGATGTAGGTAAACTCGCTTGTCAATGCTAAGTTCTTGGTCAGCGGTACCCGGCTTTCGGCGGCGAAAAGGAACAAGCCGGGCCGTTCGGCCATGCCAAAGCGGGCGGTCAACGAGGCCTCGTTGCACCACGTGTGCTTCCAGTACAGGCTGCCTTGCGTGATGGGCGCGAATTCCAGATCGCCGAGGAAGGGAAGATTGCCCCATGAGTTTTGTTCGGGCAACGAGGCCTCGAGGCCGAACTCATTGCAAGGGCTGAATTCGTACGCCGCTTTTACGCGCCATTGGCCGAAATGGAAGTTGGAGTAGTAATCATCGAATAGCCAGTCGTAGGCAAACCCCCAGGTGAAAGCTGTATCTTCGCGATTGAACCGTTGGAACATGCCGACAGTAGTAAAAAGCTGATCGCGAAGCGTGGAATTGGGAAATGGAAGAGGCGTGCCTTCCAGGTTGCTTAAAACGACGGCTGTTCCGGCCTGCATACCTATTCCTAGGCGGGGAAGGAGCGGCACTGCCCCGTTGACCCCCAGCCGCGCGCCGAAATTGCCGTTGGAATCGTTGATGTCCAGCGGGCCTTTGAAGGCATCGACCGACGAGAAAAGCTCGATGTCGATCCAGTGGCGGCCAAACAAGTGGAACTCTTCCGGATCGCAGCCTTCCGGATCGCAGCCGTACGCGTCGGAATCGCCGCCATCGGATTGCATGGCGGGCGTGCCGCTGCCCGGCGGGATCTCTTCCAGCGTTGGGCCGTCGCTGGGAATTTTGGCCCTCGTGGGCCGAGGTCCGTTGCCCATGGGGACTTCTTCACCTTGCGGCACCTCGTATTTCGAAGTCGTAACGGTATCGCGGGCATCGGCGGCGTTTGGCGATGCCGGGATCGTGCTTGGCACTGCCGTGGCAGCCGCTCGCGCACTCGACTGCCGCGTGGCGATGCGATTGAGCGTCTGTTCCAAGCCGTGCAGATCATCGGGCGAGAGCACTTCCTTGGCGTCCAACAAAATGTGGTACTGGTCCATCCGCGTCAAATAGCCTTTTGCCAAGGCCGCCGACAACTCCTCGCGGATTTTCTGACGGCCCATGATTTGGGACCGTACATCGCGGTCGGCCGCCCTAGCGACCATCGTCCCTCCGAGCCCCATGGCCACCAGCAGTGCGGTGGCCGAAAGATAAATTAGAAATCGCATGACAAACCCCCCTAAGAGTTTTAGTTCGCTTTGCCTAATGTCCTGTCGCCCCTCGTTGGGCCACGGCACGGTGCAAATCGGCGAAAACTGGGATTTCGCCCCGCGGTTACAACGATTGGCTCGCTGGAACCGGCAAGACTTGCGGCCTGAGCAGCCGTTGAAACTGCTACAACCGATACAGGCAGTACAGGCAGAAATGTCATCGGAATCGTTGTAAGTGGAACTTAACGCACAGCATGCCTAGTCGGAAAAGTTTGACATACCCCTACCCGCACAACCGGAATAAGTGATAAAATCTTGCTGGCTTGCCTATTTTATGTTAATCCTTCCCGAAAGGGCGACCGCCATGCGAATATTCGTATCGTATTCATCCGCGCGACCTAGATGGGCGTGCTGCGCGTGGGCGGTCGGCCTGCTGCTTTTCGCGGCCAGTTGCCCGGCCGCGACAACCGTACGCATTGATGCTAGCCGAAAGATCGGCACAGTGCGGCCAATCCACGGTATCAATGGCGGTCCGATCTGTTATGGCAGCATTGTCGATCTTTCTTCGTACCATCGCAGCCTCGGCATCCCCTCAACGCGTATCCACGATGCCAACTGGCCCGCCCGCGACGTGGTGGACATCCATGCTATTTTTCCCGACTTCCTTGCCGACCCCCAGTTGCCCGCCAACTATCGTTTTGCCCCCACCGACGACTATTTGAAATCGATTCTGGCGACCGGTTCGAAGGTGATGTTCCGCCTGGGCGAGAGCATCGAACACACACCGCGCAAGTACTATGTTCACAAGCCGGCCGACTTCGATCGCTGGAGCTCGATTTGCCTAGGGATCATCCGCCATTACAACGAGGGCTGGGCCGACGGGTTCCACCATGACCTCCGCTATTTCGAGATCTGGAACGAGTCGGAGATCGGTCCGCCCCAGTGGGACGCAACCGCGGCGGACTACTACCGGCTCTACGCTGTCGCAGCCCGCAAGATCAAGGCGCGATTTCCGAAACTGATGGTGGGCGGGCCGGCCGCAGCGGGCTTGGGGCGGTTGGACGGTGAGCGGCTCACTCCCACCCCGTATCTCCGCGGGTTCTTGGAGTATTGCCGTAAGGAGTCGCTGCCCTTGGACTTCCTTTCCTGGCACATGTATACGTCGGACCCGACTGCCCCCGTGCGCGGCACGATCGGCCTGAGGCGCATGCTCGACGAGTACGGATTTCAAAAGGCAGAGATCCACTTGGACGAGTGGAACTACCTGCCTGGCGACGACTGGGGACCGATGCTCAGCCGCGACGGCCCGCGTTTGCAGAAGTGGTTCGAGGAGGCCGGCAACGAGCGCGGCGCGGCCTTCGCGGCCTGCGTGCTCCTGGGCCTGCAAGATGCTCCGCTGAACATGGCCAATTTCTACACCGGCGACACGGGCGCGTGGGGACTGTTCAACCAGTTCGGCGTGCCCAAGAAAACCTACTATGCGTTCCAGGCATTCAAGGCGTTGGTCGATCATCCCGCGCGTTTGACGGTACAGGGAGGCGGCACACCCGGGCAAATCGCGACCCTGGCCGGCCTATCGTCCGACGGCCGCGAGTTGGCCGTCATAATCAGTAATTATCGCGGTTCCCTGGGGCGGATCGAACTGATCTGCGACAACCTTCCGTGGAAGGGAGCAAGCGAGTACGAAATCCTAGTGCTGGATGACACTCGCAACTTGGAATCGATGGGCAAGCGAACGGCCAGCGGCCCGCACGTCTCGATCATGCACGAGTTGCCCGCACCGGCGGTTATGCTCCTTTACGTGCGGCCGCTTGTCAGTCCTCGGCCATGATGTTCTTTTCGACGTATCCGGCGGGCCGGTCGCGATCGCGGCGGGTGCTTGTCTTGGCCACAACCAACAACCCCAGCACGATCGCCAGGACAACGACCAGGTACGACAGCATGTAATCGGTTAAGCCGCCCTCGGCCGGCTTGGCCGGGGGATCGGCCGCCAGGGCCGGCGCGGCGGCGATCAGCCAGATGGCCGCTGACATAACGAGCGAAACGAAGACTTGCAGAACATGTAGTGTGCGATTCATGGCAAAACTCACCTGGGTCGAGGTTACCCCTCTATTGTAACGAAAAACCGCGAAGAAAGGAACCTACCGCACCAGTTCCAAGGTGGCCCACAGACTGGGATCCTCGTCGTAGGGCATGGGGTGGCCGACGCTGAAGGTCTGCTCGCCCAATTCGCGATCGATCACGGCGTAAGTGAACCCCAGCCGGGGGTGCTCGGCCGGCTCGTAGCCCATCATCGCCTCGGCGGGCGCAAAACACTCCAAGCGATAACCGTCGGCCCGCGTCTGGCAGCGGGCCTGCAAGAGCCCGGCGGCCACTGGCCGGGCCGGCTCGCGGGCGCGGTTGATCGGCAGGGCCTGGCCGAAGGCCTCGTCGAGCTTTCTTCCCCCACCGCTGGGCAGGAAAATAAAGCGGTGGCAGAAGCGGCTGGCGCGGTGTACGTTGTGTACGTCGCGAGTATCGATCCAGAGTTGCAGGCCGTCGCTGTCCTCCGGACGCGAGCCGCGGCACCATACCGGCTGCTTCTTCCCGCTGACCGACACGGCAAACACCAGTCCCGCCTCGCTCCACGCCGCCGAAACCGCGGCAATCGCCGGCTGATCGTCCAACTCGGCCAGGTTAACCAGGCGGTATTTCTCGTCCAATCCCGCGCCACTGGCTTTCCAGAGCGGGTGACGATATTGGCAGGGGGCCGAAAAACGGAAGGGAAAACGTTGCGGGAGAAGCGATTCGGACATGGCCCATTATTCGGTCGACAACGGATTGGTGAGATCTCAGCCATTTTACACCGTTCCAGACAAATTGTGCATAGCCAGAGCCAGGCTCTTTTGAATCGGGATTTCGAGATCACCCGACTTTGTTGCTAAAGTGCCCTTTCTGGCGGCCGATTGTCCCGAGTGCTGGCGTGGGTGTATACTGACGAAAGACGGTGAATAGCGGCCTATGAATCGATTCCTGTGAACGTCTACTCGAATTTTAGCGTTTCTTCCTCACAGCATTGTCCAAGAGGGAGCAATCGAAGAAGAATCACTGTCGACGCCACCATAGGGCCTGCCCCGTGGTGGCGTTGACAGCTTGAGGAATAATTGCTCCTTGACTCCTACGCCCGCGGTTTCGGCCGATAGGGCCGCGCCCCGATCTTCAAAAGATTGCCGTGCTTGGCCGCGCCCATGAGCATGCTCAGGTTGGCCATGGCGAAGTAGGCCCAGGCGGGGATGGCCTGCCGACGAATGCCGCTCGTCGCGGATACGGGGATGTCCTGGCCGACGTCCAGGGCGGCGATAGTCTCATCGAAGGCGGCCGTGATGTGCCGCGCTTTCCCACCATGCTCCTGCAGCGGCTTGCCGCCGAACATCCCACCGCCGCCGATGGCCAGGCCGCCCGTCCAGTGCAGGCCGGCATCGCGGGCGAAGAGGCGATAGATATCCAGGGCGACGTCGTTCTGCAGCGCCTCGACAAAGCCGCAGTTGACTACAGCAAAGAGACGTCCGGGCCGTCCGGGCCGTGCCTTGACCAGGCGCTCCAGCGCCGCCATAAGCTCCGCTGGCACACTATCCACGTAGAGCGGGGCCACGATGGCCACAGCGTCCGCCTCGACAAAAGCCGCCTCAAGCTCCGGCCACTGCGACGCTTGGCGTATTGCCGTACAAACCGTGAGCGCCCGCGCCTGCCAGCCTCGGCCGGCAAGCCCGTCCACCAGGTATTGCGCAAAGTAGCCAGATGTGCTGTGCGGCCGGGGACTGCCGACCAAGGCGAGGAATGTCTTGTTCATGGACGTGCCTCCAATCTTTCTACCAATCGGCTCACTTGGGCGCGCCGCTCGTGGGCCGATTGCCCGCCGTGGAGCACTGTGCTCCCGCAGGCCGGCGCGTGCATGTTAATGGCGTTGCGGGCGGCCAGGCGGGCAAAGACCGCAGCGCTATCCGCGTCTGCCTGGCTTTGCCAGCCGATGGCCAGGAAACTGTGCGCCGGGTAGCGCCGCTTGTGGTGCATCTCGCCGCCTACGTTCTCGAAGAGCGGCGAAACCGTGGGGATCATGCGGTCCATCGCGCATTTCAGACGGCTGGAATATCCGCCGAAGGTCACCGGACTAAGAACGATCAGGGCGTCGCAATTCGCCATGGCCCGCGCCACCTCCCGCCCGTCGTCGTTCCTGCCGCACTCGCCGGGGGTTTTGAACCAGCAGTTGAAGCAGCCCACGCAAGGGCCCACGTTCATCTGGGCCAGCGGTTTCGTCTCGGTTTCCCAACCATTCGCGCGGAGGGCCTCGCACAATATTCCGTGGATGGCGTTTTCCGCGGTGTCGTCCTCCGAGTTTCCGTGTAAGATCAAGGCCTTCATGACTTCTCCTTTCGTTTGTGCATGCGGGGCATCTCGCCATTCTCGATCCGCGCGATGACGTCTTCCATCCAGGCCAGTTTCGCCTCGTTCATGCGGATGCCGCATTCCAGTGTCAGGAACCAGCACCAGGCCTCGCGGGGATCTTCGACTTCCGCGGTGAATCGATTCGCTTGGGCCGGCACTTTTCGCAAGTGCTCCAGCAGCGAGCGGCATTGCTCCGCCGCCCGGCGAAAGATCTCCAGAATCTCTTGATTGGCGAGCTGTGCGGAGAAGAAGACCTGTACCAAGGAGGCGTTGCGCCCGCCCTCCATTTCCAGCGGCGTGGTCAGCCAGCGGTACAGTTCTTCGCGGCCTGCCTTGGTGATGCTGTAAACCTTGCGGTCGGGGCGGTTTTCCTGCTCCACCACCTTGACCCGCGCGTAGCCCTGCTCGTCGAGCTTGGCCAAAACGCGGTAGATCTGGCTTTGGTCGGCCGGCCAGAAGTGCCGCACCGAGAGATCGAAGCGTTCCTTGAGGTCATAGCCGGACAGCGGGCCATAGCGCAAAAACCCCAGAATGGCGTGACCCAGAGACATAGCGACGCTCGGTATACTATTTATCCTATATAGGACTAGTCCTATAATAGCGTTATGTCGAGAAGGTGTCAAGGGCAGGCGATGAGATTTTGTATTTGGCTCTACGTTTGTCCGACGGCCGGTCCCATGGGCGTTTACGCCCATTGCTCGGCGCAGCCGGTCTTAGGCCCGTGCTTTAGCACGGGTAACGAAACGCGAGAAATAACTACGCCCTCGTTTCCGCCGCCCGCCCGCCGCCGATGGCGGCGGGCGGGTGGCGGAAACGAGAATGTGTCGTGTGGCCTACCGACCCGTGCTAAAGCACGGGCCTAAGACCGGCTGCGCCGGGAAATGGCCATGAATGGCCATGCACGCACAATGGAATAGCAACGTCAAGGCCGGACGAAGCACTTGCCGCGCTGTAAGAAATTCCACGCCGTCGGCTTTAGCCGATACGGCTGCGTCCTGATCTCCAACATTTTGCCGTTCTTGGCCGCGCCGATCAACATGCCCAGGTCGGATTTGTCGGGCAGGTCACCCTATGCCCCCGGCAAGAACAGCACGAAGGTCGCGCCGCGGCTTACTTTGGGATCGTTGCTCAAGTTTCCGCCCATGTCGCAGGCCAGTCGCTTGCTCAAGGCCAAGCCCAGGCCGATGCCGGGGGCCGAATTGGCAGCCTCTTGCGCGGATTTGGAAAAGGGCCGAAAGAGCTTCCGTGCAACCGTCCGCGGCAGCCCCGGCCCTTGGTCGCAAATCTTCAGTTGCACGCCCCCCGGGCAGGACGCTGCAAGAATGCGGATCCGCTTGTCCTCGCCAGCCGAGGCGTATTTGCAGGCGTTGTCGACCAGGTTGAAAAGGATCTGCTCCACGACCGACGGATTTGCCCGCACCACGGCGGTCAGGGCCTCGTCGGCCGGCTCGACGAGCAATTCCATGCCGGCCTGGCTGGCGCGGTCCGCCAGCCGCTCGCGGCAGGCCAGCAGGCCGGCCACCGTCACCGGTTCCAAGCCGTTGACCCGCCGCCGCTCCAGCCGCGCGAAGGCCAGGACATTTTCGACCATGTGGCTCAGCCGCGAGGCCTGCGACCGCAGAGTATTCAAATACTCGCGCTGCTGCTGGGGATCGGGCACCATGCCCTCGCTCAACATCTCCGTGTACATGTGGAAGGTCGTCAGCGGCGTGCGCAGTTCGTGCGTGACCGCGGAGACGAAATCGGCCCGCCGCTGCCCCAGCCGAACGACGCTGGCCAGCAGAGCCGCCACGGCGGCGGCCGCCAGCAGCACACCGGCCCAGGCCACCGGCAGGATCCAGCGAATCGGCGAGGGCAATTCCGGGCCGTCGGCCGGCGGCACTCCGGGAACCAAGCGTAACGGCAACGCCGCCAACATGCGGGCCTGGTCCTCCGCCGTCCCGGGCGCGACGGGCAGCAGATCGGCCTGCGGCAACAGATCGCTAACGGTCTCCAACAGCCCTGACTTGATCGCCGGCCAGTCCAAGAGGCAGCCTTGGAAGTAATCTCGCCCGTTGACGGCGATCCGCCGCACCAAGAACAGTTCGCCGCCGATCCAGAGCGGAGTCATCAAGGCCCCGCCCAATTCGGTCGGGCCGGGGGCCGGGTCGAGCGCCGCGGTAGGGCGCAGGCGCTGCCCGGCCGTGTTGACGGCCTGCGCAGCGCCCGGGGATGCCGCTCCGCTGCCCGCAGTGTTGGAAGGCCTTTGCGCGATCTGTGAGGCGTAAGCATTGCTCGTCACAGATTGATTGCGAAGCTCGAAATCGTTTGCTCCGTATTCGTTGCCCCTGCGGTCCATGCGGTTTATTTCAAGGCGGCCGTTAGCCAGGCGATTATTGTCGGCGCGGGGCAGCGCGATCACCATCTGCACAGGCTCGTTGGGGTTCCGGGGGAGCAGCGCGGACAGACGTTGGCGATCGGTCAGGGCGCGGATGCGATCGAGTTGTTTTTGCGCCTGCCGGACTGTTTCATCCGCGCTAGATGGCTGCGCTTTGGGCGCGCGATCCGTTGCCGAAGCCGGAACACTAGGCGAGGTCAATCGGCCGTCCGGCTCGAACTGGAAATAGACCAGGACGTAGGGCGACGTTGCCGCGGAAAAGGGCGAAGAAACGAGTTCTTCGGTCTTCGCGCCCTGGCCGGGCGTTTGCCCTGCCGCCTGGCTGGCGGGAACGAAGCGCTTGTAGGCGATATAGGGCCGCGCACTTTCTTGAGCAAGGACCGGCGACAGCGCGGAGTCGATGCGCCACAGGGCCAGACAGACGTTCTCTTCCAACGCCGCTTGACGCCGGGCACGGGTTTCCGACTCGTCGAGGTTCAGCGCCGTGGCGCTGATCCAGGCCATGGCCGCCAGCACGACGCCGAGGCAGAGTAGAAAGGCGGACCAGAGTGGCCAGGTGCGTCGCATAGGTTTTCGGTTTGTTAGGACCGGACGATAAATAATTTCCGTGTTTCTGCGAGGGTGGCATGCCTTAAGCCTTCTAGGCTAGGCATGTCGGTGGCCAACATGCCTAGCCTAGAAGGCTTAAGGCATGCCACCCAGCGTGACAACCATGAGACGTCTTTCTGCACAGGTTTCAATGTGAAACGCTCCCTTGTACGCCCAGCATATATCCTTTTCCCCGCACGGTCAGGAGGATCGTGGGAGGATCGGTAGTGTCGCGGAGCTTCTCCCGCAGGCGGGCGACATGCATGTCGATCGTGCGCGTGGCAAGGCCCTTGGGGCTGATCTGCCAGACGTTGGCCAGGATCTCGTCGCGGGCGATGGCCCGGCCGGAGTGCATGGCCAGGTAACGAAGCAATTCGGCCTCGCGCTCGGAGATATCCTCGCGGCCGCCGTCGTCGAACCGCACTTCCCGCCGGGCGAGGTCGATCCGCCCCGCAGGGATTTGCAGTTGGCTGACGTCCAGGGGTCGCTCCGCCGAGCGGCGGAGTACGGCCTCGATGCGGGCCAGCAGTTCCTTGACGCTGAACGGTTTGACCACGTAATCGTCGGCCCCCTCGCGCAGGCCGCGGACACGATCGGCCTCGTCGCCCTTGGCCGTGAGGATGATGATGGGCAGGGTTGGCCGCAGGCTACGGACTTCGCGGAGAATTTCCATTCCTTCCCGGCCGGGGAGCAAGAGATCCAGCAGGAGCAGGTCGAACTGGCAACTTCGCGCCAGTTCGAGTCCTCGGTCGCCTCGATCGGCCTCCAGTGGACGGTAGCCAGCGAACCGTAGGGCATCGACAATGCCGCGGCGGATCGCCGCATCGTCCTCGATGGTCAAGACTTGCAGTACAGGCATGTTTTGCTCCCCTGCTTATTGTACCACGAAAGACGGTCGTCTTGCGCAACCGGTTTGTAACAATGCGATCACGACATCGCCAATCCCATCGCCGCCCCGCCCAACACCAGCCAGGCCGAATTCAAGCGGAAGCGGAACAGCAACAGACCGCTGACGATGGCGACGGCGACGGTCGGCCAATCGACCAGCGCCTCCCGGCCCAGGCTCCAGGCGGCCGCGGCGATCAGGGCCACGGCGGCGACATTCACGCCATCCAAAAACGCGCCTGCCAGTGGCGATTTCCGCAGCCTGGGAAACAGGGCGCCGCCCAAGGCAATGAACACGAACGAGGGCAGAAAGATCCCCACCGTGCCCACCAGCGCGCCCAGCCATCCACCGGCAGCCCCGCCGCTGCGATAGCCCAAGAGAAAGCCGATGAACGTGGCCGTGGTGAACAGTGGGCCGGGCGTGACCTGGCCGGCCGACGTGGCGTCCAACAATTCCTTGGTCGTCAGCCAGCGCGGCACGAGATCGCCTTGCAAGAAGGCCAAGAGCACATAGCCGCTGCCGTAGAGCACGGAACCGATCTTGAGGAAGTAAAGGAAGATCGCCGCAGGGCCGACGCGGACAAGTGCGGTTGCCGTCTCGCTACCTGCTACCGTTTGGCTCGTCGTGATCTGCGTTGCCAAGAAATGGGGAACATGGATCAGCGCCAGGACGCCGACGACGACCAGCACCAGGACGGCCAGCGGCCAGCGGGAAGGGGCCGGTTTGATTTGCCAGGACTGGGCCAGGCCTTGGGTTGTGCCGCAAATCAGCACTACCGATAGCGGATCGAGACCCAGGAGTGACGCGGTAACGGCCGCGGCAGTGATCAGGGCGAGCCAAGGCGTCTTGACGGCCTTCGGGGCGAGTCCGTACAGGGCCTGCACGATGATCGCAATGACCACCGGCTTGACGCCGCGAAGCAGCCCGGCGACTTGCGGAAAGTCGCCATAGACCGCGTAGCCCCACGCCAGCCCGGCAACCAGCAGCATGGCCGGCAGAATGAAACAAAGTCCGGCAAGCAGCAGACCCATCCAGCCGGCGCGGAGGTAGCCAACGTAGATCGCCATTTCCGTGGAATTCGGCCCGGGGATCAGGTTCACCGCGCCAAGTACGTCGAGGAACTGTTGATGGCTGATCCATTTACGGCGGCGCACGAACTCCTGTTCCATCATGGCGACGTGTGCCGCCGGCCCTCCGAAGGCCGTGGCGCCCAACCGCAAGAAGACGAGTGCCACCTCGGCGAGCGATGGCCCGGAGGATGCCGGCGAGGCAGCGGAATTTGGCGTTACGGAAGACATGAGTAGGATGCAATACAGGATAACGTGGAGGCACGATTTGTCCAGCGCATGTCTGTGTTGCCGGGGCAAGGCACTTGGTTTATGATGAGAGGGGTAGCTGGAATCCATGTTGACCTGCGGAGATCGTACAGGCTGGCGTCGCTCATGGAACATGCCCCCGTCAACAAACGCACGCAACTCTTACGGCCCGGTTTGGCGATCATCATCGCTGCCGTAGGGCTGATGGGCACGGCCGTCTTGGGACCGTGGTGCGGGTGTTTGACGGCCGTGGCTACAGTCATTCTGGTCGCACAATCCGTAGACATGTTCTTCGCCCGGCAAGCGTCGGCCGATGGCCATGCGCCTTCGGCCGCTTGGAAGCTACCGTGGCTGCACTTCCAGTTCCGGCTGCAAACGCTGCTCTTGACCGTGACGATGGCCGCGGTTTTTCTCGGCCTAAGCAGGTGGAACCGACTTTACTATTGTAATGTCGCCTTCGACGGGTACATCTATGGATTTCCCTTTCGTTGCCTCAACGTACCGAATTTCTACCACGATCCAGCGATCGACTTCCTGTCCTTGGCCGCCGACATCGCGATAGGCGTAGCGCTGGTTGTTGGAATAACCCTCGAAGCGAGGCATTTTGGCAGCCGCGGCGGCAAGCAAAATGACGGGGGCACGGCAGGACCGCAATCCGAAACGCCGAAGCCAAGACTGCGCTGGTATCAATACACCTTGGGGTCGTTGTTGCTGGTCATGCTCGCGATCAGCATCGGCTTGAGTTGTTGGATCGCCGCCAAGACGCACCGGGAGAGGATGCGAATTGTCGCCGCATTGAAGTCACCGACGCAGATCGAGTTCGTCGAAACGCCGCTCTCTGACGTCGTCGACTATCTGCAGGATTTACACCACATTGAAATCCGCGTTGACAAAGAGGCCCTGCGGCAGGCGGGAATCAGCGAGTCGACGGAGATTACCTACAATGTCAAAGGCGTCTCCCTCCAATCCGGCTTGCGTTTGGTGCTCCAACCGCTGGACTTGGGCTATATGATCCGCGGCAAGGTCCTGCTGATTACGACTGCCCGGAAGGCCGCGGTTACTGACATTAATGAGCCCGACTTCAAGACGCTCGGGATGATCGTCAACGAAGAGCGAATTGCCGAGGCCCTGAAATCGCCGACGCAAATCGAGTTCACGGAAACGCCGCTCAAGGACGTCCTTGACTACCTGAAAGACTTGCACCATATCGAAATCCAACTCGATGAAAAGGCCCTACGGGAGGCAGGGATCAGCGAGTCGACGGAGATTACCCACAATGTCAATGGCGTTCCCCTCCATTCCGGCTTGCGCTCGATACTCTGGCCAAGGGGCCTGGACTGTTTCATCCACAATGAGGTCCTCTTCGTCACAACGTCCCGGGAGGCCGCGGTCTTGAATCCGGCGCCACCGAATTTCAAATCTCTGGACCCGATCGCCAACGAGAAGCAGATTGCCGACGTTCTGGCGTCGCCGGCGCCAGACGGTCTTGGCGATATGCGGCTGCAGGCTGCCATCGAACATATTGCCGAGCGGTACAAGATCGCGGTCGCGTTCGATCCCAGCGCGTGGAAGCAGGCGGAGACCGACACCTGGGGCGCCCCGCAAGCCCACTCGACGCCGGTCTCGGTGCAATCCGCTCTCGCGCCCCGGCTCAACCGTCTCGGTCTCCAACTCGAAATCCGCGACGAGGTGTTGCTGGTCACGCCGAAGAACAAGGACGCGACTCCAGACAGGAATCGGCCGAAGCACGATGGGAATTGATTCGCCGATCTCCAGGCCCATCGGCTCTTGGAGGGATTCTTGACACCTGTCGCATAACCGCTAGAATGGGGGAAGATAGCCTAAGGAGTTCGTGAAGAGGAGCGACAGACCATGACCGATACGACGACCAAAAAGCCTCTGCGCGTCTCGACCGATAGCACGGCTGGGCCGTACATCAGGCCGCCTTTCACCCAACTTGACGAAGTCCGGCAGCTTCTCGACAGCCGGCACATCGGCTATTCGGTTGAGGACAACATTATCTCGTTCAACGGGGGGCCGGAAATGGCCTTCATTTACTTGGGCCACGAGGGTGATGCGGCTGCCGTTCAGACAATCTTGGACGGCGTCTGCTAAGTCCTCCCATGAAAATCGAAACCGACGCCAAACTCCTCACGATCTACGTCAACAGCACCGATCAATGGCACGGGCAGCCGCTCTATGCGGCCATCGTCGGCCTCTGCAAGGACCGGGGCATCGCCGGCGCGACCGCGGTGCGGGCCGTGGAAGGATACGGCGGCAGCGGCCGCATCCATACGGCGCGACTCCTGGAACTCTCCGAAAACCTGCCCGTGCGGATCGAAATCATCGACATCGCCGAGCGGATCGATCCGCTCCTGGCCGCCCTGGACCCGATGATCGGCGAGGGCCTCTTGACCATCGCGGATGTCCACGTCCGCCGCTACCTCCGCGAGCCGAAGAAGCAGTAATCGACTATGCCTCCCCGAGTCGCATCGCCCGCCCCCCGCAGCCGTCGTCCCGCGCAGCCCATGTCGCGCGCGGCGAACTGGTTCGTCGCCCTGGCTGCCCTGGCGCTAATCGCAGCCTCGCTGGGCAGCTATTTTTACCACCGCCGGCAGTTGGACTCCATCGCTGCCCGGCACTTGCGGCTGGTGGTCAGCGGATCGGGCCAACTGCAGGCGGGCATGCCCAGCGTTTACAATCTCGTCACCACCACGGTTACGGGTGAACCCTGGACGACCCCCGTGGAATGGTCGCTTGCCACGCCCGACGGCAGGCGGCTGGTAGACCACATGGTGACCACCGATGACCAGGGCCGGCTGACCATGACCGTGCCGGCCGACATGGATCTTCCCACGCGGTCGCACGGGCCGGCCCAACTGACGGTCACCGCTGGCCGCAGCGACAATCCGCCCAGTGTAACGCTGCCGCTGCCCATCCGTCCGGCACGTTACCTCACCCGGCTCTGGCTCGACCGCCGCAGATACCGGGCCGGCGAGACGGTCTACTATCGCTCGCTGACCGTGTCGCGCTACAGCCTGGCCGCTTGCCCCACGCTGCCCGTGGAGTTCGAGATCCTCGATTCCAACGCCGCGCCGCTGCCAGGCTCGCGGTTGGATGGTCTCACCAACCACGGCGTGGGCAACGGTTCGTTCCACCTGGACGAGTCGTTGACCGCCGGCGCTTACGCGTTGGTCGCGCGAGGGCTCGATAATATCTTTCCCGAAGAACGACTGGCCTTTGAAGTGCTCCCCGACGCCCCGACGCCCGCTCCCACCGCGGCGACAAAGGCTGAAGCCGTACCCGTCTCCAAGCTGCCGCCCGGCATGCACGTCGAGTTCTATCCCGAGGGCGGGCGCTTGGCGGCGGGAATCGAGAACCGCGTCTATTTCGCCGCCCGCGACGAGAAAGGCCAGCCGCTGGAGATCCACGGCAGCCTTCTGGACAGCAAGGGCGCGAACGTGGTGCAGGTCGACGCTACCCGCGGCGGCAGGGGCGTGTTCAGCATTGTGCCCAAGGCCGCGGAAACCTATCGCTTGACGATTGCCAGCCCGGCCGGCGCCGGCCCGCCGCCGCTGCTGCCGCCGGCCTCGGCGGACCAGAAGGT
The DNA here is from genome assembly GCA_964615095.1 of uncultured Planctomycetaceae bacterium. Lineage (GTDB taxonomy): Bacteria > Planctomycetota > Planctomycetia > Pirellulales > Thermoguttaceae > JANXQG01. The sequence continues at coordinate 59,616 of CAZTPX010000013.1, read as the reverse complement.
CGCGATTTCGACCGACCGGGGCGTCTTTGCCCCCGGCGCACCGCTGGAACTCCAGCTTCGCGCGGCAAAGGAACGGTTGCCGCTGGTGGTCGGGGCCTTCATGCGCGGCATGCTCGTAGGCCAGCAGATGCTCGTCACCGCGCCGGGCGACCGGACGAAGGCCGCCGTGGTCTCAATCCCCTTGGACGAGCAGGCGGCGGGGGTGATCCGCTTGATCGTGTACGACTATACGAAGAATCCGCCCCAGGCGATTGCCGAGCGGGACGTTTATCGGCGGCCGCGAGGGCTGACAATCCGCGCGGCGGACGGCAAGCGGCCAGCCGGCGAACTGGCGCTCTCGATCCAGGGCGAGAAAGGGCGGCCCGTGGCTGCCGCCTTGGCAGTGACGGTGATCGAAGCCGGCAAGGGCAAGTCGCCGCAAGCGGGCCGTCTGCGGCAGGACCTGTTGCACGCGTTGCTCTGGGACGGTGACCTCGACAGTCCGGCCACCCTGGAGAATTTCGATTTGCACCTGGCCGAGGGCGACACCGAGACGACGGCGGCACTCGACCTTGCGCTGGGCTGCCAGCGGCCGCACGATGTCGGAAATGTGCGCGACGGCAAGCGTTCCCAAAAGGTAGAGGCCCTGGCGTCGCCCGTGCTCTTCGACAACCTGAGCGACTTGCGGCAACAATACGAAGCGACGTTGAGCGATTATCGGGCCAAGCGAACGTACGTCGTCAACGCCTTGATCATGCTCAGTTTTTTTGGCGGCCTGGCCTTGGCGTTGTTGGTGACCATGCTGGCTCTGATGCGGATTGTCTGGGGGAGCCAACTCTGGCTGCCGACGGTCGTGGCCATGGTCTGTTGCGCGGTGGTCACGGCGGTTTCGAACGAGCCAAGCCGCATGAAGCCCGTGGAAGCCACCGCCGTCGAGTTCGCCCCTTGCCTGCCGAGCGCCGAGGCCGAGGGAGGCCGCGGCGATGCGGCTGGCGCCGCGACGAAACCGGCCGAAAGCAAGCTGCAACGCCTGGCCGAGCGGTTGAATCGGGAGGCCGATCCCGAAGAGCTGAAGTCCGACCGGTTCGTCGTGCGGCAGTATGTCTCGCCCGGCGGCGACGGTTCCGGCGATGGCCGGGCCGGCGGCCGGCCGCTGGCCTGGTATCCGCTCTTGGTTGCCGGACCCGACGGCCGGGTGACTTTGCCCGGCCTCGCGCCCGTTGCCGGCAAGACGCTACGCTTGCTCATCGACGCTCAGAGCAACGGCCGGCTCGAGTCGTGCGAGTTACCGTTGCGCTAACGATAAAATTGAACCCTCCCTGGCTTAGATTTTCCATCGCCATGCGGGGGCCTTTGCGCCGCGGGAACTTGCGGTTATACAAGAATATCAGAAGACTACCACCCTAGCGAAAGGAGACACACTTGGCCAAGCCCACGACGGATAAGATCGACTCGGACGTATATCGCACACGGCTTCTCGATCTTCGCGCCCGCCTCTGCGGCGAAATGGGGCGGATGGCCGACGCGGCCTTGGGACAAGGCCGGTCGGAAACCAGCAGCGTGCCGATGCACTTGGCCGACCTGGGCAGCGACAACTTCGAGCAAGAGCTTACCCTGAGCCTGGTCGGCAGCGAGAAGGACGCGCTGGACAAGATCGAGTTCGCCTTGGAACGGATTGCCGAGGGCAGCTACGGTAAGTGCGAGGATTGCGGCAAGAAAATTCCCGAGTCGCGGCTGGAGGCCATACCCTACACGTCGGTGTGCGTGCAGTGCGCGGCGACCCACGAGCAGCGGAACAGCGGCGAGGAATAGCGGCAGTGAAATCCGTTACTTCCGGCCCGTCGGCAGCATGATATGAGACTCTGCTAAATTATTAAGCGATTGTCGCGTCGACGGCCAGGAGACGGGTGAAAACTGCTACGCCGAATGGCAGAGTGATTCGTAGCAGCTTTCCTGTCCATTTTCTGCCTCGCACTCGCAGTCGGCACGCAGTACTAGGCGCAAGGTTTCGGAACTGGCCGGGGCGAAATTTGCCGCTACGTGAACCAAGTGCCATCGTTGGGTGTCTTATTAGCGCCGCCGTCTTTCCCTTCACGTAGTAACCCTGCTTTCTGCCCCCTCCCTAGATGAATCACGTTTGCCTTGACCATAACGTCATCACGCTAATCGTGAAGGACCCGACGCATAGCCTGCTGCCTGTGCTCGAAAAGGCAAAACTCAAGGGGTACCGATTCCCTTACAGCCCGGCGCATATCGAGGAAATTGCGGTAATCTATCGGGAAGTGTCGGACTTTGCCAAGGCAGACGGCTATGTCACCGAACATCTTAAGTGTCTTTCGTCAGTGACCGATGAGCTTGGGTATCTGCCCGCCGAAGTCGCTGGGAGCCCGCGCCAACGCAGATGCCAGATATGATCGTCGACTACTACGTCCGCGAGCGGTTGGAGCCGCAGCTTGCCTACGCAACGCAACGGGCACGCAGCAACGCATCCTTGGAGCGATCAACCTTGTTGGTTGGTCCCAGCTTCTTTCTCTTCAGCGTGCTGGCTGCGTTTGGGCACTTCACCTACGAGGCCATGAACGAGTTGCGCGACAAGCCTGAGGCCATTGGGCTGATCCTCATTTTCTTGGCAGCCGCCTTACCGGCAGTCGGCGCGGGCGTCCGTATTTTGCGGGGCGCTTACGAATTTGCCAGAAACTATTCCCGGTTCCACAGTGTTGCAACGGGTCTATCGCACATTTCCGAACGGCTTCGGCAGGGTGCTGATTCGAGCGTAATTTCGGCTCTGCTGAAGCAATCGGAGCAGGTTCTTGCCGCAGAACATCGGGAATGGCTACGGTTGATGATGGAAGCGGAGTGGTTCGGGTAACCTTCGTTCACCGGTCGGGAGATAAATCGTGGGAGTCGGGACGTGGGGCCAGCCGGGCAGTTTCCACTTCGCCAAGCACGATGGAATCTGCCGACGCAACCCGGATACCGGCGGCACGTGACCATGTGCAACAAATCGGGTATAGTACGGTGATTCAGAGACGACCCAGTATTTAATCCCTTGCCGCCAGACCGCCATGCCGCTTGGAATCCGCCCCATCAATGATTTCGCCTTCAAAAAGACCTTCGGAACCGCGGAGAACCGCGTGGCCTTGATCAGTTTGCTAAACGCGATTCTCCAGCCGACGTCGCCGCTCGTCGAGGTTACCCTGGAAAACCCCTACAACCTTAAGGATTTCGAGGAGGACAAGCTGTCGATTCTCGACGTCAAGGCGGTCGATCGCGCGGGGGCGATCTATGACATCGAGATGCAGTTGGCGATTTTCGAGGGCCTGGTGCAGCGCATCGTCTTTTACGGTTGCGAACTCTACGCGGGCCAGCTTAAGGCCGGAGAGGGTTACGCGGGCCTGCATCCCGTCTCTTCGATCTGCCTGCTGAACGGCATTCTTTGGCCGGACGCCACCCGGGTCCACCATGCCTTTCGCCTGGCCGACGCCCAATCGGGGCGGATTTTGGCGGGAACGCTGGAGATTCACACGCTGGAACTGGGAAGGTATAATCTAAGAGAGTCTGAACTGGCCACGGCCGGTACGTTGGACTGCTGGCTGTACTGGCTTTTGCATGCCCACGAGTACGAGTCCGCGGCCCTGCTGGATTTGCTGCCGCAGCCGGCCATACGGCAGGCCACGGAAACGCTTGCCCGGATTGCAGAAATAACGGAGGACAAAGCGATGTACGACGCACGAGAAAAAGCGATTCGCGATCGGCAATGGCAACTCAACGCCGCCTTTCGCGAAGGCCAGCGCGAAGGCGAGATCAAGGGTGAGATCAATGACAGAATCGAGAGGATACAATCGCTTCAAGGCATCCTCCGCGTTCCCGTCAGCGATGAGCAGGAGCTGCGCGCGATGACCGTCGAGCAGCTTCAGTCGCTCACGCACAGCTTGCAGGAGGATATCCGCAACCGCCTGTCGCCGTAAGCCGCGGGGTGGCTTGAAGGGTAAGAGACGCCATCCACCAAGTCTGGATACCATAACTACGCGCGCGGCACGTCAGGGCAGCACGATTTCCGTATCGGGCGCGAAGACGAGCGTCTTGCCGCTGATCTGTAGCGCCACAGTCACTTTTTGGCGGGTGCGGCGCACCTCCAGATCAAAGTCGCGGCCGAAGGCCTTCACATGCCGCAGACACATGCCGGGCCAAGCCCGCGGAAGACGCGGGTTGCACCAGGACGAAAGAGCGAACGGCAAATCTCCAGCGGACCGCCGGGCTGATGTTGAATGCCCAGCCGCCCGTCGAAGGTGATGCGTGCCAGTCGTCCGGGCGTAACCGCCCGGCCGTCGGCGCGAAGTTGCGGCTGCACGTCGGCGGCGTAGGTCCGCCGCAGGTAACCGCGCACCTCGCGCGGCCTGGTGCGCAGCATGGGCCAGATCACCTCGCGGCGGAGTTTCAGGTTCCCGTTGGCGTCGGCGCCATAGTGGACGATGAAAGAGACCTTCTGCCCGCTCATCTCCAGGTGGTCGTCGTGCGGGAGGCGGCGGTCGGCGGCCACGTCCCAGACGATGCCGCGCGGCTCGCCTAGGCGCCAGCGATCGATGCCCGCGGGGCCTGCCGCCGCATCAGCGGTTTGCGCCGCTTCCGCGGGCGTGGCCATGGCAAAGGCAACCACAGCCAGGCAAGCCCACAGATGCACGATCGTCATTGAGCATGGCTCCTTTTGGGCTGAAGATGTTATTTCTGCGGCAGCGGCAACAAGTGGGGTACGCGGTCCTTATAGGCGGGCAAGGCGGGACCGTCGCCCTCGCTGCGATCGAGATAATAATAGGCCACGCTGGAGTAGTGGTTGCGCAGCGGATGGCGATCGTCGTTCGGGCCGTTCGCGCCGTGCTCGATCGTCAGCCGCAAGGACTTGGTGAAGGGAACCGGATCGAGAATGTGCCAGCGGTAGCAGGTGTTGAGGATGCCGCGCTTCTCGCCGCCCTTCTCAGGATTCGTGTAGAGCGGCACGCCGTTGTACGGGTTCGAGAAGGCGTGCTGGAAGTCCCACGCGCCGCAGAAGTAATCTTCGCTGCCGGTGCCCTCGATGGTCGGCTTCGCCGCGCCGTCGACGTAGAACTTGTCGTTCCCTTCGCCCCACCAACCGTCGCTATTGGCCATCACGCTCAGGAACGTGCCCACGAAATGCCCTTGGCCGACCGTCTCCAGGATCGGATAGTCGCGGCCCTTGGGCACGGGGAATGCCTGCCGGTACTGCGTGTGGAAGTAGCGGACGTCCGCTGCTGGTTCGTCGTCCAGGCGGTAGTCGATATTGAAGTAGCAACTGGACACCGGCTTGCTGCCTTCGTTGGTCATGGTCAGCCGGGCGCCCTTGGCAAAGGGCATCGGCCAGTAGCAGTTCATCGCCTTGACTCCGCCGATGGCGATGGGCGCGCTATGGAACTCGACGTAGCGGCCGAAACCCAGGCCGAAAAAGTCGCCCAGCGGCGATTCCACCGCCGGCTTCTCGGCCCCGTCCCAGTAGATGCGGAAGACCAGTTCGCGGAGATGGTCCTCCGACTGGCCGGCGATCGTGAACCAGACGTGCGTAATCCGCCCGTGTCCCGCGATTTTTCCGAGTTCCAGCGTCGCGCCCGGCGCGATCGGACGGGAGTCGCCATTCTGGAAGCGGGGATCCGTACTGGAAATCCGCAGGGCACGGAACTTCTTGGGCTGGGCCAGGTCTTCGGGGACCTGGGCGCTCAGCGGCGCGGCGGTGGCCGAAAGGAGAAACAGCAAAGCAGCCAGTGTCAGGTGAGTTCGCATCATGGGGTTTTTCTTTCTTGTGCTGGGTTCGGTCTGGCGGGCCCTTTGCCCGCCCACAGAGAGACTGAGTGTACCATGCCGAGGGCTATTGTTCAAATCGCCGCGGAATTTTTCAAGAGCGTTCGGAAGAAATGAACGGGGTGGCCGGGGGATCGCCGACCATGAGTACATGGTGCCCGAATGCCCCAGCCACCCTCGACAACGCAGCACTTCGTCATTTTTTCGTTTACATTCAAGAAGCTGCATCCCCGTTTCGACTCCGGCGGATGTCCCTCAGTTCCTCTTCCGGCATCGCGCTCTTCAGGAAGGCATCCCAGTCGCCGATCATCGCCGGCAACGGAGCGACCTTGACCAACTGGTCGTTCTTTGTCCTATCCTGCCCTCCTATCCTGCCTTCTTGCTAACCCCCTGCTCCTCGACTACAATCGGGGACCGTGAGGGCAATTGAAATTTCTTACCCTGAGCCTAACAATCAATTCTCCGCCACCCGCGCAGCGCTCAGTACGCACGGCGCACACAAACGAGTTCTTAGCAATGCAAGAACAAATTCTTGGCAACCGAGATTCCGGTTTAGCGATTTTCAGTCTGATGCTGGCCATGGCGTGGGCAGGCGAGAGGCTGCCGGCACAGCCGGCGGCCGCTGCCGCCACACCGGCGGCCCAACAACAAAACGTGTTCCCGGATGGCGACTTCGACAAGGCCAACGCCCGCGGCCAGATGCCCGTGTGGTGGGGCATCAGCGGCAATGCCAGCATCGTCACAGCCGACAATGGACACAAGGCGCTGCGCGTTACCAACGACAACATCGCGGCCGGGGGAGGCCCGATCTACCACTTCTCCCTGAACCCCAAGTGGACCGCTGTCACCGTGATGGCGCTCGTGAAGACCACTCATCTCAAAGTCGCCAACAAGGACTACGCGGGTGCGGACATTGAGTTCCACCTGGTGGCCAGCCAGGGGATGGTCGGCAAAGGCGTCCTCCAACTCAAGCAGGACTCGGATTGGAAAGAACTCAGCACCCACATGCAGATTCCCGAGAATGTGACGGCGATAGAAATCCTGCCCAGCCTGTGGGAGGCCACGGGCACCATGGAGGTAGAGAATATTCGCATTTTGGCGGAGAGCACGATAGTCCATGTGCCGCCGAAGGATGCCGTGCTGCCCGTTTCGGAGCACCTCACCTGGGGCCAGGAGCCTATCGAGGCCTCCAGCAGCAAACGTGGCGAGATCTGCCTCAACGGCATCTGGCAATTTGTGCCGATGCTGGACCCGGCGGAAACCGCGCCCTCCGGCGGATTGGCTTACATGCACGTGCCGGGTTCGTGGCGAGCGCACGAAGGGTTGCCCAGCTTGGCGTCCCGTGCGGCCCAGGGCCCGGCTTGGCGGCGATTCGGTAACGGCGAAGGCACCTGGTGCGCCTGGTATGTGCGCAAGATCAAACTGCCGCAGGCCTGGGCGGGCCGAGCCGTGCTGCTCTCCCTGCAACGGGTCAGCACCGATGCGATCGTCTATGTCAATGGCAAGAAATGCGGCGCGATCACCTGGCCCTCGGGCGAAATCGATCTGACCAGCGCCGCGACCCCCGGCGGTGAGGATACGCTGTGGATTCAAGTGATGGCCTCGCGTCGCGGGCCGGCTTCCGCCGCCCTGAATTCCAGCCGGGTGGACCTCATCGATTTATACGGTCAGAACGGCGGCCAGGTGGAGAGCACCCGTGTGGACACGAAAGGCTTGGTCGGGGATGTGCTGCTGTGCAGCCGGCCGCAAGGCGCGCACATCAGCGACGTGTTCATCCAGCCCTCGACACGGCAGAAGCAGTTGAAGGTCGAGGTGGAACTGAGCGGCGCGGCCGCGGGCCCGGCGCACTTCATCGCCCACTTGATGGACGAGCAGGGCAAAGAGGAGAAGACCTTTGAGGCCGACGCCAGCGTGCCCGAAAGCGCGCCGCAAAAGGTGACGCTTTCCTGGCCGTGGGCCAATCCGCGTCTATGGGATGTCCAGCAGCCCAATCTCTACACACTGAAGCTGGAGGCCAAAGGCGGCGGGCTCAACGATGAGTTTGCCCAGAGCTTCGGCTTCCGCGAGTTCTGGATCGAGGGGCGCAACTTCTTCATGAACGGCACCGAAATGCATTTGCGGCCAACCGGCGCCGCGCTGGAAGGCGCCGCCGGTGACTCGCGCTTCCTCATCGGCAATAGCATCAAAGGCTTCCTGTACGCCGGATGGAACATGGTATCGCACGGGCCCTATGTGGCGGGGGAGCGTGGGGTGGCGGACTTCCGCGAGATGTGGGCCGACTGCGCCGACCACCTCGGTTTGCTGCAGTTCATTCATCTGCCGAACACTCCCAACAACTGGGACGCGGCCGGTAAAAAGCAATGGCAGGCAGACGTGGCCGCAACGATGCGCCCCTACCGCAATCACCCCTCCGTCGTTCTTTGGGGCACCAACCCCAACCGCTTCGGCATCGGCGGCATGGATTTGGACCCCCGCTACATAGGCCGCCAGCGCGACATTTCCGAGCCCGGGTTCAAGAGGGCCGCCGTCATGGTCCGTGAGGCTATCGCTATGATCAAGCAGCAGGACCCGACGCGCCCGCTGTTCAGTTATTCCGGCGACGTCCTGGGCGACCTCTATAGCATCAACTGCTACCTCAATTTCGAGCCGCTGCAGGAACGGGAGGACTGGCTCTGTGAATGGGCCAAGTCCGGCGATATGCCGCTGCAATGCGTGGAATTTGGCACCCCCTGGAGCGCCTCGCTCATGCGCGGGCGCTGGGGCCAATCCGGCGATACCGAGCCGCTGATGACCGAGTACTGCGCGATCTATTTGGGGCCGGAGGCCTACGCGCTGGAGACGGACCGCTACCGGGGTATGATCGCCAAATCGTTCCGCGGCGGCCAGACGTACTCGGGCTGGCCCCAGGAACCCCTGCTGGTGTACGCCCCCGCGCACCAGAAGCTTCAGGCGCTGTTCATCCGCAACACTTACCGAAGTTGGCGGATGTGGGGCATCAGCGGCGGCATGACTCCCTGGGACACGGGGTGGGGCTGGGACGAATACAACAATAAGCGGCGCAGCGATAAGGCCCCGTTCCCACCGCTCAGCCAGAAACCCCCCACCTTCAAGCCGGGCGACCGCGGCACCTTCCCGCAGACCGGCTTCGACGAGAACCTGATCAAGCCCTACCAGCCAGAGGGCATGCAGATCTTCCCGGCGGGTGAGGCCATGATGGCGGCGGATGGGCCGACGTTGGCCTATATCGCCGGCTCGGCCGAGGCTTTTACGGCCAAGGACCACAGTTTCCTGGTGGGACAAACGGTGCAAAAACAAGTCGCGCTGCTCAACGACACGCGCAGCCAGCGGGACTACACCTATTCGTGGAAGGCGATGCGCGGTAGCACCGAGATCGCCCACGGGCAAGGGCATGGGAAGCTGGCGGCTGGGGAAACGAAACTGACTCCCTTCCAATTCACCGCTCCCAAGGTTACCGGGGCGAAGGCGGACTGCCTGATTACCCTCGATACGACCATCGGCACGGTGAAGCAGACGGACAGTTTCCCCTTCCGCGTCTTCGCCAAGCCCGCGCCGGCAAGGGTGCAGGTGGCGGTCTTCGACCCGCTGGGCAAGACGACCAAAATGCTCCAGGCCATGGGCGTGACGGTCAAGCCGTGGAACGGACAGGGCGCCGCCCCGGCCACGCTGGTCATCGGCCGCGAGGCCTTCTCGGCCAATCAGCCGGCTTTGCCCTTCGACCTGCAAGCGCTGGTCCGCAACGGGGCGCGCGTCATGATCTGCGCGCAAGACCCGGCGTGGTTCGAGCGCTTGGGCTTCCGCGTCGCCGCGCACCTTCCGCGGCGCATCTGCCCGGTCTCGGCGGATAACCCGGTGGTGCAGGGACTGGACGCCGCCGATCTGCGGAACTGGAGCGGCACGAGCACGCTGGTCGAGCCTTACCCGGAAGTCGCCGTGCAGAATCCCCCTTGGCGCTCGCCGGAGCTGGGCTGGCACTGGGGTAACCGGGGCGTGGTGTCCAGCGCGGCGCTGGAGAAACCGCATCTGAGCGGCTGGCGGCCAATTCTGGAAGGTGAGTTTGACCTGGCCTACTCGCCGCTGATGGAACTGGACTACGGCAAGGGCCGCTTGACCCTGTGTACGCTGGACCTGGAAGATCACTACGCCGTTGATCCGGCCGCCGACCTGATCGGGCGGCAGTTGGTCAAGCACGTCGCCTCGGCGCCGCTGGCGCCCAGGGCCGACAATAGTGTAGTCTATGTCGGCGGCGCGGCCGGCGCGGCTTTGCTGGATCGGTTAGGCGTCGCCTACAGCAAGAGCACCCGCCTTGCGCCGGAAACGAAACTGCTCATTGTCGGCGTGGACGGCCAGGTGAATCTGGGCAAGGCGCGGGCGCTGTGCGCGGCCGGCGGGCAGGCGATCTTCCTGGCCCGCCAGGACGCAGCCGGTCCGCTGGGCGTGACCCTGGAGAAGGTTTCCGGTTTCCACGGTTCCCTCAATCCGCCCACCTGGCCGGAGGCCCGCGGCCTGAGCGCCTCAGACCTGCGCTGGCGGGCGGACGGCGATGCCTGGGTGGTCAAGGATACTCCGCTCGCAGGGTGTATGCTGCACGTGGGCGCGAACGGTCTCTTGGGCCGAGTCTCGTTCGGGTCAGGCGGCGGCGCGGCGTTGATCTGCCAGATCGACCCGGCGGCCTTCAACGCGGACAAGCAGACCTATTTCCGTTTGACGCGCTGGCGGCAGACGCGCAGCCTCGCGCAGCTCCTGGCCAACTGCGGCGCGAGCTTCAAAGCCGACCAGGACGTTTTCCTGGCGCCGAGGGCGGCTCCCATGGCAGCTCTCTACCACCCGGACTACCGCGGCTTCGTCCCCGGCGCCTCGAACCAGAAAACGGAGGCCTTCAACCTCAGCGACAACCCGTACCGGTTCTTCCGCTGGTAGGACCAGGATGTCGAAGTTCTGCATAGAGTACTTCCATGAAGAAACTCCCGCGATCCTTCTACGACCGCGACACCATCCGCGTAGCGCAGGAAATACTTGGCATGCATCTCGTGCATCGCAACGGAAATATCGAACGCATCGGAAGGATCGTGGAGACGGAGGCATATTTGGGAGAGCACGATCTTGCCGCGCACTCGGCGAAGGGAAGAACACCGCGAACGGAAATCATGTTCGGGCCGCCGGGCCATGCCTACGTGTACCTGATTTACGGCATGTATCACTGCCTGAATATCGTGACGGAGAAAGAAGGCCACGCGTCCGCCGTACTGATCCGCGCACTGGAGCCGATACAAAATTGTGACGGAAGAACAAGCGGTCCGGGGCTGCTTTGTAATGCCATGCACATCACGAAAGCATGCAACGGGCAGGATCTGCTGAGCGATGAACTATTCCTCATAGAACCCTTTCCCAAGCCAATCCTTCGGCAGAATCAGGATAAAATCTTTATAGCCAAGCGCCCAAGAGTCGGCGTTGATTACGCGCGGCATTGGGCGAAGCGATTGCTACGGTTCTCCATCAGGGGAAATGCGTGGGTATCCAGGAAATGACAGATGCAAAAAAACGGCGGGCGCCGTTTCCGGTACCCGCCGCTCTGTGGAACATCGCCTACACCAAGAACGCCCGCCTTGCGCCGGAGACAAAAGTGCTCATTGTCGGCGTGGACGGCCAGGTGACTCTTGAACCCCGTTTCTGCCTCCGGCAAAAGCTCAGATTTCAGCGTCGTCGGCGTAGGGGAAGACCATGATGTTGGCCAAACCTTCAACCTTACCGAGGGCGGACTGCAGTTCGTCGATGCGGTTCGGGTCTCGCAGCAATACGTGGTAGGCCATTTGAACACCACCGTCGTTTGCGCGTTGCTCGTTGATTAGTCGCGCTTTCTTGGCATGGCAGCCTATTAACATCTTGAGCTTCCGACTGGTAGCTGCCATATCGCCGCCAACGCGGAGTGTGACCACCGTGTCATAGCGGAGCCGAGTGCCGAAAGAAACCAATCGCAAATAGAGGAAAGCTGCACCGATACCCAACGCGCCGAGTAGGGCGGTCGAAAACCGCATCGTGCCCACGGCCATCCCTTCCATGACTGCCCAGAGAATGAACACGGTGTGACGTATATCCTTGAGGACGTTGCGGAAGCGAACCACGCCGAAAACCGTCGCCAGGCCCAAACCGATCAACAAGTTCCTGGACGTCACAACCATCGTCACCGCGACGATCACGGGTATCGCCGCAATCGAGGCCACCAAAGTCCGCGCGTAGGAAACCGCCTCGTGCGACCACATGAAGACGAAACCGACAAACCCCCCTATCGCCGACGCAAACAGCATGATAAAAACAATCATCGACGTGCCGCCCTCAAAGGTAGGCCCGTAATCGCTGTTCAACAGGATCGAAATCCAGTCGTTGTTCATCAGGATTGGTCTCTTCTTACCAGCAGCGCCGTTCAGCCAAATTCCCCTCTTCTATGATAATCGTCCAAGATGAGCATGACAAGAAGAAAACACGCTTGAGGATCTTGCATACCGCGGTCATAATGACTTGAGATTCTGCTTCGCTTTCCGTTACTACCGCTTCGATTTGGCAGTCGGTCATAGGCCAGGCCCAGAGGTTCACTTGCTCTTTTGGCGGTACCCACCGCACCAAGCCATGATCCTCCAGTCACACGGTCCTTCCCCTTGCATTCATCCGCGGCGAGCGCGGCACGGCGGGCAGCTTGATCGAGCACCGTGGCAGCATTTCTGCCATCGAGCTGCGTGCCCGCTCCTGTCAGTGCCTGTCCAGAAACAACTCCGCGTTTTGGCTGAATCTGCCCTCAACCCCTGCCCCTCTCCCGCGTACGGGAGAGGGGAGTTGCTCCTGGACAGGTACTTACTATGAGTTGTTCGCATGCCGAGGTAATAGCGATGCCTGCAAACGGGGCATTAGCCCCAACCAAAAATAACCTACATGGGTGGTTTTTTCGTCTTCGATGGAGTGTTTTTGAAAAACCGCCAACAAACTGCTTGACCGGGATGCAGATTTGATTAGATTGAGTGTATGCCCCGACCACGATTGGTTGGTGCTTCACCTACACTTTGAGGCAGCGTAGCGACCGCTCTACCTGATGTCCCGCTTTCGAGGACGCTTGTATTACTCACGGTTTGCGCCCCATGTACATCCGGCCTGAAGAACAGCCACGCCCCTGAAGCGCGTGTCTCGCTGTTTTCGTGGCCCTCTTGACGGCTCCCATGCGGTTGGAGCCTCTTCTCCCTTGCTTCTTGCAGGCGGCAATCCCTCCCGGCTCTTGGGCCTGGACGGATTCTCGCTTGGGAAAACGTGATCTCGCGTGTAATGGGTGCGAAGACATCGCATTGAATGTCGGAGGTGAATCGTGGGGAAGCCAAGTATCTCGTTGTTGAGGCAAATCACCATGGCCTTTGGCCAAGGCGTGGCTTTATGGCTTGTGGCTTTCGTGGGGGAGTGCCCGCTCTGGGCACAAACGCCGGGTTATGTCCTGGTCAATACGATCGGTAGCGAGGGCAGCGGCAACAGCCAGTTCAATTCGCCCCGCCGAGTCGCCGTTGGTGCCTTGGGCGACGTGTGGGTGGCCGATCAAGGCAACAACCGCCTCGAGGAGTTCGACCCCAACGGCAACTTCTTGCAGACCCTGGGCTCCTTCGGCAGTGCCGCCGGGCAGTTCAGTGGTCCCCAGGGCGTGACCGTCGACTCGGTCGGCAACATCTGGGTCGCGGATTCGGGGAACAACCGGGTGCAGGAGTTCAACTCCAGCGGCGTCTTCCTGCAAATGTTCGGCTCCTACGGCAGCGGCAGCGGACAGATCAACGATGCACAGGCCATAGCGGTCGACCGCTCGGGCAACGTATGGATCAACGACTGGTGGAACGACCGCGTCGACGAGTTCTCCGGCAGGGGCGTCTTCCTGCAATCCTTCGGCTCAAACGGGAGCGGCAACGGGCAATTCGCTTGGATGGGAGGGCTGACGACGAGCCTCGCGGGGAATGTCTTTGTCGCCGACGCGCAGAACAATCGCGTCCAGGAATTCAACAGCAGCGGCGTCTATCTGCAGACGATCGGGGCGGGGCAGTTGTCGTTCCCCAACGACGTCGCCTTCGACCCGCAGGGAAACCTATGGGTCGCCAGCACGTCGGGCGACGCGCTGGTCGAGTTCAACAGCGGGGGAACCTATCTCGGCCAGATGGCCTTGTCGTACTCGCCCATGAGCCTGGCCTTTGGACCGTCGGGTACCCTCTGGGTCGTCGACCAAAATGACAATCATCTGTTGGAGTACAGCCCGGTTTCATCGCCTTCGGCTTGGAATGTCGACGCGAGCGGCAAGTGGTCCGCCGCCGGCAACTGGATCAGCGGCCTGCCGAACGGAGTCAATGCCTCGGTGCTGTTCGGCGCATTGATCACCGCGCCCAGGACGGTTACCGTCGATATGGCCGTCACCGCCGGCACGCTGACGTTCAATAGCGTGGCGAAGTATACGCTCGCCGGGCCCCAGACCATCACGCTGCAGAGCTCTGCCGGCGACGCCGCCCTCAACGTTGTCTACGGGACTCACGAGATTTCCGCGAACCTGGTCCTGGCAGCCAATACGGACGTGACCGTGACGAACCCTACCGACCAGTTGACGCTCAGCGGCGGCATCAGCGGCCCGGGATTCGGGCTGAACGTGTACGGGGCAGGGACGCTCGTGCTGGCCAACAGCAATACCTTCGGCGGTGCGACGAAGATCAGCAGCGGCACCTTGCAACTGGCCCATCCGCTGGCCGTGCAGAACAGCACTGTCAATCTGGCCGGCGGCGCCCTGGCTTTTGCCGCGGGAAACACCAGCCCGGTTCTGGGCGGCTTGGCCGGCAACGGCAACCTTGCCCTGGCGACCGTCGCCTCCGAGGCCGTTACGCTCAACATGGGCGGCAACGGGCAGAGCACGAGTTATAGCGGCATCTTGAGCGGAGCGGGCGGACTGGTCAAGCAGGGCCTGGGCACCTTGACCGTCAACTCCCAAAGTATTTATGGCGGTCCGACCACCGTCGCCGGCGGCGTGTTGATGCTCCAGTCGCCCCCTGCCGGCAGCATCGGCATCCATTTTATCGGCAACGGCTCCTCGTTCCTCGGCACCGGGGGCGTGGTGCCCATCAGCAACTGGAACAACGAGTCGGGCTACGCTTTCAGCGGCAGTCTGTTGGCGGCGAGCAACGGCGCCAATAGCGGCGCGAGCTTCTCGCTTGCCGGCGCCAACAGCGTCTGGGCGACGGGCAGCGCCAACCAGTTGCTCAACGGCTACGCCGCCAGCGCCTTCAATCCCATGACCTTGACCCTCAGCGGCATCCCTTACGCGCGGTACAGCATGTATGTTTACGTCGGCGATTCCTCCGTGGGGAACCAGGAAAGCGCCACCATCAACGGCACAACGTATTACTACGCCACGGAGGGCGGCACGCCGATCACCTACGCGGCGATCACCAATACCACCTCGGCGAGCTACCAGCCGGGTAACTACATCGAGGTCGACGGGCTGAGCGGCGCCAGCCAAACGGTGAAGATGGTGGGAACCACGCAAGCCTATGCCGGGCTTTGCAGCGTGGAGATTGTGAACACTGCTGCGGCCGCTGGCGGCGTGAACTTCTTGCCCAGCACCACGGCCTTGTCGATCGCCAGCGGCGGCACGCTGGACCTTTGCGGCAATAACCAGCAGGTTGCCTCGCTTTCCGACGCCGGGTTCGGCAAGGGTGGAAACGTGATCAACAGCTTCACGGGCAGCACGTCGGGCCTGACGATCAGCCCCAGCGGCGGTTCGACCACATTCAGTGGGATGATCCAAGGCGGCGGCGCGTTGGGTGCGATCAGTCTCGCGATGAGCGGTAACGGCACGCAAGTGCTCAGCGGCAGCAACACCTATACCGGCCCGACGACGATCAACCAAGGCACGCTCCTCGTCAACGGTTCGCTCGCCAGCCCGGTGACGGTCAACAGCGGCGGCATGCTCGGCGGCTCGGGCAGGCTCACCAACGTGACCGTGGCCTCCGGCGGGTCGTTGTCGCCGGGCGCTGCCCCGAGCCCGATGAACGTCAGTGGCAGCCTCTCCCTGCTTTCGGGTGCGAAGATGGACTACGCCCTCGATACGCCGGCGGATAGCGACGAGGTTTACATGCCCTCGGGGCCGTTGGTGCTCAGCGGCCAGCAGTTCGCCGATTTCAACTTCACGTGGTCGGCCAACGTCGCACCGGGCACGTACAACCTGATCGACGCCCAATCGATCACCGGCAGCCTGGGCACCAGCACCAGCGGCACGATCGACGGCCTGCCGGCCAACATCGCCGTCCAAGGCGACGACGTGGTGCTCAATGTCGTGCCGGAACCATCGACGCTGACGCTGCTTGCTGCCGGTTTAATTGGCCTGGTCGGTTATGGCTTGCAACGGCGACGACCAGCACGGCGGGCAGCCTGATATTGCCTTCTGCGCAAGCGGCTCCAACTCTGCCAACGGCAAAAAGAAAGCCCGACGTTGACCGCTCCCAAGGGAGCGGAATTCCGGCGGCGCTGAGCATTCGGTCTGCCGGCGGACGTGGTGCCGTGGTTTGAACCATGCCTTTCTTGTGCCGGCGTAATCGTCGCGCGTCTCTATGGCCCAGGCCGGGACAATTGAGTAAGATAGACCGGTCAAAATTAGTCCCTCGTCGAATTTGCCCCATGTGGTCCATCGCGCGTCTTTTCCGAACTGCCCAGAAGGAGAACGCGACCAGCAAAGGTTCGCAAGCCGGCCTGCTTCCGTCGGCCGGGGACGCTGCCGGCGGCGACACGGCGGTTGCCCTATCGGCCGGCAATGTTTCCCTGGAAGGCGTACACAGCAGCGTGAAACTGCCCGCACACGAGGCCAGCTTCTGGCGGCAGTGGTGGGCGTTTTCGGGACCGGCCATCCTGGTCAGCGTGGGCTACATGGACCCCGGCAACTGGTCAACCGATCTGCAAGCGGGGGCGCAGTACAAGTTCGGGCTGCTGTGGGTGGTGGCCGCGGCCAGCCTGATGGCCATCTTCATGCAGGTGATTGCCGCCCGGCTGGGCGTGGTGACCGGCAAGGACCTGGCCCAATGCTGCCGCGACTGGTTTCCACACTGGCTCCGCTGGCCCAACTGGCTGTTTTGCGAGATTGCCATCGGGGCCTGCGACCTGGCCGAGGTGCTGGGCAGCGCGGTGGCCTTGAACCTGATGTTCAGCATCCCCTTGCTGTGGGCGGTCATCATCACGGGGTTGGACGTGCTCTTGCTCCTGGGCCTGCAGCGGTTCGGCATGCGGACCATCGAGGCCGTCGTGCTCTTGCTGGTGGCAACCATCTCGGTGTGCTACTTCATCGAGATTTTCGTGCTGCCGCAAACGCATCCGGACTTCGGCGAGATGGGGCGGGCACTGCTGACCCCGGGCCTGAGCGGCGAGAAAATGGTCTACCTGGCGATCGGCATCATCGGGGCCACGGTCATGCCGCACAACCTGTACTTGCACTCGGCCCTGGTGCAGACCCGCAGGCTGGGCAAGGACGAGCGGTCGATCCGCCGCGGCATCCTCTTCAACACGCTCGATTCGAGCGTGGCCCTGACCATCGCCTTCTTCGTCAACGCGGCCATCGTGGTGCTGGCGGCGATGGTCTTCTTCGGCAAAGAGAGCGTCGTCATGCCGGGCGGCGAGACCGTGCTTTTCGGCGAGGACGCCGATTGGATTCGCGTGGCTTACCTGACACTCGCGCCGCTGCTGGGCACGGTTGCCGGCAGTGTGCTGTTCGCCGTGGCCCTCTTCGCCAGCGGGCAGAGCAGCACGATCACGGGCACGCTCGCCGGGCAGGTGGTGATGGAAGGGTTCCTGCACTGGCGGATCGCTCCCTGGGTGCGGCGGCTGGTCACTCGCACGCTGGCCATTCTGCCGGCGGTGGTGCTGATCTGGCTGCACCCTCAGACCAGCATCACGGCGATGCTGAATCTCAGCCAGGTGGTGCTCGCCCTGCAACTTCCCTTTGCCATGCTGCCCCTCTTGTTGTTCACCTCATCCCGCAAGAGAATGGGCAAGTGGAAACTCGGCTGGTTCTTGTTGATCGCCGGGTGGGGCAGCGCGGTCCTGATTACCGTGATGGATATTTTCGGCTTGCCGGACTCGCTGCAACAGGCCTGGCAGGTCATCAGCGGAGGAACTTGAGAACCTACACAGTCTACCCTATCGTTCCAGAAAGAAACCCCATGTACGAAACGATTCTCGTGACATTGGACGCCACTCCCACCGACCGGGCGATCATCGAACACGTCAAGCAACTGGCAAGTTACATGAAGAGCCGCGTCGTGTTGTTGCACGTGGCCACCAGCGCCGTGGCCGTGTGGCATGGCCCCAACGCCGCCGGCGAGGAGGTCGAGGAAGGACGCGCTTACCTGAACGGCGTGAAAGCCGAATTCGAATCCGCGGGCATCCCCACTGAGGCCCAACTGGCCTACGGCACGCCGCCGGCCAAGCAGATCATCAAGTGGGTGCATGACAACGGCTGCGATCTGGTGGCCATGAGCACGCACGGCCATCGCCTGCTGGGCGACCTGTTTCTGGGGCAAACGGCCACCGACGTGCAGCACGCCATCAGCGTGCCCGTGTTGCTGCTCAGGGCGAAGTGAGAGGCTATCCGACAAGTCTCCTCTTTCGCACGGATCGACGCCGAACATTACGGGCGCTGGGCAACCGCCAGCCGCTCGCCGATGGGCGGATGATCGTGCAGCCAGAAGACCTCGAACCAGTGTGGACAGGGATCGTCCTTGTTCTGCCGGGCCAGCTTGCTGAACGCGGCCACATAGGCCTCCGGCTGCCGCGTGCGCTCGAGGGCATAACGGTCGCACTGCCGCTCGTGACGCCGGCTGATGCCGTTCATCAACGGTTCCAGAAGCAGGCCAAACAGCGAGAGCACGAGCATGATCCAAGGCTCGGTCCAGACCGGCAGCGAGACATAGTCCAACGGCTGCCCGCCGCCGGCCCAATAAATCAACGTGCGGTCGCAGATCCAAAAGCCGGCCACGCTCACCACCAGCCCCAGCAGAATCATCTTGCGGACGTGCCGGAAGACGTGGTGTCCGATCTCATGGGCGAAGACCACGGCGATTTCCGCGGGCGAGAAATTGTTCAGGAGCGTGTCGCCCAGCAGCACGCGGCGCGTCCGCCCCAGGCCGGCGAGCATGGCGTTGGCTTTGACCGTTTCCTCGCTCAGGGCGATGCGGTAGCAGCCTTCGATGGTCAAGCCGGTGCCCGCGGCCAGGGCGTTCATCCGCTCGGCTAACTCCGGGGCCTCCAGCGGCTCGATCTTGTAGAACAGCGGCATGATCAGCACGGGAAAGACCCGGCCCATGACGATTGTCACGCAAAAGAACGCCCCTGCGGCCGCCAGCCACCACCAGCCGCCGGTCGTCCAGATCAACCAATACAGGCCGAGAATCAGCACCGTGCCCAAAGCCAAGCCGAGCAGGTTCTGCTTCAGATACCGTCGCACCCAGCCGCCCACGGAAAGCGTGCTGAGGTGGAAGCGATGCTCGAGGATGTAGCCGGAATAGAAGGAAAGCGAGAGCGAGACGGCCACGTGCAACAGCATTACCAGCAGGAAGAAAACGACCAGCCGCAAGGAATCGAAGCGCCGCGGTTGCAGCAGTGGAAAGCCTTGCAGCCAGGTGTCCAACGGCCGGGCGAGGACGACCGCCGCAAAGGTCAGGAAGAGCAAGTCGAGCAGTTTGTCGGCTAGCGTACAGACAAGCGAGTAGCGGCCATACTGCTTGGCCTCGGCCAATTGCTCGGGTGTCATGCCGGCCGGCAGGGCGGATGCCACGCCCTCGCAGTTCTGCGGCGTATCGGTGGAGATGTCGTTTTCGGGCAAGAGTTCAACTCCTCTGCTTGGAACTTACTTCAAAAACCATTGGGACTTCGCAAAAAAAGGCCACTCACAACTTCGTGTGACCTGCCGGTTTCAAGGTAAATCCGGGCAGATCCTCCTCGACCAACTTCGAACGGTCGACAAGGCGCGACTTGTCAGACGGCTGGGACAGATCAGTCTGCCCGCACAAAGAGCCGTCCTGGCTACGCTATCGGAGATCTTTTCAGAATAGAGTCCCCCCGCCGCGTTCGCCGTTGGATGCGGCCGAAGCATCGTGGGCCGACGAATGGCTGCGGCGCAAAGGCCAGCGGTACGATTGTAAATCAAGGTGTAATTCAAGGGATAGCTTCACCAGCCTATTCACTTTCAGATTACACGGACGATTGGCGACATGCTCTCATGTCGGGAATCCATAGTAATCCCCTGGAGAATGTCAACGAGCAGACGATGGCCGTTGCGGTCGTGATCCAAAACATCGTGCTAAGGCCAAATTGAAAGCGCGGCGGAACGCGTGTTTGCGGCTCCTCGGCCACAGGACTGTCTTGGTTCATTGACATGGCTTCGCGTCTTTCGTCCTATTGGGTGGTTCAAGGATAGTTCACGTCTGGTTCTTTCGTCCTCGCTGCGCAGCGACCATCGCTTGATATGCATTCTTCCACCCCAGGAATGCAAATGGGGCGACGAAAAAGGCAAGAATGAATGAATACTGCCGTCCATAGGCCCTTGTCATACTTGCCTGGGAAATCTGCATCCGACAACAACATCACTTGCACGAACTGGACAACCCAGAAGATGCAAAAAGCGATACCGACAATCAACACCAAAAGCGGAACCCCTTCCATCGCTATTTCTCCTAAGAGTTCTGAAAATGGTCCTTCAATCTATCCTCCCACTTCCCAGCGTAAACAAGATTATACCCCGTTTTCCAATACGGGCTGCGGCTATCTCGACAATGCGCCTCTCGATGGCCTTCGGTCATCGAGGAAGATAGTGTACTTTGTGAGGTAACGGAAAATGTAAAATGTGCCGACGCTGGCCTGCTTCCAACCGGACACGATCTCCACAGAACCCCCACCGCTCATCTCAGGACGGAACTTGGCCGCACAGTCCTGGCGAATCTGCTCGGGTTCTCGTAGTAGCGGTTCGGTCATGCTCAAATCCTTGGCGGTGCGAGGCGGTCACGGAAGAAGGGGAGGCTGGTCTAAACCCCGTTCCCCTCGGTGGCGCCCCCACCGTTGGTGACACAGCCTGCCTACCGTTGAACGTCCAGGAGTATGGCAAAATCGCCATTTTTGCCGAGCGAATGGGGGCGGCAACAAGCCCGTCAAGTGCAAGACGTTGGCTTGAGAGGAAAACAAAGTCGCCACAGAGGACAAAGAGACCACAGAGAGAGGCCGGTTCCGCTCTCCGCTCCTCGGTGAACTCTGTGTCCTCTGTGGCAATTGTTCGAATGCCGGCACTATGAGCGCCGTTGGAAGTCTTCTAAGACCGCCCGCTCCCAATTTGGCCACGACGGACTGGATTCGCGACGAAAACACGCGTCGCTTGACAAATGAATACGCCCTGGGCAGCGTATTGTATAGATGTAGCCCGCACTGCCGCGATCAGCGCATGCAACGGGGCGCTTCCCGACGGCGGAGATGCCCGTACCGGAACTGCACTGCGACGAGTGCGCGGCCTACACTAGCCAGAATTTGTTCTTTGACAATTCGACCGGCCCCCGGCGTAGCGAACCGGGGGCCACATTGATGCGCGGCGCCGACTTGCGCAAGTCGGCGTCCGCGCCGGCGGCTGCGCGGAAGTTGTGGCGTGTGGGTCTCGTGCCTCGACTCACCCTACAGCCCGGGCAACGGTCGCGAACGGCCGCGCCTGCCGTGGTAGCAATTAATTATTTTTCTGACTCTGCACTTAAATATCCTCAAGAGAACGCCGTGTGTCCTACCCCTTAATACTGTACGCATGCACACATATGGCAAAAAACGGTACAGAATGGCACAAAGTGGCACAGAAATGGGACAAAGTGGCACGAATTGGTTTCAAATTGCCTACGGCCTTCGGCTGTGGCAAGACTATCGTTAGAGTGTCAAACGTTTTTTTCCCGCAGTTTTCGCCGTGCAAGCAATATCTTTGATGGAAGCCGAATACACCTGCGGATGTAGAAAATCGCCGCCGAAATTCCAAGAAGCCCCTTTTTTCGATGTGGCCAGGTCACTGCTTGACCCGATAAGGCGGGTTGATCTCGGCGGCCAAGGCGGGAGAAATGCCGCGGGAAGCACTTTTTTCTGACTCGGCCTGATCCGCCGACTTTCGCGCAGGCCAGTCGCACCCTGCGGCCTGATTATCCTCGGTCTACCGTCCGCCTTGCGCGGCAAACCACTTCTTCCAGCGTGCAATCTGCTCGGTTGTGGGAACGGTCGGGCCGTCGCCGGGTTGGCTCAAGTCGTGGCCCACGATCTTGGGCAAACTGGCCAAGGCGGCATGACTGACCGTGGCCTTGGGATCGTCGAGCAAACGGATCAAGATACCGGTCAACCGAGCCTCGCCCAAGGCGCCCAAGGCCTGCGCCACGTGGCATCGCGTGTGCAGGTCGTCGCTGTAGCTAAGTCGCTCGATCGCTTCCTCACCGCTGCGATCGTGAAGACGTGCCAGTGCGAAGGCCGCTTCCAGTTGAATCTCTTCGTTAGGCGAGGCGAAGAGCTTCTTTAGCAACTGCATGTCATGGATCTGTCCGGCGGCGCCCAAAGCCCGAATGGCGGCAACGGCCACCACCTGCTCGGGATCGTTGATCAGGGGCGCAAGGAAGACCTCATGCGCCGGATCGGGATGGGCGGCCAAGAACTCGCAGGCCCGGCGGCGGACGGCCCCAGAGGCATGCTCCAGGGCCAGGCGGGCCATGCGCACCGCCGGTTCACTGGCGTTGTCGTGCAGGGCGTCCAGACCGCTTAACCAGACGACGGAATCGGTTTCATTGGTCAGTAGATCGCTCAAGCGGGCTACGGCAAGCCGGCTCAAAGGCTGCTTGGCAGCCGCCGCATCGAGGTCCTCCGCCGCTTGCCGCCGCTGGTCGACGCTTCCGCTGCGGATGCGATCCACGGCCACAAAGACTGTGCTATGTCGCGGCAAGACATCGCGATAGACAGGCTCGGGCAAGGTCTGCTTCCGGTCCATGGCCAGCCGCTCCAAGGCGGCGACTACCCCCGGCCCGAGATCAGCCAGGGCCTGAAAATCGCTGGCGGCCAGCAGCTTCTCTACTTGTTCGTCATCCACGGCCGCCGGTGGCTGCGTACTCCCCGCCGCGGCAATCGTGGCCTGTGGACCGCCAAAGTCACGATGGTACCTTGTCTGCAAATCGCGCAAGGCCTCGGCCCTGCGGACTGGCATCGCGTCGAACGGGAATCGACCGGCAGCCGGCCAACGGGCGGCAAGTTGCTCGGCGGCCAACTTGCGCACGCTCACGGCATCCTTGCCCAGGGCCTCCAACAATACGGGGCCTGCTATATCCCCCGACCAGGCGCCCATCGACCGCACGACCTGCCGCTCGACTTCCGCGCTGGCGTCGTCCAACATCCGCCGGGCGGCGGCCGCGCCGTCGCTATCGCCATAACCGGCCAAGGCCTCGGCCACTTTCAACCGCACCCGCCAAGACAGATCGCCTGCCGCGCCCAGCACGATCGCCCGCGATCCACGAGCGGCAATCGCCATAACCGCCTCGGCCCGGATCAATTCGGAACGGTCCTTGAGCAACTCGGCCAAGGTTGCGCGGGCCTGCGCGTCGTCGAGCCGGCCCAGTCCGCGGACGGCCGCCAGGCGGACCGACAAGTCGACGTCGTGCAAGGCTGTCGTCAAGTAATCGCGTGCCGCCGGAAGATTCCTGGCGGCCAATGCGGCCAGCGCCGCGGCGCGGACCTGCGGGCTCTCGTCGCTTCGCAGATCGGCGACTTCCGCCGGCATCGCACCGCGAGTTCCGGCAGCCCAGGCCCGCAGGACCTCGATGCGGACCTGTGCCGAGGGAACCTGGACGGCCTCGACATAACGCGGATCGTCGGCGGCCTCGACATGCCGGGCCAAGGCCCGCAGGAGTTCGGCGTGCAGATCGGCCTGATAGCCGGTCGAGGCGCCGGGCCTGAACTGGCCGTGGCGATCGATCAGTTTCTGCAGAGCGGCTGTCTGGTTGTTTCCGGGCAACTGGCCGAGAGCCTCGATCGCCGCACAACGGGCGGGCAACGGCACGGTCTCGTCTTCAATGGCGGCGATCAAGCGGGGGGCGGCCTGCGCATCGCCCTGGCGGGCCAAGGCAACGGCTGCGGTTACGGCCACATTGGGGTCGCGGTCGCTCAACAGTTCCGGTAAACCAGACCGTTCTGTGGCCGGCCGAGCCATCCACCGCTCCAGGCCGGCGTGGCGATAGCGAAAACCGGCTGTCGCCGCAATCGGCTTCTCTTGCTTTGCCAGGGCCTGATCATAGATGCCGGCGGACGACTCTTCAGCCGTAAGCGGGATACGGTACCAGCCGCCGTGGAGCATCAGTCCGCGGGTCCCGGCGGGTTGTACGCCCTCGGCCGTATTGTTGGCGGGCGAAAGCGGCATTGGGGCGTGGGCTGTGCCTTTGTCCGTGGAATCACGGGTTGCGCTCGGCGCGGCGGGCTGGAGGGGCACGTCGGTGTGCAGGAAGCAACCGCAAAGCAACGGCGCCGCTAGGCCACTGATGACTGCGAGCACGAATCGAAAAGTGGAAGTTTTGGACGACACGTCGCAGGCAAGTCCTTTTGCCAAGAGAATCGCGTCCCCGCCTCCGGACGGGAGATAATTTTTGCTACTTCTTCAACAGGCTGTCCACCGCCGCCTTGGCCTTGTCGAAGGCCGCTTTGGTTTCCTCGGGCTTCAGCGGGGTTTCGGTTTCTTTGAGAAACGCGAGCAACGCCTTTTGCAGCGCCTGACTCAATTCGTGGGCATCCGGCGAGTTGAACGGCTGCAGGCCCTCCTTGACGTCGTTGGCGACGAGCCGGAGCCGCGCCCGGTCGGCAGGCAGATCGGGACTCTGGGCATCGCCAAACAGTCCGGCAAGCGCTTGCACGTACGAAGCGGCGGCCGGCAGATCGTCGCCGTGCTTCACCACCTTGCCCAGGGCCTTGGCCGCCTTGCTCCGCAAGGGAACCGGGATGTCCTTGTCGTTGAGCATGTGCAACAGCGCAGGGGCAACTTCTTCCTGCGGAACAGTGCTTTTCAAGGCGGCCAGCACATCGGCGGCCTGCCCGTGCATCCAACGGAAGCCATCGGCACGTTGATCCTTGGGAATCGGGCTGCCGGCAATCTTGGCCATCAACACAATCACCGGGCCAGCCACGTTGGAATCCGACATGCTGGTCCGCCCAGCCAGATGAATCAGGCCGGTCAAGGCCGCCACGCGAATGGCATCGAACTGCTTTTGGTCCTTCAGCGTCGCGAGCAAGGCGGCAACGGCTTTGGGCGAATTGACCTCGCCGATGGCCAACACGGCATTCATGCGTGCGGCCGGATGGTATTGCTCGCTCTTGGCAACCTTGCTCATGTAGGCCACGATCAGACCACCCAACTTGTCGAAGACCTGCGTTTTCCCGTCCTTGATTGCCGGTGCTTCGCACCTGGCGAGATCGCTGCGGAGTTTAGTGATCAGGTCGTCTCTTCTTTGCGGGTCATTTTTCTTGACTTTTTCTCGGTCCGTCTTGTTGGTTATCTTGGGGAATTCCGACTTCCTGTAAAACTCAGCGAATTTCTCCTCATCCTCGTCGCTTTTGAACTCTCCCGTGCGCAGCGCGTCATCGGGAACGTAGGAGACCTTTTGCGGTTCCTCCGGCTTGTATTCGTCGTCGCGGTCGGGCCATCCCGCGACTGAGCTGTTTTGGGCCCGGGCCGACGGCTGGGCCAGCGCGATGCCGACTAGCATAATGACGGCCCACACGCCAAGGACTAACTTCCAGTTGCGGAAAAAATACTGCATTTTCAAACTTTCAGCGTTACAATCGCTTGCCAAAAGGCACGCCTGCCAGCCCATTTCGAGGCTATTCAGAAATCTCCCCTCTCCCGGAGGGAGAGGGGACATGTTGCGACGACTTCTCGGACAGCCCGCTTACAGGGTCTCCGCCGACAACAGAAGACCCTCACTCTAGGCTACCCACGGGAACTAGCACCTGTCAAGCTGGATCGACCGGTTTGTTGGGACATGCGATCGAACCGTGTCCAGGTCACATTCGGACGAACCCTTGCCTTAGCCACCCGGCCCGAACACTTCTTTCATCCACTCGTCCCATTGGGGGGCAGTCGGTGCGCCCAAGTTCTCGCGGTTCTTGTCGATGGCGGCGCGGAGCAATTTCTTCATTTGACTGTCAAGGAGGTACTCTCGATAGGGCCAAAACTGTTCCACGATCTCCGCCGAAGCCGCATATTCCTTCTGGGCCGACTTTGCCACGCACTTGCCGGCCAGGCCGAATGCCTTGAATTCCTTGTCAGACGTGGCCGCCAATTCATCGAAAATCTCGATCGCGCGGCCGAAGTCCTGTTCGCGAAGGTAGATGCGCGCAAGCTGCTGTTTCGCGCGCAAGGCGACCGACTCGGAAACGTCCGGATAGTCGACCACCGACTTCCAGGCCTCTTCCGTACCGATGCGGCTGGCATGGAACCACTGCCGCAACTCGGTGTCCTGCCGCGGGAAACTCGACTTCTCGCCGTGCTGGGGCAGCGTCAACGGCTCCGGCCGCATGGTGAACCAAGCCGCGCCCCCGGCGGCGACGAACGCTACGAACATCCCGGCCGCCAACAACCAGCGGCCCAAGACACTCCTTGCCCGCGGCAGGCCGCGCATGGCCTCGGCCAACTGACGCTTGGCCTTTAATCTTGGGTCAGTCAGTGGTTCCAGTCCTACGGAATCCCAGGAAGCGAGTTCTTCCGGCGAGGCCTGGGGGCAGTACTCAAGCTGAATACGATACAGTTCCCGCAGCAACTCGCCGCAGGAAGGCCAGCGGTCGTCCGGGTCCTTGGCCAACAACCGATGGACGATGCGGCAGAGGGCCGGCGGCAGATCGCGCCGTTGCTCTTCCAGGGCGCCCGGCTGCTTCTTCACGTGCTGCACCGCAACGGCCAGCGCGGTATCGCCCACAAACGGCGGTTTTCCCGTCAACATGTGATAACAGAGCACGCCGAACGAATACAAATCACTGCGGTGATCCAGGGACCGGCCTTCAACCTGTTCGGGGCTCATATAAAGCGGCGTGCCCATCGTGATGCCAATCTGCGTGAGACTGGTCGCCTCCGCGTCGTTCTCGCGGATGACGCGGGCGAGACCGAAGTCGGCCACCTTCACCTCGCCCGTGTTGGTGATCATGATGTTTTCCGGCTTGATGTCGCGATGGATCACACCTTGCTCGGCGGCCTTGCCCAGCGCGGCGGCAATCTGCCGCATGATGGAGAGCGCCGGTTGCAACAAGGGCGGTCCGTTGCGGGCGAGCCAGTCGCGAAGATTTTGACCCTGCACGTATTCCTGGACGATGTAGTGCAGGCCCTCGACATGTCCCACCTCGTGAATCTGCACGATATTGGCGTGGACCAGCGAGGCGGCGGCCTGGGCCTCGCGCTCGAATCGCTTGAGATAAGTCTGGTCGTCGGCCAGTTCCGGCCTGAGGATCTTCACCGCCACCCAGCGTTTCAGGGGGCTTTGCTCGGCCAAATAGACCTCGGCCATCGCCCCCTTGCCCAGGCGGCGGATGAACTGGAAATTGCCCACCTGACGGCCGGAAAGATCGACCGTGGGACGAGTGGAGTCGTTGCTTGGGCCGGAGTCGCTCATGGACATGTCCAATGCGTCACTTCTTCTCAGGTTCCGGCTCCGGCTTTTGTTTCTCAATCTCAAACACCGGATCCTTGTCGCCGCCCAGATCCTGTGGCCCATCGTGCCCATTGGGCTGCGGTACAAAGGGTCGGCCGCCGCCTGTGTCTGTTCTACCGCCACCACCAGCGGCGGCGCCGCCGCCACCTACATCGCCGGAATCAGGAGAATCCATCTTGCGCGAGGGCGGACCAAACGAGTGGGGAGCAACAATCTGGGGACCGTCGTCGCTTGCCGTATGAGTCGTCGTCCGAGGCTGCCTGTCGTCCCGATCCAACGGTTTCAATGGACTGGTTTCGCCAGCTTTGCCTGAATTTTGCGCCGCCGCAGTCCGATTCTCCTTCTCCTTCTCTTTTTCTTTCTTTTCTTTCTCCTTCGCCAGGTCTTTCAATTTCTGCTTCTTTTCTTCGGCAAGTTTCTTCGACACCGATGGCTTGTGCTCATCGGGCGTGATCCCCTCGAAGCCGTGAGTGGTAGTATCTTGACTCTTCACTGCCAAGAATACGAGCAGCAATAGAACTCCCCCTACGGCCACCACGCCGCCAATGATTATTTCTTTACTGTGGTCCTCCTTCGGCTTCTTCTTCAGGAAGCGGCGTTTGTTGGTCGGCTGCGAGGCCAAGCTTTCCAGTTCATCGATCGCCCGTTGCGGCGCTGCGGGTGGAGGACTGGGCGGCGCTGCCGGGGCCGCCGCTCGAACGGCAACCGGCATGGCAACCGGGGCCGACCGATGCGGCATTGCCGGTGCAAAACCGGGCGACATTGCCATAGCAGCCGGCATTGGCATTGACGGGGACAAGCCCATCGCAGCTTGCATCGGCGGTAGAGGGGCAGCAAGCGACATGGGAGCCGCCTGAGAAGGGCCGAATTGCTGCATGCCGCCAATCGGCGGGGGGGCTGCTGCCACGAGACACTCGCCGCGCTGGCCCAGGGTAGCATACAATTGAGCGTCGTAAGCGGCCTTCTGTTGGGGGTCGAGCAAACAGAACTGCGCCATGGCAATTTCACTCATCAATTGCTGGCATAGCTCGCCCTGCGGCCCGGCTTGGTACGCACCAACACGCAACGACTGCTGGTCGGCCGCCTGCTCAATCGCCCGCGGATTCGACTCGAAGAGCACGATCCCTAACAAGCGGTAGTAATTTGGCGGCTGTTCGTGGGGAGGAATCCCCAACCAATTGGAATACGGGTTGAATGGCTCCATGGGCTACTCTCCTCGATGATCTGCGCGGTCTGGACGACTCTCTCCTAGAGATATTCGTCGTGCGGCCAGCAGGCTATTGCATTATGATCCCTGCGGCAAGCTTTCGCAATCCACGTCCGCCGTTTTGGGCCGGGAAACAGGAGAGTCGGTTCAGGCGGCTTTGCGACCGAAATGGGATGGGGGCTGGCGGTCATCGATCCGCAAGGTGCGGCAAAAGCCCCGCAACTTCCCCAGCCCCCGATGCAACGTGTAGAACCAGTGGGGAGGGAATCTTCCTTCCAGCACCTGTTTGACCGCCGGATTTTCGGCATACTGTGCCAGATAGTCGCGGAGCAATTGGAATTCCCTGTCGCGACCCAAGTAGTATGCCTTAAAAGTCTTGTGGACGAGTCGATCGAGCATCTGCCCCCGCAATGATCGTACCTGCTCGCGGTCGAGGCGATTTTCGTTCTGCCGCAACCATTCCTCGTAGGTCCGGTGCCACTGGGCGATTACGCCCGGCGCTGCGCTTTGCGAAGCTGAATGATACCGGACTTCCGTGAGGAAGTCTGTCAAAAGTACGATCTCGCCCAACTGGCAGACATCCAGGAAGTAGAGGATGTCTTCGGAAAACTGCGTCCACGTCGGGAAGCGCGCGGGCAGCGACTTAGGCACCAACAACGTCGAGGGACGGATGGGCGATTTCCCCAGGAACAGTCGTTCCAGGGTGTAGCGTTTCGCGGCGGGGATCTTCGATACGTCGCGGACGTGATGGTTGGCGCCAAAGGGACGAAAGTTTGTGTGGATACAGGCAATACCGGGCCGTGCGGCGGCAAGTTGCTTTTCGAGCTTTTCAGGCAACCAGATGTCGTCGGCATCCAGAAAGGCGATCCAATCGCCGGCGGCCTCCTCGATGCCACGGTTCCTAGCGACTGACTCGCCTTGATTGACCTGGGAGATCACTCGCACAGGTGGACCGAACGATGCGGCGATTGCCGCCGACTGGTCGGTTGATCCATCGTCGATTATCAGGACCTCAAAGGGCGGATGGGACTGGTTCAAGGCCGAATCGAGCGTCGCGCGCAGAAACGGAGCTGCGTTGTAACAGGGGATGACAACCGAAACACGTGAGTTCATTGCTTGCGCCGTACCGCAGTCGTACTGGTAGACCTGATGCGCTCGCGGTCAACAAACCGGATAATTCCAGTTGTGTTGACGCCCTCCGGCGAGTCGTGCCAATGCAGGCGTGGGGAAGATATCCGGAAAATTTCGGCCCGGCAATAGCAATTGTGACATTGAAAGTTTAACGGGCTACGGATGGCAGGGCGAAAAATCGCGAATGGGGGTACAACTCGGCTTGTGGCATCGCCCGGAATTGAATAATCTCCGCCATTTGAAATGGTGCCGAGCAGTAGGCCGGAACAAGCCTGCGCAGTTCCGGCGTTTGAAAAGACACTAAGTGCCACAGAAGAAGGGGGTCGCAAGCAACGATGATCGAGACCATGGTTGACCGTTCCACGTCCAAACCGCCGCTTCGCTGGCGCAAACGCCATTTCCCGGCATCGCCCGAGCGTGCCGGCGGCCAAGACCATTCTCGTTCAGTCTTGTGGGAGCGGTGCGGATGGGCCGCAATGCTCGGTCTGCTGGTCATGGGGCTTCCCATGGCTTATCAGCGAGCCGTGGACAATGGTCCCGATCTGGCCGGGTTCTGCGACGCGGGCCGCTATATCCTCGAACATGGCACGCGCGATCCTTCATCGACGTTGTCCCGCTACTGGCCATCAGCCGACGTGCCTTGGATGGCGTTTGCCCTATTACCGATTTCCGTCACGGCAGTGCTCTGGTATGGCATCGGTTGCGTGGCTTGGCTGGGCTTGCTGCGAACCATCTGCGGCCGCATCCTGGTTGGTTCGGACGCGGCCGCCAAACGGCATGCCACCTTGGCGGCCGGACTCCTGGCGATGCCGATCGTGCTCGACGGCATGTGCCTAGGCAGTTTTCACGTGCTCATGATCTGGCTCATGATTTTGGGACTCGACCGGGCCTGCCGTGGGCAACAAATCAGCGGCGGGGTCCTGCTGGGAACTGGGGCCTGGTTGAAGCTTCTGCCGTTATTGGGCATCGGTTTTCTGCTCTACCAACGAAAATGGAAGGGGGCGCTGGTGGCCATCGCCACCGTGATCGTGCTGGACGTTGCCCTGAGCGTTTTGGCCTTCGGGCCGGCAGCGGCCTGGCGTGAACATCTGCTTTGGTGGGAACATGGTGCTGCGGGCACGGCAAATCGGCAGTTGGCGTCGGTCAATCCCCGGGATGAAGACCGACCGACGAACCAGTCCGTGGCGATCACGCTGCGTCGCTTTTTGACGTCGTTGGGCAGCCAACCGGGCGGAAAATCGGCGGCCGAACAAGATACCGAATCGGCAGCGATACAACGCGGCAAGATCATCAATTTCCAGGCCCGGCGACGGGTCCAATTTGCCGATATTACGCCCGCACAACTTCAGATCGTGTTCCTGGCAACCATGGCGGTCTTGGCGCTGGGCGTGGCCATCTACTGCCGCCCCGTCGGCCCACAGGCGTGGCCCCTGCAAGGCCCGGCCAAGATTGCCATGATGACGCTGGCTACGCTCTGGTTTTCGCCCGTCGTTTGGAGTTATCACTATGTGGCTGCCGCACCGGTGCTGGCCATTCTCCTCATGCGCGGCCGTTACCGCTGGCAGTGGGTTGTGCCGGTAGTCTTGGTGTGGGCCGGCGGGCTGGGGCTGTTGGCCTTCGACGTGGCCCGGTTTGCAGGCGTGCTCCTCTGGATGAGTTTGCTCCTGGGCGTGGGGCTTGTCGCTTTCTCGTCAAAAGCCGATACTGCCAGTTATGGATACAACAGTTGAAAACGCTTCCGCGACACCTGCCACCGCGTCGGCGATTGCACAGGCGCGGGCGCTGATCATTCTGGTTCTGGGCCTTCTGGCCTCATGGCTGGCGGCCGGTTCGCTGGGATGGATCGCGCCGCCGTTGCAAAAAGCTCTTGCCTGGCTTGCACTTGCGGCACTCGTCCTGGCGGCTGTACCCGGTCGTCGCCGTCTTGCGCGCAACTACGGGCTACTGCTGGGTGGGGCAACGTTGATCGCCCTGTGGATGACCGCATCTTCACTGCCGGTTGTCAATGTGTTGGCCGTGGTGGTCCTCTTGGCGGCCGTTTCCCGGGTGCGATCCGGCGTAATCGCAAAAACGGCTGGTTGTGCTGCCTTGGCCGCTACGGCGCTGGCTGTTTTCCGGCTGGTCGGGATTGGCTCGGCCACGGTTTGGACGATCAGCAATGCCGTGGGCCATGTCGAGGGGCGCTGTGCCGGTTGGCTTACGGGCCGGCCGCTCTTGATTGGCGAGAGCTTCGGCGGCATCGACTTCCTCGTGTTGATGGCCGCGCTGACCGTCGCCTGGCTCATGGCTATGCCGCCGCCGCGCCTGCGACGTGCTGCGTGGGCCGTGCTGTTCATCTTCCTCGCGCAGGGCGTGTATCTCGTGGTGCTGGCCTTCAGCCAGGACTTGACTGCACTGCTGCCGCAGACCTTGCCCAAATTCGATGATGTCTCGCATTTGGGCGTCTGGACCTGGGGCAATGCGATTCGCACCCTCCTGCCCTGGAACCTGCCCCTGCTTGCCGCCGTGCTCCATGTGACGGTGGCCGTTGCCATGTTTCGCTTGGCGCCGTGGGCGTTAGCACCGCACGATCGGCCAAGCAAGACCGACGAGAATCCCACCGCGACCGAGGGCATGCGGCGGAGACGCAGCCTTCAAGATCTGGAAGTTCCATACGGCCGATCGAATTCGCAGTTCGACTGGCGGCAATTGTGGCCGGCAGGGCTGCTGCTGGTGGCCGCGGCGGCGCTGACGCTTACGCCCGTCAAACCGGACCTGCGGGACCGGCGGATCGTGGCTTACGACGACGGCACGACCGATTGGAGCCCCGCGGAGACAGGTGCGGCGCCACACTATGGGCTGTTGCCGGCTCTGGTCGAAAGTCTAGGCGGGAAGTTCATTCGCTCCCGCGATCTGGCCGAACTTGGTCAGGACGTTGATGTACTCATTGTCTTACCGCCCAAAGCGGCCGAGAATTCGGCGATGGAGGAGGCCTCCATTCCCGACGATATCCGCAATAAGATCTGGAGATATGTCTCCGCCGGCGGCCGGATGCTGGTTGCCAGCGAACCGGAAACGATCTTGAGCGGTGAGGAAAATGTTCTCAACGCCCTCTTGGCGCCAAGCGCTATGTCGTTCCGCGACGACACCGCCAATTCGCTGACTGAGCGCTGGGAAGATAATCTTCAGTCGGCGCCCCATGCCGCCACCGCGTGCAGCAACCCGGGGCAAGGGCACTTCAGTTTCGATCATGCCGCTTCCATCCGCGTGGCGTGGCCCGCCGGCCCACTGGTCGTAGGACGTTGGGCTTGGGACGAACTGGGTACGGATCCCGACCGACCCGAGGCCTTGCCCTACATGTCGGGCGAACGCCTGGGTAACCTGGTCCTGGCGGCCCAGCAGAATGTGGGCCGGGGCACGGTGGTCGTGCTGGGCAGCACCACTTGCGTAAGTAATGAGGGGATTCCTTTTTCTTACACTTTCGTAGGCCCGTTGCTTTCGTCGCTGGCCGCTGGTCATTCGGCGCCGCTGGCGTGGTGGCGGCAGTTGTTGGGGCTGGCGGCCGCGGTCGCGGCAATCGTTCTTCTGTTTCTGCGATTGGATTGGATCGCGACGGCCATAGCGGCCATTCTCCTGACTCTGGCCATGATTGCGTGCCACCGGCTCAGCAATGTAACGTCGGAATTGCTGCCCTCGGGGACCAAGACCGCTGCCCGGCCGATCATCTACGTGGATGGTTCTCACCTGGAAGCCTATGGCAAGGATCCCTGGGGCGAGAACGGCATCGGCCGCTTCATGCGCGTGCTAGCCGCTAACGGTTACTTGCCGCTGGTAGCGCCCGATCTTGCGGCGGAGCGGCTGAACCGGGCGGCCATGCTGATTTCGATTGCGCCTGCCCGTGCCTTCAGCAGCGGCGAGATTGTCGCCGTCAAGCGCTTCGTGGAACAGGGCGGTTGCTTCTTGAGCATGGTCGGCGCGCCGGATGCCGGGCCTAGCAAGACGTTGCTGGATGAGTTCCAGCTTTCCATTGATCCCGCCCCCTTGCCGCCTTCGGTTTCCAGGCCGGAGACGGAAGCGTTGGGAAGGTACTGCTATCCGAACAAACAACAGACGTCGGTGCAGTTCTACGCCGCCTGGCCTGTTTCCAGCGATCCCAGCGAGGTAACCTGGCCGCCCGACGGTCCGGACGGGAAGGCGGTCATTGCCGGACACCGGGTTGGACAAGGCCAAGCATTCATTCTCGGCGATTCGGCTTTCGCCTTGAAAAAGAATATTGATTCATTCCCACAGAATGCCAGTTTCTGGCGTTCGCAACTGGAAGCTTGGATTGGCCATCGCGCATCAACGGCCGGATCACCCAAAGACGGAACGCTGAATTTACCCAAACTATAAAGGTTCGTGGCTCGTATTACCCGGCATGAATACAAACCAAATGTAGGATGGACTTTCGTCCGTCACTGACGCGCTAGATCCCGCCTACGCGACATGTTTTCATGCGAGCGCAATAACGGATATAATCTTAAACTGCCAGCGGTATATGGTCCACCTATGAAAGCAGTCATGTTGGAAATCGAACCCCAGATCCTCGACCGGCGCCGTTGTACGGGCGCCGATCGCTGGGATGAACTATGGGATGGAGTCCTGCACATGCCGCCGATGCCAAACCGTTCGCACCAGGAATTGGAACTTTCTCTGGGGGCGTGGCTTAAGACCTACTGGGCACGCCCGCGCGGTTGCAAAGTTTATCCGCCGATCAACCTTGCTCTGCCCGGCAGGTGGCCGGCGGATTATCGGATTCCGGACCTGGTATTGTTGACGCCCGATCGTTTCCACATCGACCGCAACGAGTATTTTGATGGCGGTCCGACTGTAGTGGTGGAAATCCGCAGCCCGGGTGACGAATCCTACGAGAAACTCCCGTTTTATGCCCAGCTCCGCGTTCCGGAAGTCTGGATTATCGATCGCGATACACGGCAGCCCGAAGTCTTACGCCTATTCAACGCGGGGTATCAGCCGGTACCGCCCGACGGCGAAGAATGGGTCGTGAGTGATGTCACGGGAATTCGCATGCGGGCCGAGCAAGGCAAGTTGGCGATTGCGTTGACCACCGATCCGGCGTCGCTGCAGTTTCTGCCTGAGGACTAAGCATCATGGCTCGACCTTGGATCGGAATTGCCCTGTTGGGAGTCTCCTGGCTGCTGGGGCTGGACTATTATGAGATCGCCAGCCCTTGGGCTCAGGCGGCAGTCTTGCTGTTCGGCTTTTGGATGCTCACCGCCGGCGAGATGGCCAACCCTTTGCGTGCCACACGGGAAGCCTATCCCGAATTGACTGTCGCCATCCTCCTGCTCCTGCTTCCAGTCGTGTGGTGGACCCCCTGGCCGTATCGCCTGTCGCCGCTGGCGATCATGGCGGGGCTAATCTTGGAACAAGTGCCTTTCGGCCGGCGCTTGTTGCGGCCAGCAGCCGCCGTAGCGGTGGTGGGAGGCGTGATCCTGCTGGGACAATCGGTGGCGTTGACGTTATTTGGGGCGGTCACCGCCCGGAGTCACGATCTGCCTGGGGTGCTGGTCAAGCCCGTTGCGGCGTTAGCTCGGCTGGCAGGAATCAATGCGGCCGGCGACGGACCGATGCTTGTCGTACAGTCGATGCGACAGTCGCATCGCCTGGCGCTTTCCTGGGACATGGTGTTCGATCCAGCCACGCTGATGTTTCTCGTCGGCGGCCTGGCGTGGATTACGATCGATGCCGGCCGGACGAATTTGATCCGCTTGCGCTGGCGCGAGTGGGGCTGGTCCATGGCCCGCTTCGCCCTGATCATGGCGGCCTGGCTGCCGATCCGCGCGGTCGTGCTCCTGGCCCTCTATCTGCATCGTGCGAGTGTGAGCGAGTGGAACCAGCCGCTGCACGTGATGAACCAGTTCCTCTCGCCTTGGGTGCTGCTGGCCATGCTCATTCCTCCCATCCTGCTTTCGTGGTGGTGGGTGCGTCCGCTGGGCGATGCTTCGCTGGGCAAAGCAATCATTGAGGAAGAAACCGGGCGCAGACGGCGCAGGTCCGTGAGTTCGTCGCCTCACGTGTCCCCTTCCGTCCGTTCCACGGAGGGGAAGGAAGGTCGTACAGCGAGTTTGTCGGGTACCGCCGTTCGTACCCCAACAACCCGCGAGCCGCTTTCGGTGAAGTATCTGGCCGCGGCTGCCTGCTGCTTGTTCGGCACGATTCTCCTCGCCCTCGGCTGGCAATGGGAGCCGATTGGCGCGCGCAAGGCGGGCCGCGTGATGGTTGTCGAAAAACATTCACCCTGGTCGCCTTCCAGCTTTCCTTACAATACCGAGATCCTCGGCGGCGGCCTCGATGAGAAAAGCTCCACGTACAACTACGCCGCGGCTTTTGAATACCTCAGCCAGTACTACGAAATGTCGCGGCTGAACGAGGCGGACCCGATCGATGAAAACGCGCTCTCTGCTTGCGACGTGTTGGTGATCAAGATCCCCAAGGTCCCTTTCCAGGCGAGCGAAGTCCAGGCGGTGGTGAAGTTTGTCAAGGCGGGTGGGGGTCTGCTCCTTATCGGCGACCACACGAACCTGGAAGGTTCTTCCGCACACATGAACGATATCGCCCGCGCCTTCGGTTTCACTTTCCGCGACGACGTGCTCTACAGTGCTCAGTCCACGCCCGAGGAAGAACATTATGCGGCGCCGACGGTGCCGCATGCGGCGATCGAGCACGTGCCGGCGTTCGACTTTGCCGTCTCCTGCTCGATCGATCCGGGCCTGAGCGCGGGCCGTCCCGTGGTGTGCGCCAGCGGCCTATGGAGCATGCCCGGCGATTTCGATTTCGACAACTACATGTGCTGGGCGATGCACGTGCCGCAGATGCGTTTTGGGACGTTCATTCAGGCCTGGTCCACGCACGGCGGCAGAGGACGCGTGATTGCCTGGGGCGACTCGACCATCTTCTCGAACTTCTGCCTCTATCAGCCCGGTAAAGCCCAAGTGTTGCTGAACATGGTCGAGTGGCTCAACCACCAAGGCGGCAGGGGCCTGTGGTGGCTGTGGACGCTGCTGGGGCTGGCGGCGATCGGTAACGGACTGTGGTTGGTGCGGCAGGACGGTTCGGCATGGCTCGTACTGGTGGCGGCCACGGCCTGTGGCTGGGT
Organism: uncultured Planctomycetaceae bacterium; assembly: GCA_964615095.1. GTDB lineage: Bacteria > Planctomycetota > Planctomycetia > Pirellulales > Thermoguttaceae > JANXQG01. Next base: position 22,613 of record CAZTPX010000013.1, on the reverse strand, counting down.
CCTCGGTTCGGCAACCACAACCGCGCTTTCAGCCCGGGAAATGCCGCTGCCCGCGCCGCGGGAAGTCTCCCTGCCTCAGGTGGTGATCGATCGCACGACGTCGCAGGTGCCCTTGGCGAAAGGCGCTTTCAATGAGGACCGGGTCACCGGGCGCGGATTCGGCTTGCTGGAACAGGCGATCTCGCGGTTGCACTACACGACCGTTCGGGCGGAGGGAAACGATGTTTTCCAGGGCGATGCCGTGCTGATGATCTCTCCTAGCTCCGCCGTAACCGAGGCCTTTCGCAAGCGGCTAGTCGAGTATGTCGATGGCGGTGGCCGGCTGTTGGTAATCGACGCGGGCCTGAATGACGCGCCTTCGACATCGAACCAGATCTTGCGGCCCTTCGGCCTTTCGTTGGATTATCGCGCGCCGTGGAAGGGCGAACTGGCAAAGCCGGCTTCAAGAACCGAGGGCGACAGCGCCAGCAGGCCCGTGGAGAACGTGCAGTTTCCGCCGGGGATCTACGTGGAAAGCGCGTGGCAGATCTTCGGCGGCACGAGCGTGGCCGCGGTCCGCGCCAAGCGCGAGAAACAGAATCCCACGGAGGCGGATGTCTACCTGGAGCCGACGATTTGTGCCACCGTTCAATTCGGCAAAGGGCTGGTGATGGTCGCCAGCTTCGGCAACATGTTCAACGACAAGAGTCTGGGCAACGATGCAGCACACGATCCCAGTCCCGCCGAACGAGCGCGTTACGATCTGTTGTTCGCGCTCATGCAGCGGCTGGTGGTGGATAAGAAGCCGATCGTCGTTCCCGTGCGCGGCGCCGGCTTGCCGGAGCCGAAGACCACGCTTCCGCCCGTTCGTCGTCCCGCGCAACCGCGCCGCGGCGGAGTGATGTAAGAGGCCATCCAGTAGATCCCTCTTGCCGAGAGGGATTAATGCCCCTCGAACCGCCGGCAAAACGCCGAATTACTCAACAGGTCAGAGCGTGTTAGTCCTTTCCGGCAGAAAGGAGCCACCTGATGGCCGAATTGGGCCGTATTTCAGGCGTTTCTTGCCTTTCGATTTGCTTCCGGACGAAACCTGACCTAGGTTTTAGTTGCCGAGGCGAACGAACACGCCCTGTGGCTGGCCGATTCTAGGCCGGCCCGGGCAAACTTTTCTCACGACGCCTCGGTACGTTCTCTCTTCTCGTACCGATCCTGGATGGCCTTTTCGGGCTTTCGCCTTGGAGCCAGACTATGTCCGCTCACCGCTCGCGCCGCGCTCGTACGTCCCAATCCAACTCCCGCTCGCCCCGCAAGCTGCGTTGCGAGCAACTTGAAGCCCGTACCGTGCTGGCGGCGCTCAGCCCGCTGGGCAATCTGCCGGTGCTGGCGATTTCGCCGGTCGGCAGCCTCAGCGTGGACGCCAAGACGGCTACCGCGCCGACCGTAGTCAACGCGGCCGGCGCCAGTTTGAGCAGTTCGGGCGCGACCGCATCGCTCTCCGTCCTCGGCGCCGATGCCCAGGGCGAATCGACCCTGACCTACACCTGGGTAGCCACCAGCGTGCCCGGCGGCGGCGCTGCGAAGTTCAGCGTCAACGGCACCAATGCCGCGAAGAACGACACGGTCACCTTCACCGAGGCGGGCACGTACGGCTTTACGGTCACGATCGTCGATGGCGCAAAGCTGGCGATCACCAGCAGCGTGAAAGTCACCGTCGCGCAGACGCTCACCAGCGTCAGCCTTTATAGCGGCGGAAAGACCCTCGTCAGTTCCAGTACGCAACTGAAAGTGACCGCTACGAACCAGTCGTTTTCCGCCCTGGGGGTGGACCAGTTCGGCTATCCCATGGCGCCCCAGCCCTCTTTTGCCTGGGCGGTCACTTCGTCGCCCAACGGCGCTAAGCCGTCGCTGACCAATTCCAACGGTTTGGAGACCGTCATTTTCAATGAAGCTGGCGCGTATGGCGTCAGCGTCTCAGCCGGCAATACGACCGCCACGCGGATCTCGGCCTTGGCCAACATCCTGGTCGTCGCCGAGCCGACCAGTTTCACGGTCAGCCAGGTGGGCGGCAGCGCGACCGTGCTGGCAACTTCCGCGCAATTCAACGTTAGCCAGTTCTTTGACCAGTTCCAGAACCCGATCACGGAGAACACGACGCTCACATGGTCGGCCAGCGTGCCGGCGGGCGCCGCTGCGCCGCACTTCACCACCTCCGGCTCGACCACCACCGCCAGTTTCGCGCTGGCCGGAAAATACACCCTCGTGGTCACGCAGACCGACGCTGCCAAGAACTCCGTCGCGGAGTCGATCATCGTGAACGTGGGCCAAACGCCAGCAGGTACGATCACTGGCAGCACGCTCACCGTCACGGGCGTCAGCCAGGTATTGCCAAACGCAACGTTCGTCGACCAGTTCGGCAAGCCAATTACCTCGGCCACGACCTACGCCTGGACGGCCGCGACGCTTCCCGCGGGCGCGTCGGCGCCGATCTTCGGCACCGCTGCCAACGGCACGACAGCAACCTTCAGCCTGGCGGGCACCTACGTGCTGAAGGCCCAGCCTAGCAACGGCACGGCCTCGTTCAGCGTGACCGTGAATGTCAAGCAGACCTTCACCAGTATTCTCGTGACTTCCGGCACGCCCAGCTTGCAAACGGGCGCGACCCAGCAATTCACGGCCCAGGCACTCGATCAGTTCCAAAATGCAATGGCCACGCAGCCCTCCTTCACCTGGAGCGTCAATGGCGGCACGGTCAGTTCAAATGGGCTCTTCACGGCCCCCAGCACGGCAGGCACGTATAGCGTCACCGCCAAGAGCGGATCGATTTCAGGCTCGGACAATGTGACTGTTACGGCTCCTTCACCGTCGCCTTCGCCCAGCCCGACACCGGGCGGATTGCAAGACCCGGTCCTGGCGAGTCTCGTGCAGAAGCTTGACGCCGACGGTTCGCTCGACCGCGCGGACATGATCCAGATCCTGCAAACCGTGGCAGCCAACATTGGGACTAACGGGCTTAGCGCCATGGATTTCTCCGACCTGAAGACGATTGTCGCCGACGCCACACAATACGACATGCCAAATTATGTGGAAGTCCTGGCCAGCGACGTGGTCAACGGCAACGCGGCCAACGCCCAGTACCAGGGCGCCGCCCTGAACGACCTGGCCGTCCGCAGTTCGGCCGCGCAGTTGACCAAGCTGATCGACAAGTGGTTCTACGGCACCGATTTGCCCGCGTTGACCTCCAGCTCGCTCACCTATGAGACCGCGTCCGGCTCGCTCTTTCCCAACATCCCGTCGAACAAGGACGAGTACCAGGGCGAGCTCGGCGACTGCTACTTCATCTCGTCGCTGGGCACGATCGCCGACAGCAATCCGGCGGCCATCGAGAACATGTTCATCAACAACGGCGACGGCACGTACACCGTCCGCTTCTACGGCGGCACGTATGGCGGGTTCTATAACTCCAACGGCACCTTCAGCTTGGGCTTCGCCAGCGGCGTCGGCACGGCTAGTTACGTGACGGTCAACTTGTCGTTGCCCACTTATTACGGCACGCTGATCTATGCCGACTGCGGTTTCAGCGCCAGTAATCCGGCCAATTCCCTCTGGATCCCGCTGGCCGAAAAGGCCTATGCCCAGTGGAACGAGACCGGTCTGGAAGGCCGCAACGGCACGAACACCTATGCGGGCATCGAAGGCGGCTGGATGGCCTACGTCGATGCCCAGGTCTTAGGCCACAATGCCACCGATTACAGCCTCACAACTTCGACCGAGCAGGCGATGGTCAGCGGCTTGAACGCAAACGACGCGGTGACTATCGCCACCGATGAGTCCAGCAATTCCGCCGATACTCTGCCCGGCGGGCTCTACGGCTCGCACGCCTACGCCGTACTCAGCTACAACGCATCCAGCGGCCTGTTCACGCTCTACAATCCCTGGGGTTGCGACCAGCCCAATACCTTGAGTTGGCCTCAACTGGAATCGACGTGTGATGGTTTCGACGTGGCAACTACCTCGGGTTCGGTGCCGATCAGCAGCAGCAACGTTCAAACCTCCGTGGCGGCGGCCGTATCGCGCATTTCGGCCGCCGTGAGCGCAGTCTCGACTTCGCCCGCGGCCACGACGAACCCGGCCGCCGACTACGCACTTTGGGCTACGACGGCGGCGAATCAGAACAATTCGACGAACCAGCCGGTGGCCGCCGCGGTCGATGCCGTGATGGCCGAAGGGATATTCGTGAACTGAGGATTGATCCAAAATAAGGTTCATCCAGCGCAAGAATGCGACGGGGGCGCTCCGGCCTCGTTGTTTCGCACAGATTGATTCGAATCTTCCCGTCCCGTAGGAACGACCGAGAATAGCCCAGCGAGTTATCGCAGCGTGGAAAATGCAAAAGGAACCGATAGTCCCGTAGGGACGACTGCATCGGCCTCGGGGTCACGCTTACGTTGTGTACTTTGCGCTGCAAAGTACACAACGTAAGTCTGCCCCGGCCTCGCGACGCCATGAAAACTGCGCCGACAGGCTTTGCCGCGCCGCTGAAGGTCGAACTAAAGGCGGGCAGGACGTGGGCGGACTGCAAATGAAGCCAATCGCCCGCAATGCAGTTGTCCCTTCACCTTCCGCCCGGCGTGCGCGGTATCGTCTCGTTGCCGATGGGTGGCTCGTCACCGAGCAACTCCGGCGTGACGACAATCAACAATTCGCTTTGCCGTGCTTGCTGCCTCGTCTGTTGCCGACCGACCAGGACGCCTTGCCCACTTCGGGCGCTGATGGTTGATTGAGTCGTGAGGGTCTCCGTAGGCGCGGCTCGAATCGCTTCGCCGTCTGCAGGCTTCGAGATCACAGGGCCTTCTTCCGCAGGCCCGAGTTGTGATCGCTCAATATCGATTGCCATGACGACCAGCCCATCACGACGGATCTGCGGTGTGACGCTCAGCATCAGGCCGACATTTTCGAACGAGATACTGTTGACCTGGCCACCACCACCGCCAGGACCGCCAACAAAGCCACCACGGCCGATGCTTTGACTGCCGACGATCCGCGCCGCTCGCTGGCCCACCTTCAGGGAAGCCTTCTGGCCCTCGACCGTTGTCAGTTGTACCCGCGTCAGAGAGTCCAGTTTGCCGGCCTTCTCAAGCTGCTGAATGCGAGCCTTGGGGTCGCCGTGCGGGTCGTCCGCGTCGCCTTTGGCCGCATCGCCGCGCCGCACGTCGGCGATAAGCACCTCGATCGTCACCATCCGGGCTGCACCGGCATCGGCCAGCGGCTTGCTAACACGGCGAGTACGTTCGCCGGGGTCTCTTGTCGCCCGGCCCACATCGGCAGCGGCAACAACACTGCACGCAATACACCAGACCAGCGTCAGACTCCCGAGAGTTCGCAACATGGCACATCTTTTTTTCGCCCAGCCGGCGCAGCACGATAGGGACGTGGTTCGATCATTTCCCATGAAGTGCGGGTGCTCCCGATTGAACGGAGAGTTGTAATGGAGACCTTGGGCGGGTTATGTGCGTTGGTGTTGGTGACCGTTTTCGTTTTGTGGTTTCTCGCATGGTTTCTCATGTGGTGGTTTGGAGTTGCTAAGATAAGTTATGACTTGTACAGAGGCGACCCAGAGGGAAAGGAGCCGACGCCAGTTAGCGGTTTCTTGGTTTTCCTCGTAGTGTTCACGGCCGCAGTCATCGGTTTCTTCGTTATGTTGTCGCGAAGTCGCTAACCATGCAAGAACGCAACCAATTCCCATAAACGGGGAAGCCTGCGTCAAAATTCAAATTAGGACAGTACCCATCAGTTGCGTTGGTCGCTACGAGGGAGTACAATAACTATGTATTGTCGAGCTTCTTGTTTTGTCTCCACATCTTGATGACGCCGTCTTTAGTTGCGGGCGGCTGCTCGCTTGCTCCCGCGGCTCGGTGGTGGCGAGCGACTCTCTGCACTCCGCGCAGGGTTTCTTTCCCGCCTGAACCGGTTCTTCCCGCGTGGCATACCGCACGAGGTTCCTTTCGGAGATCTTCGCGGCTGAATTGCAGTCCGGCCGGTGGAAGCCTTTCGAGTTCGTGGAGGCGACATAGCCGCCGGAGACCGGATCGACCGTCGAAGACGGGTTGACGGCCGGCGCGGTTCGATGCGATTGCGAATAGCCCTCCGTTCGGCCGGCGTATGGGTCAGAATGATCGGCATGGACTTTCCAATTCGCGGCGTACTTTGCCGCCAAATCCTTGTCGCGAATCACCAGAAGGTTCTCGGCGTTGTGCTCTTCCGCGGCCGTGGTGAAGTTGAAGCTGCCGGTGATGACCGTTTGGCCGTCGATGACCATGATTTTGTTTTGGGCGATGGCATGCTTGGTGTCGATCTTCGTCGAAAGGGGAAAAGAAAAGGTGCCACTCACCAAATCTGGATAAGCTAGGCATGATCGGGGAAATCGAACGCGTCAAGCGGGTGGTCGGCGATGTAACCATCGTCATGGCGGGAAGCGTGCCTAACCGGCAACCGGTTGTGGCCGCCGATCCGCTTTCTCGGTCGGGTTCTGCCGTTCCGCCGCTCGAGGGCAGCGGTGCTCGATCCGCTGCCGCGCCCCTGCCATCGTCAGCCTTCCCAATTCTTGCCGCTCAGGCAACAAACCTCTTCCAGTCCGTCGCGGCCTTCGTGGGCGGATGGCGGCGAGCACACATGAAGTCAGGCCGACTTTAGACGTTAGCAGATATTGCCTCAACACCCGGTGTCCAATGTCGGCCGCCCTCGAGCCGCGCGCAGCCTTTTCACGGGAGGCGGTTGACCCTGAGCAAGCGATTCTCAAGATGGGGAAAGTCCGCTTGAACCTCAACGATCGTCAAACTTGGATCTCCATTCGCGGAGTACGATTGGCCTGACCGCGATGTCCGGCTCAACTCTCCTGCACGGCAAGGACTTGCGGAATTGAACGGCCCGACGGAGTCCCCGACGGGCATTACGTGGCCTTGATCTCTTCCGGACTTGTGCCCACGGAAAGGGAAACTTTGCCCCATTCCTCGGGGCGAAGATTCTGTGACAAGACCGACCAGATCAAGTCGTTCTTTTCCTTCATGCGGCGACCATCGAACTTGCGGCTGACGATCACGACGTGAATACTGTCGTCAGGGCCGTCCGACACGTCCACCAAATCGTCGGGATCCTTGAAATAAGCGCGTTTCAGCACGCCACGAATCTTCTCTTTGATTTGAAGGTCGGCCATGTTCGCGTCCTCTCAAATGTTGTGCTCGATCCAATGAGAAACCTTGTCCACTGCTTCCAAGAAATCTTTCGCGTCATCCGGATTCGACATGTCCGCAGTGTAGCGCCACGCAGGAACCCAACGGTTTACCATGTTGAACGATCGCCAGTTCTCTGCGTTCTGCCGCAGTCGATCAATCGCATTGGTCATCCGCAGAAGAACTTCCAACTGATGCGTGAAAACGGTCGTCTGGCCCGCGAGCACGCCTCGCCGCTGCAGTTCCTCCTCAAGCTCGCGCAAATGACGGCAATCGAACATCCGCATGAGCTTCGTCTTCAGCAAGCACTCCACGGAATACCCGGCCATGTACATCGCACCGCGCCATCGAACCGCATTCAGAAGAGCGCGTGCGTCGTCCATGCGGTGCTTGCCGGCTTTTCCTTGCTCGCTCACGCCATAGAACAAGTCTCGCAACATAGGCAAATAATCCGCAGGCTCCACTTCTTGTCGAACCGTCAACTCCTTCAATTTACACAGTTCGTGACGTCTAATCAAGTCCAGCGAAATCGCGCCACACCACTCACTTCACGATCGCCAGGATCTCATCCTCCCTGAGGATCAATAATTCCTGCCCGTTGATCGTCACCTCGGCGCCAGCCCACTGTTGAAAGAGAACCCGGTCCCCTTCGTTGACCTGGTGCGGAACCCGGCTGCCCGAAGCGAGCAGCCGCCCGTCGCCTACCGATAAAACGCGTCCCTGCCGTGATTTCTCCCGCGCCGCGTCCGGCAGCACAATCCCACCGGCGGTCACCGCTTCCGCGTCGAGCCGCTTGATGACCACTTTGTCGTCCAGGGGCACCACCTTCATGTTTTATCGACTCCCAAACCCCGCGCCGGACCCGTTGGAGTCCGGAGCTGATCGTTGTAAACTATCATTCTCTCATTCCCGCCCCAGTCCGACAAGATGCGCTCGGTTTGGTACAAACACCGAGGAAGGGCATGCTCCTGGAAGCCGATCATATTGCACGCCGCCACCCGAATGGCCACGCATGGTTGTTGGATGACGTGAGTTTGGCGATTAAGCCGGGGGCGCGCCTGGTACTGACTGGCCCATCGGGAGGGGGGAAAACCCTGCTGTTACGGGCATTGGCTCGACTGGACCCGCTCGATCGGGGTGAAGTTCGCTACCGCGGCCGGAGCATCCATCACGATGCGGTCCCCCCTTATCGGGCATCTGTTGTTTACTTTCATCAGCGGGCCGCCTTGATTGACGATACGGTGGAAGCCGCCTTGCGCAGACCCTTTGCCCTGAATGTTCATCGCCAGCGGAGGTTTGATCGCCAATTGGTGATCGAGTTGCTTTCCGCCTTGGGACGCGATGCGGGCTTCCTGGAAAAGAAAGTCGCGGAACTCTCCGGCGGCGAAATTCAGATCTCGGCCCTGGTCCGGGCTTTACAGCTCGATCCGGCGGTTTTGTTGTTGGACGAGCCGACGGCCGCCCTGGATGGCCCGACCGCGACGGCGGTCGAGCAGTTGATCGATGACTGGCTGGCCGAAAACGATCAACGCGCGATGATTTGGGTCAGCCATAACGAAGCCCAGGTCCAGCGGGTCGGCCGCACCGCCGTCCGCATGGAAGCTGGGCGACTCAGCAAATTATGAAGCAGCCTATCGAACTCACCGCCTGGCAGTTATCGATCGCCGTGTCGCTGATCCTGATCAGCGCCGCCATCTCGGCGGCGCTGCGCCTGGGCATGGGGCGGCGGCTCCTGCTGGCGGCCGTTCGCACTACGGCCCAACTGCTGCTGATCGGCTGCGTGCTCGAATGGCTCTTCAAACCGGGCCGGGCATGGTATTTCGTACTGGCGATGATGTCGGCCATGACGCTGATTGCCGGCATCTCGGCCGTGCGGCGAAACGAATACCGCTACGCGGGTATCTGGGCCGATAGCATCATTTCCATGTGGGCCACGAGTTGGCTGATGACCGCCATTGCCCTGTTCGGCATCGTGCAGGTCCAGGGGGCAGCGGAGCACCCCTCGTGGTACAACCCGCAATATGCCATTCCGCTCTTGGGCATGATCCTGGGCAACACCTTGAGCGCCGTTTCGCTCAGCCTGGACCGCGTGGCCCACGAGTTGGCCTCCAAACGCGATCAGGTAGAGACCCTTCTGGCCTTGGGCGCAACTCGCTGGGAGTCGGGCCGTTGGGCCGTGCAGCAGGCCGTTCGTGTCGGCACAGTCCCCACGATCAATACCATGATGGTCGCCGGAGTGGTCAGCCTGCCGGGCATGATGACCGGACAGATGATCGCCGGCCAGGACCCGAGCCAGGCCGCCCGCTACCAGATCATGATCATGTTTCTGATGGCGGCCGGCACGGCCCTTGGCACGTTCAGCGTGGTCCTAATGGGCTATCGTCGCCTCTTCACGCCCGACCACCAGTTTCAGCCGGGCAAACTGTGGAAGGCACACTGAGATTTGAATTCCGCCCGCCTATGGGGTAGATTGCAAGGAGAGAACGGTGAGGGATGAAGGATTTGGGATGGTTGGTGGCGATATGAAGAGACTATCGGTTGCTCTGTTGATTCTGGCCGCGCTGGGTGCCTGGCCGGGCGTCGCCGCGGCTGGCCTGGGATCGGGCCCGATCGAGGCCGAGGTCAAAAGCGCTTACTCGCACATTCTCATCCGCCGCCAAGGCAACATGCGGTCGATGAACTTCGTCCGCGACAACGGCGTGGAGCAAATCCAGTCCGTCTTGAACTTGAAGCAGCCCTACGACATGGTGACACAGTACAGTCGCCTGATGTTCGCCAGCTACCTCTTTATGCCGCAGCAGAAGCAGGTCTTGATCGTCGGTCTCGGCGGCGGGGCGATGATCCACTTCTACGAGCACTACGACAAGGATCTGAAGGTCGACGTCGTCGAAATCGACGAGAAGATCGTACAACTGGCCGACAAGTATTTCGATGTCCGCACCCACGGCAACACGCGCATCGTCACGAAAGACGCCTTCGAATATCTCAAGACGAACAAGACCCGTTACGACGTGATTTACATGGACGCCTTCCTCAAGCCTTCGGAGGAGACCGACGCCACGGGCCAGCCGCTGCGGCTGAAGACGATCGCCTTCTATAAGGGCCTTCGCGAGCAACTCACGCCCGACGGCATTGTGGTCATCAACTTGAACATCCACGAGCACACCAACAACGATTTGGCCGCTATCCGCAGCGCCTATTCCCAAACGTACTCGTTCAAGGCCTCAACTCCCAACATTATTGTCGTCTGCACGGACGAGAAGACGCGGGCGACTTCGGCCGCCTTGCATGCCAAGGCCCTGGAACTCGACCGCCGCTTCAAGGCGACCTTCAGCTTTCAGAGCGTGCTGCGGACGATGGGCCGGTAAACACCCGGATTGCTGGTCTGAAGTAATTGCGTTACCATATAATTTATTGCGTGGGAAACGCGTCCAGACGAGAAAAGAGCATGAGCACAATCAGCCAAGTCGCCTTGACCGCCGAGGATCTGCTGCAGCTTGCCGACGACGGCCTCCGCCACGAACTTATTCAAGGAGAGTTAACTACTATGCCGCCCATGACCACATCGACACGGTCTTTTCGCTGTTTTCTCGTGCTCCTCGTTCTATCCGTCTCCTGGCCCGCCCTAGCCATGGAGAAAAACACTGCCTACCAGGCCGCACTGGACACGATTTCCGCGGAGGAGATGTTCCAGACGGTCGATATATTGGCCAGTCCGAAATTCGAAGGGCGCGAGGCCGGCACCGCGGCCGGGCATGCGTCCGGCGACTACCTGGTCCAACAGTTTCGCAAGCTGCCGTTGAAGCCGGCGGGCGAAAAGCAAGGCTACTTCCAGCCCTTTGGGAACAACTTCCGCAATATCCTCGTGTTACTGCCGGGCAGCGATGCCTCGCTCAAGGACCAGGTTATTATCGTCGGCGCCCACTACGACCACTTGGGGCACGGCCGCAACAATCCGCCGGGAACGATCTTCCCGGGCGCTGACGACAATGCCAGCGGCACATCGGGCGTTGTCGAGCTGGCCCGCGCCTTTTCCAGCTTGCCGGCGGCCCCCAAGCGCTCGATCCTGTTTATCTGTTTCGACGGCGAGGAGAAGGGCCTGCTAGGCTCAAAACACTGGACGGCCAATCCCACCTTGCCCTTGCCCCGCGTCAAGTTCATGCTCAATCTCGATATGATCGGCGCGTTGCGGGCCGACCGCGTCATGGTCTTCGGCACGCGCACGGCCCCGGGTCTGCGGCGGATGGCCAGCATGAGCAATCAAGAGGGCAACCTGACGTTAGATTTTACCTGGCTACTGCAGGCCAATGCCGATCACTACTCGTTCATCGATCGCGGCATTCCTGCGATCTTTCTGCACACCGATCTGCACGAGCGCTATCACCGGCCCACCGACGTGGCCGCGAAAATCAATCGTGAGGGCATGATGCGAGTGGCGAAGCTGGCCTTTGCCATGCTGTATACGGAGGCCGACGCCCCGTTGCTGCCGCGGTTCCGCGCCGCCAGCAAGGCCGAGAAAGAGGACTCGCACCGCCGCCTGGAAGCGGCCGAGCCGCTCCCCCTGCGGGCGGGCAATTCGCCCCTGCGGCTAGGTATTTCCTGGCGGCTCGACGATGCCGAACCCGACACCGTTATCGTCAGCCAAGTCGTCGCCGGTTCGCCCGCGGCTGCCGCGGGACTGCGGGTCGGCGACCGCATCTATCGAGTTGGCGGCCAGGACTTTGCCGACGACAATGCCTTCGCCCAACTTGCGCGGACTTTGCCCGGACCGTTGGAACTGGTGGTCGAGCGCGACGGCCGGCTGCGCACGCTCGTACTGCGGTTCCCGGGGAAAGACGCGTTGCGGGTCAGTCGGATATTACTCGGGCGTGAAAATAACCTACGTAGCACGGACTTCAGTCCGTGAGTGACGGATTGTCGTCCGTGCTACTGTCAATATTGTTCTTTAGGACTGACGAATCAATGAGTGTCGTGCTGTAGGGCTGGCTTTAGTCGCCCTCTTCGGCAAAAAGGCGACCAAAGTCGCCCCTACAGCGTCGATTTGTGACAGCTATTGATTCGCCGGTCCTTAGCGACGATGGATATCCGTAAGAAACCCTCCAGCGATAAGAAGCTCGTTGCCCGGCATGCCATCGGCACGTTCGGCGCGCCGCCGAACGTCTGGCGGTTCGCCTGCGAAGGGGAGAATTTCTGCTTGGACATTGGCGGCTGCGCCGATCGGCCCGTGGTCGGCGTGGTTTCCTACACCACGATCGGCCTTTCCGACTACGAGGTGATGACCGGCCCCGAGCCGCCCGCCCACGTGGAGTTGGCCGCCGCCTGCGCGGCGGACCGACCGCTGTTTGCCAACATTTTGGCCGCGGCGGCAATGCTGCTGGTCCGCCAGCGAAAGGAAATCAAACCGGGCGACGCCACCCGCGATGTGATTGCCGAGTTCTATCCCCGCGCCACGGTATCGCATCTTTACTTTGCCCGCCCCTTTCTTTGGGGCCAGCGGCTCGACTTGTTGCGGGGCGAGTCCAGAAATATTGCCTGGCTCCTGGCCGTGCCGGTCACTGGCGACGAGTTGCTCGAACTCCAAACGCAAGGCGACACTGGCCTGGAGCAGCTCTATCTCCAGCGGCGGGTCGAAATGTACAGCCTGGATCGGGCGACGTGGCTGGCGTGAATTGCATGCACTCTCTTCGATTTTCCAGGCCAAGCAATGCACAATGTCCGTTCAGCATCGCATCGGTTCCCGCTCTTCGGAGAGACCATTGACGTGTCCTTCTAACCGCGCGCCGCTGTCGGCATGGCGTCGATCAACGCGCGCAGGACCTTGTTCACGGCTTCCGGCGACGTAAATACTTCGGAGACATCGGGGTCCAACGCAACGACAAGTCGGCTCTTGTCCACACGCGACGCGAAACGATTTGGTTTCGCCTTGGCGTAGTCAAATTTGTATTCTGCACGCGTTTATCCGCTTGAACGGCGCGATGCCTTAGGGACGGGTACCTTCCTCATAATCCATTCGTTCCCTTTTTGTTGCAATTCACGCGGCGAGAAAGCGATAAAACAGCCATTTGACCACTTCCATGCCCGCGCCATAAAGCAGGGTGATGCCAATCACGATCACCAGCAAGATTGCCGGCGGTTTGACAAACCCGAGGGCCGCGGCAAAGGGGGAGTAAGGCAGCCAAATCGCCAACAGTGCCATCGCAACCGTCGCCAGCAGGAACAGCCGGCCGGGACGGCTGAGGAAGAACGGCCGCTGTGTCCGCACCACCGCCAAGATCATCAGCCCCGTAAGCGTCGATTCGATGAACCAGCCGGTATGGAACAGTTGCTCGAAAATCTCCTTGTTTTCTTCCGTGCGCAGTCCGCGGAAGATATAGAACATCGCGGCGAAGGTCAGGAAATCGAACATCGAGCTAGAGAACCCAAACGACATCATGAAGCGCACGATGAAGCGCACGTCCCATCGCCGCGGGCGTTGGATCTGCTCGGGGTCCACGCTGTCGGTCGCCAGGGCCATGGCGGGGAAGTCGGCCAGCAAGTTCACAAGCAGGATCTGCGCCGCCAAGAGAGGCTCGAACGGCAGGAACAGTGACGCTACCGACAAGCTGAACATGTAGCCGAAGTTGGCGGCGATGACGTAGAAGATGTACTTCAGCGTGTTGGAGAAGGTCCGCCGGCCGGCGCGGACGCCGCGCACCAGCACGCCGAGATCGCGCTCGAGCAACACGATTTGGGCGGCCTCGCGGGCCACATCGACGGCGGAATCGACCGAAATGCCCACGTCCGCCGCATGCAGCGCGGAAGCGTCGTTGATGCCGTCGCCCAGATAGCCGACCACTTGGCCGGACTGCTTCAGCGCGAGGATGATCCGCTCTTTCTGGTTCGGTTCGACTTCGGCAAACACATCGGCTCCTCGAACCCGCTCGATCAAGGCATCCTCGCTCAGCGTTCGCAAGTCGGGACCGGCGATGACCACCGGCGAGGCGATTCCCACCTGGCGGCTAATGGTCGCCGCCACCGCGCGGTTGTCGCCGGTAATGACCTTCAGCGAGATGCCCAGGTCGCGCAACTCGGCGATCATCTCGGCGGCATCGGCTTTGGGAGGGTCGGCAAAGGCCAGAAAGCCTAGAAACGTCATGCCCTGCTCGTCCGCTTTGCCAATGTGCGGCGAGTCGACTGCTCGGACGGCCAGCCCCAGCACGCGCAGCCCCTGTTGGCTCATCTCCATAAAAAGGCGGTCGATGGCCGGGCGTTGCTGGGCCATCTCCACCAGCGCGCCGTCGCCCACCACGGCCTGCGTGCAGCAGTCCAACACCTGGGCCAGCGCCCCCTTGGTAATGAGCAGCTTTTGGCCGCTGTCGGCCACGCGCACGCTCAGCCGTTTGCGGCTGAAGTCGTAGGGGATTTCGTCGAGCTTGTCGACGCCGGTAGCGTCGAACTGCCGGCCCTCTTGGATCGCCCGGTCGATCGGGTTGGCGAACCCCGTTTGAAACAGCGCGTTCAAGTAGGCCAGTCGTGCCACGCGATCGCTCGGCCGGCCGGTAACGTCGAGCGCCTCCCGAAGCCGCACGACGCCCTCGGTCAACGTGCCGGTCTTGTCGGAGCAGAGCACGGTCATGCCGCCAAGGTTCTCGATCGATAGCAGTTGCTTGACGATCACCCGCTGGCGGGCCATCGCCTTGGCGCCGGCGGCGAGCACGACGCTGGTGATGGCGGGCAGCAACTGCGGCGTCATCCCGACGGCCAGGGCCAGGCCCACCAACAGCGCCTCGGCGACCTTCTTCTCCTGGAAGCCGACTTTCACCAAGAATACGACCACCGTGATGACCAGCACGAGCTTGACCAGCAGTTGACCAAACTGCCGCAGGCCGCGTTCGAATCCGGTTTCCGGCTGCTTGTGTTCCAGCCGTTCCGAGATCTTGCCGAATTCGGTCTCAGGCCCAATTCCGGCGACCGTGGCGGTCGCGAATCCGCTAATGACGCTAGTTCCAAGGAAAACGGCGTTGACCCGCTGGCCGAGCGGCGTGAGTTCGGGCAACACTCCGCACGACTTTTCCGCGGGAAAACTCTCGCCCGTGAGCACCGCCTCGTTGAGGAACAGGTCCTGAGCCGTAAGCAGGCGGCAATCGCCGGGGATGAGGTCGCCGGCCCGCAGACGGACCAGGTCGCCCGGCACCACCGTGTCCAGTGGCACTTCGCATTCCTGCCCGTCGCGGATCAAAGTCACCTTAGTCTCGATCATCCGCATGAGCTTTGCGATGGCATCGGCCGCGCTCAGTTCCTGCCAGAAGCTCAGCAAGCCGCTGGCGATTAAAATGAAGACAATGATCATGCCATTCGTCAGGTCAGTCCAGTCGCTATGCAGCAACGTGAACGACAGCACCGCCGAACCGAAGAGCAGCAGGATGATCGGGCTCTTGAATTGGTCCAACAGCAGCGACCAGGCCGAAGCCCGGTGCGGCTTCAGATGGCTGGCTCGCTCGAGCCGCTGTTTCGCTTCCTGCTGGGTCAATCCCTGTTCCGACGTGCCCAGTCGCTCCAGCAGTTGATTGGTCTCAATTGACCAGAAGGGTCGGTCTTCCGTTGTGTTCGCCATCGATTCCTTTGGCACGTGCCTGATTCAAGTGCCGCTGCTCATCCTCGGGATTTGGAAACCATTTTTCGCTGCCCGAGCGGTTGAAAAGGCCGCCCAAAAAAGCGAAATGCGACCAATAAACTTAACGTAGTTGCCCGGGGAAGTCAAACCCGACCAAGGAAACGGCCAAGGAAACGCGCGAAAGAAATATGATTGGCAGAAAAATGCCCGATTGACGAAAACAGTCTGCCCTGGTGCGGACTATATTTCCGTCAACCATCTTTCTGTAATTACTTCAGCGATTGCTATCTGCTTCTGTTTTCTGTTGCGTGAAAGCGGACCTACGCCTCGCTTGGCGCCAAGGCCAATTGTCGCAGGGCCTCCAGCGTGGCCAGGACGTCCGCCAGGCTGACTTCCTGCCAGTTGGAAATCCGATGATGGACGATGGCCAGCTTGAAGCCGTCGAAGGCGTCGCGAAGATCGGCCGGCAAGCTGGGCAGATTTTCGAACGGTCGCACCGCCACGCTCTCGTCACCAGCAGAGGCCTCGGCCGCTTCAAAGGCGACGCTGTCCGCGTCAGCCTCCCCGTCGGCCGTTTCGTGGGCTTCGGCTGTCGAAACCCCACTGGCCGCCGGCGGCAGATCGGCCGAAGCGGCCGCGGCGTCTTCGTCGACTTCTACCGCTGCCACATCCACGCTCGCTTCCACCATGGCGCCCAGCGTGCGCGACCGCTCGCCCTGCATCTGCGAGATCGACCAGCGGTTCTGCACGGCTCCCTCCAGCCACATCTCGGCGTCGTCCCAATCCAGGGCCGCCTGGAAGTGGCTCCAGTACAAGCCATGGTAGGCATCCCGCATCTCGGCGAACCGCTGATAGACCCTCCGCAAGCGGCCCGTATGCTGTGGCGTGACGTTGCCCACCCGCTGGCTCCAGGCCTCGTCGGAGTAGGCCGCCGCCGCCGCGCCGGCCTCGATCAGGGCCTCGCGCCACTCGGCCACGATCCGTCCCTTTTCCCAGTTCGTCGTGCTCACCAGCCGGTTCCAGCGTCCCAGGTACTCGCTGCAGGCTGTCTCGATGTTCGGGTTCTCGCCCGTCGCCGCCTCGTCGGCATATTCCGCCGGCGCCGGCAGGGTCATTTTCGGCATGATTTCTTCATCCATTCGTCAAATTCCTTTTCATGCGAACCAAGTGCGGGGGACCGGAAGCCCCCGACAAAGGACCGATTCTAGCAGGCCGCCGCCGATCGGCCAGCGGCGGCGGTCCTGCAAGGCATAGGAAACGACAAAGAGACGGAGAAATGCGAAGAACGGCGCTGCCCGGCAACGCCACGGAAGACCTGCTTGCGGCGGCTGGGCTGGGGAAAAGTTGTTGGTTCCAATGTATCCGGCACACTCCGTGTGCCGCCCGCAACGGCACACGGAGTGTGCCGGATACATTCTTGCGACCGCCATTCCTGCGCCGGTCTCTAGGGCGTACGGAACAAATGCCGAAAATGCCCGATTGTTGGAGTCCCGCCTTTAGGCGGAGTTCCCGCACATTCCGGCTAAAGCCGGGACTCCAACCCGCTCATTTCTTCCCAACGCCCTTACCCGGCCGCTACCATGCTGAGATGTAATGGCGAATCGTGGAAGGTCAGGGCGGAAGCATGCAGGTTGGCCGCCGACTCGGCCCGATACTCCTCGCCTTCTCCCACCGGCTCGGCCTTCACCCAGGACATTCCGTTGGCCGTCCGTAGCAGCTCACGCACGTCGGCGGTGCTGGCCGGGCTGTCTTCCGACGTAGCCGCTTCCAATGCGTCCAGCACGAAACCCGAAAGCAGCCGATTCCAGACTTTCCGGCAAGTTGCGGGCTTGTCGAACATGTCCACGGCGACGATCTGCTTGCCGATGGCAACGGCCAGCCCGCAGGCGCCGTCGACATATTTCAACTTATCCTGAAACTCGCTCACGCATTCCTTGTAGTTCTCAAACGTATCGGACATCGCGCCGGTTCCGGACGACGTGCCCAACGATTCCTGCTGCCTGGCGACTTCTCTCCAGACCTTGCCCTGGTCCGACATGTGGCTGCCGCTGCGGCGCAAGGAATCGGTCACAGACATCTTGAGAAACCAGCGCAGTTTGGGCGACGAGTGGCTGCCGCTGGAGCCGAAATGCCGCGACTTGTACGCCCACCGGCCCGCCTCAACGCAGCTTACCGGAATCTTGACCTTGGTCTTGGCGGCGATCAGGACCGAAGTGTTGAGGACGCGATTCTGCTTGGCTCCCACGAGTTCTTCGCCCTCGATGAAGAGAATGCGGACGTCGCCCTTGTTCTCGACCAGGAGATTCGGAACCGAACCGCCCTCGGAGACTTCTTCGACAGTCACGCTGCCGCTGCCAATCCCCTCATCCGACAGCAGGTATTCCACCGGGCTTTCGGCCTCGGCGAAAAGGGGGAATACGGACAACGCTTCATGGCGGACAGGATCACCAACGCGAACTTCGGGAAGTGCAACGGACATGATCGAGGTACTCCGGGAAAAAGGGATTTGACCATTTACTAGACGCTGGGAGGGGCGAGAAGGTTCAAAATCACCGGAAATAATCGGGTTCGTTGCCAGGCCGCCACTTGATGTTGCAGCCCATGCTGGCTCGCTGCTCCTGCGATACGGCGCGGCCGGCCAGTACGGCGTCGATCGCCTCACGGATGTCCTTGCCGGTGACGGGCAGGTTGTTGCCGGGACGGCTGGCGTCCATCTGGCCGCGATAGACCAGCTTGTGGTCCTTGTCGAAGAGATAGAAGTCGGGCGTGCAGGCCGCGTGATAGGCCTTGGCCACGGTTTGCGACTCGTCGACGAGATAAGGGAACGGGTAACCTCGCGCGGCGATCTCGTCCTTCATCTTCGCCGGCGCGTCGTCCGCATAGTGCTCGTAGTCGTTCGAATTGATGGCCACGATACCGACACCGCGCTCCAGGTACTCCCGGGCAAGCCGGGCAAAGGCCGGCGCAATGTGCTTGACGTAGGGACAGTGGTTGCAGATAAAGGCCACTAGCAACGCGGGCCGGCCGGCAAAATCGTCCAGGGAGTGGAGCTTGCCGTCAGGATCCGGCAGCTCGAAAGCGGGCGCTGCAGTGCCCAGAGGTAAACGCATCGTGCTTGGGGTCAAGACCATGTGAGAATTCTCCTTGCTCGCAAGAAAGACATTAGAAACCACGAATATCACGAATGGGAAAAATGCGGGAAACTGTGCGCCAAGACATTCTATAGCCGGAAGCAAGTGGCAGGATATATTTCCCGCCGCTTGCTTTCCCAATTCGTGTTATTCGTGCTATTCGTGGTTTACTCCAATTGGAACAGCCGCCGGGCGTTGGCCTCAGTCTGGCGGGCGAATTCGTCCAATGGCACGCCGCGGAGCGCGGCCAAGGCGGCGGCCGTGTGGACCACCAGCGCGGGCTCGTTCCGTTTCTGCTTGCCGCGCAACGGCTCGGGCGTAAGATAGGGGCTGTCGGTCTCGATCAAGATGCGATCGGCCGGGACCGCGACGGCGGCCTCGCGCAAGGACTGAAACTTCTTGTTGGTATAGGTGGCGTTGCCGGCGAAGCTCACATAAAGCCCCAGGTCCAGGCACTCGGCGGCCATGGCGGTATCACCCGAAAAGGCGTGCAATACACCCCGCAAGGGGCCGCGGGCGGCCGCCTCGCGGAGCATGGGCAGCATG
Source organism: uncultured Planctomycetaceae bacterium (assembly GCA_964615095.1). Taxonomy (GTDB): domain Bacteria; phylum Planctomycetota; class Planctomycetia; order Pirellulales; family Thermoguttaceae; genus JANXQG01. The sequence goes on along the minus strand of CAZTPX010000013.1, from coordinate 3,138 downwards.
TCGGCCTGGGCGTCGCGGCAATGGATGACGATGGGCCGATCGCGCTGCTGCGAAAGCCGCAGATGGCGGTCGAAATAGTCCCGCTGCAAGTCGATGGGGGCGTAATCCCAATAGCGGTCGAGGCCCGTCTCGCCCAAGGCCACCACGCGGGGATGATCCAGCAGATCTTGGATGGCGCCCCAGTCTGCCAGCCCAGCCTCCGCACAGGAGTTCGGATGAATGCCTACCGCCGCATAGAGGTTCGGGTAGGTTTCCGCCAGGCGAACGGTTGCGCGGCTGGATGCCAGCGTGGTGCCCAGCGAGATCATCCGCTCGACGCCCGCCTGGACGGCACGGGCGACAACCGCCGCGCGGTCGGCTTCGAATTGCTCGTCGTCAAGATGGCAGTGCGTGTCGATCATTTGCCAGCAGGGCTTCCAGCAGTTCGATGTGCCCGCGAAGATTGCCGTGGACCTCCTCGGCCAGCGCGCGAACGTCCGCGGCCTGGGCCAACTCGGCAACACACTCGCAAACCACTTGCTGGTCACGCTGCAGGTGGACGACAATCTGCCGGAGAAAGAACTCCATGCCAAGGTCGTTGAGCGTGGCGAACTGGAGCGGATAAGCGCCCGGATCCGGTTGGCCGCCGTGCTCGATGATGGCCTCGGCCACGCGCCGGGCGTACATGCGGCTGTCGGCGGCGAGCCGCCCGATGGCCACCCAAACCGGCTCGTCAGCGGCAAGGCTCCAGGGCTTGATCTCTTCGACGTACATACCCAGCGAGCGGCACAGCGTCCGCAGCAGCCGGTTCAGCACGCTCGCGACGCGGGGCGATTCCAATGTCTGGTTCATAGGCCACTCCATTGCACCAAGGCCAGGCCAGCCACGCGGCCGAGCGTCCACAAGCCTTCCCAGCGAAGGAAAATCACGAACATCGTACCGGCCAGGACGACGGCATAAACGCCGGGAACCGAGAACAAGGGAACGTCCGGGGCCGGCTGCCCGTCAGGCTCCGGTTCCAGCATCATCACCTTGACCACACGGAGGTAATAGAACAGGCTCACCACCGTGTTCAGGCCGCCGATAACCAACAAGAGATACAGTTTGGCGTCCAGCAAGGCGGCGAAGGCCGCAAACTTAGCCGCAAACCCGGCCAGCGGCGGCAGGCCGACCAGGCTGAAGAGGATCACGGCCAGGGCCACGGCCACCGCGGGCGAGCGGCGGACCATGCCCGCGTAGTCGGCAATCGACTCGCTGCCCCGCGCGTTGCGGACAAAGGCCACGATGGCGAACGCGCCAAAGTTCATGAACAAGTAGACGCCGAGGTAGACAATCAGTGCGGCCACGGCCTTGATCGAACCCTCGCGATGGGCCGTATCGGCCATGGCCACGGCCGCGGCCACCGGCATCATCAGGTAGCCGGCATGGGCGATCGTCGAGTAGGCCAGCAGCCGCTTGATGTTGGTCTGCCCGTAGGCCGCCAGGTTGCCGAAGGTACACGTCACGGCGGCCAGCAAGGCAATGAGCGATGCCAGGTAGAACCGCACCGGCGCTAGGGCCGCGACAGTCGCTGGGGCAGTCTCCAAGGCCCCGGAAAAGATCAGCACCAGCCGGGTCAAGAGGGCCACAGCAGCGGCCTTCGAGGCGATCGAAAGGAAGGCGCCCACCTCGGCCGGCGCGCCCTCGAAAACGTCGGGGGCCCAGAAATGAAACGGCACGGCCGAGAGCTTGAAGGCCAGCCCGACCAGGGCCATCAGCCCGCCCAACACCAACACCACGGCGGTCGCTTGATGATTGGGACCGCTCGTCGTCATCCAGGTTGCCAGCCGCTGGGCCATCGTGGGCAAGTGGGCGGAACCGAGCACACCGGTAAGCAAACTTATGCCATACAACATGACGCCCGCAGCAGCCGCGCCGAACACGGCATACTTCAAGGCGGCCTCGCTGCTGGCACGACGGTGGCGAAGGATGCCGGCCAGCACGTAGCACGGCACGCTCGCCATTTCGATGCCCAGTACCACCATCAAGGCGTGGTTGGCCGTGACCATGATACACAGGCCGATTGTCGCCCCCAGGATCATTACATAGAACTCCGTGGCGTCGTCTTCACCGGGCACGCCCGAGACCCGTGTGAAGGCCACGAAGAGCACGGCGAAGAGCAACAAGAGCGACCGCACGACCATGCCGAAGCTGTCCATTACCAGCAGGCCGGTGAAGAGCGGTTGCGGAGCGGTACCCAGCGCGTAGGCCGGCCCCCGGCCAAATTGCGGCCAAGCGGCGACGTCGGCGTATACCAGCACTAGCGCGGCCAGCGCGCCCAAGGCCGCGATGAAAAAGGGCAGGCCGGGCACTTTCCGTGGTGGAAAGATCATGCGGGCCAGCAGCAAGAGCACGATCGTAGCGCAAAGCGACAACTCCGGCCAGACCGCGCGAAGCGATGGGCCGAGGTCCCGCAAAACATAGTCGATCAGTTCGTACAGGTTCACGGCGACACCTTGGCTACGGGTGGCACGCTGCGAGTTTCCAACGCGGCGGAAGCGACGGATCCGGCAGCTTGCGGACTGGCGACTTCATCGCGCGGGGCCGTGTGTGTTTCGACTGCCGCGGCCGTTTGCGGTTTCACAACTTCGATTGGCCGCTCATCTGTCGAAAGCTGCGCTGCCTGCCGCGCTGGATTGAGGCGGTCCACGAAGCCGCCGACGGTGGCATCGGTGTAGTCCAGCAAGAGCTTGGGAAAGACGCCCAGCACGACGGCCATCACGATCAGCGGCGCGGCGATGGCAATCTCGCGCAGGCTCATCGGCCGCAGGGCCTCGGCGTGCGGCCCCTTGTACTCCGCTCCCAGGTAAACCCGCTGGATCGTCCAGAGGATGTAGCCGGCCGTGAGGATCACGACCGCGGCCGAGATCACGGCCAGCACCTTACTGAAGGTCCACACGCTGAGCACGACAAGCAGTTCGCCGATGAACCCGCAAAGCCCCGGCAGGCCCAGGGCGGCGAAGAAGATCACCATGGAAATGCCCGCGTAGGTGGGCATGTGCTGGAACAGCCCTCCGAAGCGGTCGAGGTCGCGATGGTGAACGCGATCGTAGACGACGCCGACCAGGAAGAACATGCCAGCCGAGCTGATGCCGTGGGCGATCATCTGGAACATGGCGC